>NZ_CP123228.1:0-604382 GCF_029855045.1 Piscinibacter sp. XHJ-5
TCGGGAAACCCACTATTACACCAAAAACCCCCTTTGAAGTCAAAGACTTGGACGGCAGGATGCGGTGTCCGAGGGGTCTTGACCGAGCATTCGGAACTGTGGATAACCAGCCCCTCGGCCGATTCGGGGGACGTACAATCCGGCCGCTCCGAAAAGAGTTTTCCACAACATGAGCGCTGACCTCTGGCAGCGTGGCTGCGAGCGACTTGCCGCCGAACTGCCCGAACAACAATTCAACACCTGGATTCGCCCGCTGCCGGCCGCCGATGTCGCGGACGGCGGCGCCGGCGACGCCGTGGTGACCTTGCGGGTGCCCAACCGCTTCAAGCTGGACTGGATCCGCAACCAGTACGCCGGCCGGATCGAGGCCGTGCTGACCGAACTGGCCGGCAAGCCGGTGCGCCTTGAAATCGCGCTGGCGCCTCGCGACGCCGCCGATCGGCCAGCCGCCAATGCCGCCACCTACCCCGCCGCCGTCAACGTCTCGAGCGTCGGGCCGGTGCGTGCGGCCGCTGCGCTGAACGGCGCACCGCTTCTCACCGCCGTTCCGCCGTCACCGCCCGGTGCGCGCGAGCTGTCGCGCCACCGGCTGAACCTGAACCTCACGTTCGACACGCTGGTGCCGGGCCGTGCCAACCAGATGGCGCGCACGGCGGCGCTGCATGTCGCCGGCGCACCGGGGCAGATGTACAACCCGCTGTTCATCT
Organism: Piscinibacter sp. XHJ-5; assembly: GCF_029855045.1. Taxonomy (GTDB): domain Bacteria; phylum Pseudomonadota; class Gammaproteobacteria; order Burkholderiales; family Burkholderiaceae_C; genus Albitalea. The sequence goes on from NZ_CP123228.1 coordinate 708, forward strand.
ACGGCGGCGTCGGCCTCGGCAAGACCCACCTGATCCATGCGGTGGGCAATGCGCTGCTGGCCGACAAGCCCGACGCGCGCATCCTGTACCTGCACGCCGAGCAGTTCATCACCGACGTGGTGAAGAACTACCAGCGCAAGACCTTCGACGAGCTCAAGGCCAAGTACCACTCGCTCGACCTGCTGCTGATCGATGACGTGCAGTTCTTCGCCGGCAAGGAGCGCACGCAGGAGGAGTTCTTCAACGCCTTCGAAGCCCTGCTCGCCAAGCGCGCGCACATCATCATGACCAGCGACACCTACCCGAAGGGGCTGGTGGACATCGACGAGCGTCTGACTTCGCGCTTCGACGCCGGCCTGACGGTGGCGATCGAGCCGCCCGAGCTGGAGATGCGCGTGGCCATCCTGATGCGCAAGGCCGACGCCGAAGGCGCGACGATGCCGGAGGACGTGGCCTTCTTCGTGGCGAAGAACGTGCGCGCCAACGTGCGCGAGCTCGAAGGAGCGCTGCGCAAGATCCTGGCGTACTCGCGCTTCTCGCACAAGGACATCAACATCCAGCTCGCTCGCGAGGCGCTGAAGGACCTGCTCTCGATCCAGAACCGTCAGGTCGGCGTCGAGAACATCCAGAAGACGGTGGCCGATTTCTACAAGATCAAGGTCGCCGACATGTATTCGAAGAAGCGGCCGGCCAGCATCGCGCGGCCGCGCCAGATCGCGATGTACCTCGCCAAGGAAATGACCCAGAAGAGCCTGCCCGAGATCGGCGAACTGTTCGGTGGTCGCGACCACACCACCGTGCTGCACGCGGTGCGCAAGATCGCGGCCGAGCGGCAGAAGAACACGGAGCTGAACCAGCAGCTCCACGTGCTCGAACAGACACTCAAGGGCTGATCACATTGAACCGTCGCTCGTCAAGCAACAAGGGTGGGGACAACTCTTGAACAAGCGACGGGATGTCCACAGCAACACGCCTTCGGCCGAAGTTGTGGGTCGCGAGTCCCGCCCATCCCAGGTGGCGGCCCACAGGGTTCACCGGGACGTAAACGGTTGACAGAAAAAGGGAAAATGGCGTTCTCCACAGACGCCCCTCAGGCTCTACTAGAACGACCAAGTTAAGAGGTTCATATGATTGTCTTGAAGGCAACGCAAGAAAAATTGTTGAACGCCCTGCAGGCGGTGTCGGGCATCGTCGAACGTCGGCACACGCTGCCCATCCTCGCCAACGTACTGCTGCGCAAGACCGGCGGCGCGATCGAGTTCACCACGTCCGACCTCGAGATCCAGGTGCGCACCAGCGCCGAGCTCGACGGCGATCCCGCGAACTTCGCCACCACGGTGGGTGCGCGCAAGCTGATCGACATCCTGCGTGCGCTGCCGGCGGACCAGACCGTGACGCTGAGCGCCAACCAGAACAAGCTCACGCTGCAAGGCGGCAAGAGCCGTTTCACGCTGCAGACCTTGCCGAGCGACGACTTCCCGCTGGTGCAGGAAGCGGCCGACTTCGGGCCGATGTTCAGCGTGCCGCAGAAGACGCTCAAGCACCTCATCAACCAGGTGCATTTCGCGATGGCGGTGCACGACATTCGCTACTACCTCAACGGCATCCTGTTCGTCGCCGAAGGCAAGAACCTCACGCTGGTGGCCACCGACGGACACCGCCTCGCGCTTGCGCAGGCGACGCTCGACGTGGAGATCCCCAAGCAGGAAGTCATCCTGCCACGCAAGACGGTGCTCGAGCTGCAGCGCCTGCTGAAGGACGAGAAGGACGGCGACGAAGGCCCGATCGAGATGCGCTTCGCCGGCAACCAGGCCAAGTTCAGCTTCTCCGGCATGGAATTCGTCACCAAGCTCGTCGAGGGCAAGTTCCCCGACTACAACCGCGTGATCCCAAAGAACCACAAGAACCACGTGACGCTGGGACGTGCGCCGCTGCTGTCGAGCCTGCAGCGCGCGGCCATCCTGACCAGCGAGAAGTTCAAGGGTGTGCGCGTCAACATCGAGCCCGGCACGTTGCGCATCGCGTCGAGCAACGCCGAGCAGGAAGAGGCCAAGGAAGAGCTCGAGGTCGACTACAACGGCGACACGATCGAGATCGGCTTCAACGTCACCTACCTGATGGATGCGCTGGCCAACATGAGTCAGGAAATGGTGAAGATCGAGCTGCAGGACACCAACTCCAGCGCGTTGATCACGGTGCCCGAGCAGAGCGGATTCAAGTACGTGGTAATGCCGATGCGCATTTGAGCGGCGTTCCTGCGAACGCATCACGAGCGGGCTGCGGCCCGCTTCCGTGTTTTCTATGGGAACCCGGCGCGATGGTGACGGGCCCCAAAGTGAAGTCTGGACCCCATGATCGATCCCCTGAACACCCCTCGCGACGACTCCAAGAAACCCGCCGACAAGGCCCCTGAAGCGGCCGCCATCGACCCGTACGGCGAGGGCAGCATCCAGATCCTCGAAGGCCTGGAAGCCGTGCGCAAGCGCCCCGGCATGTACATCGGCGACACCTCCGACGGTACCGGCTTGCACCACCTGGTGTTCGAGGTGGTCGACAACTCCATCGACGAGGCGCTGGCCGGCTACTGCGACGACATCGTCGTCACCATCCACACCGACAACTCGATTTCGGTCATCGACAACGGCCGCGGCATTCCCACCGGCGTGAAGATGGACGATAAGCACGAGCCCAAGCGCAGCGCGGCCGAGATCGCGCTCACCGAGCTGCACGCCGGCGGCAAGTTCAACCAGAACAGCTACAAGGTGTCGGGCGGCCTGCACGGCGTGGGCGTGTCGTGCGTCAACGCGCTGTCGAAGTGGCTGCGCCTCACCGTGCGCCGCGAAGGCAAGGCGCATTTCATCGAGTTCAAGAAGGGCGTGCCGCAGGACCGTGTGCTCGAGATGCGCGACGGCTTCGAAGTGAGCCCGATGAAGATCACCGGCGAGACCGAGAAGCGCGGCACCGAGGTGCACTTCCTGCCGGACGACGAGATCTTCGAGAACATCGACTACCACTACGACATCCTGTCCAAGCGGCTGCGCGAGCTCTCGTTCCTCAACAACGGCGTCAAGATCCGCCTGGTCGACGAGCGCAACAACAAGGAAGACAACTTCGCCTTCGTCGGCGGCGTGAAGGGCTTCGTCGACTTCATCAACACCGGCAAGAAGGTGCTGCATCCGAACATCTTCCATGCCACGGGCGAGAAGCTGTCGGAGCAGAACACCAACATCACGGCCGAAGTCGCGATGCAGTGGAACGACGGCTACAGCGAGAACGTGCTGTGCTTCACCAACAACATCCCGCAGCGCGACGGCGGCACCCACCTCACCGGCCTGCGCGCGGCGATGACGCGTGTCATCAACAAGTACATCGAGGACAACGAGCTGGCCAAGAAGGCCAAGGTGGAGGTCAGCGGCGACGACATGCGCGAGGGCCTGTGCTGCGTGCTGAGCGTGAAGGTGCCCGAGCCCAAGTTCTCCAGCCAGACCAAGGACAAGCTGGTCTCCAGCGAGGTGCGCGGACCGGTGGAAGACGTGGTCAGCAAGGCGCTCACCGACTACCTGCTCGAGAACCCCGCCGACGCGAAGATCATCTGCGGCAAGATCGTCGAGGCGGCCCGCGCGCGCGAAGCCGCGCGCAAGGCGCGCGAGATGACGCGTCGCAAGGGTGTACTCGACGGCATGGGCCTGCCCGGCAAGCTGGCCGATTGCCAGGAGAAGGATCCGGCGCTGTGCGAGATCTACATCGTCGAGGGCGACTCCGCCGGCGGCTCGGCCAAGCAGGGGCGTGATCGCAAGTTCCAGGCGATCCTGCCGCTGCGCGGCAAGATCCTCAACGTCGAGAAGGCGCGCTTCGAGAAGCTGCTCACCAGCAACGAGATCCTCACGCTCATCACGGCGCTGGGCACGAGCATCGGCAAGGACGAATTCAATCCCGACAAGCTGCGCTACCACCGCATCATCATCATGACCGACGCGGACGTCGACGGCGCGCACATCCGCACGTTGCTGCTGACGTTCTTCTACCGGCAGATGCCCGAGCTGGTCGAGCGCGGCCACATCTACATCGCGCAGCCGCCGCTGTACAAGGTCAAGCTCGGCAAGGAAGAGCAGTACCTGAAGGACGGCCACGAGCTCGATGCCTACCTCATGCGCGTCGCGCTGAAGGACGCCAAGCTCGAGACCGGCGTGGCCGGCGTGGCGGTGCTGCAAGGCGACGCGCTCGAGGCGCTGGCGCGCCAATATGTGCTTGCCAACAACGTCGTCGAGCGGCTGTCGAACTGGATGGACGTCGAAGCCTTGCGCGCGATGGCCAACGGGCTCGAGCTGGATCTCGACACGCTCGAGGCGGCCGAGACGTCGGCGGCGGCGCTGAAGGCGGCGCTGCACGACGCGGAGGTCACGGCCGAGTTCGACGCACGCATGGACAAGCACATCCTGCGCGTGAGCCGCATGCACCACGGCAACGTGAAAAGCAGCGTCATCAGCGCCGACTTCGTGCACGGCGCCGACTACGAAGCGCTGTCGACCGCCGGCAAGACCTTCAAGGGCCTGGTCAGCGCCAGCGCCGTCGTGCGACGCGGTGAAGGCGAGAAGCAGAAGGAAGCCCAGGTCGGCGATTTCCGCCAGGCGATGGCGTGGCTCATGCAGCAAGCCGAAGGCGCCGTCGGACGCCAGCGCTACAAGGGCCTGGGCGAAATGAACCCGCAGCAGCTGTGGGAAACGACGATGGACCCGAGCGTCCGCCGTCTGCTCAAGGTCCAGATCGACGACGCAATCGAGGCGGATCGGGTGTTCACGATGCTGATGGGCGACGAGGTCGAGCCGCGCCGCGACTTCATCGAGACGAATGCGTTGAGGGCGGCGAACATCGACGTGTGAGCTGCTGTTGCGGCGTTGAATCGCCAGGGACTGCGCTGAGCTTGCAGCAAAGAAAAAGGGGCGCCGAAACGGCGCCCCTTCAATTTGGCGATGACGAGGATCGAGGAGACCTCTTTCCTGAGCTACGGGCTTCGCAGCCGGCGGGACTCGAACCCGCGACCTCCGGCGCCGCGTGGCGCCAGTGCTCTGACCTGTAGTCTCCACAGCATTCATCGCAAAGCGATCCCGCCGAAAGACGGTGACAAGGGACGGTGAAACGAACGTGCTCTATCCGACTGAGCTACGGTCCCCCTGACATGGGACCGGCGGGACTCGAACCCGCGACCACGAGCGTTCAAAGCTGTAGGTCCACCTGCATTCCCGTCTTCCGACGGAAAACAAGCGCGACAAGGGACGGCAAGACGTCGCCGGTCGCCCGGCGGCGAGGCATGCGACGAGCGTCACGAGAGCTGCCTCCCGAGGTCACCGGGGGGAGGTTTGCGACCTCCGCGGCATGGTGGTGCTGTACTCCCGCGGGCATTCGCATGCGGCGCCTTCCTACTTCTTCTTCACTGCACGTTCGCGCTCGGTCTGGTCGTTGTGTTGTCGATTTCAACTCAGGCGCGATCCCTTCGGCAGGCGCGCGGCCAGCGCGCAGGTGCAGCGGTCGCGACGGAACAGCTTCAGCTTCGTCACGCCCGGCACCACCTCGAACAGGTTGATGCGAGGCGCGCCACACAGCGCGATGATCGGGTGAACATCGATCGCCGATTGACGGCCGCTGGCCACGTTGATGCCACCGCGCAGCGTGCGCAGTGGCGTCTCGCCGTCGTCCCAGGCGACCGCGTCGGTCGCGTAGTGCAGAGCCGCTTGCTGCAGCGTGATCCAGCGCTGCGGCGTGCCCTGGATGTCCAGTTGCAGTACATGCTGGTGCATGGGAATTCCTCCTCTCCTTCAGCTTTGCGGGCCGAAGGAGCGCACCAGCGACTCCTTCAGCCCTTCACGCACAACACCTGCTTGAGCGTGTGCTCCACGCTCACCAGGTCGCCCTGGGCGGCCATCACCGCGTCGATGTCCTTGTAGGCACCGGGAATCTCGTCGAGCACGCCTTCGTCCTTGCGGCACTCCACGCCGGCGGTTTGCGCCGCCAGCGCGTCGAGGTCGAACAGGCGCTTGGCCGCGCCACGCGAGTGACGACGACCTGCGCCGTGCGAGCACGAGCAGTACGCCAAGGGGTTGCCCTTGCCGCGCACGATGTACGACTTGGCGCCCATCGAGCCGGGGATGATCCCGAGCTGGCCTTCGCGCGCGCTCACCGCGCCCTTGCGGGTAATCCACACCTGCGAGCCGAAGTGCTCTTCGACAGTCGCGTAGTTGTGGTGGCAGTTGATCGCTTCCTGGGTGGAACCGATCTCCCGGCCGAGCGTTTCGCGCAGCGCGCGCATCACGCGGAACAGCATCAGGTCGCGGTTCAGCGCCGCGTAGTCCTGCGCCCACTGCAAGGCCTCGACGTACTGGTGGAACTCGGGCGAGCCCTCGTTCAACCAGGCCAGGTCGCGGTCGGGCAGCGCGACGCCGGCCTTCACGGCCGCTTCGCGCGCCATGCCGATCGCGGCTTCGCCGATCGTCTTGCCGATGTTGCGTGAGCCCGAGTGAAGCATCACCCACACCGCGCCGGCCTCGTCGAGGCACAGCTCGATGAAGTGGTTGCCGCCGCCCAGCGTGCCGAGCTGCTTCCAGATCTTGCGGGCGTCGAGCGAGCCGAGCACCTGCAGGATCGAGAGCTTCTCGAAGCGGGCGTAGAGCTTGTCCATGCGTTGCTTGAGCACTCGGCCGTGCGCCGCTTCGTGGGTGGGGTTCATCTCCTTGTCGTGCAGGGAGAAGCCGACCGGCACCAGCGACTCGATCGCCGAGCGCAGGGCCGAGAGACCTGCGGGCAGATCACCCGCCTGCAGGTCGGTGCGCAGCGCACACATGCCGCAGCCGATGTCCACGCCGACGGCGGCCGGGATGATCGCGCCGCGGGTCGGGATCACCGAGCCCACGGTCGCACCCTTGCCCAGGTGCACGTCCGGCATGATGGCGACGTGGCCTGCCACGATGGGCAAGCCCGCGATGTTGCGGATCTGGTTCAGCGCCTGGTGGTCCACCTCGACGCCTTCGGTCCATCCCTGGACGTTCTTCATCAGCTCCATGGCTGTTCTCCTTGGTTCTCAGTTGGTGCGTCCGGGTGGTCTTGAACCACCGCCCTCGGCCTTCGCACGGCCGCGCTCTGTCCGCTGAGCTACGGACGCATCTATTGGTAGCCCCCGGGAATTCCGAGATCCCGACCGTCGCTTTGTAAGAGCGCTGCTCTGCCTCTGAGCTAGGGGGCTGTGGGTTGGCAGGGGTGGCAGGATTCGAACCTGCGTAGCACCGGTTCAAAGCCGGCTGTCTGAGGCCACTCGACTACACCCCGTCAGATGGGTACTGGTGCGGACGCAGGGGATCGAACCCTGGCCTGCCGGTCAAAAGCCGGCTGCTCTACCCCTTGAGCTACACCCGCGTGTGGCGTCCCGTACGGGAATCGAACCCGTGTTTCGACGTTGAAAGGGTCGTGTCCTTGCCGTTGGACGAACGGGACTGCAAGAGAACTGGCGGAGAGCACAGGACTCGAACCTGTGCAGCGCTTTCGCACCGGCATCGTTAGCCAAGCCGACCCCTTACCGCTCTCGGGCAGCTCTCCTTGCGCTGGTGGTCCGGGGTGGGAACGATCCACCGACCTGAGCCTTATGAGGACTCTGCTCTTCCACTGGGCTACCGGACCGGCATCGGCGTCACTCGCGGAGGTAGTCGTTGCGAAGCACGCCGTCGAAAGCAGCCGCTGCGAAGGCAGCAGCGCTTGAAAGCTCCTCCCGGCGCCGCAAGGGCACGGATCGTTGCGCCCCAGCTTCTCGTGCAGGTGCTTGTCGCCGTGCACGACGCGCTGGCCGCGCTTGACCTTCGTTTCAGACGGGAAGCCCTTGCGGCGCTTGCTCGTCACCTCGAAACCAGAACCGCTGGTCCTGCTTGTGCTGCTTCATGACAGCCTCCTTGTCGTGTTGGAGTGGTCCCCTCGGCCCGGGTCGAACGGGCATGCCTTGCGGCCACGGCTTCTGAGACCGTTGCGTCTGCCATTTCCGCCACGAGGGGATTGAATCGAATGCGCTGAGGGGTGACCGGTCGGATTCGAACCGACGTCAGCGGGACCACAACCTGCGGCTCTGCCATTGAGCTACGGCCACACCTCAGCGCACGCGAACTGGTCTCGGTGGTCCGGTTCGAACGGACGACCTCATGCTCCCAAGGCATGCGCGCTTCCAACTGCGCTACACCGAGATGAATGACTGGTCCTCGCGGATGGGAACGATCCATCGACCCCCGCCTTATCGAGACGGTGCTCTGCCACTGAGCTACACGAGGTGTGGTTGGCGCCCCGTGCGGGAGTCGAACCCGCGGCTTCCGACTAGACAGGCCGGCACTCTGGCCACTGAGTTAACGGAGCATGTGCCATCCGGTGACGGGTTCCGGCGCCGCCCAATCGGTGCGGCCGATTTCCGCCCTCGAAGCGTGAGCTCCACGAGGGCTTCTGGTTGATGGTGCCCACCGCGACGCTTCGAACGCGCGACCTGCCGCTGACAAGGCGGCTGCTCTTCCTGCGGAGCTACAGGGGCCTTCGATCTCATTGCGGTTGTGCTCCAGCGCGAGTGCGGTGCCCCGCTGCGAAGCGCTCTCGCTGCACGGGCGCAGGCGTCCCTGCGCCGCACATTCCGGCCGTCCTCGCGCTTCCGAGGACACATGCCCGACCGTTGTGCCGGAACACACCCGCAATGAGATGCATGGAGCGGATACGGGGCATCGAACCCCGGGCCTCGGCCATGGCGTGGCCGCGCTCTGCCTGCTGAGCTATATCCGCTTGGTTGCGAACACGCACCGCACCCAGATGTGCGGCGTGTTCGCGGCAACTTGTTAAAGAGCGATCCGCCGCGCCGATGCGCCGCGGTGCGTCCTTTGGGGACGCGATGTGAGCCGGTTGCCGACCGGCTCGGAAACAAAAAGGCCCGGATCCTTTCGGAATCCGGGCCTCGACGTGTGATCGAGTGGAGGGGACGCGCGCCTTATGCGCCTCCCTTGCCCGGATGCATCCCATCCTCGTCACCAAGCGACCCGACCGGTCGCTGGCTCTTGATGGGATGCCGTTCATTCATCGTGACGACCGCGGCGGCCTTGCCAAAGGCGGTGCGCACGAACGCACACTGGCCCTTCACGGGCAGCGAGCGGTTTGCGATGTGGCCTTGGCGTTGCACGATGAACTCTTCGGTGTTGGGTTGCTGTTGATCGGGTTCGCGCCGCAGTTCTTTGCAGCGAGGATGCGGACTGTAAAGAGTCTTCACTGCAGCGTCAAGCGGGTGCGACAATCTTTCTTTGACACCGCGTTTCGTCGCCACGACAACTCCAGTGCCCGCGAACATCACCGTCCACCGTCGCCAGAACGTTCTCAGCTTGTTCCAGAAGTTCGCCGAGGAGCAGATGCGCGCCGGCGTTCCGCCCAAGGGCATGGAGCAGGCCTTCGCGCAAAGGCTTCAGATCAGCCCCAGCATGTGGAGCCAGATCAAGAGCAGCCGCCCGATCGGGGACCGGCTCGCGCGGCAGGTCGAATCGGCCTGCGATCAGCCGGCCGGCTGGCTCGACGAGGAGCACGAGCCGCAGGGCATGAGCGCGTCGGAGCAGCAGTTCCTCGCGCTGGCCCTCAAGGCGTGGAGGAGCACGAACGCGGAAGGACGAAAGCGCCTGAAGCTGATGCTGAAGGACGCCGGCGCTGCGGCGTAGCCGCCGGTATCGGGAAGGCCCCACCGAGCCGGTTCGCCAAGGCCACTCGCGCTACTTGCCACGCCCGGACTTGCGGGCCGGGCGACTCCGCCCGCCGTCGCGCTCCGGATCGATGCGGGCCATGTGGCTGGCGACCATGCCGGCCACCGTGCGGGCGACTGCCTTCACGTCGAGCGGTTCGTCGAAGATCATTTCGACCGTGGCATAGATCAGCTCCACCACCACGCGACTGACGAGCCCCAGTTCGGCTTTGTTCGCCTGCGGTAGGGCCATGGCCAGCAGCTCGGCCTGCTCGCGCGTGACGGCGGCGTGCGATGCCAGCCGGACTTGCTGCAGCGCAGGCACGGCGCGCAGGGCTCGCATGATCCACACGCCGCCGACGGTCTGCAAGGTCACCTTGTAGGTGTCGAGGATCAGACCCTCGAGGGCCCGCTCGAGGCCGTCGAGGCCGCCGTCGAGAACCTCCAGCGTGATCCAGTGGCCGACACGTTCGTTCTGGCGCTCCATCAGCCGCTGCCCCAGTTCGGACAGCAGCGCGTACTTGTTCGGGAAATAGCGGTACAGCGCCGGCGGCGTCAGCCCGGCGCGCTCGCACACGAGGTTGGTGGACAGCCGCTCGATGCCGACATCGGCCAGCGTCTGCGCCGTCACTTCAAGGATGCGCTCGAAGGTCTCGGTCGCGCGTTGTTGCGCGGGCTGCTTCTTGGTCGCCAGCGAGGGCTGAGGCTTTCGGATCGGGGGCATCGGGGAGGTGGCGTGCGGCATCAGGGATTGTCCGAGCGAATTCGTCAAGACAAAACGGTAGCGATGACTATATGATAGCTATAGCTACTGAACCTGGCCAGTCCGAGATGTCCTTGCAACGCACGAGAGGAGCCGCACCGTGAAGACCTTGATCGCCCTGATGTCCGCAGCATTCCTGGTGTCGGTGTCTTCGGCTGAGGCCGCGGGGGCCGATGACGCGAGGGGTCTGTGGATGACCGCCCAGAACGACGCCGTGATCGAGTTCAAGCCCTGCCCTGACGGCGCGGGTGCGCTGTGCGGGCGAATCGTCTGGGACAAGGACGCCGGCACACCGGCCGACACCTGCGGCCTGCAGATCGCGCAGCTTCAGCGCTACGACAACGATGCCTGGCGCGATGGCTGGGTCTACGACCCACGCGACAAGAAGAAATACAAGGGCGTCGTGCGCACCAAGGGCGGCGACCTGTACATCCGCGCCTTTGTCGGCATGGAGGTCCTCGGCCAGACCGAGCAACTCAAGCGCGTTTCCGCCGTTCCGGCGACACCGGCCTGCAAACCCTGACCCTGCCCATAACCTCTACGGAGAGACTCATGCCCCTGCTTCGCCCACTCTCGTTTGCCATCGGCATGCTGCTCGCCGGCGTCGTCGGCCAGGTGCTGGCTGCGGAGACGGCCAGCTACGCCGTCGACGCCGATGTCAAGGTCACGTCGGACCTGCGCACCCGCGGCATCTCTGATTCGCTGAACCGGCCGGGGATGAAGCTGAGCGTGGAGGCGGCCCATGAAAGCGGCCTCGTCGGGCTCGTCGAAATCTCGTCGGTCAGCAAGAAGCAATTCCTCGAAGGCGCTGGCGTCGGCGTGACGCTGGCCGGCGGCTACCGCTTCGGCGACCCTGAGGGCTGGCACTTCGGCGCCGGCATCGCGACCGAGTTGTTCCCCGGCGCGAAATTCGAAGCGCCGCACGGCTTCGACCTCGCCAACGGCACGCCGGCGGACTTCCGGAGCACTCGATACGACAGCGCGTTCGCCGTGGCCGAGATCGGCTACGGCGCGCTGGAGGGGCGCATCCTCAACGTGATCTCCAAGACCTATCGCGGCGCGGACACCGGTGGCGTGTGCGGCACCATGCTCGCGCTGATGGCCGACCCGACCCAGGCGCTCGACTGCTACGCACGCGGCGATCACGGCTCGCGCGGCAGCTGGCTGTTCGACCTCGACTACAAGTACGGCCTGAGCCCGACGACGACGCTGAACCTGCACGCCGGCCATCAGAAGATCGCCCACTTCAAGGAGGCAGACTTCTCCGACTATCGCATCGGCGTCACGCACAAGCGCTGGGGCTTCGAATGGAACGCCGACTGGGTGATCACGAACACCCGGGTCCGGGAGCTGTACCTCGCGCAGGACGGCGACACGCTGCGTGCCACCGACGGGAACAAGGTCGTGGTGTCGGTCTCGCGCCGCTTCTGACATGCGCCGATCGCCGCACACCGGGCCTGACGGCGGGGACACACGCCTCGTGCTCGCCGTCGACCTCGGCACCTCCGGCTGCAAGTGCGCCCTGGTGTCGCTGGACGGCACGGTGCACGCCTGGGCGTTCCGCCCGGTCACGCTGCACGTGCAGGGTGCGCTGGCCGAGCAGGATCCGCACGACTGGTGGACGGCCTTTCTTGGAAGCGCCGGCGAGATCCTCGCCGTCGACGCCAGCCTGCGCGGCCGGGTGGTCGCGGTGTGCTGCTCGACGCAGACCGAGGGCACGGTGTGCGTCGATCGCCACGGCCAGCCCCTCGGGCGTGCGCTGACCTGGCTCGACTCGCGCGGCGCGGCGGCAATGGCGCGGCGCGCGCGCGGGCGCCTTGTGAACATCGAAGGCTACGCACCGTTGAAGCTGTGGCGCTGGCTGCGCCTGACCGGCGGCGCGCCGTCGCTGTCGGGGCGCGACTCGGCCGGGCACATGGCCTACATCCGCGATCAGGAGCCCGAGCGCTACGAGCGCACGAACAAGTTCCTGAACGTGCTCGACTACCTGAACCTGCGCCTCGCCGGCCGCTTCTGCGCGACACAGGATTCGATGCTCACCGCCTGGGTCACCGACAACCGCGACGTGCGCCAGGCGCGCTACGACGCGGGGCTGATCCGCCTGCTCGGCATCGATGCCTCGAAGTTGCCGGAGATCGTGCGTTCGACCGATATCCTCGGGCCGGTGCTGCCGGACGTGGCACAGGCCCTCGGCCTGGATCCGAAGACCGTGGTCGTTGCCGGCGCCGTGGACAACTCGGCTGTCGCCGTCGGTGCGGCGGTCGGCGACTTCGAAACCCACCTGTACCTGGGCACGTCGTCCTGGCTGGGCGCGCATGTGCCTTTCATGAAGACCGACGTGCGCCACAAGATCGCCGCCGTGCCTTGCGCGGTGGATGGGCGCTACCTCGCGATGGCGCTGCAGTCCACGGCCGGCGCCAACCTCTCGTTCCTGCGCGACCGCGTCCTGTACCACCCCGACGAGCTGGCCAGCGACGAGGAGCACCCTGCGGTCTACGAGGTGCTGAACAAGATCGCGGCGCGCGTGCCGCCGGGTGCGCGCGGCCTCATCTACACGCCCTGGCTGCTCGGTGAGCGCACGCCGGTGGACGACCCCTGCCTTCGAGCCGGACTGCTCAACATGTCGCTCGAGCACTCTCGCGAGGACATCTTCCGTGCCTTCCTCGAAGGCGTGGCGCTGAACACCCGCTGGATGCTGGAGCCCTTCGCGCGCCTGCTGGGCCGCGATGCCGGCACCATCACCGCAGTGGGCGGCGGCGCGCAGTCCGACGTGTGGTGCCAGATCATGGCCGATGTCACCGGCCACCCGATCCGCCAGCTCACGAGCCCGATCCAGACCAACGCGATCGGCGCGGCCTTCATCGCGGCAGTGGGTATCGGCGCGCTGAAGTTCAGCGACCTGGGCCACCTGCGACAGGCGCGTCGCACCTACGAGCCAGCCAGCGCGCTGCGCCGCCTGTACGGCGACAAGTTCGAAACCTTCAAGGAAGTGCGCACGCGCCTGGCGCCGCTGTACCACCGTCTCAACGCGCCGCAGGCAGCCGCTGCATGAGCTCTCCGGGCTGTCCCATGAGCCAATACCGCAGTGCGCAGCACGAGGGAACACACCAATGAACACGCTCCTGATCCGCCAGACCGTCGTCGACCTTTGCATCGCGCTGTCGCAGCGCGGTCACTTCTCCGGCACAGGCGGCAACATCGCGCTGCGCATCGATGCGCAGCGCATCGCCGTCACGCCCTCAGCGACCGACTACCTCACGATGACGGCGGCCGATGTCTGTGTGCTGCGCCTGGCTGACCTGGCGCCGCTCGAAGGTGATCGCGCGCCTTCCGTCGAAAGCAGTCTGCATGCGCGCGTGCTGCGTGCACGACCCGATGTGCAGGCGAGCATCCACACCCACCAGCCGGTGGCCAGCGCCTGTGCGCTGCTGGGTCGGGACCTCGAGGTTCCGCCCGGTGCGCTCCAGCGCTCGCTGGGCGCGCGCGTGCCGATGGTCGGCTACGCGCCTTCGGGGTCCAGCTGGCTGTCGTCCAAGCTGGTGCGCAAGCTCCGGGCCGATACCAATGCCTACCTGATGCTCAACCACGGAGCGCTGTGCTGCGGCCCCAGCACATCGACGGCATTGCAGGCGGTCGAGGACCTCGAGACGCTGGCGCGTGCGCACCTGACGCGCCTCATCGACGCGCGTGCCCAGCAAGAACCGCAAAGGCAGCCGGCCCTGCAGCGCGTCACCGACGCACTCGCGGGCTGACCCATCCTCGAACCACACGTCACGAACGTCACCGACATCATGAGCAACCTCGCCCCCATCCACACCGCGGCGGCGGCGACCGCGCCGCGCCCTGCCATCTCGTCCTGGCCCGACGTCGAGGCGCTCTACCGCCGCTTCGACGACCTGGTCAAGCAGCCGATGCGGCCCATTCGTGCGGACAAGATGCCGCAGGTGATGCGCTACTTCGACGAGCGCTGCCAGGGCTCGAAGCGCCTGGCCGAACGGGCCAGGGCGGTGATCCCCGGGGGTGTGCAGCACAACCTGGCCTTCAACCATCCGTTCCCGCTCGCGATCACGCGCGCCGACGGTGCCCACATGACCGATGTGGACGGCAACCGCTACATCGACTTCCTGCAGGCCGGCGGCGCGACGCTGCTGGGCTCGAACCACCCGGCCGTGCGCCAGAAGGTCGACGAGGTGCTGGACTCGTGCGGCCCGGTCACCGGGCTGCTGCACGAGTACGAGGTCAAGCTCGCCGAGCTGGTGTGCCAGTCCATGCCCGCGGTCGACATGGTGCGGCTGCTCGGCTCTGGAACCGAGGCCGTGATGGGCGCGGTGCGCCTCGCGCGCGCCTACACGAGGAAGAAGTGGATCATCAAGGTCGGCGGTGCGTACCACGGCTGGAGCGACCAGCTCGTCTACGGCATGCGCCTGCCCGGCACCGGGCGAATGGAGGCGGTCGGCATCCCGCGTGGCTCCACCGGCAGCACACAGGAGTGCAACCCGAATGATCTCGACGCACTGCGCCGCAAGCTGCAATTGAACCGCCTGCGCGGCGGCACGGCCGCGGTGCTGCTCGAACCGCTCGGTCCCGAGAGCGGCACGCGGCCGGTGCACCCCGACTACAACCGGCAGGTGAGGGCGCTGTGCGACGAGTTCGGCGCGCTGATGATCTTCGACGAGGTCGTCACCGGGTTCCGCCTCGGCATGGGCGGCGCGCAGGCTTACTTCGACGTCAAGCCCGACCTCACGGTGCTCGGCAAGTGCCTGACCGGCGGCTACCCGATGGCTGGCGCGATCGGCGGCCGCAAGGACGTGATGATGCTGCTGGTCGGTGGCATCGGCACGACTGCGCGAAGGGCCTTCGTCGGGGGCACGCTGTCGGCCAATCCGCTGTCGTGCGTGGCCGGCTACTACGCGCTGCTCGAAGCACGGCGGGCCGACGCCGCCGGCGTGGCCGGGCGCGCCGGCGACCGGCTTTGCAAGGGCCTCGGGTCGATCATCGCGCGACTCGGCCTGCCTTACGTGACCTACAACCTGGGCTCGATCGTGCACCTGCAGACGTCGGGCGTGCTGCTGCTGGACACCGGCAACGTCCTGAAGCTGTTGCGGGTGAAGAACGAGGCCAGGCAGCGCAAGCACATGATGGAGGAAATGGGTGCGGCCTACACCGCCCACGGCCTCATCACAGTGGCCGGCAGCCGCGTTTACACGAGCCTGGCCGATACCGACGCGGTGATCGATGACGCGCTCAATCGATTCGAGGACGTCTTCAAGCTGGTCTGAAGCGATGACGATGGAACAAGACTTGTGCCGGCAATGGCTGCACTTGCGCGAGCGCTTGCAGGCCAGGCGGTTGCTGGCGGCGGAGGCTGCCAGCCTGTCGTTGCGCATCCCGGCGAGCGATGCGATGTGGTTCGGCCTCGCGACCGACGCGGCACCGCAACGGGTGCCGCTGCGCGCGGCGTGCGGCGACGGCCAGGTGCACGCCGCAGCCTACGGCGCGCGAGCCGACGTGGGAGCCATTGCCGTGGGTGGTGCCGAGTTCGGTCGCTGCCTCGCGGACTTCGATGGCGCGATGCCGCAGGCCTTCGACGAGCAGGCGCGTCATCTCGGCCCGATGGGGCCTGCCGCCGCGGCCGTGCGCGACGTCGCACGCTCGCTGCGCCGGGGTGGCAACGTGCTGCTGGTGCAACGCCGGCCGATGTGCCTGGGCATGACCGCGATGCGGCTGGCGCTGAACGCCGAACTGTTCGAGAAATGTGCCCAGGCCTATGTGCTGGCGGTGGCCGGAGGCGGGCGCGTGCGGCCCTTGCCCTGGATCGTCCGGCTGGTCGCCAACCGGCGGCTGCGCAAGGACGAGCAGCGCGCCACGCTGCGCTTCGCGCAAGGCCTGCTGCCTGAAGAGACCAAGGGTTACTGAACGCCGAGCACGCAGCACAGGAGCGCCGCCCATGTCGATGAACCACGCCCCCGAGACAAGCGCCCGACAAGTCGCCGCCGCACTGGCCGTCGGCACGATCGGCGTCCTGATGGTGGGCATCCAGCCCATCCTTCTGGGCGAACTCGTCGAGGCCAAGCAGATCAGCCTGGAAGGCGTGGGCATCGTCGCCATGGCCGAGATCGTGACGCTCGGCCTGGGAGTCGTGCTCGGCGACGCGCTGATGCCGTGGTCCCGGCTGCGGCTCATCACCATCGTGGCCGCGTTGCTGGCCGCGGGCCTGGACCTGCTCACGCTGCTGGCCGCCGGCGACGGCGCGATGACAGCCGTGCGCGCGGCGGCCGGCCTCCCCGAAGGCATCCTGATCTGGGGCGCCACCGGTGTCGTCGTACGCACCGCGAACCCGTCGCGCATCGCCGGCATCTTCTTTGTCGCGCAGACCGTTGCGCAGGCAGCGCTCGGCGCCGTGCTGGCCAACCTGGTCATTCCGCACTCGGGCTGGCAGGGCGGCTTCGTGACGCTGGCGGTGCTCGCGCTGCTGCCGTGTCTGCTGGCGTTCCGGCAGCCGGCACGGCTCAGGCCGCTGGCGCCGCCCACGGTGTCGGGCTTCCGCTGGTCGATGGCGACGCTGCTGCCGCTGGCGGTCGCGTTTCTGCAGCTCGCCACACTCGGCTCGTTCTGGGCCTACCTCGAGCCGCTGGGCAAGGCCGCCGGTTTCGATGCGCGGGCAGCCCAGACCTTGATCGCCGGCGTGCTGGCGATGCAGGTCGTGGGCGGCACCGTGGCCTCGTTCACGGTGCGGCGCCTTGCCGTCGTGCCCACGCTGGTGGCGTGTTCCATCGTGCTCGCGGCCGTGACGACCACGATCCATCAGCTGCCGCCCGGCAGCATGCTGAACTTCGCGCTGGGCTGCGCGCTGTTCGGTTTCGTCTGGCTGTTCATGCTGCCGTTCCACATCGGGCTGGCGTTTCGCGCCGATGCCAGCGGCCGCCTCGCCGGGCTGGTGCCGGCAGCCCAGCTGCTGGGGAGCGCGTTCGGGCCGTTGACGGCTTCGTTCATCGTCGAGGGCGAGAACGCGGCGGCGGTGCCGCTGCTCAGCGCCGCGTTCGCGATTGCCGCAGCGCTGATGCTGCTCGTCTCGCGCCGCCGGAACGCCGCTGCCACGGCCATGAGGGGTGCGCGATGAAGTTCGACGGCAAGGTGGCGTGATCTCGGAGCGTCCTCGGGCATCGGTCGCACGCTGCTTGCGGTGACGTCCGCAGTCGAGCAGACTCCCAGGGCCTGAGCCCCGTGCAAGGCCCGGCGCTGACAACGCAAGACGATGCGATTGGCCACGTGATGACGTCCCACCTGCGTCCCAACCGACTCGTGCCGTTTCGACTGGCCACCGAGGGGGAAGTCGTGGGAACCCACGACGGCAGCCGAGCGACGCTTCATCTCGGCGCGCTCGACGACGAGGTGGTCTACCACCACGAGTACGGGCACGAGGTGCTCTTCACCCGAACGCTGGACGGCGCCATCCTGGCTGTCCTTTGGCGCGTGATGGACGAGCCTGGCGCCGTCGCTGCGAAACCGCTCGCTTCCTTCTCGCTCACTGCCGCCACCTTGGCCGCAGGCTCGATCGATGCGCAGGAGACCTTTGCGACCTACTACGGCATCAAGCTCGTTGCGCCCGAGGCCGGCAAGGCGTACATCCAGCAGCTTCCATCCGACTACAGGGAGTACTACGAGGCCGCCGCCGCGGTCATCGATCGCTTGTTCGCAAGCACCTTCATGCAGGTGCGGGTCGCCCTGACGCTGACCCACTTCGCATTCGAGTCTCGCTTCGGCATGCGCTTCTTGCGCAACCCGTGGGTGGCGTACCGAGTTCAGCAAGAAGACGAACAGCCCAGCTTGCGACTGCGCGCGCTGCTGGCAGACCTTGCGGCCAACGGCGAAGACTTGCAGCGCCACCTGGTGGATGCAGCCAGGCAATTCTTCGAGCGCAGGCAGACCGCCGGCTGGGACCTGGATGACGAGGCAGGGTGGCACGATCGGGGCGCGCTCGCCAACCTGCTCGATCTGGAACTCGACACGTGCATGGCCGCCTGGCTGCGAAATCGCCAGGTCGTTCCGGTCCTCACAACAGACGAGCGCGCCAGCTGCGAAAAGAAGCTGACCTCCTTCGCCAGCAAGCTTGGCGTGACCTTGCGTCACGGCATCGGAACTCACGCTGCCGGGATTGCGGACCCGGACGTCGCCACCGAACACTTTCGACATGATGCGGCGACCCGCACGCACGCCTGGAAGCAGGCGGGCTCCTTCGTCGCCAATGCAACCATCGCGCGGACACTACCGGCCGCGCGCGGCGCGGCCCTGTGGGACATTGACGACTATCGCAACGCGGACAAGCTCTTCGTCATCTCGGGTGATCCCGACGATTTGCCGGATCTCTGGACGGTGCTGCGCGTCGGTCCCAAGGGCGCCCAGACCAACCTGACACTCGCAGACGGACGCGTCTTTGCCGTTCGCTATCACCGGGACGACGTCGTCGACTGGCTGAATCGACTGCAGCCCGGGCAGGGTTGGACGGGCCCCCAGCCAGACTTGATCATTTCGCCGATCGGCAGCGAGCGAAAGGCGGGCAACAGAGCCTTCTCCTACGGGACAGCGCTGCAACCAGGGTACATCGACCCGCGGCACAACGACCGAATGGTTCTCTACGTGATGGGCAACTGGTTCGACTTCATCGAGTCAGCAGCACAAGCAGGTCGAGTGAGGCTTGCCCAGATTCCCGTGGACTTGGGTGGGTATGGAGATCAGCCCCAGCCACTGGTGCTGAACATTGCTCGCTGCGAGGCGTTCACGGGGCCTTGGTTCCTGCGGGCGCTTGCGCTCAACGCGGCAGCTTCGACGGCCCTGCTCGAGCTTGACTGGCAGCACCATCCGGCGATCCAATCCGTGAGCATCGAGGAGCTGCTTCCGGACGATACCGTCGACGTGCTGACGCGAACGATGGGCAGCATCCTGGCGTGTTGGTCGCGGTTCTGACCGTGGTCCGGCGCCGTGGGAAGCTCGGGCAAAGGCCGAACTTCCGATGAAGCGAGGGAGAGATGCGATGAGTCAGAGCTTTTCCTGCCCCGAGGAAAACTGCGGCCTGAAGGTGACCTACGTACCGCAATCCCTGCCGGGCAGCATCGGCTTCAACGTGCGCAAGCTGGACCCGCCGCGAGAGGTGGTTGTCTACCTGACCTGCGCCAACGGCCACACGCACGCCTACACCGTCAAGGTGGGCTCATCGCACGAGAAGCACGGTGGCTGACGACAAGCGCACGCCGCTGGCAGACATCGTCGTCGGCGATCGGTTCTGGCTCGCCTACGCGCAGGAGGCCGTCCGCGGCGCTGTCAAGGCACCCGAGCAGCGCGCGCTCCAGCTCGCCGGCGCGATCGCATGGTTCTGGACCGTGTACTCGGCCGCGGGCATCCTGGCCGTGGCGCTCGGGGGCGATCGCTTCGGGAAGCTCGTCGCGCTGTTGATTGCCCTGCCGAGCCTGGTGCTCGTCATCGCCTACTGGCAGGCCGTGCGGGTGGGACGCCCGCTGACCTTCAAGTTCGACCCCCGCATCCCCAGTGAAATCTCCAGCGCTTTCGAACAGGCCGCCTCGGCCAAGCAGTCCGCGCTGCGGGCCGCGGAGATCTGGACCGCCATTGCAGGCTTCCTGGTCGCGGGGGCGCTGGTGACGGCGCTGCTGCAGTCGCCTGCGAGCGCCCCTTCGCTCGCGGCTCGCTTCGATCCCTCCGACAGAACGCGCCTCCTGGTCGTGGCGTCGGTCTCCAAGGGAGCGGCGGTGACCTTCGTGGCCCGGGCCGCTTCGGCGCCGAGCGGCGCCGCCTCCACTGCAAGCAGCCTGGAGAAGGCCGGAGCGGATGGGCAGGTTCACGCATCGCTGCCAGTGGCCGCTCTGGCCGGCCAGTCCGTGACCGCCTCCTGGAGCGACGACGCCACGAAGACCCGCCACTCGATGAGTGTCGACGTGAGCGTCGACTGAGCGCTGTCGCCCTCAGCCCGCCGCCTTGACGAGATCGAGCACGTCCCGGAAGCGGGGATGCATGCAATCGTCCAGCCACTCGAACAGCACCATCTCGTGCGTCACGATGGCGGCCCCCGCCTGTGCGAGACGGCTCATCGCCGCCGCGTGGTCGGTGGGACGACGTGAACCGCTCGCATTGGCGACAACCCACACCCGCTTGCCCGCTCGAATCAGCCCCAGTGCCGTCTGCATCATGCAGACATGAGCCTCGCAGCCGGCAATGACGACCTGGGAGCAGGTCGGCCTCGCGTCGTGCAAGGCCTCCACAAGACCGTCTGCGCAGGCATCGAAGTGCGTCTTGGGCAGCGTGCGCGCGCAGGCTGCCCTGATCTGCTCCAGGTTCGGGCCGAGCCCTGAGGGGTTCTGCTCCGTCGCCAGCACCGGGATGTCGAGCACCTGAGCGGCGCGTGCGAGAAGCACGGCGTTCGCGGTTACGTTGGCGGCGTCGTGGATCGCGGGCATCAGGCGTGCCTGGTAGTCCACCAGGACCAACGCGCTTGCCCCCGCATGGACCACGTCCATCATGCCCTGCGAGGCATTGCCTCGGCCCGACGGATCAGCTGCTCGAGGTAGGTGTCGAACAGGTCCTGGGATGCCTGCTTGAACATGCGGATGCGGCCTGTGTGACTGAGCACCAGAAGGCCGACGGTGTGGGCAAACAGCGCGGTGACTTCCCGCAGCGCTGTGGCAGCGGACATGCCCAAGGCCTCGAGGGCCGCCTGTGTGGGCTGCAGGCACTGGCGCAGGCGCCGATTGAGTGCGTCGTTCAACTCGGGCGTCAGGCCCCGAGGTCTCATGCCTTGGAACAGATAGAAGCCCAGGTCCAGGTCGCGGGGGTTCTCCCGGTAGAAATCGAAGAAGGCGCTGGCGGCGGCGCGCGCCCGGTCCGACTCGACACGGCACTTGCTTGCAGCGGCCTGCACGCGTTCGTCCAGCCGCTGGAGCGACTCGCCGAGCAGAGCCCCGTAGACCTGCTCCTTGCCGGCGAAATAGCTGTAGATCGCTCCGGGCGTGTAGCCCGCGCGGTGAGCGATTTCCCGCATGCTGGTCTTCTCCATTCCGAGCTCGAAGAAGGCCGACCGGGCAGCATCGAGCACGAGCTCGCGCCGCACGTCGGCCAGGGCCTGGCTGCGGAGATGGCGAGGGTCGGTGCCCGCCCTGGACTTCTTGGCGGCAGTGCGAGGAGGAGCGGCAGAGGAGGCAGCCATGGTGCCAGTGTAAACATTGACCAACGAATTGAACAGTGTTCAACTCGCACCACAACCGTTCAAGGTGCCTGCGATGAATGCTCCGCTCGAGGCTGCGCCGCACAAGGCCGATCTGATGTCGGGCGACGACTACCGCGAGTCCTTGCGCCGGTACCAGCCCAAGGTCTTCGTCGACGGCCGGGAGGTGAGCAGCGTGGCCGACGAGCCGGCCTTGCGGCCTGGCGTCAATGCGCTCGCGTTCACGTACGACTACGCCTTGCGCCCGGAGCTGGAGCCCATCGCGCTGGCGACACAGTGCTCGCGCGGGCGCGTGGTCAGCCGCATGCTGCACGTCGACGAATCGGCCGGCGACCTGCTGAACAAGCTGGAAGCCGTGCGGCTGCTGTGCCAGGAAACCGGCTGCGCCCAGCGCTACCTGGCGCACGACGCGTTGAACGGGATTGCGCAGGCGGTGGCCCGCATCGACGACGCAAAGGGCTCGACAGAGCACCGTGCTCGCTTCGCGGCGTACCTGGCGCATGTGCAGGACAACGACCTGGCGCTCGGGGTGGCCATGACGGACGCCAAAGGGGATCGCAGCAAGAGGCCGCACCAGCAGGCCAACCCGGACACCTATGTCCACATTGTCGAGCGCAGCGCCAAGGGCATCGTGATCAGCGGCACCAAGGCGATCGTCACCGGGGCGCCGTACATGCACGAGTTCCTGGTGATGCCGAGCCGCAACATGGGGCGGGAGGACGAGGACTTCGCGGTCTGCTGCGCGGTGCGCGTCGATGCTGCCGGCATCACCATCGTCTCGCGTCCGGCGGGGCGCCCCGGCGAGAAGCTGGAACACGGCGACGCGCTGTTCTCGCGCAAGTACGGCCAGTCCACGGCAGTCGTCATCTTCGACCGCGTCTTCGTTCCGTGGGAGCGGGTGTTCTGCGCGGGCGACTGGCAGCACAGCCATGTCCTGACCTACAGCTACGCCACGCACCATCGCCACAGCTGCATCGCGGCCCGAGCCGGCTTCGGCGACCTGCTGATCGGCGCCGGTGCGCTGATGTGCGAGGCGAACGGCCTGGACCCGGGCAGCAAGAGCAACCTTCGCGACCCGATGGTCGAGCTCATCACGATCACCGAGAGCTTCTACGCGTGCGGTGTCGCGGCCAGTGTGTACGCCACCCGGGACGAGTACAGCGGCACGTTCATGCCGGACCCGGTCTTCAGCAACATCGGCAAGCTGTTGCTCGCAACGAAGATCTACGACATGCACCGCATCGCGCACGAAGTCTCGGGTGGCCTCGTCGTCGCGCTGCCCGGCCCGGATGAAGACCACAACCCTGCCACGGCCGCGATGCTGTCCGAGGTGCTGCGGGCCGCCACCGACGTCTCCTATGACAAGCGAATCCAGACGGCCCGGTTCATCGAGGACCTGACCGCTTCCTACCAGGGCGGCTGGTACTCGGTGATCAGCCTGCACGGCGGCGGTTCGCCGGCGGCGATGAAGCAGGAGATCTGGCGCCACTACCCGGTGGGCTCGAAGGTCGAGCTGGTGGAGCGCCTGCTCGAGCGCGGGATGCTGCACGACGAGACGCGAGCCATCACGAAGAATCGGCAGCCCGGACGCTGCTGCGACAGCGGGTGCACCGCCCCGGGCCAACCGGTGATGGTTTCGCTGCCCCTGAGCCGGAAGGCCGAGTGAGCGCAACGCACTCACGCATTCACGCGCGCTTGCCCAGAAGACCTGCGGCACCCGGCGGCAACATCGACTGCTGCCGCCAGGCTTGACACCCGTGAGGCCGAGGAACCCAATACCGCACGGGGTCCAGAGGAGGAAAAATGCTGCGACGCTTCCTCGGCTGCGTGCTGCTCCTGGCCGCCTGCGCATTCGCGCAGGCAGGCGCGCAGAGCCCGGGTCCCGCGTCGGCGTCCGCCGCAGCAGCCGGGCCCACGGCGCTGCCGGCGCCTGCCGCTTCCCCGTCGGCATCCGATGCATGGCTCGGGCGCGCACGGACATCCGAGGCCACCGTGTCGTCGGATCCGACCCCATCGCTCATCGCAAGCGTCCTGCTCGCCACGAGTGCCTTGCTGCTCGCGGCCGGCGGGGTGTACCTGATGGTCGCCGGCCTCGCCAAACATACGCCGGAAGGTTTTTCCTTCCGGCGCCACATGGGTGGTTTCGGCGGAGGCAGCACGGGCTGGCAGCTGTCCGAGCAGCTGGTCGGCGTGCTGTGCGGCCTCGTGCTCGTGGCGCTCGCCACCGCGATCGCCATGCAGGTGACCATGATCCCCGGATCCGCCAGGACCGACGCGAAGGGGTCGCCGGCCGCGGGCGCATCGGCCGCTTCGGCCGCCAAGTGAGCCGCAGATGCCGATCCACATCCGCGAAGGGGCCGATCCGCTGAGCGATGCGTCGCTGCGCTCCGCGTCGGACGCTGCGCTCAAGAACATCCAGTCCGGCGCCGGCCGCGTGCTGCGCCTGGAGCTGACGCGGTATTGCAAGGGCGAGGTCAACGGCCGCTCCTTCCTCGTCGCGGGCCACCGTGGCGCGGGCAAGACGACGACGGTCGCCGATGCGCTCGACAGGGTCCTGCGCAAGAGCCGCAACCCCGGGGAAGGGCTGCTGCGGCCCCTGCCGATCTTCCTGCACGGACCGAGCCTCTTCGAGTTCGGCGCGAGCGATGCCTCGGACCGCGCGAAAGGCAAACGCGGGGCAAAGGCGCCGGACAGCATTGCCTTGCAGGCCGAGCAGGCGCTGCAGCAGATCATTCTCGGCGTGCATCGAGCGGTCGCGAAGGAATTCGTCCGCGCCTATCGCGAGCGGCTGGTGACCGACGCCACGTACGTCCCCGAGCCTGAACAGCTGAGGCGTGCCGAGCTTGCCGCGCAATTCGAGGTCGAGCTGGTGGAGGACCCTCCCGCGGCTCGACTGCGCGAGTTCTGGGACGCTGCGGGTGCCCTGGACAGCGGCGTTCTGTTCGACACGCCGTTCGCGCCCGACCAGGGCGGGCGCGAGCTGGTGGCCCTGAACGGCATGTGCAATGCGCACCAGCGCATCTCGGGCAACACCAACGCCCAGGACAAGACCGTCCGCGCGGAGGACACGGTGCAGGAGAGCGGATGGGGCCTCAACGCGCAGACCGCCGAGCTGGTCAAGCCGGTGGTCTCGATCCTGGCCGGCGCAGGCGTGGCCGGCGGCGTCGCTTCCGGGTCGGCGCATCTCGGCGCGGCGTTGTTTGCGGGCATCCTGACGGCGACCGCCGCGGCGGCGTTCTTCAAGAGCTCGTCGTCCACCAGCCGCAAGACGGGCCGGCAACTCGACACGGTGTTCATCCCGGACCTCACGCTGAAGACGCTCGACAGGATCCTGCCGACGCTGCTGGACCGGCTGCGCCAGGCCGGGCTCGCGCCCGTGCTCGTCATCGACGAGCTCGACAAGGTGCAGGGCCTTCCCGACCGGCTGGTCGCCATGATCCATTTCCTGAAGAAGCTCGTGGCGGAGAACGTCTTCACCTGCTTTCTCACCGACCGCGCGTACATGGAGCACCTGCGCACACAAGGGCGCTCCACGGCGTACGGCCGCGCGTACTCGTACTTCTCCCATCCGCTGCTCGTCACGTTCCGGCCGGCGGACATCGCTCGCTATCTCGACGACTTGCTCCAGGTCGACGAGCCTCTCGCGGGTACCGCGCCACCGCAAGCCACGCCCGCTGAGGCGGTCCCGCCGGTGCTCGTGCCCGACCCTGCCCCGGTACCGGCGCCGGTCAGCGGTCCGAAGGCCGACCCGCTCGACGTCGACAGGATCGACCTGCAGCTGCTGAAGTGGGTGCTGCGCCATCGGTCACAGCTGCACGCGCTGGCCCTGACGCGCGAGCTCTCGGCATTGCGCGGCGACGACGGGACGGTGCAGATCCGCCCCGGCGCCGTGCGCACCGAGCTCACGTACTGCATCGACGTCACCTTGCAGGTCGCGATCGAATTGCAGCTGCGCATGCCGCTGGTGCAGGGGTGGCTGCGCCAGCGGCCCGAAATGGTCCAGACGCTGTATGACGCGCTGTACTACGTGTCCCGGCAATGGCTTGCAGGAGCGCCCCACCTGGACCTCGGCTTCCGGGGTCGCGACGAGTTCGCCGAGGCGCTGACCAGCCGGATGAACCTCGACGAGCTGAACACGCCCGGGAAGGCGCCGCTTGCGGCATCGGCGCCGGTGGTGTCGAACGACGACCTGGCAGTGCTGAACACGGTGTTCAACGGCATCGTCGACTTTCTCTCGGGGGACAACGATGCCGCGCGCGCCAAGCTGCTGTGGGAAAGCCTGCCGATGGACGCCTCCGAGTCCGCGGCGCTGCTGCTGCCCGAGGTGATGGGCGCGCTGCTCCTCAAGGAAAACTCACTGCTGGTGAGCCAAGAGGGCAATGCCACGCTGCGGCACTGGCGCTACTGGCCGTCGGGCATCGAGCGGCAGGCAGGCGAGACCCAAGCCCCGGGGATGCGCATCTTCGACATCGCCGAGCTCGAGCCGGCGATGCGGTCGATCGAGAAGATCCGGGCCATCGAACGCAATCTCTCGACGCTGCTGGGGCAGTCGGTCCCCGTGGGCGCATCGCAGGACGTCTTCGGACTTCTGCAGGACAACGCGCGGGTGCTGCCCACGACGCCGGCCTGGTCGCGCGTGACGGACGCCATCCGCAACATCGACGCGACCTGGGTTGGAAGCGCCAACTTCGCGGTGTCGCCCGAAGACCTGCGAGCCGTCAAGCAGTTCGACGCCATGCTCGAGAGCCGCGGAAGCGACGTGGTTCGCATCCTGGCCGTCGCCCGCGCCTGCAGCGCGTTCCTCCGGGCCGAGCCTGAACCCGGCGTAGGAACCGGCGCGGCCTTGTTCATCCTCTCCGGCACGCTGGGCTTCGCCAGGGTCGACACCGCCGCCGCGGCCAACGCGGTGGCGGGCTGGCAGGCGGATGTCGTGCGCACCTACACGACCGAGGACCCCGGCCAGGTGCCGCAACAGCCGGCATCCATCGGGCTGAACGACGCCGGACTGATGCAGGCCATGGACAAGGCGCTGACAGAGGGGCGACGACTCGCCAGACAGGTGAAGTGGGAGCGAGTCGTTCGCGACGCCTGGGACGGCCTGCGGCGGCGCCTGACGAGGTTTGTCGAGGGCGGGGACGAGCCGCCGCTCGAGCTTGCCGAGATCCTGTGCGCTCTGGCGGGAAAGGGGCCCGCACGCTGGTTCGACAGGCCCTTCGCCAGCACGACTCTCAGCGGATGGAGCACGCTATTCTTGAACGTCGCGCTGGAGCCGGCGGACCCGGTCGAGCCCGGCGAAGAGAACCTTCCCTGGCTTGCCGTCGCGGCCTTGGCTCGGCTGGGGGCCCGGGCACTGCCGCCCGACCAGATCGACGCGCTCCTCGACTGGCTCGTGCAGGCACGAGGCTTCACTGGCGAAGGCATCGGCGCGGCGGCGCAGATCCTGAAAAGAGGCCGTCCCGCGTCCGTCCCCCAGGAAGGCGCGGCCCGCGTCGGCATCTGCCTCTCCTCCGGCGAATACTCTGCCTGGTATTGGTGGTCGAACCCACCGACCAAGGGACTGGTGTTCTTCTTCGACAGCGCGCGGCTGGAGGGCCACTGGGCGGACTTGAAGAGTCTGATGGCCGTGTTCCCCGACCCGGTGCCGGTCACCGTCGACGCGAGCAGCATCGGGGCGGAAAGCGCGTCCAACCTCATCACCAGCGGGCTCGGCTCCGACACCACGATTGTCTGGATCTACTCCCGGCGCGCGAAGGACATGCGCGAGCCGAACATCATCAACCCCGGCGGTCCGGACGATGTGCTGGACAAGGCGCCGCGTTCCGCGGGCGCCTCGCCGAGCCCGGCAGCGCCGGTCTCCTGAGCCGCACCGCCTCGCTGGGCGCACGCGGTCAGCGCATGTCCATGTTCGGATTTCGAGGATGGACCGGTGGCACCATCCGAGGCTTCCGACCCTGGAGACCCGCCATGAAGAACAAGTTCGTTGTCCCTCTTGCTGCCGCGCTGCTTGCCGGCGCCGCGCTCGGCGCCCACGCGGCCGACCTGCTCGACGACGTGAAGGCGCGCGGCACGTTGCGCATCGCCTGCGAAGGCACCTACCCGCCCTTCAACTACAAGGACGACAAGGGCCAGCTGACCGGCTTCGACGTGGAGATCGCGCGTGCGATCGCCGACAAGCTCGGGGTGAAGGCCGAGTTCACGACCACCGAGTGGAGCGGCATCCTGGCCGGGCTGCAGGCCGCCAAGTACGACGTGATCGTCAACCAGGTGGCGGCCACCGACAAGCGCCGCGAGACCTTCGACTTCAGCGAGCCCTACGTCATCTCCTACCCGCAGCTCATCGTGCGGGCCAACGAGACGCGCAAGCTGGAAACACCGGCCGACCTCAAGGGCAAGAAGATCGGTGTGGGCCAGGGAAGCAACTACGCCGACCTCGCCAAGGGGATCGAAGGCGCCGAGGTGCGCACCTACCCGGGGGCGACGGAGTACCTGCAGGACCTGGCCACCGGCCGCATCGATGCCGCCATCAACGACAGCCTGCTGATCCCGTACCTGCGCGAGAAGACCAGGCTGCCGGTGAAGGCCGGCGCGCCCATCGGCAAGCCCGAGAGCAACGCCATCCCGTTCCGCAAAGGCAATCCGAAGTTCCAGCAGGCCATCGACAAGGCGCTCAACGAGCTGAAGGCCGACGGCACCTACGCGAAGATCTCCACCAAGTGGTTCGAGCGCGACGTGAGCAAGCCGCCGGCGGCCCGCTGAGCCGGTCCGACGGGCATGGACCTGCAGTCGCTCATCGCGCTGGCGTGGCCGGTCATGGTCAAGGGCACCGGCTACACGCTCCTGTTCGCCATCGCCTCGATGGTTCTCGGCCTGCCGCTGGCGGCCCTCATCACGCTGGTCCGCGTGCTTCGCGTGCGGCTGCTGCAGCCGTTCATGGCCTTGTACGTGAGCGCCATGCGCGGCACGCCGCTGCTGGTCCAGGTCTTCATCATCTATTACGGGCTGCCCAGCATCGGAATCGAGTTCTCGCCGATCACGGCCGGCATCCTGTCGTTGACGCTCAACGTCGCGGCCTACATGAGCGAGACGCTGCGCGGGGCGATCGGTGCGGTGGCGCAGGGGCAGTGGCTGGCCGGCACCAGCCTCGGGCTGACACGCCGCCAGACCCTGCGCTACGTGATCGCGCCGCAGGCGCTGAGGGCGGCGGTGCCCAGCCTTTCCAACAGCCTGATCAGCCTCATCAAGGACACCTCGCTGGTGTCGGTGATCGCCGTGACGGAGCTGATGCTGGCCACGAAGGAATTGATCTCGACCACCTTCCAGCCTTTCCCGCTGTACGTGGCGGCCGCCGGGATCTACTGGATCCTGAGCCTCAGCTTCGAGCAACTGCAGCGCCGGATGGAGCAGCGGCTCGCGTTTCCGCATTGACCAGGCGCCTCGAGCGCAGCTCTCGACCGCGGCCGCAGGGCAGCTGACGCCTTCACGCCGACTTCACCTCGGGCGCGCATCGGCTGGCTAGACTGCGGCCGCACCCCCGACGAGGAGACGATGCAGCCCGCCTTCCTGCTGCGCGCCGCAGGCGCGATCGCCCTGTCATCGACCGCGGCGCTTGCCGCGGCCGCCACGATGGCCACCTTCTCGCCGCAGGGCGAGGTCGCGCAGGTCCGCCAGGCCCGTGCAAGCTTCTCGCAGGCCATGGTCCGCTTCGGTGATCCGCGCCTGCCGTCGCCCTTCGACATCGCCTGCGCCAACCCGACGCCCCTCACCGGCAGCGCCCGATGGGTCGACGACAGGACCTGGGTCTACGACTTCACCCGCGACGTGCCGGCGGGCGTGCGCTGCGAGTTCAAGCTGAAGCCCGGGATCAAGGCCTTGAACGGCGATGCGGTCACCGGCGCGACCGAGTTCCGCTTCGGCACCGGCGGACCGGCGATCGTGCGCGCCTATCCGCAGCCGGGCGACCACTCGACGGTGGAAGAAGAGCAGGTCTTCGTGCTGCTGCTCAACGGCCCGGCCACGCCGGCCAGCATCGAGAAGAACGGCTACTGCGAAGTCTCCGGCATCGGCGAGCGCGTCGGCCTGAAGGTCATCTCCGGCCCCGTGCGCGAGGCGATCCTCAAGGCGGTGAACCTGGTGCCGCAGCAGGCGCGTGCGGTCACCGTGCAATGCGCCCGGCCCTTGCCGAGCGATGCGCGTGTCGAGGTGGCGTGGGGCGCCGGCATCGCGACGCCCTCCGGCGTGGCGACCACCGCCGAGCGCCGCCTCGGCTACCGCGTGCGCAAGCCCTTTGCCGCCAGCTTCACCTGCGAGCGCGTCAACTCGCGCGCCGACTGCCTGCCGATACGCCCGCTGCGCGTCGAGTTCTCGTCGCCGGTGCCGCGCCGGTTCGCCGAGCGCATCGTGCTGGTGGCGCCCGACGGCGCGCGCAAGCCGGTGATGGAGCAGGGACGCGGCGAGAACGCGGAGCAGCTCATCTCCTTCGGCGAAGGGACGCTGCGCAAGTTCCTGTACATCTTCCGGCGCAGCCCCGGCGAAGCCTCCGCCGATCCGGCGGACAGCGGCGTGAGCGCGGTGCAGTTCAGCGCGCCGCTGCCCGAGAACGCGAAGCTGCGCATCGAGCTGCCGCAGGACCTGCGCGACGACGCGGGCCGTGCGCTCGGCAACGCCGACGCCTTTCCGCTGGAGACCCGCACCGCCGCGGCGCCCGCGCTGGTGAAGTTCCCGGCCGCCACCTTCGGCGTGCTGGAGCTGAACGCCGAGCCGACCCTTCCGGTGACGCTGCGCCAGGTCGAGGCCGATCTGAAGACGCAGGCGGTGAGCCTCGCGCCCGGCGCGGTCCGCGACCTGCGCGTCGCCGACGACGCGGCCGTCATCGAATGGCTGGCGCGCGTGAAGCGCTACGACGAGAACCAGCTGCCGCGCGCGGAGGTGGAGCGCGAGCTCGGCATCAGGCTGCCCGCGCCGGCCAGGAGCGCGAAAGGCCGCGACGACGACGAAGGCGACCTGGTGCAGACGCGCAGCCTGAGCCTGCTGAGCCGCGACCGCGCTGCGCGCCGCCTCAGCCTCCCGCTCGCCGGCGCGACCGAGCCACGGCCGTTCGAGGTGGTCGGCATTCCGCTGCCGCAGGCCGGCTTCCATGTCGTCGAGATCGAGTCGCCCCGGCTCGGCGCCGCGCTGCTCGGCCGCAATTCGCCCCTGTACGTGCGCACCAGCGTGCTGGTGACCAACCTGGGGGTGCACTTCAAGTGGGGCGCGGTCAATTCGGTGGTGTGGGTCACCACGCTGGACACCGCGCGGCCGGTGGCCGATGCGCAGCTGCAGATTTCCGACTGCCGTGGCGACGTCGTCTGGAAGGGCCGCAGCGACGCCAACGGCCACGCCCTCGTCGCGCAGGAGCTGCCGCGCCTGCCCTGGAACCATTGCCACGGCCGCGACGGCGGCGACAGCGGGCGCGAGGCAGGCTATTTCGTCAGCGCCCGCAGCACCGATGCCGCCGGCCACGCCGACATGGCGTTCGTCTGGTCGACCTGGAGCGAGGGCATCGAGGCCTGGCGCTTCCACATCGACACCAGCGCCCAGGGCATCGCCTCGCAGAACCGCTTCCACTCGGTGCTCGACCGCAGCCTGCTGCGCGCGGGACAGAAAGTCTCGATGAAGCACCACGCCCGGCGCGAGCTGATGAGCGGACTGGCGCTGGTCGAGCCGAGCGAGCTGCCGGCCGAGCTGCGCATCGTGCACGAGGGCTCCGGCCAGAAGTTCACCCAGCCGCTCCAGTGGCGCGCAGGGCGCCATGCGGAGTCGAGCTTCGAGATCCCCGCGGCCGCCCGGCTCGGCGTCTACCGCGTGAGCCTGGCCAACGCGCGCGAGTCGCACCAGACGGCCAGCTTTCGCGTCGAGGAGTTCCGCCTGCCGGTGCTCGCCGGACGCATCGTGCCGCCCAAGGGCGCGCTGGTGCAGCCCCGGGACCTCGCGCTGGGCCTGCAGGTCGACTACACCAACGGCGGCGGCGCGTCCGGACTGCCGGTGCGGGTGTCGGCGCAGATGCGCGATGCCGATGTGGGCGCGCTGGTGCACGCCGAGCGCTATCCGGGATTCCGCTTCGAGCCGCCGCGCGATCCGCGCGACCCGAACGCCCGCTCGCCTTTCTCGGAGGACTACGTCGACGAGGACGACGAGAGCCGCAGCACCGGTGCGCGCGACGAAGGCGCGCAGCTGGTGGCCAACAAGCTTGCGCTGACCCTGGACAAGAACGGCGCCGGCACCATCACGCTGCCCGGCCTGCCGGCCTTGCGCAAGCCGCGCGAACTGCTGGTGCAGGCGACCTACGCCGATCCCAACGGCGAGATCCAGACGCTGAGCCAGACCCTGCCGGCGTGGCCGTCGGGCCTGGTCCTCGGCGTGCGCGCCGATTCGTGGGTGTCGGTGAAGCAGAAGCTCGCCACGCAGGTGGTGGTACTCGACACTGCCGGCAAGCCGGCCGCCAGGGTGGACGTGAAGCTGCGCGCCGTGGCGCACAAGACCAGCTCGGTGCGACGGCGGCTGGTGGGCGGCTTCTATGCCTATGACAACCGCAACGCGGCCGAAGACCTGGGGCAGGTCTGCGCCGGCACCAGCGATGCGCGAGGGCTGGTGCTGTGCGACGTGGCGCTGAAGTCGCCGGGCCAGGTCGAGCTGGTCGCCGAGGCGCAGGACGCCGCCGGCCATGCGGCGCGCGCGGCCGCGTCGGTCTGGGTCACCCAGCAGGGCGAGGTCTGGTTCGGCGGCGACAACCAGGACCGCATGGACGTGATTCCCGAGCAGCGCAGCTACGAGCCCGGCCAGACCGCGAAGCTGCAGGTGCGCAGCCCGTTCCGGCACGCGACCGCGCTGGTGGCGATCGAGCGCAACGGCATCCTCGAGACGCGGACGGTCGAGCTCCATGGCCGCGATCCGACGATCGAGCTGCCGGTGAAGGCCGAGTGGGCGCCCAACGTCTACGTCTCGGTGCTGGCGGTGCGGGGGCGCCTGCGCGAGGTGCCGTGGTATTCGCTGTTCACCTGGGGCTGGCGTTCGCCCTCGCAGTGGTGGCGCGCGTACCGCGACGAAGGCCAGGTGCACCAGCCGCCGACGGCGATGGTCGATCTGTCCAAGCCGGCGTTCAGGTACGGCATCGCCGAGATCGAGGTGGGCATCGCGGGCCACCGGCTGCAGGTCGAGGTGACACCTGACAAGACGAGCTATCCCATCCGCTCGACCAGCCGCGTGCGCGTGAAGGTGAGCCTGCCCGGCGGCCAGCCGGCGCCGGCGGGCACCGAGGTCGCGCTCGCCGCGGTCGACGAGGCGCTGCTCGAGCTGATGCCCAACGACAGCTGGGACCTGCTGAAGGCGATGATCCGCAAGCGCGGCTACGGTGTCGAGACGGCGACCGCGCAGATGCAGATCATCGGCAAGCGCCACTACGGCAAGAAAGCCGCGCCGGCGGGCGGCGGCGGCGGGCAGTTCCCGACGCGCGAGCTGTTCGACACGCTGCTGCTGTGGAACCCGCGTGTGCTGCTCGACGCCCGCGGCGAGGCGCAGGTCGACGTGCCGCTCAACGACGCGCTGACCTCGTTTCGCATCGTCGCCATCGCCGACGTGGTGCAGGGCGGCGACGCCGCGCTGTTCGGCACCGGGCGCGCCACCATTCGCACCACGCAGGATCTGCAGATCGCTTCGGGTGTGCCGCCGCTGGTGCGCGAAGGCGATCGCTACCGCGCCATGTTCACGCTGCGCAACAGCACGCCGGCCGCGGTCGAGGCCACGCTCACGGCGCAGGTCGGCACGACGGCGCTGGCGCCGCAGAAGGTGCGCATCGCGGCCAACGCCGCAGCCGAGGCAGGCTGGGACGTGGACGTGCCCTTCGACGCCAGGCAACTCGAATGGACGGTGGCCGCCGAAGCCGGCGCGAACCGCGACCGCATGAAGATCCAGCAGGCGGTGCGCGAGGCGATTCCCGTGCGCGTGCAGCAGGCCACGCTGTCGCAGCTCGACGGGACGGCGGCGATGCCGGTGGCGCCGCCCGCGAGTGCCGTGGCCACCGCGCAAGGCGTGCTGCGCGGCGGCGTGGAGGTGTCGCTGCGGCCGCGCCTCGGCGACGGGCTGCAGGGCGTGCGCGAGTACTTCGAGCGTTATCCGTGGAGCTGCCTGGAGCAGCGTGCGTCGGTCGCGCTGGGCCTGCGCGATGCCGAACGCTGGCGCAGCGTCGCCAGCCAGCTGCCGCTGTACCTCGACGAGGACGGCCTGGCCAACTACTTCCCGCCGGCCACCGGCTGGCGCAGCACCGGCAGCGACACGCTGACCGCCTACCTGCTGTCGGCCAGCGACGAGGCGCGGCGCCTCGGCCACGACTTCGCGATCCCGGAGGACACCCGCTCGAAGATGGAGCGCGGGCTCATCGCCTTCGTCGAAGGACGCGTCAAGCGCGACTTCTGGGTGCCGGCCTTCCTGCGCAACGGCGACCTCGAGGTGCGCAAGCTGGCGGCGCTCGAAGCGCTGTCGCGCAGCGGCAAGGTGCGTCCCAGGCTGCTCGACTCGATCCAGGTGCTGCCCCACCAGTGGCCCACCGGGGCGGTGATCGACTGGCTGATGGTGCTCGAGCGCAGCAAGGAGATTCCCGAGCGCGACAGGCGCATCGCCGAGGCCGAGCAGATCCTGCGGGCGCGACTCGACGTGCAGGGCTCGCGGCTCGGCTTCTCGACCGAGCGCGACGACAGCTGGTGGTGGCTGATGGTCAACGGCGACGTCAACAGCACGCGCATGGTCCTGGGCGTGCTCGACCGGGCCGCATGGCGGGACGACCTGCCGCGGCTGGTCGCCGGCACGCTGCAGCGGCAGCAGTTCGGCCGCTGGTCGACGACCACGGCCAACGTGTGGGGGTCGCTGGCGATGGAGGCGTTTTCGCGGCGCTTCGAGCGCGAGCCGGTGTCCGGCAGCACGCGTGTCGGCTTCGAGTCCGCGGCCGCGCCGCAGGCGCTGGACTGGAGCAGGTCGCCCGGCGGCGCGACGCTGCCGCTCGGCTGGCCAGCCGGCTTCGCCGTGGGTGGTGCAAAGGCCGACGCGGTGATCCAGGTCCAGCACCAGGGCGCGGGCAAGCCGTGGCTGGCCCTCGCCAGCAAGGCGGCCGTGCCGGTGACGGCGCCGATCGCCAGCGGCTATCGCATCACCAGGACGGTGACCCCGGTGGAGCACAAGGCCACCGGCGCGTGGTCGCGCGGCGATGTGCTGCGGGTGCGGCTCGACATCGATGCCCAGGCCGACATGACCTGGGTGGTGATCGCCGATCCGGTGCCGGCCGGCGCGACGCTGCTCGGCAGCGGACTCGGCCGCGACGACAAGCTCAATCGCAGCGGCGAGAAGCAGGACGGGCGCGCCTGGCTGGCCTACGAGGAGCGCGGCTTCGAGGGATTCCGCGCGTACTACCGCTACCTGCCCAAGGGTGCCTTCAGCGTCGAGTACACCATGCGCCTGAACAACCCAGGTCGATTCGGCCTGCCGGCCACGCGCGTGGAGGCGATGTACGCGCCCGAGATGTTCGGCGAGGCGCCGAACGCGGCGATGGTGGTGCAGCCATGAGACGCGCCGCCGTCGCCGTGGCGTGCCTGCTGGGGAGCGCGGCGGTGTGGGCCGTGCCCGGTTTCGGCGAGGTGAAGGCGGCGTACCGGACGTCCGATACCGTGGTGCTCGACCGCCACGGCGCGGTGCTGCAGCGCGTGCGCACCGACCCGCGGCAGCGCCGGCTCGACTGGGTGCCGCTGCACGAGGTGTCGCCCGCGTTCCGCCATGCGCTGCTGCTGTCCGAGGACAAGCGCTTCCACGAGCACTCGGGTGTCGACTGGCCGGCCGTCGGCGCCGCGGCCTGGGGCAATCTCTGGAGCTCGCGCACGCGCGGCGCATCGACCGTCACGATGCAGCTGGCGGGCCTGATCGACGAGGGACTCGCCACGCCGCACGGCGGCCGCTCGGTCGGGGCCAAGCTGGGGCAGGCCCGCGTGGCCTGGCAGCTAGAGCGCGGCTGGAGCAAGGACCAGATCCTCGAGGCATACCTCAACCTCGTCGCCTTCCGCGGCGAAGTGGTCGGCATCGGCGCCCTCTCGGCGACGCTGTTCCGCAAGCTTCCGAGCGGCCTCGACGCGGTGGAATCGGCAGTCGCCGCTGCATTGATCCGCGCGCCCAACGCCAGGCCGCACGACGTGGCGCAGCGGGCCTGCAGGGTGCTCGCCGCACAGGGCCGCGGCGCCGCTTGCGAAACGCTGTCGGCCTACACGCAGCAGGTGCTGGCCGGCCGCCACGGCGACGTGCTCGATGCCGACGCGCAGCTCGCCCCGCATGCGGCCCGCCGCGTGGTCGCCGGCGCGGCGCCGGGGGCCACGCTGCGAACGACGCTCGATGCGGGCATCCAGCGCCACGCACGCGACACCTTGCGCCGCCAGCTGGTCGAGCTGCGCGAGCGGCACGTCGAAGACGGCGCGGTCATCGTCATCGACAACCGCAGCGGCGAGGTACTCGCCTGGGTCGGGTCCAGCGGCACGCTGTCGCAGGCCGCGGACGTCGACGGGGTGCTTGCGCCGCGCCAGGCGGGCTCGACGCTGAAGCCCTTCCTTTACGGCCTGGCCCTCGAAGCGCGCTGGCTCACCGCCGCATCGCTGCTCGACGACTCGCCGGTGGGACTGTCCACCGCGGCGGGCCTGTACCTGCCGCAGAACTACGACCATCGATTCAAGGGACCGGTCACCCTGCGCACCGCGCTCGGCGCCTCGCTCAACGTGCCGGCGGTGCGCACGCTGGTGCTGGTCACCCCGGAGCGCTTTGCGCAGCGCCTGCGTGCGCTGGGCATGAACCTGCCGCGCAACGGCGACTACTACGGCTACAGCCTGGCGCTCGGCTCCGCCGAGGTCACGCTGGCCGACCTGGCCAATGCATACCGGGCGCTGGCCAACGGCGGCGCAACGGCGCCGCTGCGCCTGCGGCCCGGCGATGTGTCGCCATCATCGCGACCGGTGATGGACCCGGGCGCGAGCTTCATCGTCGCCGACATCCTGGCCGACCGTGAAGCGCGCGTGCCGACCTTCGGCCTGGACAACGCGCTGTCGCCGCGCTATTGGGCGGCGGTGAAGACAGGCACCAGCAAGGACATGCGCGACAACTGGTGCGTGGGCTTCACGCGCCGCTACACCGTGGGCGTGTGGGTGGGCAACGCCGGCGGCGAGCCGATGCGGGACGTGTCCGGCGTGACAGGCGCCGCGCCGGTGTGGCGGGCGGTGATGGACGAGCTCG
Source organism: Piscinibacter sp. XHJ-5 (assembly GCF_029855045.1). Classification (GTDB taxonomy): domain Bacteria; phylum Pseudomonadota; class Gammaproteobacteria; order Burkholderiales; family Burkholderiaceae_C; genus Albitalea. Next base: position 37,716 of record NZ_CP123228.1, read on the forward strand.
AGCGGCAGGCCGAGCGCACGCCGACGTCCACGCCGCCGCGTGGGGTGGTGATGCGGCGCGTGCGCTTCGAGGCCGCGGTCGAACCTTCGCGCGACGAATGGTTTCTCGCGGGCACCGAGCTTGAAGAGGTGAGCGCGGCCACCGCCCTGGCACGGGCGAGCGCGCGCATCAACTCGCCGGCCGATCGCAGCGTGATCGCGCTCGATCCCGACATTCCGCCCCACGCGCAGCAGCTGGCCGTGACGGCGGTCACCGGCACGCCGGCGTCGTGGAGCTGGCGCCTGGACGGCCAGCGCATCGGCACGGCGGGACGCGAGCTGCGATGGACCCTGCGCCTGGGCGCCCACCGGCTCGAGCTGGTCGATGCGAAGGGGCGGGTGGTGGAGAGCGCGCGCTTCGAGGTGCGCGGCGCACAGCCCCGGTAAGCGCTACGACGACCGCGGCAACCGTATCCGCCGCGACGGCGTCGTGCGGATGTCCAGCGCCTGCTCGAAATGCTCGATCGCGCGCCGGTTGCGCTCGTCGCTCTGCGAGGCGACGCAGTCGCGCGGCACCAGCACCTCGTAGTCGTGCATGCGGGCGGCGACCGCGGTGGTGACCACGCACTGGTCCGACGCCGCGCCGGTGACGAACAGCTTCACCGCCTTCAGGTGCTGCAGCAGCAGGTCGAGCGGCGTGCCGAAGAAGGCCGAGTGCTTGGGCTTGAGCACGAAGTAGTCGTCCTCGTGGGGCAGCAGCAGCTGGGTGATGCCGGCCCCGTCGCCGCCGACGGCCAGCGAGCCCGCGACCACGTCGCGGAAGTCGGAGCGCCACTGGCCGCGGTTGTCGTTGGCGTAGATCACCGGCACGCCCGCCCGGCGGCAGCGGCGCTTGAATGCCGCGATCGGCGGCGCGATCGCGGCGGCCGGCGGCAGCAGCTTGTCCGCATCGGCAAAGCGCCAGTCGCTGATCATGTCGACGATCAGCAGCGCACAGCCGCCGGCGGCGTCGCGGCCGGCGAGGGCGTTGCGCGGTTTGGGACGGGACGGCATCCTCGTCGACCAGCAGGCCTTGTGCCCGCCTCGGTAAAATGAGGGCCTTCGCCGCGGCGCCCGCCGCGGTCTCGCGCGGCTCCCCTTCGAGCCCGCCTGCTGCGACCCGCGCGCAGCCCCACGAAAGTTGTCGGCGATGACCTACCAGGTCAAGGAAATCTTCTACACCCTGCAAGGCGAAGGCGCGAATGCCGGTCGCCCTGCCGTGTTCTGCCGCTTCGCCGGCTGCAATCTGTGGAGCGGCCGCGAGGAGGATCGCGCGAGCGCGGTGTGCCGCTTCTGCGACACCGATTTCGTCGGCACCGACGGACCCGACGGCGGCAGGTTCCGGCAGCCCGACGAGCTGGCGGCGGCGATCGCGTCGCGCTGGACCGGCGCTGACGACGCCTCGCGCTTCGTGGTGTTCACCGGCGGCGAGCCGCTGCTGCAGCTCGACGAGACGCTCATCGCCGCCGTGCACGCGCGCGGCTTCGAGATCGCCGTGGAGACCAACGGCAGCCTCGCCGCGCCGGCGGGCATCGACTGGATCTGCGTGAGTCCCAAGGCCGGCGCGCCGCTGGTGCAGCGGCACGGGCACGAGCTGAAGGTGGTCGTGCCGCAGCCGGGGCTGTCGCTCGACGAGCTGGCCGCCCTGCCCTTCGGCCGCCGCTACCTGCAACCCATGGACGGCCCGGCCCGCGAGGCCCACACGCAATGGGCGATCGCCCAGTGCCTGCGCGATCCGCGCTGGCGCCTGAGCGTGCAGACGCACAAGGTGCTGGGAATCCGATGATGGTCTACGAACTCTCGCAGCGCTTCCAGTTCGAGGCCGCCCACACCCTCGAACGCGACATCGAGGCCGAGTCGAGCCGGCGCATCCACGGCCACACCTACCACGCCGAGGTCACGCTGCGCGGCTCGCCGGATCCGGCGACCGGGATGCTGATGGACCTCGGACACTTCCGGCGCGTCATCGGCGAGGTGCAGGCGCTGCTGGACCATCACCTGCTCAACGAGGTCGAAGGGCTGGGCAAGCCGACGCTCGAAGGGCTGTGCGCCTTCATCGCCGGGCGCCTGCGGCCGGCCTTGCCGCTGTTGGCGGCGGTGAAGGTGTGGCGGGCATCGGGCGATGCCTGCAAGCTGATCCTCACGCCCGCACCAGCCGCAACGCCGTGATCTCCGAAGGCGCCGCAAAGCGCTTCGGCGGCCCCCAGTAGCCGGTCCCCCGGCTCACATAGACCCACAGTGCACCCAGTCGATGCAGGCCGGCGGTGAACGGCTGCTGGAAGCGCACGAAGTGGTTCCACGGCCAGAACTGCCCGCCGTGGGTGTGGCCTGACAGCTGCAGGTCGAAGCCGGCCCGCACGGCGGCCTCCGCGCTGCGCGGCTGGTGCGCCAGCAGCAGCTTGACCGCGGCCTCGCCCGACGCGCCGGCGAGCGCGGCTTGCGGATCGCTGCGCTGCGCGCCGTCGAAGTGGTGGGCGCTGTAGTCGGTCACGCCGGCGACCAGCAGCATGGCGCCACCATGGCGCAGCAGGACATGCTCGTTGAGCAGCACCCGCATGCCGAGGCGGCGCAGCTCGGCGATCCACGGCGCGGCGCCGGAGTAGTACTCGTGGTTGCCGGTGACGAAGTACGTGCCGTGCCGCGAGCGCAGCGAGGCCAGCGGCGCCACATGCGGGGCCAGCTCCTGCACGCGACCGTCGACCAGGTCGCCGGTCACCGCCACCATGTCGGCGCCCAGGCGGTTGACGGCGTGCACGATCGCCTCGACGTAGTCGCCGCCGATCGTCGGCCCGACGTGCACGTCGCTGATCTGCGCGATCGTGAAGCCTTCGAGCGCGGCCGGCAGTCCGGCGATGGGCACGTCCACCCGCACGACCGAAGCCGTGCGGCGTGCGTTGAGGAAGCCCCATGCGGTGAGCACCAGGGCGAGCAGCGGCACTGCGCGGCCGCTGAGCGCCGTCAGCGTGTCCGTGTCCAGCCCGCCGGGGACGAGCGCGGCCACGATCGCCGCCGCGAGCAGCAGCACCTCGCGCAGCAGCGTCAGCACCAGCAGCGAGGAGAACAGGCCCAGGCACAGGTAGCCGGTCCACGTCAGCACGCGCGCCCAGCGCGGCGAGCGTGTCCGCGCGCCGCGCAGGCCCAGCGGCAGAACGACGGCGCTGACGGCGAGCACGAGCAGCAGCGCGGCGGCCGCGAGGGGCCAGGGACTCCAGGCAGGCACCAGCCGCCACACCATGAACAGGTGCAGCAGGCACGACAGGACGATCAGGCGCATCGCGGAACCGGGAAGTGCAAAGCCGTCAGATGAGTCCGGATGGCACGGCCTTCAACGCCTGCCCGGTGCGCACCGTCGGCGTTGTGGCGGCCCTACTCCAGCAGGCCCTTCTTCCAGGGCCCGCGCGCCTGCTCGAAAGGCGTGTCTCCGGCCGCGAACACCGAGCGCTCGCGCGCCAGCCTGACCCACACCCGCGTGTCGTGATGCGCGCCCGCGACCGGCTGGTCGGCGCGCACCTTCTCGAACCAGGCCTGCACCTGTTCGTACTGACCGGGATGGCGCGACAGCGTCCAGGCCAGCCCCACCAGGTCGGCGTAGCCCTCCTCGCGCCGCGTCTCGCGCATGTCGCGCAGCATCTTCGCCAGCTCCTCGCGGCCACTCGCCCCGGCGTCGTCTGCGACGTCGACGAAGCCGGCCGGCAAGGTGTGCCAGGCGCCGTGCACGTAGCGCCAGCAGTGGCCCAGCTCATGGGCGAACATCGCCTCCACGATGGCCGGCAGCAGCGCCGGCTCCAGCGCGTCGAGCGTGGTCTGGGCTTCGGGATTGCCGCGCATCGACAGCACGAGCTTGCAGCGGTCGTCGACGAAGCCCATGGCCAGCGGCGCGTCGCCCGCCTTGGCCTGCGGCTGCACCACGATGTCCAGCGGCAGCTTCTTCGCCTTCGCATAGTCGACCACCGGCCAGCCCGCCTGCAGCCAGCGCATCTCGGTGGCGGTGAGATCGGCCGCACGCGACGCGAGCGGCGCGAGGACGAGGGCGGCGATGGCGAGGACGAGGCGCATGAGCGCCTATTGAATCGGCACGCCCGCGCGTCGACCAGTCGATGCGCGCCACGGATCGGGCGCCGGCGCGAAGTTTCACCGCTTTGCGCAAGCACCGTTCGCGCAAGCATGGCCGAAAGCGACCGGCCGCGTGCGTACAAATTACACCCCGCTCACTGCGACGGCGCGGGCGAAGACGAATCGGCGGAGGATGGCTGCGGCATCACGCTGATCTCCGACGGCTGGCTGGCGTGCGGCTCGCCGGTGCGCGGATCGCGGCCCATGCTGCGCATCACCCGCTCCAGCTCCTCGGCGCTGCGCGGCGCGTCCGCAGCGCGGCGACTGGTGGCGATGCTCGCCTTGTCGCCGATGGCGATGGTGCCGCTCCCGTCCTGGCGGACGATGACCTCTGGAGGCGCATGCGCCGGCTGGTCCTCCGGCCGCAGCTGGGGGTCGGCCAGGTTGGACTGGGGCAGCGGCTCGGGCAGCGGCATCGGCGGCGGAGGCGGATGGCGCGGCGGCGGGAAGGTCGGCTTGGCGCTGATCAGGCCGCCTTTCACGGACGACTTGAGGAAGTCGCCGACCAGCAGGAGCGCGTTGTGGCCGCCCTGGCCCCAGTAGTCGCTGCGCATCGCCACGCGCGAGTCGTTGAAGCCGACCCAGGCGCCGGCAACCAGGTGCGGATGCAGCGCGATGAACCAGCCGTCGGCGTTGAGCTGCGAGGTGCCGGTCTTGCCGGCGACATCGCCCGGGACGCCGAAGCGGCTCTTGAGCAGCGTGCCGGTGCCGCGCGTCACCACGCCGCGCATCATGTCGATGAGGTCGGCGGCCGAATCGGGCGACATCGCGCGCCGTGTCTCGGTGCCGAACTCGGCGAGCACCTTGCCTTGCCGGTCGGTGATCCGCTTGATCGACACCGGCTTGTGGTACGTGCCCTGCTGCGCGATCGTCGCGTAGCCGCTGGCCATCTCGAGCAGCGTGACCGGGCTCGTCCCCAGAGCCAGCGAGGGCACCGGATCGAGCCGGCTCTGGTCGATGCCCATGGCCTGCGCGAGCGACACGATGCGCGGGATGCCGACCTCCTGCGCCACCTGCGCGGTGATGGTGTTCTTGGAGTAGATCAGGCCCTCACGCAGCGACAGCGGCGCGCCGGTCGCGCCGCTCATGTCGGTGGGTTTCCACAGCGTGCCGTCCGCCAGCCGGATCTCGACCGGGCCGTCGACATAGGTGCGATCCGGGAGCAGCCCGCTTTCGAGCGCCGCGCCATAGACGAAAGGCTTGAAGGTCGAGCCGGGCTGGCGCGCCGCCTGCGCCACGTGGTCGTACTGGTCGGTGTCGAAGTCGCGGCTGCCGACCCAGGCCTTCACCTCGCCCGTGGCCGGCTCGATGGCGACGAAGCCGGCCTCCAGCCGCGTCTTGTCGCGCTTGAGTTGCGCCATGAAGGTGCTGTCGGCCATGAGCGCGCGCAGCGCCGCGTCCTGGGCGCCGTGGGTCTTCAGCGCTTCCTTGAACTGCGGCGTCTCGCGCACGAAGGCCGCGACGAGGTCGCGCTGGCGGCTCCAGAAGTGCGCGAACGGCTCGATGCGCGAACGCGCCTTCTCATAGGCCTCGGTCGATGTCGACGCGACACGCATGCCGGCCGTGCTCCACTCGACGTCGGCGATGGCCTGCAGGGCGCGGGTCTGCCGCTCCACGGCCTGCAGCGCCGCGTCCTGCAGGCGGGAGTCGATGGTGGTGTGGATCACCAGGCCGTCGGCATAGAGGTTGTAGTCGTGCTCGTCGGCCCAGCCGATCAGCCAGCGGCGCGCCTGCACGGCGAAATGCGGCGCCGGCCCCAGCAGCTCGGGCTGGCGGTTCAGCGTCACCTTCAGCGGCTGCTCGCGCAGCGCCTGAAAGCGTGCCTCGGGCAGATGCCCTTGCCGCACCAGCTGCGCCAGCACCACGTTGCGCCGCTGCCGTGCCCGCTCCGGGTTGATCACCGGGTTGTAGTAGCGCGTGCCCTTGAGCATGCCCACCAGCGTCGCGCTTTCGAGCACGTCGAGCTCGCCCGCGGACTTGTCGTAGTAGGTGCGCGCGGCCATCTCGATGCCGATGACGTTGTAGAGAAAGGGCGCGCTGTTGAGATAGGTCTCGAGGATCTGGTCCTTCGTGTAGGCGCGCTCGATGCGCAGCGCAGTGATCAGCTCCTTCAGCTTGCGCGTCGTCGTGCGTGATCTGCCGATCTCCTCGGGGAACAGGTTGCGCGCGAGCTGCTGGGTGATGGTCGAGCCCCCCTGCGTCTGGCCTCGCATCGTGTTGAACAGCGCCGCGACGGTGCGGCGCACGTCCACGCCGCGGTGCTCGTAGAAGCGTTGGTCCTCGGTGGCGATCAGCGCCTGCTTCACGTGCGGCGAGATCTTCGCGAGCGGCACGGCCTCCTGCTGCGCTCGCACGAAGCTGGTGAGCACCTTGCCGTCGGCCGACATCAGCACGCTGGGCTTGGCTGTCTGCAGGGCGCGCAGCTGCTCGATCCCCGGCGCCGTCGGCCACACCGCGGCGACCAGGGCCGCGGCCGCGATCGCGCCGGCCGCGAACAGCAGCGCCACGACCCACAGGGTGCGGCGGCCGAGCGCGCGCCAGTCGGTCCGGCCATCGGCAGTGCGGGGCGGCCGGGCCCAGTCAGGAGGCGTCCAGGTCATGGTGCGAGGCAATGCCGCCAGGACGGCGGCTTCGCGCTGATCCTGGCAACGGGCGTGCCCGACGCCTTGCGCCTGGGCATGCGCCTTGCCAGATCAACCCGAGGCGATGCTTTTCGCGGCAGCGCACGACAACCTCTGGAGACGACGATGTCCCACCTCAGCCCGGCCCAATTGCAGAGCATCGAAGAGCGGCTGTCCACGCGCGAGACCGAGTTGCAGGAGCGCGTTCGCTCCGCCAAGGAGTCGGCGGCCGAGCGTCCCAGCGCCCAGGGGCCGCAGGTGGAGGACATCGCCGAGGAGGGAGAGCAGCGCTACCGGCACGGCATGGAGCACGTGGAGCTGATCCGCGACCAGGAAGAGCTCGCCGAGATCGCGGACGCGCGCACGCGCATCGGCGATGGCCGCTACGGCGAGTGCATCGACTGCGGCATGCCGATCAGCTTCGAGCGCCTGTCGGCGCAGCCCACGGCCAAGCGCTGCATCGCGGACCAGGAGGCCTGGGAGAAGAAGCACGGAACGACGTTGCGGTACTCCGCATGAGCGTCGCGCGTTCGCGTGATGCGAGGAAGCTCGATTTGCCGCCCCGATGTCCTGATCACCGCAAGGTGCGCAACGTGATCGAGTACCTCAGCACCGTCGTCGCCGCGATGCTGTGCTGCCAGCCCCAGCGCGCCGTCCCGCGCAGCAGATAGGCCGAGCGCGGCGCGAGGTCCAGCGCGATCACGTCGGCCTTCTTCGGATTGACGGGCGGATAGCGGCGCAGCCGCATGCGCGCCGTGCCGGCCAATGACACGCCGAAGACCAATTCGTAGTCGGGCACGTCGCGGTGCCAGCCCAGCGGCGTGCCGGGCCTGTACTCCGCCACCAGCGCGTTGGTGAATCGCTCGGGCGCGATGCCGGCCCAGGCGGCGGCGCGCTCGCGCAGCGGCAGCAGGAACGCGGGGATCGGCGGCGCCGGATCGAGCCGGTTGTCGTCGAAGTCGTAGCGGCTGCCGAAGGCGGCCACGCGGCGCTTGGCGATGTAGCCCTTGTAGCGCGCCTCCTCCAGCGACAAGGCGCCGATGGCCGTCAGCAAGACCTGCTCTTCGGCCGCGTCGATGAAGTCCTCGCGGTAGGCGAGCCCGTCGGGCCACCGCGAGGCGGGGCGGTCGAACAGTTCACCTTGTGAATCCACGAGCGCTGCCGCGCAAGCCGCGTGCCCGCAACGAGCGTGCGGGCCGGCCGCTGCGGGTTTGTCCGGACGCTGCAGCTCGGCGTTCGCGGCCGGATTGCACACGCCATGCGCGACCGCTTGCTGCGGCGTCTGTTACTCATCTCTACACTGGCTCGAACACCACGCCGGCGCCCAAGCGCGGGCATCGAGGACATCAGGGAGGGCGGGCGATGGGCGGCAGGGGCGGTACGCACGGGAATCACGCGCGGCCATGACGCGGCCCGACGATCCCGTCCAACTGCTGCAGGTCGCGCCCGCGGCGCTGCCGGCCGATGCCGCGCGCGAGCAGGCCCTGCTCGACACCGTGCGCGATTTGAGCTGGCGCGGACGCTACCTCGACGCACAGGCGCTGCTGCCCCAGCTGCAGGCCCTGCCCGACGTCGAGGCGGCGATCCACGCGGCGCGCATCGTCGGCCATCTCGGCGCGCGGCGCGAGGGCGAGGCGCGCGTGATCCACCTGTGGCGGTCTCGCCGCGACGACGCGCAGGTGCTGGTCGAGATGGTGCGCGCGCTGGCGTACCGGCGCGGGCCGTTCCGGGCCTGGCGATGCATGCAGACGCGGCCGCTGCCGGCCACCGCCGATGCCGAGACGGTTGCCGACTGGCATTCGCTGCGCGCCTTCGTCCTCGGCTCGCTGCGCGACTTCGACGGCGCGGCGCGCGCACACCGTGAGGCGCTCGAGCTGCATCGCGACGAAGCCTGGCTGCATGTCGAATGGAGCTATGTCTGCGAGCAGCGCGATGCCTACGGGGAAGCCGTCGCGGCCGCCGAGCACGCGCTGGCGCTGCGCCCGGGCTACCGCGCCGCCCTGCAGGCGCTGGCGCACCTGTACACGCTGGTCGGCCGCGATGACGACGCGCTGGCGCTGCTGCGCCGGTCGCTCACCGAGTCGCAGGCCAGCGGCCTGGCGATGCAGCTGCTCGAGCTGCAGATCGAGCGCGGCGAGCACACCGACGCGGCGCACACGCTGGCCGAGATGGAGCGGTTCTCGCCGCTGGCGGACAAGGCCCTGCGCGGGTGGATCCATGCACGGCGCGCCGACCTGGCCCTGTCGCTCGGCCGTAGGGACGAGGCGCGCGAACAGGCGCGGCAGGCCGGCGGCGACTTCTACGAGCGCCTGGCCGCCCGTCTGGACGCGCCAGTGGCCGTTGCGCGCCGCGTCGTGCTGCCCGTGGGCTTCGTGCGCCAGCATGCCCAGACCTGCGCGCCGGCGACGCTCGCCACGCTGAGCCGCTACTGGGGCCACGAGGCGGCCCATCTCGAGATCGCCGAGAAGATCTGCTACGACGGCACGCCCAACCACAGCGAACGGCACTGGGCGCAGGACCAGGGCTTCGTGGTGCGCGAGTTCACCGTCGACTGGGACACCGCCTGCCGGCTCGTCGATGCCGGCGTGCCGTTCACGCTGACCACGGTTCACACCGCTTCCGCGCACCTGCAGGCGGTGATCGGCTACGACGCGCTGCGCGGCACGCTGCTGATCCGCGATCCGTTCAAGCGCACCCACAACGAGTTCGGGGCGACGGCGCTGTTCGAATCGCACCGGGCGACGGGCCCGCGCGGCATGCTGCTGATCGCCGCGCCGCAGGCGCATCGCATCGCCGGCATCGAGCTGCCCGAGGCCGCGATCTGGGACGGCTCCCATGCGGTGATGGCCGCGCTGAGCCGCCACCGGCGCGACGAAGCGCAGGCGGCGCTGCAGCGGCTCGCCGCCGTGCATCCGCAGCATCGCCTCACGCTGTTGGCGCAGCGGGCGCTCGCCGCCTACGACAACGACCCGCCCGGCGAGCTCGCGATCACCGAGCGGCTGCTGGCGCAGCATCCCGACGACGTGAACCTTCGCCTGGCGAAGGCGTCGCTGCTGGCACAGGTGGGCAGCCGCGAACAGCAGGCGGCGTGGTGGCAGCACCTGGTCGACGGCCCGCGCGCCGACCCGGTCATCCTGACGCGCTACGCCGACTTCCTGTCGGACGACGGGCGCGAGCACCGCCGCGCGCGCCAGCTGTATGAGCAGGCCCTGGACCGCCAGCCGACCCATGCGCCGGCCTGGGCCGGGCTGGCGCACACCACCTGGCAGCGCGGCCAGCGGTCGCAGGCGCGCGAGCTGTCGTATCTGGCGGCCTGCCTCGCCGAGACGAACGAGAGCCTGGCCGAGACGCATTTCCGAAGCTGCCGTTTCCTGGGCCAGGCCGCCGACGGCATTGCGTTCCTGCGCGCGCGTGTCGATCGGCTGGGCGCGGCGTCGTCGGCACCGGCGATGACGCTGTTCGCGCAGCTCGATGCGCTGGAGCGCAGCACCGAGGCCTTCGTCGTGCTCGACGAGGCGATCGCGCGGCGTCCACAGGACGGCTCCCTGCTGCTGTTCGCCGCCGATGCCCACCTGCGCTGCGGCCGCCACGCCGAGTCGCAGGCGCTGCTGGCGCGTGCCGAGCCGCATGCCTACCGCCCGGCCTGGCTGCGCCTGAAGGCGCGCTGGCTGCGCGAGAGCCTCGATGCCGCCGGCGCGCTGGAATGCGCTCGCCAGGCGGGCGAGATCGATCCGCGCGACGTCGGCCTGCACCGCCTGGTGGCCGCGCTGCTGGCCCAGCGTGAAGGCCGCGCCGCCGCGCTGGCCTACCTTCGCCGCGCCGCTGCCGATCATCCGCAGCACCTCGACCTGCAGCAGATGGTCGTCGGCTGGCTCGGGCCGCAGGAGCGCGACGAGGCGATCGCGCTGCTGCGCGGCATGGTGCAGCGGCATCCGGCGCACGCCTGGGCCCAGCGCGAGCTGGCTTTCAAGCTGAGCCTCGCCCAGCAGCACGAGGCCGCCTGGGCCGCCGCCAGCGCCGCACTGGCCGTCGCGCCGCAGCAGACGCACACCCATTCCACCCTCGGCTTCGTGCGGCTGCGCGAGGGCCGGCTGGACGAGGCACGCCGCCACCTGCGCGACGCGATTGCGCTGTCGGTCGACAACGACTACGCCATCGGCACGCTGATCGACCTGGAGCCGACGCTGGCGCAGCGGCGCGCCTCGCTGCAGTTCGTGCGCGACGAGCTGCAGCGCCAGGTGACGCTCGGCGATGCCCTGCTGACCTACCAGGAAGCGGCGCAGGCGACGCTGGACGCGGCCGAGCTGCAGGCGGTGCTCGAGGACATGCTCGCGGCGCGCGAAGACCTGTGGCAGGCCTGGGCCGCGGTCGCGATCCAGCGGATACGCAACGGTCAGCAGGCCGAGGCGGCCCGTCTGCTCGCTCAGGCGATCGAGCGCTTCCCGCTGGTGCCGCGGCTGCATGTGGAGCAGGCGCGCGCGGCCATCCTGCGCGGCGACCGCGAGGCCGGCCGGCGCAGCCTGCGGCAGGCGCTGCAGATGGCGCCGGCGTGGGAGCGTCCGGTGCGCCTGTTCGTCGAGACGGTGATGGACGAAGGCGTGGGCTTCGAGCGCGCGCTGCCGGTGCTGGACGCCGCGCTGCATCGCGATCCCGAGCTCGCCGACCTGCGCGCCTTGCGGGCGCGCATCCGCTGGCGCATGGGCGAGCGCGAGGCGGCGCGCGCCGAACTGCAGGCCACGCTGCAGCAGGAGCCGGCGCTGCGCTGGGCCTGGGAGCTGTTCGACGACATCGCCCGGCAGTCGGGCGAAGCCGGCGCAACGCATCGGCTGGCGCTGGAGGTGGCCACCGGGCATCCGGGCAGCGTGGCCGCCTGGCTGCGCGTGGCCGACTACGCGCCCGACAACGACGCGGCGCTCGCCGCCACCGAGCGGGCGCTGGCCGTCGAGCCGCGCCACGAGGCGGCTTTCGAAGCGCGCCTCAAGGTGCTCTACCGGGCGCGCCGCTTCGACGAGATCGCCGCCGCCCTCGCGGGGGCGTCATGGCCGCAGGGCCTGCCGGCGGGCATTGCGGCGTTCGAAGCCCGGCTGGCCCGCGCCGACGGCCGCCACGCGGACGCGGTGGCCGCCATGCGGCGGCTGCTCGAGAGCGATGCGAGCCACTACTGGCTGTGGCAGGAGCTGGCCGACTGGCACGACGAGAAGAACGAGGACCGCGACTACCTCGCGGCGGCCGGCCACCTGGTGCGCTTGGCGCCCAACCACTCGGTGGCGCACGCCTACCTGGGCCATGCGCAGGCCAAGTGCGGCGACGGCGCGGCGGCATTGCAGCACTTCGCGCGGGCGCTGGAGCTGGACCCGGCCTATCTGTTTGCGGGGTTGCGCCTGGCCGATCTGCAGCTCGACGCCAAAGACGCGGACGCGGCACGCCGCACGCTGCAGACGCTGCGTGCCCACCACGGCGGCGCACAGGTCGCGCTGCGCGAACTGCGCCTCGCCGTGCTGGCCGACGACCGCGATGCGGCCGCGCGCAGCCTCGCCGAGGTCGCCAGCCGGCGCGACGAAGGGCCGGCCGCCTGCGAGGCAGCGCTCGAGGCGATGACCGGCGCCGGCTGGACGAAGCTGGCCCTGCAGGTGATCGCCGCCACTGTCGCAAGGGGCCCGTGCGCGCGGCCGGCGACCCGCTTCTGGCTCGCCCGCCTCGAGTCGGGCTGGCTGCCCGGCAGCCACACGCGGGCGCTGATGCGCGCGCTGGAAAGCGACCCATCGCACTCGCTGAAGTCCGACCTGCTCGGCGAGCTCGCCAAGCAGCCCGATGCCTTCCTGCTGGGCGCGCTGCTGCGGCGCTTCGGGCCCGTGCTGCGCGCCGACGCCGAGTGCTGGGGGATGCTGGGCTACCTCCATGTGGAACACGGCCGGCACGCGAGGGCGACCCGATGGATGGCCGACTGGCGACAGCGCGCCGACGCGCCCTCGTGGGCGTTGGACAATCTCGCCCTCGCCTGGCGCGAGCGCGGCCGCGACGACGTGGCGCGCGAGGTGACCGAGCGCTCGCTGTCGATCGATCCGGACAACGACGATGCGCTGACCTGGCGGGCGGTCGACGCCGCACTGGCCGACCGCCTCGACGAGCTGCGCCTGCTGCTCGCGCGCCTGGACCGCGGCACGCCGCGGCCGTTCTTCCGGGCGCTGCTCGAGCTCGCGCGCAGCTACCTGGAGGCCGCATCGGCGGGGGACAGCCGGCTCGCTGTCGGGCCTTTCGCACGAATGCGCGCCGACCTGCGCGGGCGATCGATCAAGGCGCGCCTGCTGCGCCAGCTCGGCGCACAGCTGGTGCGCCGCCACACGCCGGCGTGGGCGAGGCCCTGGCGGTGGCTGCAGCTCGCGCGGCCGCTGTGAGGGCCGGGCTCACGCCGTGCGAATGACCGAGATGTGCTCCGTCCCGCTCTCCGGCAGCCACACCTCCCCGCTGCGTCCGAGGATCTGCCGGACGTTCGCCGCCTCGCGCGCAAACACGAAGGGCTCGAACTTCTCGCTGCCGGGATCGAAACGCAGCACCGAGTTGCCGCCGAAGTCGCTGAGCCAGACCTGGTCGCGGTGGTCGACGTAGACCGCATAAGGACGCGGGTTGTCGCCGGGAAGCTTCCATCGCTGCCAACGCTTGCCGGCCGGATCGTGCACCGAGACGTTGCCGCTGTTCCATTCGCTGACCCAGATGCGCCCGCGGCTGTCGCTCCACACGCGCCGCGCGCCCTGCCCCGGCGTCGGCGGCTCGACGACCGTCGATTCGCCGCTCGCGCGGTCGATGCGCGCGATGAAGCTGCCGGCCAGCGAGCACCACCACACGTCACCCGACGGCGTGGTGCAGATGCCGTACGGCCCGCGGCCGCGCGGCGCGTTCTTCACCGTGACCGTGCCGCTCTTCACCGCGACCTTCCCGACGACGCCGCTCTGCCCTGTGAACCAGAGGTCGCCGTCGCCGTCGAAGGCGCAGGTGTTGAGGTTGGCGTACGGCGTGCCCTCGGGCAGCGCGAAGACGCGCCGCTCGCGGTCGGGCCAGCCGATGCGCACGATCGCGTTCTGCCCGCCGTCGGTGATCCAGGCCGCCTTGTCCGGCCCCTGGATGACGCCGTGCGGCGACGAGCCGTTGCCCAGCGCGATCAGCTCGCTGCGACCGCTCTTCGGATCGAACCAGCCGAGATGGCCGCTGCGCTGCGCCGTGTACCAGACGCCGCCGTCGGGCGCCGGCGCAACGTCGTGGATGCCGGTCGGGCGCGGCGTGGCCAGCGGCCACGATTGCATGCGCGGCGCCTGGGCCTGCGGGCGCAGCGGCCAGGCGGCGGCAAGAGCGGCAGCGGCGGCGGCCCGCAATGCGGCGCGGCGGTCGGGGCGTGGCATGGGGCACCTCCGGGGCGATTCGCGAAGCGTGGATGGTGAATCGGAACAAACACCCTGGCCGCCGGTGGTGATACGCATCACGATGTGCGGCTCACACACGACCCCGGGCCATGGAGTGCAAGGGGTATCCTGCCCGCCCCGAATGCGAAACACTCGCAAGCATTTGCATGCTTGACGCCGAAGCCTTGAAATTTCCCGCCGCCGACGACCGCGAGCAGCCCGCGGACCCCGCCGACGCCGAGCTGGCAGGCCAGGTCGCGGGCGAGCAGCTGCGCATGATCTTCGCCCACTCCACGGTGGGCACCGTCATCGCGACGGTGTTCGCGCTGTTCCTCGCCTCGCATGTCAGCCCGGTGGTGCCGCGCGATGTGCTGCTGCTGTGGGTCGGCCTGAAGATCGGCATCGTGCTGCCGCGCATGCTGCTCGCACACCTGTACCGGGTGCGCGGCCGTCCCGAGCGCGACGTCTGGCATCGGTGGACCGTCGCGCTGCTGGCGCTCGACGGCGCCTGCTGGGGTCTGGGCGGGGCGTGGGTCATGGGCGGACACACCGAGATCGTGCCGGTGGTCGCGGCCAGCCTGTCGTGCGTGGCGTCGATCGCGACCTTCGGCCTGCAGGTCAGGCTGGCGGCCACCGCGGCCTATGTCGTGCCGATGATCGCACCGACCGCGCTGGCGCTGCTGGCGCGCGGCGACGAGCTGGGCCTGTTCGCCGGCGGCGGGCTGCTGCTCTTCCTCGGCGTGCTGCTGTCGACGGCGCAGCGCTCGGAAAGGCGGCTTGCCGAGGTGTTCCGGCTGCGCTTCCTGACCGATCGCATCGCCGCCGAACGTGCGCAGGCGCTGGCGCTGGCCAAGGAGCAGAGCGCGGTCAAGAGCCAATTCCTCGCCACGATGAGCCATGAGTTCCGCACGCCGCTGCACGGCATCCTCGGGCTCACGCGGCTGGCGCGCGCCGAGCATGCCGATCCGGCGCTCAAGCACCGGCTCGGTCTCATCGAGCACTCCGGGGAGCACCTGCTGCGCCTGATCAACGACCTGCTCGATGTGTCGCGCATCGAGGCCGGCCGCGTCGAGCTCCAGGAGGCGGCCTTCGACCTGGCGGCCGAGCTGGACGAGCTGGCCGACGTCTACGTCGTGCGCTGCGACGAGAAGGAGCTGGACTTCGCCGCCCGCATCGACCTGCCGTCGCCGTGCTGGGTCCTGGGCGACGTGACTCGCGTGCGCCAGGTGCTGCACAACCTGCTGGGCAACGCGATCAAGTTCACCGCGCGCGGCCGCATCGACCTGCAGGCGAGCCGCCGATCCGACGGCACGATGGAGTTCCGCGTGCAGGACTCGGGTCCGGGCATCGCCGAGGACGACCTGCCGCACATCTTCGACGCGTTCTGGCAGGCTCCCGATGTGCAGGCCGTGCGCGGCGCCGGCGCGGGCCTCGGGCTCAACATCGCGCGCGAGATCAGCCGGGCGATGGGCGGCGAGATCCTTTGCGAGAGCCAGATCGGCCGCGGAACGCAGTTCGTGCTGACGCTGCCGCTGCCGCCGCAGCCGGCCCCGCGAGGCGCGGAGACGGAGCCCGTCACGCCCGACCGGCGCGAGTTGCTGTCGCGTGCGCGTGTGCTGCTGGCCGAGGACAACGACGTCAACGCGCTGGTCATCCAGGCGATGCTCGCCCGCCACGACTGCGAGGTGACACGCGTCGCGCACGGCGCCGATGCGGTGCGCCAGGCGATGAGCGAGGCGGGCCGCCCCGACGTGATCCTGATGGACAGCCAGATGCCGGTGATGGACGGCCTGGAGGCCACGCGGCGCATCCGCGTGCTCGAGCTCGCCCAGGGCCTGCGGCGCGTGCCCATCGTCGCGCTGACCGCCAACACCGCCGACGACGACCGCCAGCAGTGCCAGCAGGCCGGCATGGATCACTTCGTCGGCAAGCCGTTCACGGAAGCCGAGCTGCTGGCCGTGCTGGGCAGCTGCCTGCCGCAGGCACGGGCCCTGTAGGTTCTAGTGGCCTGCGCGGCCTTCACTCCCGAATCGACCGTTACAGACCACTAGGCGGCCAGCGCCAGTTCCGGACGCACCGGCCGGGCCAGCGGCTCGGTGAACAGCTCGATGTCCGGGTGATAGGTGCGCACCATGAATTCGTAGAACGGATGCTGCGAGGCGTGCCAGTTGCGCTCGGCGGCCGTCACGTCGAAGCCGAGGATGCGGTGCGGCAGGTTGCCGGCGTGCGCCAGCGGCACCATCTGCCCCGCGGCGAGCAGGTCGGTGAAGCCCAGGCGGCGGTACTGGCGGATCAGGCCGTCGCTGCGCGCGCCGATCACCATCCATTGCACCTGACGCGCCATGCAGTACAGGTAGGTGGCCTTCATCAGCCCCAGCTTCACGCGCGGATCGTCGTGGCCGGGCAGCACGGCCAGGCGCGTGACTTCCGCCAGCACCTGGTCCGACATCGGCTCGGGCAGCACCGCGCTGTGCTCGATCTGCAGCGGCTGGCGGGCATTGGTCGCCAGGCGCACCGTGCCCACCGCCTCGCCGCTGTCGCGGTCGCAGGCGACGAACACCGCGGTCTCGGGGCTCCAGTCCAGGTCGTCGGGCTCGCCGAACGGGACCCGCAGGTTGGGCAGGTGATGGCCGTAGGAGGCGGAGCGGACCCGGCAGGCGGCACGAAGGTCCGCCTCGGACCGGGCCACACGAAGGGTGAAGCGAAGACGCTGAATGGACATTTTCGAAGACCTTCCTGGGTTGGATGGGAGTTGTGGGTCTTCTCCCGAACGACGAGCCGCCGGACTCTCGCTGGGCCGGTCCCGACTTCACCGGACGCCTAAGCGAACGCCATACCTGATTTCTTGATCCAGCGGACGGCGGCAAGCGTGCACTAGTACCGCAAACGCACGCATCCGTAGCAACCCGCCTGGCGCTCGTGAAGGCCGGGAAAGGTCATCGCTTTGCGGCGCTCTTGCGTCGAGAAGCAACCGATGGTCGAGGAAGCGTCACGGTGCGAAAGCCGCACGCCGATGCACGAGCGGTTAGGCATGTCGTGTGCCAGAAGCGGTGCATCTGCACCGCAAAGGAGATCGACATGCCCCGATCAGACCGCACTGCCGACAAGCATCGCCGCATCCAGGCCGAGCAGGACCGCGCCGACGCCGCCAAGCCCAAGGAGGAAAAGCCCCAGGCCAAGGGCGCGGCCCAGGCGGGCGCGCGTGCCCAGCCGCAGGAACTGCCGGCGCAGCACATCGAGAAGCCGGGCCTGGAGGCCGAGCTGGCGCTCAAGCCGCGCTTTCACGCGCCGGACTACGAGGGCAGCAACAAGCTGCGCCACATGGCGGCCATCGTGACGGGGGGCGACTCCGGCATCGGCCGCGCGGTGGCGGTGCTGTATGCCCGCGAAGGCGCCGATGTGGCCATCGTCTACCTCAGCGAGGACGAGGATGCCGAGGAGACGAAACGGTGGGTGGAGGCCGAGGGCCGGCGTTGCCTGCTGATCCGCGGCGACGTGAAGGACGCGGCGTTCTGCAAGCAGGCCGTCGAGCAGACCGTGCAGGCCTTCGGCAAGCTGGACATCCTGGTGAACAACGCCGCTTTCCAGGAGCACGCCGATTCGCTCGACCAGCTCAGCGACGAGCGCTTCGACGAGACGCTGCGCACCAACGTCTACGGCTACTTCCACATGGCCCGGGCGGCGCTGCCGTACCTGAAGCAAGGCTCGTCGATCATCAACACCGGCTCGGTGGTGGGCCTGGAGGGCAGTCCCAAGCTGCTGGACTACTCGACGACCAAGGGCGCCATCCACGCCTTCACCAAGTCGCTGGCTGCCAACCTGATCGACAAGGGCATCCGCGTCAACGCGGTCGCGCCCGGCCCGGTGTGGACGCCGCTCAACCCGGCGGACAAGCCGGCCGACAAGGTGCAGAAGTTCGGCCAGGACACCGACATGAAGCGCGCGGCGCAGCCGGAGGAACTGTCACCGGCGTATGTGTTCCTGGCCGCACCGTCGTGTGCGGGCTACATCACCGGCATCGTGCTGCCGGTGACGGGGTCGATCGGCGCGATCTAGCGGGCCGCCTAGCGGCCGAAGAAATGCTGGAAGACCTGAGGTTCGATGACTTCGCGGATCGCCATGCCGCGCAGCGGCTCCTCGAAGGGCTGCGACGGGCGCGGCGAGTCGAGGTCGGCGGGCATCGTGATGTCCCAGGGGCGGCCGCGGCGCGGCTCGGCGTCGCCGCCGGCCAGCAGTTCGGCCAGCGATTCGGCGGGGGCCGCCGTGCGGGTTTGAGGACGAGACCGTTTCATGATGCTGCTCCCAACTTCCTGTGTGAGATCAGTATCGGCAGCGTCTGGCAGCCGCATGCGCCGAAATGGCAGGCTGGCCGGTGCCAATTCCGGACCGGGCGCGCGGCGCGTGACAAACTCGACTCATGCCCCGACTGCACGATGTCGACCCGACGGCGGCCGCGCCCCGGCCACGCGGCCGGCCGGCCGATCCGCAGAAATTCGCCGTGAAGGTGAAGCCCAGCCGCATCGACGGCCAGGGCGCATTCGCCGCGGAACCCATCCCGGCCCGGCGCAAGATCGGCGAGGTGCGAGGTGAAGCCATCAGCGTGCGCGAGGCGCGACGGCGGGCCAAGGGCTGCGCGCGCATCATGATCGTCGAGCTCAGCGAGCGCCGCGCGATCGACGCCGCGCAGTCGAGCGACCCGCTGCGTTTCACCAACCATTCGTGCCGCCCCAACGCGGTGCTGCGCATCCGCCAGGGGCGGGTCGAGTTCTATGCGATGCGCGACATCGCCTCCGGCGAGGAGATCACCGTGAACTACGGCGAGACGCACCACGACGGCAGGCTGCGCTGCCGCTGCGGTGCGCCGGGCTGCGTCGGGATGCTGTGACGCGTCATGCCGCCGTCGCTTGCGACACCGTCTCGCCGGCCACGCCATCCTCGGCCAGCGGCTCGAGCACCGCGATCGCCGCCCCGACCGGGTCGGCGAACACCGCGAAGCGGCCGACACCGGGAATGTCGGTGGGCGGGCTGAGGACCTGGCCGCCGAGCGCACGTGCCTTGTCGGCGCTGGCGTCGCAGCCCGCCACCGACACGTAGGGCAGCCACATCGACTGCGCCTTGGGCTCGGCCGAGCGCATCAGCCCGCCGCGCGAGACGCTGTCGCGCTTGAGCACGTAGTAGGTGCCGGCCGGCCCGAGGTCCATGGTCTCGTGGCTGTAGCCGAGCACCCGCTGGTAGAAGGCCAGCGCGCCCTGCTCGTCGGGCGTCCACAGCTCGTTCCAGCACCACGCGCCGGTGGCGTTCCCGGCATCGTCGGGCGGGTCGTCGGTGCCGCTCGCCCACAGGCCGAACACCGCCCCCGACGGGTCGGCGACCACGGCGCCGCGCCCTTCCTTGCCGAAGGCGGCCGGCGGCTGGATGGAGCGCGCCCCGGCGGCCAGCGCCGTGCGGTAGGTGGCGTCGACGTCGTCGACCGACGCATGTGCCAGCCAGTGGGCGCGCTCGGTCGGCGGCGCGCTGCGAAAGCCGCCTATGCCCTGGCTGCCGTTGAAGATCATGTGATAGCGCTGCTCGCCCATCGGCATCGATTCGGTGTGCCAGTTGAACAGCGGGTCGTAGAACTTGCGGGCCTTGGCAAAGTGGCCGGAGACATGCTCGAACCACACGAACTTGCCGGTCAGGTGCTTCATCGTCGCTCCTTCGTCGTCTCTGCCGAAGCCTTCAACATAGGCGATGGAGGTGCGCGAGGAAAGGCTCGCGGTCTTGCCCCCTCTGCCCGCAAGCGGCGAGATGGGGCAAACATCGGCCTGTCGTGGCTAGCGTTGCTGGAACAGGACCAGCCGGGTGTCCTTCGTCTGGTTGTTCGCGCTGGCCACCAGGTTGACTTCGTAGCGCATGCCCGGCACGGGCATCTGCGGCGCGACGTCGAAGCTGAAGTCGCCGTTGCGGTCGGCGGTGATGCGCTCGTTGAACAGTTTCTGTGCGACGCCGACCATGCCGACGACCGACGCGACGCCGATCACCTCGGCGTCGACGGCGGCGAAGGGTGCCGTCTTGCCGCGCACCGTGAACTTTCCGGCCGGCACGCCGGCGTTCGGCGCGTGGCTGGTCACCGTCAGCGGCAGGCCGATGGCGGCCGTCGGCTGCTGCTCGACCACGAAGTTCCAGGTGCTGCGCACCGGGTTGCCGGCCACGTCGCGCGCGGAGACGTCGGCCACATAGCGTCCCGGCGCCATCTCGCTGCGGTGGGTGAAGAAGTCCGGCGAGATGCTCGACTGGGCGGTCACGTCGCGGCCCGACAGCGTGATGCGCACGCTCTTCGGGTCGACGCCCAGCCCGCCGCGGTCATCGAAGGTGCCCGACACGGTGACCGGTCCGGTGGCGATCACGGTCTCGTTGTCGCGCGGGTACTGGTTGCGGATGGTCGGTGGACGCGAGTCGACCAGCATCTGGTTGCGCGTGAGGTTGCTGCGCACGACCTGGCCGTTGGATTCGAGCGTTGCCACGATGGGCACGCCGCCGGTCACCTTGTCGAGCCGCTTCAGCGTGTAGCTGCCCTCGTAGCGTCCCGGTGCGGTCTCGCGCATGGGGACGTTGGCGACGTTCTCGATCGTGAACGAGGCGCGCGCGCCCGGCGTGCCCTCGGCGACGAACTTCAGCTCCGTGCCGGGTTCCAGCCGGTCGACCGGCGTGGCCACGAAGCGGTTCAGTGCCAGCGGCTGCGGGCGGGGTTGCGGCTGGGGCGCGGCCACGACGACCGGCGCCGCGTTCAGACGCGCCATCGTCGATACGCTGCTGCGCCCGTTGCGTCGCAGCGTGACGGTGGCGGCCGAGTTCGCGTTCGCGCGGTCGTTCGGCCGCAGGGTGTACGAGCCCTCGTACACGCCGTCGTCGACCTCCTGCAGCACCAGCGTGCGCGTCACGCCGGCCACCCGCACCGTGGCGCGTGATCCCGGCGTGCCCTCGACGCGGAAGAACAGCTCGTTGCCCGCGGCAACCTTTTCCGCCGGCTCCATCTCGAAACTGGCGATCTGCGGCGGCGGCGGGACCTTCTTGGCGGCCATTGCCGGGTCGGCCGTCGCCAGCGCCAGGGTCAGCGTCGACAGAAGCAGCGCGGCGAAGCGCCGGATGAGGGATGCACGCATGGAGGTTCTCCTGTGGTGTTGCGCCACTCCATGTCGGGCAAGAGTCGCTCCCAGTAAGTGAGCGACAGCGTTGGAAAAGAGGCCGGCTACCGAGGCCGGCGCAGCAGCCGCGACCGGCCGAGGGCGATCCACTCCGACAGCCCCCACAGCAGCGCGCAGCCGAAGGCCGCGGGCCGGGTGATCGCGATGCGCAAGGTTCCTTTCATGGCGGCCACCGTAGGCGGCCACTGTGACCTCGCGATGGCGCGACCGTGACACGCCGCGGCCACATCGCGCCGCTACGCTGTGCGCCTCGTGGACCCCGACCTTCCCGAGCTGCCCGAGCTGCAGCGCCTGGCTGCCCGGGCAGGCACTGCCTTGTCCCACCGCACCGCCTGCGAAATCGACTGCGGCCAGCGGCGTTTCGGCGTGTCCGTGCTCACGCTGGGCAGCGCCGCGCCCGACGCCCCGGCCGCGGGCTTTTTCGGCGGCGTGCACGGGCTGGAGCGCATCGGCGCAGAGGTCGTGATGGCCTTCCTGCGCAGCCTCGTCGCGCGCCTCGCCTGGGACGAGCTGCTGCACCGCCAGCTCGACAGCATGCGGCTGGTGTTCATGCCGCTGGTCAATCCCGGCGGCCTGTACCGCGGCACGCGGGCCAATCCCAACGGGGTCGACCTGATGCGCAACGCCCCGGTCGATGCGCTCGATCCGGTGCCGTTCCTGATCGGCGGACAGCGGTTGAGCGCCTCGCTGCCCTGGTACCGCGGGCCGCTGGGCGCGAGCATGCAAGCCGAGGCGCAGGCGCTGTGCCGTGTCGTGGAGGAGGAGCTGCTGCCGCGGCCCTTCAGCATCGCGGTGGACTGCCATTCGGGCTTCGGCCTGCGCGACCGCATCTGGTTTCCGTACGCGCACACCGCGCGGCCGATCGAGCATCTGCCGGAGATGCATGCGCTGGCCGAGCTGTTCGACCAGGCGCTGCTGCACCACCGCTATGTCGTCGAGCCGCAGAGCCGCCAGTACCTCGCGCACGGGGACCTCTGGGACCACCTGTACCGGCGCGCCTGCGCCGATCCGGCTCGCCGCTTCCTGCCGCTGACGCTGGAGATGGGCTCGTGGCTGTGGGTGAAGAAGAACCCGCGCCAGCTGTTCTCGCGCCACGGCATCTTCAATCCGCTGATCGAGCACCGCCAGCAGCGGGTGCTGCGCCGACATGTGCAATGGCTCGATTGCGTGGCGCGGGCAGCCTGCAGCCATGCGCGCTGGCTGCCGCGCGGCGCGACGCGCGACGCGCACCGCGAGCAGGCGCTGTCGCGCTGGTACCGCTCGGCGTGAGCGCCGATCAGCGCCGAGGCGCCCGTCCGCGTCGATGGAACTCCAGCAGTTCGTCGCCCAGCGCCGCCAGCTCGGGGCCGCCGCGGCGCCTGGCGATGGCAAAGCGCTCGCGCGCGTAGATGCGGTCGAAAGCGAGGCGGGACACGTGCGCCGACCAGCCGTTTTGCGCCATCAGCGCCGAGAAGCGCTCCAGCGTCGCCTGCTCCACCTGCAGCGGGCGGGCCGAGGGCGGCAGCAGCTGGCCGATCACCAGGACGGCCGAAGCGTGTTGGACCAGCAGCGGCGACGGGCCGGTGCTGGGGCGAAGGGGGCGGTCGGCAGCGGGCTTCATGGCTTGCCACGATAGGCCGCGCCTCCCTCGCCGAGCCGCGGAAAAACCGTGCAACGGCGGCGCATTTCAACACCCGGTCCCGATGGCGCGGCGCTCAAGGGCGGGTGGCGCACGGCACCAGCGGCACCACCTGGGGAGCGGCGCCGCGCCGGGCGTCGTCGCCGCGCAGGCCCGCCGGCGGGCGCAACAGCAGCGACCGGTCCCACACCAGCGCCGCGGCCTGGTCGACGGCGGCCGCCGTCTGTCCGGTGGCGACATGGTGGACCATGTGGCCGCTGCCTTCGACGATGCGCAGCCAGCTGCGGTCCAGCCGGTGGTGCAGGCGGCCCGAGTGCCAGCGTGTGCTCATCACCTGGTCGTCGGCGCCGGCCACCAGCACGGCCGGCACCTCCAGCCCGGCATAGCGCCGCTGCAGCGACGCGGTGGCGGGAATCATCATCGCGCTCTCGGCGGCACTGGCCCGCAGTTGCGACGGCCGCAGCGACATGGCGGCCGGATAGCCGTCGCGGAACGCCGCCGTCGGACTTGCCGGCGCGAACGCGCGGCGTACCGCGAGAGGCCACAGCAGGCGCCCGAGCAGCGGCCCGACGGTGTGGCG
Organism: Piscinibacter sp. XHJ-5; assembly: GCF_029855045.1. Taxonomy (GTDB): domain Bacteria; phylum Pseudomonadota; class Gammaproteobacteria; order Burkholderiales; family Burkholderiaceae_C; genus Albitalea. The sequence goes on from NZ_CP123228.1 coordinate 61,243, forward strand.
CCACAGGGAACCGATGACCGGGAGCGCCGGCGCCGACAGCATCAGCGTGTCGACGCGCACTGTCGGGAAGTAGTAGCCCGACACGAGGACCAGGCTGCCGAGGTCCTTCGGATGGCGCAGGCCCATCGCCAGCGCCACCAGGGCACCCCACGAGTGGCCCAGCACCACCGGCTGCGACACCCCCAGGCGCGCCAGCGCCGCGTGCAGCAGGTCGGCCTGGGCCGACGGGCCCCAGCGGTGTCCGTCGGGCCTCTCGCTCCAGCCGAATCCTGGCCGGTCGAACACGACGACGCGGTAGCGCTCGGCGAGCTGGCGCGTCAGGCCGCTGAGTTCGAACTCCTCGGCCATGGTGCCGTTGCCGTGCAGCAGCACCACCGTCTGCGCGGCGTCGTCGCGCCCGTGCACGGTGAAGTGCAGCCGCACGCCGTCGACGCTGACGAAGCGGCCTTTGGGGGGGAAGTCGCGCTCGGCGCGCTGCGTCTGCCGCTGGACGGCGATGGCGCAGGCGGCCAGGACGGCGGCAGTGCCCGCGGCGGCGACGAGCCAGCGCGGATCGGACGGGCGGCGAAGGGAGGGTGTGCGCATGCCTCGAATCGGCAAGCCACGTTCCCGAGCCGCGGGCATGCCGATTGCGCCGGGGCGGCATGAGCCATCCGAGCGCCAGCGATCCCGGGGCCGTGCAGGCCGAGGTGCGGGACTTCCTGCGCCGCTCGCACTACATGGAGCGCGGCGCGGTGTTCACCGATCTCGACGGCACGGCCGTGCACGAGCGCGACGGTCGGGCCTGCATTCCGCCGGACGTGGAGGACGGCCTGAAGCGGGTGCACGACAGCGGCCGGCGCGTCGTCATCAACACGCTGCGCTTTCCGCGTTCGGTGATCAGCGCCTTTGCGCAGGAGTGGTTTCGCATCACCGGCGAGGCCATCCCGCTGGTCGCGCTGAAGGGAAGCCTGCTGGGACACATCGCGCCGGCCGCCGACGGCACGCTCGGCTTCGAGGAGCTGGAGGCCGCGGTGCTCGACCCTGCCGAAGTCGACGAGCTGATGCTGGGCGTGGAGGGCCTGGTGAAGCAGGGCGCCGACGACCTTCTGGTGTTCTTCTATCCACGCGACTGGCGTCGGGGCGAGCTGCTGTGGACGCCCGATACGCGCCGGCTGGATGCGGCGCGCGCCAAGTACGTGAGCGCCTCGGAGGTCTTCGGCGGCCCCGTCGACGTGCTGCATGCACGCCTGAGCGCGGCCGACGTGTGCCTGGTGTTCCTGCTCGACGAGGCGCCCGAAGACCGCCGCATGGCCTACCAGCACACGGAGCGCACGCGATTCGTCACGCACGTCGGCGTGGACAAGCGCTATGGCACCGAGCGCATGGCGCGCCACCTCGGCATCGACCTCGAGCACAGCGTCGGCGCCGGCGACGCGCAGACCGACACCTTCCTGTCGGCCGTGGGGCTGGCGGCGATCGTCGGCAACGCCGAGCTCGACTTCAAGGGCATCCGCGCGACGCTGCGGCTGGCCGATCCGCTGGCATGGGGACGGGTGCTGGTCCAGCTCGGCAGCGCGACGGGGTGACGCCGGCGGGCGCGTCATTTGCTCGACGCAGGCATATGCCAAGGAGACCGTGATGCGATTCCGCACCTTGTTCCTCTTCGCCGTGCTGGCGCTGACCTTGCTGTTCGCGCTGCTGAACTGGGAGGCGTTCACCGCGCCGACCACGCTGTCGCTGGTCTTCGGCACCGTGCAGGCGCCTCTGGGGCTGATCATGCTCGGCGTGGTGTTCGTGCTGGCCGCCATGTGCCTGGCCTACCTGATCTGGGTGCAGGGCTCGGCGCTGATGGACTCGCGCCGCCACGCCAAGGAGCTGCAGCTGCACCGCGAGCTGGCCGACAAGGCCGAGGCTTCGCGCTTCACCGAGCTGCGCAACTTCATCGATGTCGAGCTGCAGAAGATGGAGCGCGTGCAGGCCGACGCCCGCACCCAGCTCGTCGCGCGCATCGAGGAGATGGAAAAGCGCACGCGGCTGGCGGTGCAGGAGACCGGCAGCTCGCTGTCGGCCTACATCGGCGAGCTGGAGCATCGCATCGAGCACCGCGGGCCGAACGGGTCGGATCCGACGGCGCATTGAGGATGGCAGGGGCGTTCAGCCCCTCGACGGGAACAGCCCGTCCCACCATTCCTTCGCCGTCGAGCGCACGATCGCCAGCGCGTCCTCGTCGCCCTTGACCATCGCGCGGAAGTACGCCCGAGCCTGCTTGGCGTTGACGTGCGGCGGCAGCGGCGGCACGTTGGGGTCGGTGACGGCCTCGATCAGCGTCGGGCGGTTGGCTGCCAGCGCGACGCTCCACGCGGGGCCGATGGCATCGGGCCGGTCCACGCGAAGCCCGCGCAGGCCCAGCATCTCGGCATACGAGGAGTACGAGAAGTCGGGCAGCGCCTGCGACGCCTCGTAGCGCGCATCGCCTTCGGTGACGCGCTGCTCCCAGCTCACGAGATTGAGGTCGCGGTTGTTGAGCACCAGCACGACGAACGCCGGGTTGGGCCAGTCTCGCCACAGGCGCGCCACCGTGATGAGGGCGTTGATGCCGTTCATCTGCATCGCGCCGTCGCCGACCAGGGCGACGACCGGACGATCCGGATGCGCCAGCTTGGCCGCGATCGCATAAGGGACCGCCGAGCCCATCGTCGCCAGGCCGCCCGACAGCGAGGCCATCATGCCGCGCTGCAGTCGCACGTCGCGGGCGAACCAGTGCGCGCAGCTGCCGGAGTCGCAGGTGATGATGCAGTTCTCGGGCAGCTGGGGCGAGAGCTCCCAGAACACGCGCTGCGGGTTGATCGGCTTGGCCTCGTTCTTCGCCCTCGCCTCCAGCACGCGCCACCAGCGCGCGACGTCGCGCTCGATGCGCTCGCGAAATCGCCGGTCCGTCTTGCGCACGAGGTGCGGAACCAGCGCGCGCAGCGTCGCCGCGCTGTCGCCGGCCAGGTTCACTTCCATCGGATAGCGCAGGCTCAGCATGCGCCCGTCCATGTCGATCTGCACGCCTCGCGCCTGGCCCTCCTTCGGCAGGAACTCGGCGTAGGGAAAGCTCGAGCCGACCATCAGCAGCGTGTCGCACTGTTCCATCAGGTCCCAGCTCGGCTTGGTGCCCAGCAGGCCGATGGTGCCGGTGACGTACGGCAGATCGTCGGGTACTGCGGCCTTGCCGAGCAAGGCCTTGGCGACACCCGCGCCGAGCAGCTGCGCCACCTCGATGATCTCGTCGGTGGCGTGCAGGGCGCCGGCGCCGACCAGCATCGCGACGCGCTCGCCGGCGTTCAGCACCTCGGCCGCGCGCTGGAGCTCGACGTCGTCGGCGACCACCGCGCGGGCGGTGTGGCCGATGCCCGAATGGATGGTGCCGTGCTCGCGCGGCGCATCCACCGCCGGCATGTCCTGCAGATCATGCGGCAGCACGACGCAGGTCACGCAGCGGTGATCGTGGGCGATGCGCATCGCGCGGTCGACCAGGTGGCGCACCTGCTCCGGCGTGGTCGCCATCTGCACGAACTCGTGCGCCACGTCCTTGAACAGCGACACCAGGTCGACTTCCTGCTGGTAGTCGCCGCCGATCGCCGAGCGCTTCTGCTGCCCGACGATGGCCACCACCGGCTGGTGGTCCAGCTTGGCGTCGTACAGGCCGTTCAGCAGGTGGATGGCGCCCGGACCCGAGGTCGCGAGGCACACGCCCACCTCGCCGGTGAACTTGGCGTGCGCGCAGGCCATGAAGGCCGCGAGCTCCTCATGGCGCACCTGCACGAACTCGATGCCGCTGCCGCCCCGGCCGAAGGCACCGATGACGCCGTTGATGCCATCGCCCGGATAGCCGTAGATGCGGCGCACGCCCCATTGCGAGAGGCGCTTCAGCACGAAATCGCCGACGGTGTCTGCCATGCTCGACTCCTTGGTCTGTGGAGCGAGGCAGGCGGTATGCCGCGGTGGCCCTCCGGGGGCGGCCGGCGCGGCGCCGCTGTAATTTCGCGCGCGCCGCTGTACCGCTTACACGTCAGCCCTGGGCCGGGGTGCTCCTGATGAAGGCGATGGGGGCGCCCTGGGGATCGAACATGGCCGCGATGCGGCCGACGTCGGGGACGTCGGTGGGCGGCATGAACACGTGGCCGCCGAGCTCCGCGGCCTTGGCCGCGGTGGCGTCGCAGTCGGCGACATGCACGTAGGGCAGCCACATCGGCGGTGCGGCCTTGTCGGGCGGCGACTGGAAGACCCCTGCGCGCGGCTTGCCGCCGGCGTGCAGCAGGAAGTAGGTGCCCTGGTCGCCCATGTTCATCTCGGTGTGGATGTAGCCCAGCGCCTGCTCGTAGAACGTGACCGCCTTCCTCGCGTCGGGGGTCCACAGCTCGTCCCAGTACCAGTCGCCGATGGGGATCCGCTCCGGATCGGGGCGGTCGGCGTCGGCGCTGTGCCAGAGGCTCACGGCCGCGCCGGTGGGATCGACGAGGGAAGCGCCGACGCCGACCGGCCCGAAAGGCGTCGGCGGCATCACGCCGCGCGCCCCGGCGGCGAGCGCCGCCTGGTAGCTCGCGGCGATGTCCTCCACCGAGATGTAGGAGCGCCACGCGGTGGGCTCGCCGGGCTGCGCCTTCATCAGGCCGCCGATGCCGTCGGAGCCGTTGTGGATCATCTCGTAGCGCTGGTCGCCCATCGGCATGCCCTCGACGTGCCAGCCGAACAGCGGCTCGTAGAAGGCGCGCGCCTTCGCGGGGTCGTCGCTCACGTGTTCGAACCAGATGAATTTGCCGTGCAGGTAGCTCATGTGATTCCCCTTGGGTGGGATGAACAAGGTTGTAGTTTCGTGGGTTGGGACGAGTCCCGTGGAACCCCGACATGCCACCGTCGCGTGTCGGGGCTATCTCCCGCGCTACTTCTGCGAGGCTCCCCGCTCCACCGCCCCCGACCCGGCGGCCGCCGGATGCGGGTGGTGGTGATGCAGGCGCTTCTTCATGAACGCCTGGATCTTCTGCACGCCGTCGTCGACGAAGGTGAAGATCACCGGGATCACCAGCAGGCTCAGGAAGGTCGACGTGATCAGCCCGCCGATGACGACGATGGCCATCGGCGCGCGGAAGCTCGGGTCGGTGCCGAGGCCGATGGCGATGGGCAGCATGCCGGCAGCCATCGCGATGGTGGTCATCACGATCGGGCGGGCGCGCTTGTGGCAGGCATCGAGCAGCGCCTCCATGCGCGTCATGCCGCGGTCGCGACGGGCCATGATGGCGTACTCGACCAGCAGGATCGAGTTCTTCGTCGCGATGCCCATCAGCATGATCAGGCCGATCATCGACGGCATCGAGACCGCGGTGTGCGTGATGAACAGCGCCAGGAACGCGCCCGGGATCGACAGCACCAGCGCGGCCAGGATGGTCACCGGCTGGACGAAGTCGTGGAACAGCAGCACCAGCACCACGTAGATGCACAGCACGCCTGTCAGCATCGCCAGTCCGAAGCTGGCGAACAGCTCGGCCATCGCCTCGGCGTCGCCGACGCTGCGCTGGATGACCCCGGGCGGCAGCTTCGCCAGGCTCGGCCTGGCCAGCGCCTGCTTCTCCACCTCGCCCAGCGGCTGCCCGTTGAGCTCGATCTCGAAGTTGATGTTGCGCAGCCGGTCGTAGCGGTCGATCTGCGCCGGCCCGCTGTCGATGTCGAAGCTGGCGACGTTGCCCAGCATCACCGGCCCCTTCGATCCCGGCACCGTGAGGCGCGTGATCAGGTCGAGGTCGGTGCGCGCATCGGCCTTCAGCTTGACCACCACCGGCACCTGGCGCTGCGACAGGTTCAGCTTGGCGAGCGCCTGGTCGTAGTCGCCCGACAGCGCGATGCGCAAGGTGTCGGCGATCGAGGCGGAGGTGACGCCCAGGTCCGCTGCCTTCGCGAAGTCCGGCCGCACGACGACCTCTGGCCGCACCAGGCTCAGCGTGGACGTGACGGCGCCGATGCCGGGGATGGTGCGCAGGTCCTTCTCGACCAGCTTGGCGTGCTCGGCCAGCACGCGGCCGTCCTCGCCGGCGAGCACCAGCAGGAACTTCTCCGACGAGCCGCCGAAGCCGACCTTGATGCGCGCGCCGGGCACCGCGGCCAGCGCGTCGCGCAGCTGCGCCTCGATGTCCTGCTTGGACACGCCGCCGCGGTCGCTGCGCGGCGTCATGTTGATCGTGAGCACCGCCTTGCGCACCTCGGCCGAACCGGCCGGCATGAACGGATCGGCGCCGGTGTTGCCGCCGCCGATCGCGGTGTAGACCAGCTTCACGTACTTGTTCTGCGCCACGATCTCGCGCGCCTGCTCGGCGGCCGCTTGCGTCTGGCCGAAGGTGCTGCCCGGCGGCAGCGTCACGTGCACCTGCGTCTGCGACAGGTCGTCCGGCGGGATGAAGCCGCTGGGCAGCAGTCCGACGAGGAAGAACGACGCGGCCGTGAAGCCGACGACCGCCAGCGTGACCTTGATGCGGTGCTTCAGCGCGTACTGCGCCCAGCGCATGTAGATCGACATCCATTTCGGGTCCTGGTGCTCCTCGGGCTTGGGCCGCAGCACGTAGGCGGCCATCATCGGCGTCAGCATGCGCGCGACGACCAGCGAGAAGAACACCGCGATCGCCGCCGTCCAGCCGAACTGCACGAAGAACTTGCCCGGCACGCCGGCCATGAAGGCGGTCGGCAGGAACACCGCGATCAGCGTGAAGCTGGTCGCGATGACCGCCAGGCCGATCTCGTCGGCCGCCTCCATCGCTGCCTGGTACGGCGACTTGCCCATGCGCAGGTGGCGCATGATGTTCTCGATCTCGACGATCGCGTCGTCGACGAGGATGCCGACCACCAGCGACAGCGACAGCAGCGTCACGACGTTGATCGTGAAGCCCATCAGCGCCATCGCCCCGAAGGCCGGGATCACCGACAGCGGCAGCGCGGTCGCCGACACCAGCGTGGCGCGCCAGTCGCGCAGGAAGAACCACACGACCAGCACCGCGAGGAAGGCGCCCTCGTACAGCAGCATCATCGAGCCGTCGTAGTTCTCGATCACGGGGTCGACGAAGTTGAACGCCTCGGTGATGGTGATGTCGGGATGCGCGGCCTTCAGCTTCTCCAGCTCGGCGCGCACGCCGTCGGCCACGTCGACCTCGCCGGCGCCGCGGCTGCGCACGATCTCGAAGCCGACCACCGGCTTGCCGTTGAGCAGCGCCGCCGAGCGCTGTTCTGCGGTGGTGTCGCTGACGGTGGCCACCTGGTCGAGCCGGATGCGCCGCCCGTCGGTCAGCGCGATCTGCATCGCCGCCAGCTCGTCGGCCGACTGCACCGTGGCGATGGTGCGCACCGACTGCTCGGCGCCGCCGACGTCGGTGCGGCCGCCCGCCGCTTCCTGCTGGATCTGGCGCAGCTGGCGCGAGATCTCGGCGGCGGTGGCGTTGAGCGCCTGCAGCCGCAGCGGGTCGAGCTCGACGCGCACCTCGCGCGCGACCCCGCCGACGCGCGACACCGCGCCGACGCCCTTCACGCTCAGCATCTGCTTGGTGACCTGGTTGTCGACGAACCACGACAGCGCCTCGTCGTCCATGCGCGTGGACGCGACCGTGTAGGTGAGGATGGGCGTGCCCGCCAGCTCCATCTTGCTGATGACCGGATCGCGCAGGTCGCCCGGCAGGTCGGAGCGCACACGCGAGACCGCGTCGCGCACGTCGTCGACCGCCTGCTGCGTGGGCTTCTCGAGGCGGAACTCGACGGTGATGGTCGCGGTGCCGTCCTGCACCGTCGTGTAGATGTGCTTGACGCCCTGCACGGTGGCGACCGAGTTCTCGATCTTGCGCGCCACCTCGGTCTCGAGCTGCGACGGCGAAGCGCCCGGCAGCGAGGCCGTGACGATCACCGTGGGCAGGTCGATGTCCGGGAACTGCTGGATCTTCATCGAGCGGAAGCTCATCAGGCCCACCAGCGTGAGCATGATGAACAGCAGCACCGACGGGATCGGGTTGCGGATGCACCAGGCGGAAACGTTGATCCTCATGGCGGGCCTCGCTTACTTGGTGGCGGTGGCCGGCGCGGCGACCGCCCCGGCGGTGCCGGCCGCGCCGGTGCTCGTGCCCCCGGCGGCCGCCGTCTTGGTCGCCGGCTTGGGCGGCGCGGCTTCGACCACGCGCACCACGTCGCCGTCGGCGAGGAAGGCGCCGCCGGTGGCGACCACGCGGGTCTGCGGATCCAGCCCGCCCGCGATCTCGACACGGTCGCCGACACGCTTGCCGAGCGTCACCTTGGTTTCGGCCACCTTGCCGTCGGGGCCGACGCGCATCACGTAGCTGAAGCCTTCGCGCAGCACCACCGCGCTCTGCGGCAGCGTCACGCCCTGCGCGGTGCCGATCTCGAAGTCGCCGCGCGCGAACATGCCATGCCTGGCGTCGCCCGAAGCGAGCAGGTCGACGTACACCAGGCCGTTGCGCGTCTTGTCGTCGACAGTGGGGCCGACCATGCGCACCTTGCCGGCGCTCTGGCTGCCGGTGGGCAGGAAGACGGTCACCGGCATGCCGGGCTTCACCCGCCCCAGGTCGGACGCCGGCACCTCGGCGCGCCATTCGAGCCGGCCCTGGCGGATGAGGCGGAACAGCTCCTGGCCGGCGGGCAGCACCGCGCCGACGGTCGCGCTGCGCGACGAGATGATCCCGTCGTCGGGCGCCAGCACCTGCGTCTGGCGAAGCCTGAGCTCCTGCGCCCTGGCGGCGGCGCGCTGCGCGTCGAGCCGTGCCTTGGCCGTGCGCTCGGCGGTGAGGTACTGGTGGATCTGCTGTGCGCTCAATGCGCCAGTGGCGGACAGCTCGCGCGCCCGCTGCGCATTGGCGGCGGCCTCGGCCAGCGTCGCCTCGGCTTCGGCGACGGCGGCGCGCAACTGGCCCAGCTCGGCCTGCACCGTGTCGGGCGCGAACACCGCGAGCACCTGGCCGCGCTTGACGACGTCGCCGACGCCCACGCGCACCTCGGCCAGCCGCAGCCCGTTGGCCTCGGTGCCGACGCTGGCCTCCTGCCACGCGGCGATGTTGCCGTTGGCGGCGATCTTCACCGGCAGCGTGGTGGTCTGCGGCGTCGCGGTGGTCACGGTCAGCGCGGCGCGCGGCGCCGAGGCGGCGCCGTCGGCTTTTGCCGGCTTCTTCTCGTCGGCGGCGTGCACCGCCAGGGCGATCAGGCTCATGCCGAGGACGGCGCTGGCGACGGCTGCCGCCAGCGGATTGCGCGAAATGTTCATGGTGTGTCGTTCGTTCGGAAGTTCACTGCATGGCCCGGCCGCCGCTCGTGGCGGCAGCCTGGCGATTCGAGGTGTCGGAAACCGTCCATCCGCCACCGAGGGCCCGGTACAACGAGATCCAGGCCGCGACCCTTTCGCGCTGCAGGTCGATGTACTGGCTTTGCGCGGCGGCCGAGGTGCGGCGTGCGTCTTCCAGCTCGAACAGGCTCGCGAGCCCGCCGCGGAATCGAGCCTCGGTCGCACGGTACGAGGCCTCGTAGCCTTCGACCGCGATGCGCACATCCTCGGCGCGCGAGGCGGTGCTCTGCAGCTGTACCAGCGCTTCCTCGACCTCGCGCACGGCGCCGCGCAGCCTGGCGCGGTACACCGCGACGGCCTCGTCGTAGCGCGCCTTCGCGGCGTCGACGTTGGCGCGCCGCGTGCCGCCGTCGAACAGCGGCAGCGACACCGCCAGCGGCCCGACCTGCCACAGCGTGCCGTCGCTGCTGACGCCGCCGGCCTCGAAGCGCGCGGCCTGGATCGAGCCCGACAGCGTGATGCGCGGCAGCCGCTGCGCGCGCGCAGTCGACACGTCGGCGCTGGCGGCCACCAGGTCATGGGCGGCGCTGTACAGGTCGGGGCGCTGGTTCAGCACCTCGGCCGGCACCGCGCCGACGGCGATCTGCGCCGGCTGCGGCAGCGTGGAGCTGCGGGCGCCCAGGCGCTCACGCAGCGCAGGCTCGGCCTGGCCGGTGAGCGCGACCAGCGCCTTGACCGCCACGTCGCACTGCGCGCGCTGCGCCGCCAGCTGCGCCCGCGCCTGCGCGGCGCTGGCGCGCGACAGCGCCTCGGTGGCCGGCGCCTGGAAGCCGGCCCGGGCTGACAGCTCGGTGAGCCGCGCGGTCTCGCCGCGCGAGCGTGCATCGGTTTCGGTGGTGACGAGCTGCGCTTCGCAGGCGCGCAGCCCGAGATAGGCCGAAGCGACCTCCGCCGCCACCGACACCCGCGCCTCGTGCCAGCCGGCTTCGGCGCTGGTCAGACGCGCCCGGGCGGCGTCCCGGGCCGAGCGGCGGGCGCCGAACAGGTCGAGCTCCCAGCCTGCCTGCACGCCGGCCGCGGCCTGGCTGCCCAGCGGCGAGACGAAGTCCTGGCGGCCGCGCACGATGCTGGCGGTGCCGTCGACCTGCGGCAGCAGTGCCGCGCCGGCGGCGACCCGCGCGGCCCGCGCCTGCTCGATGCGCGACGCGGCGCTGGCCAGCGTGGGGCTGACGTCCTGCGCGGCGGCGACGAGCTGGGCGAGCAGCGGATCGTCGAACTGCTCCCACCAGCGCTTCAGATCGGCCGCCTGGCCGTTGTGCGGCAGTGGAGCCTGCCATTGCGCGGGGGCCTCGGCCGCCGGCGGCGCCTCGCGCGGCCCGCCGACACCGGCACAGCCGGCCAGCAGCGCGGCGCCCAGCGCAGCGCCCGACAAACGGAATCGCTTCAACTTCTCGTCCTCCTGGTGGGGGTACTCGGTGCCGGCACAGCGTCCCTTCTGAGGCACTGGCCCTGGCCGTTGAACCAAAACGATCGATTGTGGCGGCTGTTGAGGCGATCGTGCCCATCGCTGCTGACAGCGTGTTGTCAGCAGCCCCGAGAACTTCAGCGGCGAAAAGCAGAACGGCGCGCCGATGGCGCGCCGTTCGTGGCGACGGGGACGGCGACGATCAGATGTCGAAGAACACGGTTTCGCCTTCGCCCTGCAGCCGGATGTCGAAGCGGTACACCGTCTGCGCTCCGCGCTGCTCGCGCTGCGCGATCAGGGTCTGGCGGCGCACCTGCCACTCGATCAGGTTGATCACCGGGTCGGCCGCGTTGGCCTTGGCCTCGTCGCCGAAGTACATGCGCGTGTGAAGCCCGATGTTGATGCCGCGCGCGACGATCCAGAAGTTGATGTGCGGCGCCATCGGCCGGCCGTTGCGCCCCATCACGGGTCCCGGCTTGATGGTCTCGAAGCTGTACAGGCCCGTCTCGAAGTCGCTCGCCGCGCGGCCCCAGCCGCGGAACGACGGATCGACGGCCTTGCCGGTCTGGCGGTCGCCCGGGTGGTTGTACTTGCCGTCGGCATTGGCCTGCCAGATCTCGATGAGCACGTCGCGCACCAAGGTGCCGGACCCGTCGGTCACCGTGCCCTCGACGCGGATGCGCTCGCCCTTCGTGTCCGGGGTGGTCAGCACATTGCCGAAGTTCTTCTCGAAGATGTCGAAGCCGGCGGCTTCAGGCGCGAGGCCGATGTGGACATAAGGGCCCGCGGTCTGCGAGGCGGTTTCGCGCAGCAGCGTCGTCATGCCACCCGCCCCATGGATCTGCGTCGTCATGCCACGTCTCCTTCGGTCGGTTGCACGTTGTTCTCGAAGAGCGTGGCGCGCTGGCCGCGCAGCACGATGTCGAAGCGGTAGGCGCGGCTGTCCAGCTGCACGAAGTGGCCCAGGTCCTGCAGCGCGATCAGGCCGCGGATCTGCTCCTCGCCGGGCACGGTGCGAAGGATGGGGCAGGTGGCGATCAGCGGGTCGCCTTCGAAGTACATCTGCGTGATCAGCCGCTGCGCCCAGCCGTCGCCGGAGATCGCGTAGTGGATGTGCGCCGGCCGCCAGTCGTTGATGCGGTTGCGCCAGGGGTAGGGTCCCGGCTTGATGGTGCGGTATGCGTAGTAGCCGTTCTCGTCGGTCAGCATGCGGCCGCAGCCGCCGAAGTTCGGGTCGAGCGCGCCGATGTATTGGTCCTTCTTGTGGCGGTAGCGCCCGCTCGCGTTGGCCTGCCACACCTCGACCAGCGCGTTGCGCACCGGCCGGCCGAGCTGGTCGTGCACGAAGCCGTGCACGACGATGCGCTCGCCGATGGGCAGCCCGCCCTTGGCGTAGTTCATGATCAGGTCGTGGTCCAGCGGGCCGAACTCGTCGGCCCGGAACACCGGTGCGGTGACTTCCGACAGCGAGTTCTGCAGCGAGATCAGCGCGTTCCTCGGGCTGCGCAGCACGCTGGTCTTGTAGCCGGGCGCATAGGCCGGCGGGTGCGACGTCGGGTCCCGCATGAGGAACTCGTCGCCGGGCACGGGGGCTCTGGACATGGTGTCTCCTTGAGGCAGATCAATGACTCTAGGATTCACCGGCGGTCATGTAAATTGAATTCTCGGGGTTGGCTCCGATTACCTGCGGTTAAGCCGATGTCGAGGCTTGCGGCCCGGCTCGCGCCATTCGGCGGCCTGCTGGCGGATGGCTGCGACGAGCGCCTGCAAGGCCGGCGGCGGCGCGGCGTCGGCGGCCAGCATGAGGCCCACCGGCTCCTCGGGGGTGATCTGCACTGCCAGGCGGGCGAATCGGCCGGTGTCGAGCTCGGGGCGCGCGGCGCCCAGCGGCGTGAACCACACCGCTTCTCCGGCGAGCAGCAGAGAGCGCGCCAGCGAGGTGTCGAGCGTCTCGACGACGCCGGCCAGCGGGCGCACGCCGTGGCGCTCGAGGAAACCGTCGGCGAGTTGCCGGATCATCGTGCCGGCCAGCGGCAGCACCAGCGGCCAGGCGCCGAGCGCGGCCGCCGAGCCGCCGGCCGCCGGATGACCGCTCTTCATCACCACGACCAGCGGCTCGGCGTACAGGTGCTCGAAGGTGATGCCCAGCATGGCGTCGGGATCCGACAGGCGCCCGACGACGACGTCGAGCTCGCGCTGGCGCAGCTGCTCGATGAGCTGCTTGTTGCGCCCGCTGTGCAGCCGCACGACCGCCTGCGGCCGTTGCGCGGCGAAGCGCTGCAGCACCGCGGGCATGAACGACGGCCCCAGCGTCGGCAGCATGCCGATGCGCAGCGGCGCCTCGGCCGGCGACAGCAGGACGCTGTCGACCGCGTGATTGAGCGCGGCGACGCTGGCGCTCGCATGGGGCAGGAACAGCTCGGCCTCCGGGGTCATCAGCGCGCCCTTGCGGCCGCGCACGAACAGCGGTGTGCCGAGCATGTCCTCCAGCTCGTTCAGCGTCTTGGTGACGGCCGGCTGCGTGACGGCAAGCGCCTGCGCCGCGCGGCGCAGGTTGCCGAGTTGCGCGACGGCCAGGAAGCATTGCAGGTGACGCAGGCGGATGCGGACGAGCGTGGCGTCGCGGGAGGGCATCGGCGGATTGTAGGAACCGGCCCCCCGGGCGGCGCGATCACAACAGGCTCGCCTGCACCGGCTCCGCCGCCTTGCGCTTCATCAGCACGGCGTGCGGCACGTACCCGCGCGACGCCAGGTTCCACCCCTCGGTGGCCTGCTCGTCGCTGACCTGCTCGGCGCGCAAGGTGCCGAGCTTCTTCGCCATCGCCTTGGCCACCAACGATTCGCATTGCGCCGGCGTCAGCAGCGAGGCCAAGGCCCGCCAGCGCTTGAGCACCAGCGGGTTGCGCCAGGCGTCCTCGACGGCCCAGCGCGTCTGGCGGCTGTCGCGGCGCGAGGCCTCGAGCACCCGCGGCAGAAGGGCGTGGAAGAAGGTGAGGAAGGCACGGCGTGCCGGCTTGCCGGGCAGCAGGTCTTCGAACCGGCTCAGCCGCTGGCTCCAGCCCGGGGACAGCAGCTGCTGGCTGATGAAGGCCTGCAGCGCCTGCACCGGGTTGAACAGCCGCAGGCGGTTCGGCGGCAGCACCAGCATCGGCAGCGCACTGGCCACCTCGTGCGGCAGCGGCTCGACGAAGCTGCACAGCACCGCCACGCGGCTCCACTGCGCCGCGGTGAGGCCGTCGATGCCGCCCAGCCTGCCGTTCTCGATCTGGCGCACGAACTGCAGCGCGTCGCGAAAGCCGTAGCCGGCCTTCGCGTGATTGGCCTTGGTGCTCATGACGACGAGGTTGCCCGCGGCGTAGCCGGCGTCGTTGCGCACGCGGTCGATCGAGGCATCGCTGCTGTCCTGCGTGGCGGTGCTCAGCGCGACGCGGGTGATCGGGCAGTGGCTCACCTCGAGCTGCTCGAGGTAGTGCGGCGTGACCTGCACGAGCTCGACGCTGCGCCCGCGCAGCCAGGCGTGCAGCCGCAGCTGCAGCCATTTGCGGACGGCGCGGGTCGGCTGCAGCGTGCGCGCGCCGAACGCGGCTTGGCCGGCCAGCAGCCCGTTGCGCAGCGGCGAGGGCTCCTGCGCGTACGGCGCCGGGGGCACCAGGCGGTAGTGGGCGTAGTCCCAGCCGAGCTCGAAGCCGATGTGCTCGTGGGTGGTCAGCGTGGGGGTGGCGAAGAGTTCGGTGGTCATGGAGGGCTCCGGTTGCGATGGAGCAAGTCTGTGGCAGGGGTGGCTCATGGCGTGAGCCAGTGGTCGACGTATGCTTCACGCCACTGGCTCATCTGGTGAGCCACACGGATGCCATGGACCGAACCGAACGCTTCTACAAGATCGAGCTTCTGCTGCGCAGCCGCGGTTGCGTCAGCTTCGAGACGCTGCGCGAAGAGCTCGACGTCTCGCGCGCCACGCTCAAGCGCGACCTGCAGTACCTGCGCGACCGCCTGTCGGCGCCCATCGTCTACGACCGCTTCGACAACGGCTACCGCTTCGAGGCCGGCAGCGCGAAGTCGCGGCAGGAGCTGCCCGGCATCTGGTTCAGCGAGCAGGAGATCCACGCGCTGCTCACGATGCACCAGCTGCTCGCAGGGCTGGACGACGACGGCGTGCTGTCGCGCCACCTGCAGCCGATGATGGACAAGCTGCAGGGCATGCTGGGCGCCGACGAGAGCGAGGCGCGCGAGCTGATGCGCCGCGTGAAGCTGATCTCCACCGCGCGGCGGCGCGTGCCGAGCCGCCATTTCGAGCTGCTGGGTAGCGCGCTGGTGCAGCGGCGCCGCGTGTGGCTGCGCTACTTCAAGCGCAGCGACCGCAGCGTCAGCGTGCGCGAGGTCTCGCCGCAGCGCCTGGTGAACTATCGCAACACCTGGTACCTCGACGCCTGGTGCCACGCGAGCGACGGCCTGCGCCGCTTCGCGCTCGATGCGGTGCAGGAGGCGAAGGCGCTGGAAGCCAGGGCCCGGCAGGTTGCGGTGAAGGACCTGGAGGCCGAGCTCGACGCCGGCTACGGCATCTACGGCGGACGCGGCGCCAAGCTCAAGTGGGCCACGCTGCGCTTCGGTTCCGAAGCCGCGCAGTGGGTGTCGCACGAGGAGTGGCACGCCGAGCAGAAGGCGCGCTGGCTGGCCGACGGTCGCTACGAGCTCCAGGTGCCGTACAGCGATCCGACCGAGCTCGCCATGGACATCCTGCGCCACGGCGACAGCGTCGAGGTGGTGGGCGACAAGGCGCTGGTGGCATCGATCGCCGAGCGCCTGAGGCGCGCCGCTCGGTTGTACGCTTGACCCCCTTCGCAAGGAGTCCCCGCACCGATGAAAGCCACCTGGAACGGCGCCGTGATCGCCGAGAGCGACGACACCGTGGTCGTCGAAGGCAACCACTATTTCCCCGAGAGCAGCCTCGACCGGCAGTACATCACCTTCAGCAACCACCGCTCGAGCTGCCCGTGGAAGGGCCAGGCGCACTACTACAGCCTGATGGTCGACGGCGACCTCAATCCGGACGCGGTCTGGTACTACCCGCAGCCGAGCGACGCGGCGAAGGAGATCAAGGGCCGCGTGGCGTTCTGGAAAGGCGTGAAGGTGGAGTGAACACCCTCACGGTCCTCCACCGTCGCCGCCTGCGCGCCATCTGGCGCTCCGCCGGCTGGCCCTGCCAGGACATGGTCGAGGTGGAGCTGCTCGCCGCCGGTTGGCTGGAGCGCGTGCGCAGCGACAGCGGCCACGAGACCTTGCGCGTCACCGATGCCGGCATCGCGGTGCTGGCCGAGACGCTGCAGCGCAACCGTGCCGCGCACGACGCGCACGAGGAGCTGGTCGAGCGGGTGGCGCGGGAAATGACACGCGCGGGACGCCTGGCGTGGCGCGGCCTGGGACTGCGCGCCAAGGTCGGCGAGGCCTGGACGATGGCGATGCCCGACGTCTTCTCGATCCGCCACACGACGGTGGAGGACTACCTCGAGCCGGTGGTGCACGAGATCAAGGTGCGGCGCGCCGATCTGCTGGCCGACCTGAAGCGCGAGACGAAGCGGGCCGCCTATCTGCAGCTGGCGGGCGAGTGCTGGTATGTGATCCGCGAAGGCATCGCGCAGGCGCAGGAGATCCCGCCGGAATGCGGGGTGCTGGTCGCGGGGGAGCACTCGCTGGAGGTGGCCAGGCCCGCCCCGAAGCGCGCGATGAAGCTGCCGTTCCAGGCCTGGATGGCGCTCGCGCGCTCGGCCCCGATGGACGGGTGGCTGCTCGACGATTCGCAGGGACATTTGTAGGAGGGCGGTGAGGGGACTTGCGATTGCGGGCACCATGGCGTGCCCACCATGCCGCCCCGCACCGACACCCTCGCCACGGTCCTGCCCGCCGAACAACATCGACTCGTGCACCGCGGCCGGCAGCGCCTGGCGGCCTGGGCGGCGCTCGCGCTGATCCTGGTCTGGGGCGCCAACTTCAGCGTGCAGAAGGTGGTGTTCAACGCGCTGTCGCCGGGCGGCTTCCTGTTCGTGCGCTACCTGATCATGCCGATCGCGGCCGCATTGCTGCTTTACGCCCGCCACGGGCGCCGGTGGCCGAAGGTGGGACGCGCCGATCTGCGCCAGCTGCTGCGCTTGGGCATCGCCGGCCACCTGCTGCACGTGGGCATGGTCACCTATGGCATCCACTGGTCCACGGCGTTCTCGAGCTCGCTGATCCTCGCCATCGGCCCGGTGTTCACGCTGCTGATCCTGCGCGCCTATGGCCTGGAGCGGCTCACCCGCGCGCAGGTGATCGGCGTCGCGCTGGCCTGCATCGGCGTCCTGGTGTTCCTGTCGGACAAGGTGCAGGGCGGCCAGTGGGGCGCCTCCGGCGGTGACCTGGTGCTGCTGGTCTCGGCGGCATTCTTCTCGTACTACACCGTGGCGGCCAAGCCGCTGATCGAGCGTTACGGTGGCGTCACCGTGATGACCTATGCGGTGCTGCTCGGCAGCGCGCCTGTCGTGCTGGTCAGCCTGCCCGCCGGGCTGCAGGTCGACTGGGCGAACGTGCCCCTGTCGATCTGGGCCGGCATGCTGTGGGCGGTGCTGGTGTCGGCCTTCCTCGGCTGGATGGTGTGGGGCTGGATCAATGCCGTGCGCGGCGTGGCGCGCACGGCGCCGCTGCTGTACCTGATGCCGCCGGTGGCCGGCCTGGTCGCCTGGGGCACGACCGGCGAGCACTACACGGCGATCAAGCTGGTGGGCGCGGCACTCGCCTTGGCCGGCGTGGCGCTGGCGCAGTACGCGACGCCGTCGCCCCATGACCCGGTGCGCGAATCCGTGGCACCCGTCGACTGAGGATGAGCGACACTTTCGGATCCCCGGCCGGCCTGCCCACCCCCGCGCGCCGACCGCATCCCACAAGGAGTTCGTTGATGAAGGCCCGCCTCTCGCTGATCGCCACCGCCGTCGTCCTCGCGGCCTGCTCCAAGCCTGCCGACCCGCCGCCGGCCAAGCCCGCGCCCGTGGCCCAGGCCGACGTCCATGCCGAAGCCATCGCGTGGAAGAAGGCGGTCAGCGACGCCGATGTCGACGCCGCCTTCGCTCAGGCCCGATCCGAGAACAAGCCGCTCTTCCTGTACTGGGGCGCCAAGTGGTGCCCGCCCTGCAACCACCTGCAGGCGACGCTGTTCAACCGCATGGACTTCATCGAGCGCTCGCGCGCCTTCGTGCCCGTGTACGTCGACGGCGACAGCCCCGGGGCGCAGAAGCTGGGCACGCGCTTCAAGGTGCGCGGCTATCCGACGATGGTGCTGTTCAACACCGAGGGCGCCGAGCTGACCCGCCTGCCGGGCGAAGTCGATGCCTCGCAGTACACCCAGGTGCTCACGCTGGGCATGAGCGCGCAGAGGCCGGTGAAGGCGGTGCTCGCCGACGCCAGGGGCGGCGGCAAGACGCTCACCCCCAACGACTGGAAGCTGCTCGCATTCTATTCGTGGGAGACCGACGAGCAGCAGGTCGTGCCGCAGGACCAGACGCCCGCCCTGCTCAAGCAGCTCGCCGCCGCCTGCCCCGCCGACCAGGCCGAGACGGCCGACCGGCTGCTGCTGAAGTCGGTGGCCGCCACCGACGAGAAGGACGCGGGCAAGGCCGACGCCGCCACGCGCGAGCGCGTGGGCAAGGTGATCGGCGACGCCAAGGCGGCCCGCACCCACATGGACGTGCTCACCAACGGGGCCGCCGACATCGTGAAGGCCCTGGCGCCGCCGAAGACGCCCGAGCGGGCGCAATGGGTCGCCACCTTCGACACCACGCTGAAGGCGCTGCAGGCCGACACCACGCTGTCGCGCGCCGACCGGCTGACGGCGCTGATCGCACGCGTGGACCTGGCGAAGATCGACCGGGCCAAGGACGACAAGTCGCCCGTCGTGCTGCCCGAGGCGCTGCTGGCCGACGTGCGCGAGCAGAGCGCGAAGATGGACCGCGAGATCACCGACGGCTACGAGCGCCAGTCGGTCATCACCGCCGCCGGCTACCTGCTGAACCATGCCGGCCTGGGCGCCGAGTCCGACGCGCTGCTGAAGGCGAATCTGGCCAAGAGCCACTCGCCGTACTACCTGATGTCGCAGCTCGCGTCCAACGCCAAGAAGCGCGGCGACAAGGACGAGGCGCTGCGCTGGTACGAGGAGTCGTTCAACAAGGCCGAAGGCCCGGCAACGCGCTTGCAGTGGGGCTCGGGCTACGTCACCGCGCTGATCGAGCTGGCGCCCCAGGACGAAGCGCGCATCGAGAAGGCGACCGCGCAGCTCTTCGACGAAGCCGCCGCGCAGCCGAACGCCTTCTACGAGCGCAGCGCCCGCTCGCTGGAGCGCGTGGGCAGCAAGCTCGTCGCGTGGAACAAGGGCAACGCGCATGCGGCGACGCTGAAGAAGCTGCAGGCGCAGCTCGACGGCGTGTGCGCCAGGCTGCCCGCCGAGGACAAGCCGCAGCGCGACGTCTGCCAGCGGCTGCTGAAGGCGGGCGCGCCGAAGACCTCCGCATAGCCGTTCGCCGTTCACACCCAGGTTCCCGCCATTGGGGCCCCTCGGGAGTGCCGTCCGAGGCCGCCTCCGCTACCCTCGGCGTCCTCCCACCAGGACTCACGCATCGTGAAACTCCCCCTCTTCGCGACCCTCGCGCTGGCCACGAGCCTGGCGCTTGCCGCCGACAACGGCGCGTTGCAATCCGGCCTGGACCGCGCCGGCTTCGACTCCGGCGTGCGCGCGCAGGACGACCTGTTCCGCCACGCCAACGGCACCTGGATCCGGAACACGCCGATTCCCGCCGACAAGCCCGAGTTCGGCGGTTTCATCGAGCTGCGCGACCGCTCGGACGAGCGCGTGCGCAAGCTCGTCGAGGAGCTGAGCGCGAAGGACGCGCCGGCCGGCAGCGTCGAGCAGAAGATCGGCAGCTTCTACCGCGCCTACATGGACGAGGCGGCCATCGACCGGGCCGGCCTCGCGCCGCTGCAGCCCTGGCTCGCGCAGATCGATGCGCTCAAGACCAAGGGCGAGCTGGCCGCGCTGCTGGGCCGGCTGCAGGGACTGTCGAGCACGCCGGTGGAGCCCTGGGTCGATGCCGATGCGAAGGAGCCGACGGTCAACCGGGCGCAGCTCTGGCAGGGCGGCCTCGGCATGCCCGACCGCGACTACTACCTCAGCGACAACGAGCGCTATGCCAAGGCGCGCACGGCCTACCGCGAGTACCTGCAGACGCTGCTGCGACTGGGCGGCAGCGCCGACCCCGACGGCGGCGCGACTGCGGTCTACGCGCTCGAGCGACGCCTCGCGCAGGCGCACTGGACTCGGGTGGACAACCGCGATCCGCAGAAGACCTACAACCCCATGGCGGTGCCCGCGCTCGCCAAGGCCGCGCCCGGCTTCGACTGGGCGGCGTTCTTCAAGGCCGCCGATCTGCCCAGGATCGATCGCGTGGTGGTGTCGCAGCCGAGCTACGCCAAGTCGTTCGCCGCCACGGTGAAATCGGTGCCGCTGCCCACGTGGAAGCTGTACCTGCGCGCGCAGTTGCTCAACGGCTCGGCCAAGCTGCTGCCCAAGGAGTTCCGCGATGCGCGCTTCGCGTTCCGCGGCAAGGCGCTGCTCGGCCTCGAGCAGGAGAAGCCGCGCTGGCAGGACGCCACGCAGGCCCTCGACGCCGCGCTCGGCGAGGCCGTGGGCCAGGTGTACGTCGCGCGTTACTTCCCGCCGGAGAACAAGGCGCGCATGCAGACGCTGGTGACCAACCTGCTGGCCGCCTACGACGAATCGATCGACGGCCTGACGTGGATGGGGCCGCGCACCAGGCAGTTTGCGCGCGACAAGCTGGCCCGCTATGTGCAAAAGATCGGCTATCCCGAGGTGTGGCGCGACTACGGCAAGCTGGAGATCCGCGACGGCGATGCCCTGGGCAACGCCGTTCGCGCCGGCCGCTTCGAGTGGGAGCGCGTGGCCCGCAAGGCGGGCCGCCCCGTCGACCGCCGCGAGTGGCTGCTGACGCCGCAGAACGTCAACGCCTACTACAACCCCAGCCTCAACGAGATCGTGTTCCCCGCGGCCATCCTCGAGCCGCCCTTCTTCGACGCCAAGGCCGACGACGCGGTCAACTACGGCGCCATCGGCGCGATCATCGGCCACGAGATCAGCCACGGCTTCGACGACACCGGCAGCCAGTACGACGGCGAAGGCATGCTGCGCAACTGGTGGACCGATGCCGACCGCAAGGCCTTCTCGGCGCTGGGCGACAAGCTGGTCGCGCAGTACAACCAGTACGAGCCG
Organism: Piscinibacter sp. XHJ-5; assembly: GCF_029855045.1. Classification (GTDB taxonomy): domain Bacteria; phylum Pseudomonadota; class Gammaproteobacteria; order Burkholderiales; family Burkholderiaceae_C; genus Albitalea. The sequence goes on from NZ_CP123228.1 coordinate 82,294, forward strand.
CTGCCCGGCCACAAGCTCAACGGCAAGCTGACGCTGGGCGAGAACATCGCCGACCTGTCGGGCCTGCAGATCGCGTACAAGGCCTACCGACGCTCGCTGGGCGGCAAGCCGGCGCCTGTGATCGACGGCCTGTCCGGCGACGAGCGCTTCTACCTGGGCTGGGCGCAGGCCTGGCGCAGCAAGACGCGTCCGGAGCGGGCGCTGCACCTGCTGACCATCGACACCCACTCGCCCGACGAATTCCGCGCCAACGGCGCGGCGGTGAACAGCGACGGCTTCCACAGCACCTTCGGCACCAAGCCGGGGGACAAGATGTTCAAGCCGAGCGAGGAGCGCATCCGGATCTGGTAGGCGCGCCGCGGGGCTCGGCTACCCTTGCGCCTTTGCGCCCCGAGGGAAAGCCATGCCCCGCACCATCCTCGACGAGACCCGCATGCACCCGGCCGTTCGCGAGCGCATCGCGAACTGGCATGCCGACATCGTTCACAACGTGCAGGCGGCGTCGCTGTCGAACACGGTGCTGGTGGTCGGGATGGCGCAGAACCCGCTCGTGCGGCGCGCGCGCGAGGCGCTGCGCGCCGCGGGCCAGCCGTTTCACTACCTCGAGTACGGCAGCTACTTCAGCCAGTGGCGTCGGCGCACCGCGCTGAAGATGTGGACCGGCTGGCCGACCTTTCCGATGGTGTTCGTGCGCGGCGTGCTGGTCGGAGGCCATGACGAGCTGCACAAGCTGATCGAGACGGGCGAGCTGAAGCGCCTGCTGGGGGAGCCTTGATGCCCGCCCTTCGAGCTCTCGCAACCTGCGCGCTGCTGGCCTTCGCGTTCTGCGCGCAAGCCAAGGTCGTCGAGCCCTGCCGCGTGCCCGGCATCAAGAACGAAGTGCTCTGCGGCAAGCTCGCCCGTCCGCTCGACCCGGCCGCGCCGAACGGCCCGCAGATCGACATCCACTACGTCGTCGTTCCCGCCCTCGCGCGCAACAAGCATCCCGACCCGGTGGTCATGCTCGCCGGCGGGCCGGGCCAGAGCGCGATCCGCATCGCGCCGCAGGTGCTGCCGCTGTTCACCCGCCTCAACAACCGGCGCGACATCGTGTTCGTGGACCAGCGCGGCACCGGCAAGTCGGCGCCGCTCGACTGCGACGACCTTCGCCACCGGCCGCTCGCCGACGAGGCCGATCCGCAGTTCCAGGTGACGCAGCTCGCCCGCTGCCGGGAGCAGCTGCAGAAGCTGCCGCACGGCGACCTGCGCTTCTACACGACGACCATCGCGATGCAGGACCTGGACGCGGTGCGCCGCCAGCTCGGCGTGCCGCGCGTCAATCTGGTCGGCGTGTCGTACGGCACGCGGGCCGCATTGGAATACCAGCGCCAGTTCCCGGCCGCCGTGCGCCGCAGCGTGATCGACGGCGTGGCGCCGCCGGACATGGTGCTGCCGGCGAGCTTTTCCACCGACGGCCAGGCCGCTTTCGATGCCCTGGTGGCGGCCTGCCGCACGGAGCCGGTATGCGCCACGCTGCGGGACGACTGGACCGGGCTGCTGGCCAGCCTGCCCAAGCCGGTGACGGTGATCCACCCGCTGAGCGGCCAGCCCGAGAGCTTTACGCTGACGCGCGACATGGTGCTGGGCGCGGTGCGCGGCCCGCTGTACCTGCCGGCCGCCGCGGCCGCGCTGCCGCAGGCCATCCACGCCGCGGCACGCGGGCGCTACGAGCCGCTGGCCGGCCTGAACAGCTTGCTGGGCGGACGCAAGGGCATGGCGATCTCGATGGGCATGCACTTCTCGGTGGTGTGTGCCGAAGACGCGCCGCGCCTGTCCCAGGCCACCGACCCGCCCGGCGCCGACTTCGGCGCCGACTTTGCCCGGCTGTACCAGCGCATCTGCGCCGACTGGCCGCGCGGCGCCGTGGCCGACGACTTCTACCGAGTGCCGCCGGCCGCATCGCCGGTGCTGCTGCTCAGCGGCGGCGTGGACCCGGTGACGCCGCCCCGCCACGGCGAGCGCGTCGCGAAGGCGCTCGGCGCCCGCGCCCGCCATGTGGTGGCGCCGAACGCCGGCCATAGCGTCATCGGCCTCGGCTGCATGAGCGACGTGCTGTTCCGCTTCGTCGATGCGGTCGACGACCATGAGGCGCTGGCCGTCGATGCCGACTGCGTGACCCGCGTGCCGCGGCCGCCGTCGTACCGGCCGATCACGTTGCCGCGGGAGCCGGCGCAATGATCGAGGTCCACAGCCTCGCCAGGCAGTTCGTGGTGCCGGCCGCCCCGTTCAGGCGCGTGCCCGCGCAGGTGGTGAAGGCGGTGCAGGACGTGAGCTTCACCGCGAAGGACGGCCACATCACCGGCCTGCTGGGCCCCAACGGCGCCGGCAAGACGACCACCTTGCGCATGCTGGCCGCGCTGATCGCGCCCGATGCAGGCCGCATGGCGGTGGACGGCATCGACGTGGTGTCGCGGCCGCGGGAGGCGCTGGCGCGCATGGGCGTGCTGAGCGATGCGCGCGGGCTGTACCCGCGCCTGACCGCTCGCGAGAACATCGTCTACTACGGCGCGCTGCAAGGCATGTCGCGCGATGCCGCGCATGCACGCGCCGAGGCGCTGGCCCGGCTGCTGGAGATGACCCCGCTGCTGGAGCGTCGCACCGAGGGCTTCAGCCAGGGCGAGCGCATGAAGACGGCGCTGGCGCGCGCGCTGGTGCACGACCCCGCCAACATCGTGCTCGACGAGCCCACCAACGGCCTGGACGTGCTGGCCACGCGCGCGCTGCGCGAGGCGCTGCGCCTGCTGAGCACGCCCGAAGGCGGCGCCAAGTGCATCGTGTTCTCCACGCACATCATGCAGGAGGTGGAACGCCTGTGCGACCGCGTCGTGCTGGTGTCGCACGGCCGCACCGTGGCCACCGGCAGCGTGGCCGAGCTCCTCGCGCAGACCGGCCAGCGCGACTTCGAGGAAGCCTTCGTGCAGCTCGCCTTCGGCCCCCTGCCTTCGTAGGCGGGATGGCCAGCCCCACACCCGTTGCCACGCCGCGCCCACCATGCACCCTGCCTTCATCGTCTATCGCAAGGAGCTCACCGACGCCCTGCGCGATCGCCGCACCCTGCTGGTCGTGCTGATGTCGAGCGTGCTCCTCGGCCCGCTGGTGCTCGTCGCCCTCTCGGTCTTCATCGCCACGTTCGAATCGCGCGCCGAGCAGCGCGAGGTGCACGTGGTCGGCATCGAGCACGCGCCCACGCTGGCCAACTTCCTCGAGCGCCAGACCTACACCATCAAGAAGGCCCCGCCCGACTACGAGCAGCGACTGCGCGCCCAGAAGTACGCTGATCCGGTGGTCGTGATCCCGCCCGACTTCGAGGCGGGCCTGGTCAACGGCGATGCGCCCATCGTCGAGGTGATCAGCGACAGCGCCAACCGCCAGGCCAGCGGCAGTGCCGGGCGCATCCAGCGCCTGCTTCGGGGCTTCAACCGCGAGCGGGCCACCCTGCACCTGGCGATGCGCGGCGTGGCGGCCGAGCTGGTGGAGCCGATGCAGCTCGAAGAGCGCGACCTTGCCAGCACGCAGACGCGCGCGACGCAGTTCACCGGCATGCTCCCATTCTTCGTCATGCTGGCCGTGCTGTACGGCGCGCTGAACGCCGCGCTGGACACGACGGCGGGCGAGCGCGAGCGCGGCTCGCTGGAGCCGCTGCTGATGAACCCGGCGGAGCGGGTGTCGCTGGTGCTGGGCAAGTGGGGCGCGGTGGCCAGCCTGGGCATGCTGATCGCGGTGCTGAGCAGCTTGAGCTTCATCCCCGCCCAATGGCTGCTGCGCAGCGACACGCTGGCCGCGATGTTCCAGTACGGCTGGCGCGAGGCCCTGCTGTTCCTCGCCGTGCTGCTCCCCTTCGCCGCCGCCCTGTCGGCCGTCCTGATGGCCGTGGCCATCCGCTGCAAGAGCTTCAAGGAGGCGCAGGCCAGCACCGCGGTGCTGGTGCTGGGCATCTCGATGCTGCCGCTGGTGCAGATCTTTCAGCAAACCGGCGAGGAGCCCTGGCAGTGGTGGGTGCCGGCCCTGGCGCAGCAGACGCTGATGACGCGGGTGCTCCGGGGGGAGGGCTTCAGCGTGGAGCAGGTGGTGGTGCCGCTTGTGGTGTGCGTAGGGTTGAGCGTGATGGGGATCGTGTTCGTGGGGAGGATGTTGAGGGTGGCGGCGGTGCGGTGAGGGGACGAGCGGAACCTCCATCCGCAGATCTGGGCTGGTGGCGCTGACGCTAACAGCGCGCTTGCCAACGAAGAAGTCTACGCCTTCAAAGCTGACCACTCGCCGAACCCATTGAACGTACTTCGACGCAGGCTAAGACCGACGTAGGCGTAGGCAAAGATGCGTTTACTAGGCTCCACGGTCCACACCTTACAGTCGCCTTTGATACGGGGCTAACGAACCGTGCGATGCATCATTGACCATGATCTTCCACAAACCTTTTGGTCCGCTGATATGGCGGACTTGCCCCTTCGCCCACCTGACACTTGGGGAACTCCAGTTCATCTACATGGCGCGTCAGCAGGTTTTTGTTGTGGAACAAGCATGCATTTACCGCGATGCGGACGGGTACGATGAGCGAGCATGGCATGTGGCCGCGTGGCGCGCTTCGGAGAGGATGCCCGTTGCGTACGCGCGGCTCATCGAGCCAGGTGCGAAGTACTCGGAGGCCTCAATGGGCCGAGTCCTAACGACGGCGGCTGGACGCGGGATCGGACTTGGTCGGGAGCTGGTTCGCCGTGTGATCGACTTGGCCGACCAAGTCTTTCCGAATGAAGGACTTCGTATCTCGGCGCAATCCCGCCTTGAGCACTTCTATACCGAAGCTGGCTTTGCTGTCGTCGGTGAGCCCTACCTAGAGGATGGAATCATGCACACAGAGATGCTTCTGCAATCGGCGACCCCAACGGCATGACATTCCTACGCTGCAGCCCTATGCAGGGCACGCTGTACCTCCGATTGCCACGGCAAGGTGTGAACAATCTCGTTGAGGTGAAGCACCGCCTGCATGCTGGGCAAGACTTCACCGTCTGCGTCCGTTAGTTGCAGGTTTGTCACTAGCGCAAGCGGGTCCGCCATTGCCACGACCCCGCTCTGAATCTCGATCCAGTCCCACGCTACCCCGGCCGCAAGATCGGCCGACGGGTTGCCCCACACAGTTTGCCCACTGCATGGCTGATGTGAGTCAGCCGCGGTGAACACTCGTGTGCCAAGATGTACAAAATGCAGATCTGGGGCGCACTCGGCCTGCCACAATACGGGCGGCCAAGCGCACACAATCCAAGCGGGTGTCATTTGGTCTGCTGGGTCCTGCGCTAGTGGGACAGAGGGGCTTTGGTGGTGTCAGTGTCTTCGGTCCATGCGGGCTTGCCATCTGTAAATCCTTGCACCTGTAATCCCTTGCAGGTTCAGTCGCGGCTCATTTGCGTCCCGAGGTAAGGCGAGTCCAATGCTTCAAGGTGGTTTCACGTCGGTGCTGCAAGTGAAGAGCCGCGACGAGCTGCTGGCAGAAGTCGTGGGGTTCACAAGAAGGCTCGGCTTCGAGACGGTCAACGTCACGGCTGTTGTTGATCGCTTCCGCGGTGAGTCGGATTTCGTTTGGGTCAACAATGCGCCGAGTGCGTACCGGCAGTTATCTGAGACGGTAGAGGAGGGTCGTCGTGATCCCGTCGCCCAGCACTGCAAGCGCGCAAGTGTCCCAATCATTTGGAATCAAGACACCTATACATCTTGCGGTTTGGGTGAGAAGTGGGAAGTCCAAGCTCGCTTCGGTTATCGCACGGGGATTGCTCTGGCACTCCACCTGCCTGAGGGCCGGCACTTCTTCATTGGTGTGGATCGCGATCAAGCTCTTCCGAACAGTTCGGCGGAAGTCACTCGACTCGTTGCAGACCTCCAGCTATTCGCAGTGCATGCACAGGATGCCGCCTTGCGTGTGCTGGTGCCACCCCCACCACAGATGGACTTTCCCAGCTTGACCCCCAGAGAACTGGAGGGCTTGCGGTGGACCATGGAGGGCAAGACAGCGTGGGAGGTGGGCAACATCCTCGGCATCAGCGAACGAACGGCGGTGCTGCACATCAACAACGCCACTCACAAGCTCGGATGTGTCAACAAACATCAGGCAGTCTTGAAAGCTTTACGATTGGGACTAATCCGATGATGCCGAGGCGGTAGATGGCGACGGGCGCAAGCTGTAAGACTTGACAGTTACGCCCTGAGTCTCTTGTTGGTGCAATGCCGACACGCGCAAAACGCGTGTTCTTGCAACTCAGGAGTCCGACATGTCGCAACAGCAAATCCCGGCCGTCCCGCAGCAACAAGCCAAGACATCGACCACTCCCACTGCGCCGCTGCCTATCGATTTGACTCTTCTTTCCAAGATCTGCGGCGGGACGGCAACCTCGACGCCGACGCCAACTTGGTGAGTCTTGATCTTCGGTCCGAAGGGCGAGGCTAGGGCCTCCGCGGTCGCTCGCTGCCCAGGCGCCTACCCGCCCAGTGCCCAAGTCGTAGGCCCGTCCCGCACGCGGCCTGACGACCGGCAGGGGGCGTTCTCTCTCGGACAGACGCCTGCGCAAGGCCCGCAGGCTTCTGTTCGTGCTATCGGTCGAACGCGCTTCACTATGTCGACGGTGGGTGCATAGCGTCGACGTGCGGCGTAGACACTGCAGCGCCCGCCATGTAAGCAACTGGCGGGGCGTCGGCAGGACGTCCGCTGATACGGAGCCCCCAACTATGACGGAAGGGCTTCGTGGCGCCGGCGGCTCCCCGCGCCAACTTGGCCGTCGCGATAGACCGCAGCGAATGCTCAGTTTGGGTAAGCCGAGCCCAGCCTCCGGCGAGAGCATGCGCTGCGCATGCGTCCCAAAGACCCCAATGTCCAGCACCGTCCAAGTCTCTTCGCCACTGTTGGAGTGGTATTGCACTGTCTCGATCGACGCCGAACAGAATGTGCTTGCGGAGTGCGTGGCGACGGCAATCTCCGCCTTGTATCCGAAGGCGGCCTGGTGTTCCCTGCGCCTTGTCGATGACGGCAATGGCCTGAACGAGTTCGAGACTTCTGATCTGCGGAAACCGCAACATTTGATCATGGAGCTCATCTAGGGTGCTCGCGTAGGCGCGTAGGAGCAAGTGTGAAGTCGTGATGCAGCATGGTCAGCCAAGGATCCCAAGACGCAGTGCCTTCAAGACAGCTTGCAGCTTGTTAATGCAACCAAGCTTTTGCGTGGCGTTGTTGATGTGGCGAGCCGCCGTTTGCTCTGTGATCTTCAGAATTTGGCCAAGCTCCCAGGCCGTCTTGCCTTCCATGGTCCAGCGAAGGCACTCCAGTTCGCGTACGCTTAGTTTGGGCAAGTCGAGGTCGGTTTCCGGCAAGAGGATGCGCAATGCGGCCTCCTGTGCGAACACAGCAAACAACTGAATATCCGCAACCGTGCGGGTCAACTCGCCGCTGTGCGATGGGAGCGGACCATCGCGATCCAAGCCGATGAAGTAGTGCCTTCCATTCGGCATGTGCATCGCGACAGCGATCCCGGCCTTGTATCCGAACGCCGCTTGATGTTCCCAGCGTTCTCCCAGATCCGCGGACACATACGTTTGCTGCCCCCAGACGATAGGGGTGCCGTGGTGTTTGCAGTGCTGCATCACGGGATCACGACGGGCCAGCTCAAGATTCATGAATGTCTCGAGGTATAGCGGTGGCGAGTTGTGCAAAACGATGAAGCTAGGCTGCGCAAGCGGACTGTCGATAACGGCCATGGTGCTAACCAGGTCGAAGCCGTTGCAGCGGGCAAACTTTAAGACCTCCCTAAGAAGATCATCTCGACTACGGGCTCCGAGGACGGATGTGAACTTTGAGGTCAACATTGTCGTGTCTGCTGCTTTGCCGCTATTGGGGATGAGTCTCAATCGCTAGTCTGTTCAATACGGCCAGCTTTGTTGACGCGACTGAGCGTCTGCGTCGCGTTGGCGGGTGTCGACCCTCTGTCCGCTGCTCCTACTAGTGCCGAGAATGCGGCTGGGGTCCAACGCACCCAAGCCCCTCTGCCTTCCAAGCATCATCAGGCGATGATTCCCATGCGAAGGGCTCTAATCACTGCGTGATGCTTGCTCACACAATCCAACTTTCGCGTCGCGTTGCTAAGATGTCTGGCCGCGGTCTGCTCGCTGATATTCAGTATTCGGCCAATCTCCCAAGCGGTCTTACCTTCCATCGTCCAACGTAGGCTCTCTAGTTCGCGAGGAGTCAGGCACGGTACATCGCCTGCATAAACCGCAGCGGAAAAAATGCGGAAAGCTGCATCTGCTGCATGCACTGCAAACAGTTGAAGCTCCGCGGTCATGCGTGTCACCTCGAGAGGGCTGGCTGGTAGGGGCTGATCGCGATCAACGCCAATTACAAAGTGGCGTCCCCGCGGAAGATGTAGGGCGCAGGCGACTCCTGTTTTGTAGCCGAATGACGCTTGTTCCTCCCACTTCGTTTCTGCCCCGGCACTCACATAGGTAGCCTTGTCCCACACTATCGGCACGTTCGAGTGCTTGCAATGCTGCATGACCGGATCTGATCGACCCTGTGATCCTCGCCTCTGATCAAACGCGGCGGGCGCGTTGGATGCCCCGATGAACGATGCATCACCCTGGGCTCCATCAATGACGACATACGCGTCGACAGTGTCGAAGCCGAGGCAGTTTGCGAAGCCGACAACTCTTCGCAGGAACTCTGCGCGATCCTTGGCATTGAGGACCGATGTGAAGACATCCACCAACATGAGGTTCCGCTATGACAAGGATTGCGCGCCGCTCGCACAAACAGACCGGCCGTGCGCGCTTTGCTTCTCTCTTTTGGATTGGGGCGCTGGCCGAACACGGCGTGCGTCGAGAGACGCCTGAACGACCGCTCTGAGGCTCTTGCCGCGCTTAGCTGTGTGTTCGTCTGGGACGGGGCGTGAGCACTGTCCTCGCTTGCCCATCGCTATCGAAAGTTGTCGACCAAGGGGATCTGGATACGTCGCGATCAATATTGCTTGCCCGAAAGGCGTATCGTCGTCACAGGTCGTCCATATCAGCGCGGGCAATCGACCGAACGGTCGTGTTGGGCACCCCGATGATTTTTTGTGTAGATGTTGCGTATGAGCCTCTCCTAATTAATCAGGCCAAGACGGAGCGCCTTCGCGACTGCTTGATGCTTATTCACACAATTCAGCTTGCGCGTAGCGTTGTTGATATGTCTCGCCGCTGTTTGTTCGCAAATCCCGAGGATCCTTCCAAGCCCTCAGGCCGTCTTTCCGTCACAGGTCCAGCGGAGCACCTCCAACTCACGAACCGTCATCTTGGGTATGTTTAGCTCCGGGGAAGACGGCAGCAGAACGCTCATTGCGGCGTCTACCGTATACACGTGAACAATTGCAACTCAGCGGTCATGCGAGCAAGCTCACCTCCCGCACGTGGGCAATGCATGGTCCCGATCCACGCCGTGCGGCAGGTGCAGTGCGCACACTATTCCGGTCCGATAGCCAAAGGAGGCCTGCTCCTCCCAGCCGTCTATACAACCCGCCGTCGCATAGGTGTTCCTATCCCAGACGATTGGTAAGAAGGAACGTTTGCAGTGTTGCATGACGGGATCGCGCTGATGCGTTGCGGCGTCCCGCCGTTCATCGAAGTCGGCGGGTGCGTTGTGAACTCCGACGAACTCAGGCGGAGCCTGGGGTCTGTCAAACACTGCAAACGCGTCGACTGTCTTGAAGCCCAGGTCCGCCGCAAGGCGAACCGTTTCATGCATGAATTGTTCACGGGACGCGACGTTCAGAAGAAAAGTGAATCTGTCCAGAAGCACGGCGTCAAAGCTGCAGCAAGGGGTGTGGCCGGATCAAGCCTGGCAAGAGGGCGGCCTGCGATTTGGATTCGCTTCCGCGCGCATGCTCGGCAAGTAGTCGACAGAGATGCGACGCCAATCCTCTGGAGCAATGCAACTCATGTCAATGACGGTGCTCTGACGTTGCGCTGACGGCTGGAATCCACATCCCCTCGTTGACCAGCATCGCCCCGTTGGTCCCATTTGCCCGGGAGTTGGTCCACAAAACGACTCGCAATGGTGCAAGACGAGCTGCAAGCCGTGGTGAAGGCCTTGCGCATGGGATTCATCCACTGACCCAGTGCGAGCCGCCAGCACCGCGTCTTGGCAGATTTCAAGCAGCAGTGCGCTTGGGTTTGTCTAGCTGACAGCGTCTCGCTTCAACTTCAGGCGCTTTCCGGCGAGCGCGGTGCGGCGGCGTGCGCCTCACGGGTTGTTGGCCTCTGCCGTGGGACATGGCCGTTGTATGTCAAATCTGCCACGTTCCGAGCGTTTGATGCCGCGGGAGACCGCGTGGGTTCATCAAGCACGCTTCGCTGCCGTTGTCAATGACAAGCGTTTGTCATTGTTCGCACGCCGCTCCCGCGATGGAATCCAGCCAGAGGTAGGCGCGTTCCGCGCGCTTGGGAAGCGAACAACGTCATCAGTGACACATGATGAACAACGACGAAACGTCCACAGTTCCGGCGGGTGCCGACCCCGGTATCACGCCTGCCGCCGCGCCACGCGAGCCGCGCGATTTGTCCGTCCTGCGACCCGAGGCTTTGCCATGCGGGCAGACCGCGATGGCGCCGCCGCCTGCCCCGATCGGCATCTGCAGCGGCGACGGGGTCCTGTCGTTCGCGTTGACCAGCACGTCGCCCGGCGTTCATGTCAAGCGCACGCTGCGCCGCGCGGACGGAAGCAAGCTGCTCTGCTCGGTGGTCTTTCGCGACGAGCTGAGCTTCACGAGCTGGCTGGACGCCGACGACTTGCGGTTTACGTACGCGCTGTTGTTCCAGCAACTTCGAAGCAGCTTTCGCCGGCTTAACGTCTCGGATGTCGGCGATGGCCGCCGCTGAACCGCTCATGGCGTCGCCCGGCGCGCTTGAGCGCGCCAGCGAAGCCATCTGTCGAATTGCGGCCGCGCGCAACGAAGGCGAGGTGGTCGGGCTTCTGAGCGACGCGTCGCACCGGCTCGGCGCGGACGTGGCGCTTTTCTGCTCATGCCTGCAAGCCAAGGGGGTGCCCTTGCGGTTCATGCTGGCGTGCGACCCCCGTTGGTACCTGGAATATGAGCGCTTCATCAACTGGAGCCAGGATCCGTGGGTGCTGTACGCAGCCGAAAGCGCCGAACCTGTTTGCGCCTCGCGCTTGATGGTGACGTCGCAGGCCGGCAGTCAGGCGCTCGCATTGGCTAGGCGCTATGGATTCGAGTCGGCGTTCGTCGTACCTTCGCCAGCCGGCCGCGGTGAAGCGCGGTGGGGCGTCCTCGTACTCGGGTCTCGCACGGACGGGTTCTTCGAAAGCGCTGGCTGCATTGCACTGAAGGTGATGGCGCGCTCGCTGTCGATGGAGCTCCACGAGTGGTGTCTGTCACATGCGAGGCGCGATTTCCTGTCCCGTGCGCAGCTGTCGTCCCGGGACATCGATCTGCTGCGTCGAGAGCACCGAGGCTACAGCACGAAGGAGATCGCTCGCCAGTTGCACGTCACCGTGCAATCCGTCGACTCGCGATTCCAGCGGCTCAATGCGCGTCTGGGCGTTTCCAGCAGAAAGGCGGCTGCGTCGCTGGCTGTCACGTACGGCTTGATCTAAGACGGCGGCGACTGCATGAGGCAGCTCACAGGCGCCAAAACTGAGCGCGCGAATCGGCAGGTCGAGTGCGCGGTGCTCCCAGCAGGTTCGGTGCTGCTAGCCCTCCGTGCTGCGTGCACACTCCTGGCTGCGTTGATTGCCGCGCCGGCGGGGGCGGCGGATTCATCGCTTGTCACGGCCCAGGGCGATACGTTCACACTCGTTGCAGGCCATCCGAGCCTCAAGCGCTGGCTCATGCCGCGTGAGATCCCGGCTCCCGCCGACAACGCCACGACACCCGAGCGAATCAAGCTGGGCGAGATGCTGTTCTTCGATGCCCGCCTGTCAGTGCATGGGTACACGAGCTGTGCCATGTGTCATTTGCCTGAGCGTGGGTTTGCGGATGGCGTTCCCACCTCGGTGCGTTTCATGGGCGAAAAGATGACGCGCAACTCGCCGGGCCTGGTGAACGTGGCGTACAACCCACTGCACATGTGGGACGGGCGCAATGCCACGCTCGAACAGCAAGCTCTGAGTTCCCAGAGTTCCCTGGGCAGCCTGAATGCCGGCGCCCATCAGCTCGGCATCACGGAGGCGGATCTCGGCATGGAGCGGATCAGGCGCAACGTCGCTTATGCAAGAGCGTTCGCCAAGGCATATCCCGACGAACCGATTACGAAGCAAACAGCGGCCAAGGCGATCTCGGCGTTCGAGCGATCCCTGGTGTCGCGCGACTCGCCATTCGACCGGTGGGTGCAAGGGGACGTGCACGCCATGACGGCGAGACAGGTCAATGGCTTTCGAATCTTCCTCGATCCATCAAAGGGAAACTGCGTCGCTTGCCACGCTGCGCCGAACTTCACCGACAACGGCTTCCACAACCTCGGCCTCAGGCAATTCGGGCAACCCGATCCCGACGTGGGGCGCTTCAGCCAGCGGGCAATTCCATCCATGCGGGGAGCCTTCCGCACGCCGACGCTTCGCGATGTCGATCTCACACCGCCGTACTTCCACGACGGCTCGGCCAACACGCTGTGGGACGTCGTCGAGCACTACGCCCGCGGAGGCGACGCCAGGGCGAATCTCTCACCGCTAATCAGGCCGCTTGCGATCACCGCGGAGGAAAAGGCGGACCTGGTGTCATTCATGAAGGCGCTGACGACCCGGCGCGATGTGTATGCAACCCCGCGCCTGCCGCGCTGACGCAGCGGCACTTCTCCGGAGCGCTCCATGAACGCCAGCACGCTCACACTTTCCATTCATGTTGCGCTCGCGCTGTTCTCAGCGGCTTCGGTATCGGCTGCCGATCATTCAGTCGTGCAGCGCAACAAGGCGTTTGCCGTCAGGCGACTGGTTGTCAATGTCGGCGACACGATCAAGTTCGTCAATTTGGACGACGTGCCACACAACGCCTTTTCGCTCGCGAACGGTAATGTCTTCGATACCGGCATGTTGACGAAAGGAAACTCGAAGGACATCACTTTCACCAAATCGGGGATTGTCGAAGTGGAGTGTGCCGTTCATCCATTGATGACGATGACGGTGGAAGTGCGCCCCTAGTCATGTCGACGGGGACGCAGCGGCGCGATTGCGATGATTCTTCGCGCAAAGTCATCACGTGGCGATCAGCCATCTCCATCTATCGTTTGACTTCGTACTGAGGTACTGAATGAATGCCAATGTCGAGGTCGAGCGAAATGCGCAAACTGTTCCGAGTGATCTCTTTGATGGCGGCTGCCGCAGCAGTCATGGTGTGCTCGTTTCATGCTGCCGCGGCAGGCGCCACGAAGTTTGAAGAGCCGCTGCTGCTTGGCATCAACGAGGGGGCAACGGACAGCCGAAGCGCCGATGACTTGCGTCGGCAGTACGCATCCCTCGCCAAGGTGCTGGCGCGAATTGCGGGCAAATCGGTGATCGTCGAGCCTTATGTCGACGTCGCCCTCTTTCGCAAGAAGTTTGACGAAGGCGCGTTCCACTTTGCCTTCGGGAAATCCGTTCATGTGGTCGCCAAGGGCGTCGTTGGGGGCAAGTACGTACCGTTGGTCAAGAACGAACGGGCGTACGTTGCGGGCGTCGTTGTACAGAAGGGTTCGACGATCAAAGATTTGAGGGGCCTGCGCGGCAAGACGCTGGTCTTGCCGCCTGCCGATACCTACACCTCGGCGCTGGTCGAAACATTGATCAACGAGCTCGGCCTACCGTTCGTCGTACAAAACGAAACCACGGGCTATGCGCCTCCACGGCCGGACACCATCGCCATTCGGCACTTTCGCATTCAGGACAATGTTGCGAAGTCGGTCGCGGTGGGGTTGTTTCCCGCCGGTGCCGTGAATCCGTCGGTGTTGGCGCGTGTCGAGAAACAGGCCAGCGAGGGCGGCATCCAGTGGAAGGACACTGAACTCATCGTGGGCGGGCCCGGCGTCCAAGTCCTCACCAAATTGAAGCCCCAGACGGGCTGGCTGCTGGTCGGCAGTGCGGAGCTCCCGCCTCAAGTCATCGAGCGCGCCACGGCGACCCTTTCCGCGCTGTCCACGCACGAGGAGGGCAAGCAGGTGCTGAAAGACATCGGCTGTGCAAACCTGGTCCGGTCGACGAAGGAGGAATACGTCGCGCTGATCAATTACCTCTACCACTGAGCGGCCGCGATGAGCGCACCGTAGCGTTCGTGGGCAAGGTGAACCTGGCACGCAGGCGGCATGAACATCCGTGGACGGTCGATTCGGCGGGCCTTTCTCTCACGAAGCCTTGGGGTCCAGTTCGTCGTTCTTGCCGTTGCGTTCGGGATCGCGATCGGCGGCTTGGGCGCCATGGCAAGAAATGAGTTGGAGCGTGGCCACGCCCTGACTCGAGCGCGGACGATCGCTGTGATGGCAGAGGCCTTGGCGATTTGGTCCGGCCGGTACCGCAGTCTCTGGGTGCACAACGACCCGCTCGACCCTGTACCCGAACTGGGCGAATTTCTGGATCACCGACAAGCGCGTCCATCGGTGTCCGACGTCAGGCAAGGCACAGGGGCAGCGGCATCCCGGGTGCTTTCATCGGTAGATGTCGCGGAGAACGGGGGGAGCTTTCATCGCAAGGTTCCCGCACTGATACAGCGAGAAGTCGCACAAGTGTTTGGCGCGCTGTCGTCTGGCGAACGCTTTCGCATGACCAGTGATCGCCTGCTCGATCCGCGGAATGCGCCCAACCGGTTCGAGCAGGCGGCCATCGAGCGGCTTCGGTCGGCTCGCAAGGGGGGTGCCGAATATCAAGAGACGGTGGGTGGGCAACTGCTGTATGCACGGTCACTGTCCCCGTACTCAATATGCCTGCACTGTCACGCCAAGTCGGACCTCGAGGCCTCTGCCGCGATGAGCAAGGACGCAGGATCGGGTGTCGGCGCGGCCGGGCAAGAGACGTTCGCCGGAATTGTCAGCGTATCGGTTCCCCTCGATGGCGCAGCTATGAATCTTCCGGCCCAGGGACTTGCGACATGGCTGC
Source organism: Piscinibacter sp. XHJ-5 (assembly GCF_029855045.1). Taxonomy (GTDB): domain Bacteria; phylum Pseudomonadota; class Gammaproteobacteria; order Burkholderiales; family Burkholderiaceae_C; genus Albitalea. The sequence goes on from NZ_CP123228.1 coordinate 97,418, forward strand.
TGGCGGTGCTTGTGCCCGCCGGCTGGGCGGCGCTGGCGCTGTGGCTTCACCGCGTGGTGGTTCGACGTGCCGAGGCGCTGGTGAGCCATGCACGTGGAGTCCTTGCGGAAAGCGAGATGGCGCCAAATGTGATTGCGGATGCTGCGCCGGAGGCACATCCCACACGCAACGAAATTGACAGGCTGGGGGCCGCGGTCAGGTTGCTATGCAGGGCAATCCACATGTCGATTCATGGACAACGGCGTGGCGCCCCTGATCGGCTGGACGGCTCTTGAAAGGAGGGGGCACGACGCGAACCAATTGCCGTGGACACATCAGTGACCCTAGCCCGAAGCACTGGAATAGTGCTTCGGCCCTGCGCGTAGCCGCAACGTCCCGCAGGGGCATTTCGGCGGTTTGCGTTTGATCTCCCAGCGCGCATGTCCCTGCAGCGCCCGGCGGGACAGGCGCGTTCCACCGCTGCGTGCGGCCTGCCATGCCCGCAGCGGGCGTCGCCCGGATCGCCATCGGCGGCGATTCGGGCGGGGGCAAGGGCACCGGGCCAATACGGCAGGAGGAATCCGGTGACCCTCTTTGCTCGTCCGTGCGCGGCAGCTTCAATAGCGGTCTCCGCCGTCAGGATGGTCGACCGGAAGAGGGTGACGTCCCTCGCGTGTCGGCTGAAGCCAAGACGATGCTGATCTTGATGCGCTGAGACTGACCTTCGGCATCCCAGAGAAAGAGCAATGAGACCCGGCGCCGTTGGCGAACGCATCACCTCTTTGTTGGAAACAGGATCGCCTCCTTGGTGTCCAGTGAACCCGCGGTGAGCAAGGCGCCATTGCCCACTGCGATGCACGCGACGCCGGAAGCGAGGAACACCCGCGATTCGCCTCGAACGCCTCGAGGCTCGGCCACATGACCTTCGGCGTGCCTCGACATCGGTGCGTTCCACCCTTTCGGCGCGGCACGGCTCGCGCCGGCTAGGCGACCGGGGTTGGACGGCGCGTGGGCTGCGGCCGAAGGGGAAGAATCACCGCGCGATGCGGCCCCGCATTCGAGATCGCAACGGCGGCTTGTCCGGCGGCAAGTTCGACGTTCAGCTGGACATGGCCCGGGCCACTGTTCGGGCGGCCGTTTTCGCCGTGCTGCCGTCGGGCCCGCAGTCCATGCGCGATGGCGTCGTCGGATTGCGAATGGTGTTGCGGAAGTACTGGTAGGCGGCGTCGCAGCCATCGCGCGTTGCCTGTAATGACTTCCAGTTGCGCCCGGGCAGCCGGGCTGGCGATACTGACAACAGGGCCCGGCAGTCCGAGCCGGTCTTCCATCGCGTCCATCCGCCGCACCGATGCCCAGCCTGTTCCGCCCCGAAGTCATCGAAGGCCGTCAACAAGCCTGGCTCGGCAGCATCCAGCTCGTCCGCCCCGTTCCGCTCGCGGTCCTGACGCTCCTGGTGGTCGCCATCGCCGTCCTGGTCGGGACGTTTCTCTTCGAGGGCCGCTACACGCGCAAGGCGCACATCACCGGCTACCTGGTGCCCGACCGCGGCGTGAAGCGGCTGGTGCCTCCGCAGTCCGGCATCGTCACTGACAGCCGCGTGGTCGAAGGCCAGCCGGTTCGCCAGGGCGACGTGCTGTTCGTGCTGTCGGTGGAGCGCGCCTCGCTGCACGGTGACACGCAGGCGGCGGTGCAGCAGAGCATGGCGGCCCGGCGAGATAGCCTGCAGGAGTCGTCCCGCCGCACCGCGCAGATCCGCCGGGAGCAGGGCGCTTCGTTGCAGCGCCAGGTCGATGCGATGCGTGCCGAGCTCACGCAGATGGAGGCCGAGGCGCAGGTGATGGGACAGCAACTCGCGCTGCGCCGGCAGGACGTGGAGCAGTACGAGGCGCTGATGAAGAGCGAGAGCTTCGTGTCGCCGGCGGCGCTGCGAACCAAGAAGGCCGACATGCTGGAGGTGGAAGGCCGCCTGCACGCGCTGCGCGTCAAGCAGGCCGCGCACCAGCGCGAGATCGCGGCGCTGGAGGCACGGCGGCGCGAGCAGCCGCTGATCGCCCAGGCCGCGCTGGCCGAGATCGACCGCGAGCTGGCCACGCTGTCCGAAGCCTCGGCCGAGAGCGAAGCCAAGCGCACGGTGGTGATCCGCGCGCCGGAAGACGGTGTGATCACCGCGGTGCTGGCCGACAAGGGGGCCGCCGTGTCGCCCGCCGCGGCGATCGCCAGCCTGGTGCCGGCCGGCGCGCAGCTGCGCGCCGAGCTGTTCGCGCCGTCGAGCGCGGTGGGCTTCGTGCGGCCGGAGCAGCAGGTGCAGCTACGCTACCAGGCCTTTCCGTACCAGAAGTTCGGCCACCACGCGGGCCAGGTGCTGCAGGTCTCGCGTACGCCGCTGCAGGCCACCGAGCTGGCCGGGCTACCGCTGCGCGAATCGGTGAAGGGCACGCCGCAGGCCGAGCCGCTGTACCGCATCACCGTCCAGCTGGACAAGCAGTCGGTGCCGGCCTATGGCCAGGCCCAGCCGCTGGCCGCCGGCATGCAGCTCGAGGCCGATGTGCTCTTGGACCGGCGACGCCTCATCGAATGGATCTTCGAGCCGCTGCTGAGCGTGACCGGTCGCGTGTAGGCTTGCGGGTCCTTGTGCGCGAACCCGGGGTGCTCGCGGAATGGCCGGACTCTTCTCATCGCTGAAACTGGGCTTCGGGCGGCACCGCGTGCCGCTGCTGCTGCAGACCGAGGCCGCCGAGTGCGGCCTCGCGTGTCTGGCGATGGTGGCGGCCCAGCACGGGTTCGACACTGACCTCCCCACCTTGCGCCAGCGCTTCCAGCTCTCGCTGAAGGGCGCGACGATGATGGACCTGACGCGCATCGCCGGCGAGATGCAGCTCAACCCGCGTGCACTGCGCGCCGAGATGGAGCACCTGCCGCAGCTTCAGCTGCCCTGCGTGCTGCACTGGGACCTTAACCATTTCGTCGTGCTGGCCGACGTGCGCCACGGCAAGGCCATCGTGCACGACCCTGCCCGGGGCGTTCGCACGCTGACGATGGACGAGCTGTCCAAGCACTTCACCGGCGTCGTGCTCGAGCTCACGCCGGCGGCCGACTTCCAGCCGCGCGTGGAGCGGCAGTCGGTCACCTTGCGGCAGCTGCTGGGGCGGGTGACCGGGCTCAAGCGCTCGCTCGGGCAGATCTTCGCGCTGGCCGTCGCGCTCGAAGTCTTCATGCTGCTGTCGCCGTTCTTCATGCAGTGGGTGGTCGACGGCGTGCTGGTGTCGGCCGACCGCGACCTGCTGGTCACGTTGGGCATCGGCTTCGGGCTCCTGGTGTTCATCCAGGTGGCCACCGGCGCCATCCGATCCTGGGCGGTGCTGTACCTGTCCGCCACGCTGAACCTGCAGTGGCTGTCGAATGTGTTCGCGCACCTCATGCGGCTGCCGGTGTCGTGGTTCGAGAAGCGCCATACCGGCGACGTGATGTCGCGCTTCGGCGCGGTGCAGCAGATCCAGCAGACGCTCACCACCTCGTTCATCGAGGCCGTGCTCGACGGGCTGCTGGTGGTGCTGACGTTCGCGATGATGTGGGTCTACAGCGGCACGCTGACGGCGATCGCGCTGGGCTGCGTGGGCGCGTATGCGCTGCTGCGCTGGGCCTTCTTCCGACCGCTGCGCGAGGCGACCGAGGAGGCGATCATCCACGACGCGAAGAAGGCGAGCCATTTCCTCGAATCGCTGCGCGGCGTGCAATCGATCAAGCTGTTCAATCGGCAGGCCGATCGCCAGGCGCGCTTCATGAACCTCGTGGTCGACGCGATGAACGCCAATATCGCCACGCGCAAGCTCGACCTGATGTTCGGCGTGCTGCACAAGCTGGTGTTCGGACTGGAGCGCGTCGCGGTGATCTGGGTCGGCGCGCTGCTGGTGCTGGACCGCAGCTTCTCGGTGGGCATGCTGTTCGCGTTCTTCGCCTACAAGGAGCAGTTCGCGCTGCGCGTGTCGGGGCTGATCGACAAGGCGGTCGAGCTGAAGATGCTCAAGCTGCAGGGCGAGCGTCTGGCCGACATCGTGCTGTCGACGCCGGAGACCGAGGTGCTGGTGGCGCCGCGGTCCGATCAGTCGGCGCGGCTGGAGCTGCGCAACGTGGGCTTCCGCTATTCGGACACGGAGCCGGCGGTGCTCAACGGCGTCAATCTGGTCATCGAGCCGGGCGAGTCGGTGGCCATCTCGGGGCCGTCGGGCTGCGGCAAGACGACGCTGCTCAAGCTGATGCTGGGCATCCACGAGCCGCAGGTAGGCGAGGTGCGCGTCGGCGGCACGCCGCTGGCGCACCTGGGGCTGAAGACCTGGCGCGACATGATCGGCACGGTGATGCAGGACGACCAGCTGTTCGCCGGGTCCATCATCGACAACATCTGCTTCTTCGACGCCCAGCCGGATCTGGCGTGGGTGGAGGAGTGCGCCAAGGTGGCGTCGGTGCACGAGGAGATCCAGGCGATGCCGATGGGCTATCACACGCTCATCGGCGACATGGGCACGAGCATCTCGGGCGGGCAGAAGCAGCGGCTGCTGCTGGCGCGGGCGCTGTACAAGCGGCCGAAGATCCTGCTGCTCGACGAGGCCACCAGTGCGCTCGACGTGGATCGCGAGCGGCTGGTGAATCAGGCGGTGCGGCAGCTGGAGCTGACACGCGTGATCGTGGCGCATCGGCCGGAGACGATCGCGTCGGCCAATCGGGTCATCGTGCTGCACGAGGGCAAGGTGGCCCAGGATCTGCGCACCGTCGGGCAGGTTCCGCCGCAGGCCAAGGGTTGACCCTCAGGAGGTCTGCCGCTCCAGCACCCCCAGCCACCGCAGCGCCTGCTCACGGCTTTCTCCGCACATGTCGAGCGACGGCTTCAGCGAGGCGCAGACGCTCGGCCGATCCGGGTGCCCGAAAATGAGGCAGCGGTTGTCCGCCGAGAGCTGCACGCAGCGCACCCCAGCCGGCTTGCCCTGCGGCATGCCTGGAATCGGCGACGAAATGGACGGCGCAATGCAGCAGGCACCGCAGCCGGGTCGGCAGTTCATGTGACGAGCATATCGGCGCCTGGCGCAATAGGGACCCGTGAGAGGGCGTTCGCACACCGTGCGGGTGACTTCCGCCCGGGGCGTCTCTACAATCCCGGTCTGCTCAAAATTTAGGCAATCCGATGTTGTTTCCCAAGCAATTCGACGTGATCGTGGTCGGCGGCGGCCATGCCGGCACCGAGGCCGCTCTCGCTTCGGCGCGAATGGGCTGCACGACCTTGCTGCTCACGCACAACATCGAGACGCTGGGCCAGATGAGCTGCAACCCATCGATTGGCGGCATCGGCAAAGGGCACCTGGTCAAGGAGATCGACGCCCTGGGTGGTGCAATGGCCGCGGCGACCGACGAAGCCGGCATCCAATTCCGCATCCTCAACAGCTCCAAGGGTCCGGCGGTGCGCGCGACGCGAGCGCAGGCAGACCGGGTTCTCTATCGGGCGGCCATACGGCGTCGACTGGAGAACCAGCCGAATCTGTGGTTGTTCCAAGGCGCCTGCGACGACCTGATTGTCGAGAATGACCGTGTGACGGGTGCTGTCACGCAAGTTGGTATTCGCTTTCAGGCCCATGCCGTGGTCCTGACCGCAGGCACTTTCCTTGACGGCAAGGTGCATGTGGGCCTGCAAAGCCATTCGGCGGGGCGCGCTGGCGATCCTCCAGCGATCAGCCTGTCGGCGCGGCTCAAGGAACTCAAGCTGCCTCAGGGGCGGCTGAAGACCGGCACGCCGCCGCGCATCGATGGACGCACCATCGACTTCAGCGTGCTCGCCGAGCAGCCGGGCGATACCGATCCGGTGCCGGTCTTCAGCTTCCTCGGCGACGCTTCGCAGCATCCGAGGCAGGTGCCATGCTGGATCACACACACCAATGCGCGCACGCACGAGATCATCCGGTCGGGCTTCGACCGCAGCCCGATGTTCACCGGCGTCATCGAAGGTGTCGGCCCTCGCTACTGCCCGAGCATCGAAGACAAGGTCAATCGGTTTGCCGACAAGGAGTCGCACCAGATCTTTCTGGAGCCGGAGGGGCTGACCACACACGAGGTCTATCCCAACGGCATCTCGACCTCTCTGCCGTTCGACATCCAGATCGCTGCGGTGCATTCGATGCGCGGATTGGAGAACGCCCACATCCTTCGCCCGGGCTATGCAATCGAGTACGACTACTTCGATCCGCGTGCGCTGAAGGCGAGCTTCGAGACCAAGGCGATTCGGGGGTTGTTCTTCGCGGGACAGATCAACGGGACCACGGGCTACGAAGAGGCGGCGGCTCAGGGCTTGTTCGCCGGCCTCAATGCGGCGCGGCAGGTGCTCGGCAAGACTGCGTGGACGCCGCGGCGCGATCAGGCTTACCTGGGCGTGCTCGTCGACGATCTCATCACCAAGGGCGTGACCGAGCCCTACCGCATGTTCACGAGCCGGGCCGAGTACCGGCTACAGCTGCGGGAGGACAACGCCGACCTTCGGCTGACCGAAGTCGGTCGCCAGTTGGGGTTGGTGGACGATCATCGCTGGGGTGCATTCAATCGAAAGCGGGACGCCATTGCGCGGGAGACCGAGCGGCTGAAGACGAGTTGGGTGCGCCCGGACATCCTGCCCGGCGCGGTGTCAGAGCGGCTTCTCGGCAAGGCGATCGATCATGAGTACCGCTTGTCCGATTTGTTGCGACGGCCGGGTGTGGACTTTGCGACGGTGTCCCAAGTCGCAGCCGAGGCGGGTATCGAGGGTTTTGTTCCACGTGAAACATTGCGGGCCGAACTGGGTGCGGTGCTGGCCGACGCCGTCATCGAACAAGTGGAGATAAGCGTCAAGTACGCTGGCTACATTGACAAGCAGAACGATGAAGTGGCGCGGGCCGCACATTTCGAGAATCTGCGTCTGCCGGAGAACCTGGATTACAGCCAAGTTGCGGCGCTGAGTTTTGAGGTGCGCCAGAAGCTGAGCAAGCATCGGCCCGAAACGCTGGGCCAGGCCTCACGCATTTCCGGCGTGACCCCGGCGGCAATCTCCTTGCTCCTGATTCACCTGAAGAAAGGTCGGTTCAAGGGCTTTGCGGCCAACGACCGGGTGTCGGATGCGGCGTGAGCGTTTGGCGGTGAAGGTGGCGGTGAAGGGCTCGGGCAACCGGGCCCTTCGACTCTGCGGGGAGGCGCGAGATGAGTGATCCTGGATTGGATCGCCTGCAGTCGGCCGCAGGACAACTGCGACTGAAGCTGCCCACCGCTACAGCGGAGAAGCTGCTGGCCTTTCTGGGCCTGCTGCAGCGCTGGAATGCCACCTACAACTTGACCGCGGTGCGTGATCCGGAAGAGATGCTGACGCAGCATCTCTTCGACTGCCTCGCGGTGATCGGGCCGCTGCGGCGCGAGCGAGGCACCGGTCCCAAGCGGGTGCTGGATGTCGGCAGCGGCGCAGGATTCCCTGGCGTGATCATCGCGACGGCGTGCCCGCAGATGTCGGTGGTCTGCGTGGACACTGTGGGAAAGAAGGCTGCCTTTGTGCGCCAAGTCGCGATGGAACTGGGGCTGGCCAATCTGCAGGGTGAGCATGCCCGCGTGGAGAAGCTGCGGGCTGCACCGTTCGATGTGATTACCTCACGGGCCTTCGCGTCGCTATCCGACTTTGTCGGGCTGACCCGTCAGCATCTGGCGGCAGGGGGCGTCTGGATGGCCATGAAGGGGAAGCGCCCAGAGGCTGAAATCGCCGGTCTGCCCGCGGACGTCGACGTGTTTCACGTGGAACAACTCGACGTTCCGCAGTTGGTGGCCGATCGCTGCCTCGTCTGGATGCGCTTGGCGAACTGATCTGGTTGTTGGGAGCCGACAGGCTCGAGATCGCGCTTTGCCGCTCCGCTATCAGGCTCGACAATCCACCCGCCGTGGACCGTACCTCGCCTTCCGATCCGCTGATCTCCGGCACTCCCGCCCACCCACCGACAGATTTCATGGCTCGAATCTTTTGTATTGCCAACCAGAAGGGTGGCGTTGGCAAGACGACCACCACCGTCAACCTCGCCGCCGGCCTGGCACGCATCGGCCAGCGGGTGCTGGTCGTCGATCTTGATCCGCAGGGCAACGCCACGATGGGTTCGGGCATCGACAAGCGCGCGCTCGACCTCACGGTGTACGACGTTCTTCTTGAAAGCGCCTCTGTGGCTGAAGCACGCCGACGCAGCGAGAAGGGCGGCTACGACGTGTTGGGTGCAAATCGTGAACTCGCCGGTGCGGAAGTGGAACTGGTGGAGCTGGACCGACGCGACAAGCGCTTGAAGTCCGCGCTGCAGCCGCTCATTGGCGACTATGACTTCGTCCTGATCGACTGCCCGCCCTCGCTGAGCCTGTTGACGCTCAATGGCCTGTGCAGTGCGCACGGGGTGATCGTGCCGATGCAGTGCGAATACTTTGCGCTGGAGGGGCTGAGTGATCTGGTCAACACCATCAAGCAGGTGCATGCCAATTTGAATCCGGATCTGCAGATCATCGGATTGCTGCGCGTGATGTACGACCCGCGCATCACGTTGCAGCAGCAGGTCAGCGAGCAGCTCAAGAGCCACTTTGGGGACAAGGTGTTCAACACCGTCATTCCCCGCAATGTCCGGCTGGCGGAGGCGCCGAGCTATGGAATGCCGGGAGTGGTCTTCGATTCGGCATCGCGCGGGGCACAGGCTTTCATCGAATTCGCTGCTGAAATGGTCGGGCGAATCAAGGCGCTCTGATACGTTGCTCGCTCAAGGCGACCGTTAGTGCTCACTTGCAGTCCCGGGCGAATCCCATGAATCCAAGCTTCGATCCAGTGCTGCTGTCCCGCGTCGAGGATGCGGGACTCAACGCCAGCGCGCCGCCGCAGCAGTTGCTCATCGACGGCTGGCTGGTGCGTTTCTCTCCGGGCAAGGCGCGGCGCGCTCGGTGCGTCAACGCGGTTGCCCCAGGCCGGCTGGCGCTGGAGCAAAAGCTCGCCCTGTGCCGGCGGGTCTTCGATGACGCGGGGTTGCCGATGCTGGTTCGCATCACCCCGCTCAGCCAGCCGGCTGGCCTGGACGAGGCGCTCGCGCAGCTCGGCATGCGCGCGTTCGAGCGGACGCAGGTCATGGTATGTGCCGATCTGGGCGCGCCGCAGGCGCAGGGCCTGCCGTCCGGCGTGACGCTGGCGCCGGTCGGGCACGAGAGCTTCGCCCAGACCGTCGGCATGCTGCGCGGATCGCCACTGGCCCAGCGCCAAGCCCACGGCCAGCGCCTGGTCAACTCACCGGTGCCCTTCCAGGCCTACGTGATGAAACACAAAGGCGAGGTCGTCGCCTGCGGCCAGTTCGCGCGAGAAGGGGAGTTGGTCGGCCTCTACGATGTTTTCACCGCGCCGGCAGCGCGAGGGCAGGGCTTGGCCCAAAGGCTCTGCAGCCATCTGCTGGCCGAGGCCGTGGCCCGAGGCGCGAAGACCGCCTATTTGCAGGTGGATGGAGAAAACCTGCCGGCCCGGGCGGTGTACCGGCGGCTCGGCTTCGCCGACGCCTACGCCTACCACTACCGATCATCGGATCCGGCCGCGTGGTAGTAGCGCTAGAGCCCGAGGCTTTCGTCCAGGCCCAGGTGCACGTTCATCGTCTGCACCGCGGCGCCGCTGGCGCCTTTGCCCAAGTTGTCCAGGCGCGCCATCAGCATTGCCTGGCTGTCGTTGGCAAACACGAACAGGTCGACACGGTTGGTGCCGTTGCACGCCTGCACGTCGAAGAAACCCCCGCCGGCATCGAGCGTGGAAGGATCGCGCAGCGGCATGACCCGGATAAAGCGTTCGCCTGCATAACGTTCGGACAGCGCCTCGTGCAGCTTCTCGGGGGTCGTTCCCGCAGTCAGTTGGAACAGATGCAAGGGCACGCTTACGCCCAAGCCCTTGTAGAACCGCCCGACCACAGGCTGGAACAGTGGCTTGACACGCAACCCGGTGTGCGCCGTCATTTCCGGCACGTGCTTGTGGCCGAGCGACAGGCCATAAGGTCGCGGTGCGTCCAGGCGGTCGTCCCCGCCTGCCTCGTATTGCTCGATCATCTTCTTGCCACCGCCGGAGTAGCCGGTGATCGAGGTGGCGGAGACCGGCAGGTTAGCCGGTACCAGCCCCGCGTCGACCAGCGGACGCAGCAGCAGGATGAAGGCGCTGGAATGGCAGCCCGGGTTGGAAATGCGCTTGGCGTGCCGGATCCGGTCGCGCTGGTCGGCGGCGAGTTCAGGCATGCCGAACACCCAGCCGGGGGCCGTGCGATGCGCCGTGCTGGCGTCGATCAGGCAGGTGTCGGGATTTGTGACCAGCGAGGCGGCTTCGCGTGCTGCAGCATCAGGCAGGCAGAGGAAGGCGACATCGGCCCCATTGAGCAGCCGCGCGCGCTCGGCAGCGTCCTTGCGGCGCTCCGGATCGATGCGCAGCACCTCGATATCGCGCCGCTGGGCGAGATACTCGTGGATGCGCAGACCGGTGGTGCCTTCCTGGCCGTCGACGAATACGCGATAGGACATGACTGTTCTCCTGAGCCGGGAAGGATAAGCGAGCCCCATGACGAATGCGTTCCCACGGTCTTGGCGCGTTCTGCTGCTGCCGGGCTGGCTCGATTCGCTGCCGGCGCACTGGCAGAGCCGCTGGCAGACGCTGCACGGCTTCGACAAGGTCGAGCAGGACGACTGGCGATGGCCGCGCCGCGGCGACTGGATGGCACGCCTCGATGAGGTTCTCCTGGCCGACCATCGGCCGCCGCTGCTGGTGGCGCACAGCCTCGGCTGCCAGCTCGTCGCTTCGTGGGCGGCCCATTCGCGCCAAGCCGAGCGAGTCGGCGGTGCCCTGCTGGTGGCCCCACCCGACACCGAGCGTGCCGACATGCCGCCGCAGCTGTTCAACTGGCGGCCGGTGACACGCGAGCAATTGCCCTTCGCGAGCATCGCGGTGATCAGCTCGAACGATCCCTACTGCGCGAACGAGCGGGGGCGGGCCATGGCCACGGCTTGGGGCAGCGAAATCATCGACATCGGCGCGCGCGGCCACATCAACGGCGAGTCCGGACTGGGCGACTGGCCGGAGGGCCTTGCGCTGCTGCGCCGGATCGCCGAGCGCGCGAAGCGATAGCGGACAATTCGTCCCATGGTCACGAAGAAACCCAAGGGGCTCGGCCTCGGTCTCGAAGCATTGCTCGGCCCGCGCGTCAAGGAAGGTGAGGAAGCACCACCCGTGGCGGTGGTCAACGGCGCGCCCAGCGTGCTGAAGCTCGACCAGCTTCAGCCGGGCAAGTACCAGCCGCGCACGCGCATGGACGAGGGCTCGCTGTACGAGCTTGCGGAGAGCATCAAGGCACAAGGTGTCATGCAGCCCATCCTGGTGCGCTCGGTCGGACCCGAGCGCTACGAGATCATTGCCGGTGAACGCCGTGTGCGTGCCGCCCGCCTGGCCGGCCTGGACGAAGTGCCGGTGCTGGTGAAGGACGTTCCCGACGAGGCGGCTGCCGCGATGGCGCTCATCGAGAACATGCAGCGTGAGGACCTCAATCCGCTCGAGGAAGCCCAGGGCCTCGCGAGATTGATCAACGAGTTCCACCTGACGCACGAGCAAGCGGCGCAGGCTGTCGGCCGTTCGCGCAGCGCGGCGACGAACCTGCTGCGCCTGCTGAACCTGTCGGAGCCGGTGCAGCAATTGCTGATGGCCGGCGACATCGACATGGGACATGCGCGCGCGCTGCTGCCGCTCGAGGGCGCGCAGCAGGTGCTCGCGGCCGGCGAGATCGTCGCGAAGAAGCTGAGCGTGCGCGAGGCCGAGAAGCTCGCCACCAAGATCGGGTCGTCGCGCCAGAAGCCGTTGCTGCGCGTGAAGCAGGAGAAGCCGCGCGACTTGCGGCGCATCGAGGAAGAGTTGTCCGATGCGCTGACCGCGACGGTGGAGATCCGCGTGAAGAAGCACACATCACGCGGTGAGCAAGGCGAGGTCGCGATCGCCTTCGGATCGCTCGACGAACTCAACGGCCTGCTGGACAAGCTGGGCCTTGCACGAAGCTGACAGTGCGCTCGCGCACCCGCATATGCGCGCTTGTCAACGCACCGTGTCCGTGACACGCTGACCGCATAAGTCCCTAAGGAACTTTCGCACGCGGTGCAGCCTCCGTGCATCACCGGGGTGGCGCTTCCCCGGGCAACTGGAGTATCGTGAAGGCACGGGTCTTGCTGAGTCGTCATAGGGGGGTGAACACGTGAACTGCGGTGCTTCATTCCGGCAACTCAGGGCTTCATGGACCCGCCGAATGAACGAAGCTTGATTCACGTATCGCTGATCGCAAGGAAAGCTCTGATGGAGCCCAAGGCCTAGGCAACAGGTCCGGACTTCATCAGAACTTCCCAAGGCGGCGGTCGAGGTGGCTCCTCGTCCGCCCCCGCCCAGATCCTGGAGGTCAGCATGGATGTGATCAGCCATTTCGCCGCTCGTTTCGAGCGCACCCGCGAGGAAGAGCTCTCGCTCGAAGAGTACCTCGCGGAGTGCAAGAGCAATCCGCTGGCGTATGCCACCGCAGCGGAGCGCATGCTCAAGGCCATCGGCGACCCGCAGACAGTCGACACGCGCAATGATCCGCGGCTGTCGCGCCTGTTTGCCAACAAGGTCATCAAGATCTACCCCGCATTTGCCGAGTTTTACGGCATGGAAGACGCGATCGAACAGGTGGTCTCGTACTTCCGCCACGCGGCGCAAGGTCTCGAAGAAAAGAAGCAGATCCTCTACCTGCTGGGCCCGGTGGGCGGCGGCAAGTCATCGATCGCCGAGCGCCTCAAGCAGCTGATGGAGCAGGTGCCGTTCTATGCGATCAAGGGATCGCCGGTGAACGAGTCGCCGCTGGGTCTGTTCGACGCCGCCGAGGACGGTCCGATCCTCGAGAAGGAATACAACATTCCGCGTCGCTACCTGAACCGGATCCTGTCACCCTGGGCCGTGAAACGTCTGGAGGAATTCGGCGGCGACATCCGCAAGTTCAAGGTCGTGAAGCGCTACCCCTCGGTGCTGAAACAGATTGCTGTCGCGAAGACGGAGCCGGGTGACGAGAACAACCAGGACATTTCGTCACTGGTGGGCAAGGTCGACATCCGCAAGCTCGAGACCTATGCCCAGGACGACCCCGATGCCTACAGCTACTCCGGCGGCCTGTGCCTGGCCAACCAGGGTCTGCTCGAGTTCGTCGAGATGTTCAAGGCACCCATCAAGGTGCTGCACCCGCTGCTGACGGCCACCCAGGAAGGGAACTACAAGGGCACCGAAGGCTTCGGCGCCATTCCCTACGACGGCATCGTGCTGGCGCACAGCAACGAAAGCGAATGGAAGAGCTTCCGCAACAACAAGAACAACGAGGCTTTCCTCGACCGCATCTACATCGTCAAGATTCCGTACTGCTTGCGGGTGTCGGAAGAGGTCAAGATCTACGAGAAGCTGCTGCGCGGCTCCTCTCTGGCCAACGCCACCTGCGCGCCCGGCACGCTGAAGATGATGAGCCAGTTCGCCGTGCTCACACGGCTGAAGGAGCCGGAGAATTCTTCGCTGTTCTCCAAGATGCTGGTGTATGACGGCGAGAACCTGAAGGACACGGACCCGCGCGCCAAGAGCTTCCAGGAGTACCGCGATTACGCCGGCGTCGACGAAGGCATGAGCGGCATCTCGACGCGCTTCGCGTTCAAGATCCTGTCGAAGGTCTTCAACTTCGACAGCAGCGAGATCGCCGCCAACCCGGTGCACCTGATGTATGTGCTCGAGCAGCAGATCGAGCGCGAGCAGTTCCCGCCAGAGCTCGAGCAGAAGTACCTCGCGTTCATCAAGGAACACCTGGCGGTGCGCTATGCCGAGTTCATCGGCAAGGAAATCCAGACCGCGTACCTCGAGAGCTACAGCGAGTACGGCCAGAACATCTTCGATCGCTACGTCACCTACGCCGACTACTGGATCCAGGACCACGAGTACCGTGACACCGATACCGGCGAGGTGTTCGACCGAGCCTCGCTGAACGCCGAGCTCGAGAAGATCGAGAAGCCGGCGGGCATCAGCAACCCGAAGGACTTCCGCAACGAGATCGTCAACTTCGTCCTGCGTGCGCGAGCCAACAACCAGGGCAAGAACCCGGCGTGGACCAGCTACGAGAAGCTGCGCACCGTGATCGAGAAGAAGATGTTCTCCAACACCGAGGAGCTGCTCCCGGTGATCAGCTTCAACGCCAAGGCCAGCGCCGACGAGGCCAAGAAGCACGAGGACTTCGTCACCCGCATGGTGCAGAAGGGGTACACGCCCAAGCAGGTTCGCCTGCTGTGCGAGTGGTACCTGCGCGTGCGCAAGAGCTCGTAAGGACTGCAGTACCGGAAGGACCCCATGCTTCAGCAGATCATCGACCGGCGGCTGGCGGGCAAGAACAAGTCCATCGGCAACCGCGAGCGCTTTCTGCGCCGTCACAAGGATCAGATCCGCGAGGCGGTCAAGCGTGCGGTGGATGGTCGAGGCATCCGCGACATCGCGCAGGGCGAGGACATCCACATCCCGAGGAAAGACATCAACGAGCCGGTGTTCGGGCACGGGCAGGGCGGCAAGCGCGAGATGGTCCATCCCGGCAACAAGGACTACGTTCGCGGCGACCGCATCGAGCGGCCCCGCGGCGGCGCAGGGGGTGGGGGCGGCAGCCAGGCGAGCGATTCCGGCGAAGGTGAGGACGACTTCGTCTTTCACCTCACGAAGGAAGAGTTCATGCAGGTCTTCTTCGACGACCTGGCGCTGCCCAACCTCGCCCGCACCACGCTTGCCGAGACACCGGAGTTCAAGACACAGCGCGCCGGCTTTTCCAGCGACGGCACGCCCAACAACCTGCACGTCGTGCGCTCCATGCGCGGTGCCATCGGTCGTCGCATCGCACTCGGCGGCGATCGCCGCAAGGACCTGAGGCGCCTCGAGGAGTACCTCGAGATGCTGCAGCGGCATCCCGATCCGAATCCTCTTGCGCACGAGATACCGGGCGTCGAAGCCGAGATCGCAGCGCTGCGGGCGAGGTTGGGCCGCATTCCCTATCTCGATCCGATCGATCTGCGCTATCGCAGCCGCATCCGCGTGCCGGTGCCTACCGCGAAGGCCGTCATGTTCTGCCTGATGGACGTGTCGGGCTCGATGGACGAAGCGCGCAAGGATCTCGCGAAGCGCTTCTTCATCCTGCTGTATCTCTTCCTGACGCGCCACTACGAGAAGATCGACATCGTCTTCATCCGCCATCACACGCAGGCGCAGGAAGTCGACGAGGAGAACTTCTTCCATTCCACCGAGACCGGCGGCACGGTGGTCTCCAGTGCGCTCGTGCTGATGGAGGAGATCGCGAGGGCGCGTTATCCCACTTCCGAATGGAACATCTACGGCGCGCAGGCGAGCGACGGCGACAACTGGCATCACGACAGTGGTCGATGCCGTGAGCTGCTGGCTCACAACATCCTGCCGCTGTGCCGGTACTTTGCCTATGTGCAGGTGGCGGAGGAAGAGCAGAACCTGTGGGACGAGTACTCGACGCTGGCGGCAGAGTCGAAGGCATTCGCGATTCGCAAGGTAACCGAGGCTTCGCAGATCTACCCGGTGTTCCGCGAGCTCTTCAAGAAGGAAGGAGCGCCGGCATGACGCGCAAGAACGGTGGAACTGTCATGGCAAATCCCGACCCCACCCGAGATCTCTTCGACCGGCTTCCGGAGCCCAAGCTGCGCTCCAAGCGGGCGGCCGACATCGTCACGCCCCCGCGCGCCGAGAAGCCGCTGCCGACGCCCAGCGACTGGTCGTTCGAGCTGATCGAGCAATACCACACGGTCATCAAGCGCACCGCCGAGCGCTTCGGGCTCGACACATATCCGAACCAGCTCGAGATCATCACCGCCGAGCAGATGATGGATGCCTACGCTTCGGTGGGCATGCCGGTGAACTACCGCCACTGGAGCTACGGCAAGGAATTCATCGCGACCGAGAAGAACTATCGTCGGGGCCACATGGGCCTGGCGTACGAGATCGTCATCAACTCGAACCCCTGCATCAGCTACCTGATGGAGGAAAACACGATGGCGATGCAGGCGCTCGTCATCGCGCACGCGGCCTATGGCCACAACAGCTTCTTCAAGGGCAACTATCTCTTCAAGATGTGGACCGATGCGTCGTCGATCATCGACTACCTCGTCTACGCAAAGAACTACGTTGCCGAATGCGAGGAGCGTCACGGTGTCGATGCGGTAGAAGCCACGCTCGATTCCTGCCATGCCCTGATGAACCACGGCGTCGACCGCTATCGGCGCCCGAGCAAGCTGTCACTTGCCCAGGAACAGGCACGCCGCGAAGAGCGCGAGGCCTACGCGCAGCGCCAGATCAACGACATGTGGCGCACGCTGCCGCGCAAGAAGAAGCACGACAAGGAAGGCGACGGCGAGGCCGAGAAGCGGCGCTTTCCGGAAGAGCCGCAGGAGAACCTGCTTTACTTCATCGAGAAGAATGCCCCGCTCCTGGAGCCCTGGCAGCGCGAGATCGTGCGCATCGTGCGCAAGGTGGCGCAGTACTTTTATCCGCAGCGCCAGACACAGGTGATGAACGAGGGCTGGGCCACCTTCTGGCACCACCACCTGCTCAACACCATGTACGACGACGGTCATCTCGCCGAGGGCATGATGATCGAGTGGCTGAAGTCGCACACGAACGTGATCTACCAGCCGCCGGTGGGACACCGTGCATACAGCGGCATCAACCCCTATGCGCTCGGCTTCGCGATGTACACGGACATCAAGCGCATCTGCGAAAAGCCGACCGATGAGGATCGGCTCTGGTTCCCCGACATCGCCGGGAAGGATTGGCTCGAGACCATCGACCATGCCATGCGCAACTTCAAGGACGAGAGCTTTGTCGGCCAGTACCTGTCGCCCAACATGATGCGCGAATTCCGGCTCTTCTCCATCGTCGACGACGAGAAGGAAAGCGAGCTCGAGGTTTCGGCCATCCACGACGAAACGGGCTACCGTCGCGTGCGCGAAGCGCTGTCGCATCAATACGATCTCGGCACGCGCGAGCCCAACATCCAGGTCTGGAGCGTCAATACCCGCGGTGACCGTTCGCTGGTACTGCGCCACACGCAGCACAACGACCGGCCGCTGCACGACAGCGCGCAAGAGGTGTTGAAGCACGTCGCCCGCCTGTGGGGATTCGGCGTTCATCTGGAGAGCGTCGACGGCGCCGGCACGGTGACGAAGCGCTGGTCGGTCCCGGCACCGGCCCACTGAGTCCGTATTTCTGCGGACAACTGCCGGCGGTGGGCAGCGTTACGCTGCTGTTACCGCCACGATCGGCCCTTCAGCGGGTCCGGTCGTGCAAAATTCGGCTGTCGGCGAGGAAACCCCAGGAAAACTTTTCCGATCCGCAACCCCGATTTGCGGTCGATGTCGTTTTCCCGTGCAGCTCTCTGCTGCGCCGTCGCTTTGCCCTCTCACGCATCCATCTTCGATTCAGGCAGTAGGTATGAAGATTCTCGGCATCCAGCTCAGCAAGCCGTCGTTCAACGAGGTGACCGCATCGGCCATCATGGCTGCAGGCCTGTGGCTGGCCATCGTCGCGCTGTGGCGCGTCAGCGAGCAGCCGCTGGACCGGATCGAAGCCGGCGCGGCCCTGCTGGTGGTGTTCTGGGGATGCATCGGCGTGCGCATGGGCATCCGTCTTGACAAGGGCCTTCGCCACCTGGCGGTCAACGTTCTGTGCGGCGGGGCGATTCTCGCGATCTACCACGCCGTGATGGCGCTGGTCGCCTGAGCGGGCTCAGGCTGCGAAGATTTTCCCCGGGTTCATGATGTTCTTGGGGTCGAGAGCGTGCTTGATCGTGCGCATGGCTGCCACAGCGCCGGCGCCCGCTTCGGTCACCAGGAATGCCATCTTGTGCAGCCCGATGCCGTGCTCGCCGGTGCAGGTGCCGTCCAGGCCGAGCGCCCGCGTCACCAGCTGAAGGTTCAGACGCTCGGCCGTCTCCCGCTCCTGCGGCACGTTGGGGTCGATGAGATAGGCGACATGGAAGTTGCCGTCTCCCACATGCCCGACGATGTAGTAAGGCAGTCCTGAGCCGTCGGCCTCGGCGACGGTGTCGAGCAGGCAGTCGGCCAGTCGGGAGATCGGCACGCAGGTGTCGGTCGTCACCGTGCGGCAGCCGGGCTTGACTTGCAGGCCGGCGAAATATGCGTGGTGCCGCGCCGTCCACAGGCGCGTGCGCTCTTCAGGCGTCTCGGCCCATTCGAATGCCAAGCCGCCGTTGTCGTCGGCGATCTGCTGCACCGTCTCGATCTGCTCCTTCACGCCGGCGGGCGTGCCGTGGAACTCCATCAGCAGCATCGCGCCCTCGCGCAGGCTCAGCTTGTCGTGGCGATTGACGGCGCGCACGGCATTGGCGTCGAGCAGCTCGCAACGGGCGATCGGCACGCCGATCTGGATGATCTGGATGGTCGCCTGCACCGCCGCCGCGATGCTGGGAAAGCTGCAGACCGCCGCCGACACAGCCTCCGGCTGCGGATACAGCTTCAGCGTGACCTCGGTGATGACGCCCAGCGTGCCTTCGCTGCCCACCATCAGGCGCGTCAGGTCGTAGCCGGCGCTGCTCTTCTTGGCCCGGGTACCGGTGCGGATGACCTCGCCGCTGGCCGTGACGACCTCCAGCCCGAGCACATTCTCGCGCATCGTCCCGTACCGCACGGCGTTCGTGCCGCTTGCTCGCGTGGCGCACATGCCCCCGATGCTGGCGTCGGCGCCGGGATCGATCGGGAAGAACAGGCCCGAGTGGCGGATCTCGTTGTTGAGCTGGGTGCGGGTCACGCCGGGCTGGACCGTCACCGTCAGATCTTCGGACTGCAGCGCAATGACGCGGTTCATGCGCGACAGGTCGATGCTGACACCGCCTTGCACAGCCAGCAGATGGCCTTCCAGCGATGAACCGGCGCCGTACGGAATGACCGGCACGGCGTGCTGGTCGGCGAGCTTGACGATTGCGGCGACGTCCTCGGTGCTTTCGCAGAACACCACCACCTCGGGCGGTGGCACGTCGTACGGCGATTCATCGCGGCCATGCTGCTCGCGCACTGCAAGCGCCGTGGAGCAGCGCTCGCCGAAGCGAGCCTTCAGCGCCTCGAGCATCGCCGCCGGCACCGGGCGCGGCTCGATCCTGGGCAGCAGTTCGGTGGCAAGCGGTGCGTTCATGGCGGACTCCTGGGGTGCGGTTCCATTGTAGGGAGCGGCCCGAGGACCTAGCATGCGCCATGGCAAACCGACTGACGCAGATCGCCACCCGCACTGGCGACGACGGCACGACCGGCCTGGGCAACGGCGAGCGAGTTCCCAAGGACCATCTCCGCGTGCAGGCCATGGGCGATGTCGACGAGCTCAACTCCCACCTTGGCGTGCTGCTCGCGGAGCGGCTGCCCGACGATGTGCGCGAGCTGCTGGTGGTCGTGCAGCACGAGCTGTTCAACCTCGGAGGTGAGCTGTCGATGCCGGGTTTCGAGCTGCTGAAGGGGGACGCGGTGCTGCGACTCGACGAGGCCCTGGCCCGGCACAACGCCGACCTGCCACGGCTGAAGGAGTTCATCCTCCCGGCCGGCACCCGCAGCGCGGCGATCGCCCACGTTGCCCGCACGGTCGCGCGCCGCGCCGAGCGTGCGGTGGTCGCGCTGGCTGCCCATGAAAGCGTCAATGCCGCTCCGCGTCAGTACCTCAACCGGCTAAGCGATCTGCTGTTCGTGCTGGCGCGCGTGCTGAACCGGGCCAATCTCGACGGCCTGGGCGGGGATGACGTGTACTGGCAGAGCGAGCGGCTCAAGGGCCAGGAGGAATGACGAGGATCACCGGGTGGTGAGAAAGCCGATGGCGAATTCGTCCAGCGCCAGCGCGCCATCCTTGTCGGCATCCAATTCGACGAAGCGGGCGCCGATCGCGGGCAACTGAGAAGCCTCGGCCTTGGACACCCTGCCGTCGCCGTTGAGATCGGCCTTGCTGAAGGCCGCCTCGACAATGGACTTGTCCAATGCCGTCGTCGGCTGCTCGAGCAATGGCGACTTGGTTTGCGCGTGCGCCATGAGCGCCAGGCCGGTCAACAAAGTGCAGGCAAGCAGTGAACGGACGCTCATCGGGGTCTCCAGCACCCATCCAGCGAGGATGGACCGTGATTCCAGCGCGGAGCGTGCCGCTCCCCAAGCAATCTTTCCCCGCATTACCGCCCTTACAGGCTCGCCGCTTGGCTTACCCCCTTTTGCAGATGGCTCAGCGTCGCCGCCCGAGCACCGCCCCGCCCAGCAGTTCGAGCACCTCCAGCGAATGGTCCCAGCCGATGCAGGCGTCGGTGATGCTTTGCCCGTAGTTCAGCTTGGCCGGATCGTCCTTGCCCGGACTGAACTTCTGTGCGCCGGCGTTGAGGTGGCTTTCCACCATGACGCCGAAGATGTGCTTGCCGCCCCGGGTGATTTGCCCGGCGATGTCGCGCGCAACGTCGACCTGCCTCTCGTGCTGCTTGCTGCTGTTGGCGTGCGAGCAGTCGACCATCAGCGCGCACGGCAGCTTGGCCGCTTCGAGGTCTTTGCAGGCGGCCGACACGTGGGCTTCGTCGTAGTTGGGCGTCTTGCCCCCGCGCAGGATGACGTGGCAATCCTTGTTGCCCTTGGTCTCGACGATGGCGACCTGACCGTTCTTGTGCACCGACAGGAAATGATGCGGACGTGCCGCCGCCTGGATCGCGTCGGTGGCGATGCGGATGTTGCCGTCCGTGCCGTTCTTGAACCCGATGGGCGCCGACAGGCCTGAGGAGAGCTCGCGATGCACCTGGCTCTCGGTGGTGCGCGCACCGATCGCTCCCCAGGAAATCAGGTCGCCGATGTACTGCGGCGAGATCACGTCGAGAAATTCACTGCCCGCCGGCATGCCCAGGCGGTTGATTTCCAACAGCAGCTGGCGTGCGATGCGCAGGCCTTCGTCGATACGGTAGCTCTCGTCGAGGTACGGATCGTTGATCAGGCCTTTCCAGCCAACGGTCGTGCGCGGCTTCTCGAAGTACACCCGCATGACGATTTCCAGCGTGCCGGCGTAGCGGTCGCGTTGGGCCTTCAGTTTCCGCGCGTATTCCAGCGCGGCGACGGGGTCGTGGATGGAGCACGGGCCCATGATCACCAGCAACCGGTCGTCCTTGCCGTGCATGATGTGTCGAATGCGCCGGCGCGTCTCGCCCACCAGCGTTTCCACTGGCGTGCCGCTGATCGGGAAGAAGCGGATCAGATGCTCGGGCGGCGGCAGCGGCATCACGTCCTTGATCCTCTCGTCGTCGGTCTGGCTGGTCTTCTCGGTACGCGCATACCACTCGTCGCTGGCGGCGGCTTTGGTCGACATCACAGGGGCTCCTTGCGGTGTGGAATGAAGTCAATGGACGATCGTGACGGGGCGAAAAAAAACCGCCGGGGGGTGCCCGGCGGTCTTCGGATTCGGTTTGCGCCTGCTTTTCGCCTATGCGCTTGCCTCTCCTCCGCCGGTGCGGTGCGAGAACCAAAAGTAGGCAAAAAAGAAGGACTTGCTGGAAAGCATGGGTGCGAATGTAGCACGGAGCCCGGCGGCGTCGAACCCGATAGACGCGGCTACGCCGTGCCCCCGACGGTCAGTCCGTCGATGCGCAGCGTGGGCTGACCCACGCCCACGGGTACGCTCTGCCCCTCCTTGCCGCAGGTGCCCACGCCGGTGTCGAGCTTCATGTCGTTGCCGATCATCGTCACACGGGTCAGTGCGTCGGGTCCGTTGCCGATGATGGTCGCGCCTTTCACCGGGTACTGGACCTTGCCGTTCTCGACCCAGAACGCCTCGCTGGCGGAAAACACGAACTTGCCACTGGTGATGTCGACCTGGCCGCCGCCAAAGTTGTACGCATAGAGGCCGCGCTTCAGGCCTGCAATGATCTCTTCCTTGGTCTTGTCGCCGCCCAGCATGTAGGTGTTGGTCATGCGTGGCATCGGCACCGCGGCGTAGCTTTCGCGGCGGCCGTTGCCCGTGGGCTGCACCTTCATCAGACGTGCGTTCATCGCATCCTGAATGTAGCCGCGCAGGATGCCGTCTTCGATCAGCACGTTGCGTTGCGACGCATTGCCTTCGTCATCGATGTTGAGCGAGCCGCGCCGGTCGGGCAGTGTGCCGTCGTCCAGCACCGTGACGCCGCGTGCCGCCACCCGCTGGCCGATGCGCCCCGAGAACGCACTCGATCCCTTGCGATTGAAGTCACCTTCGAGCCCGTGCCCGATCGCTTCGTGCAGGAGAATGCCGGGCCACCCCGAGCCGAGCACCACGCTCATTTCGCCGGCAGGAGCGGGGCGCGATTCCAGATTGGTGAGAGCGGCGTTCACCGCGTCGTTGACGTAGCTCTCGATGACACTGTCATGGAAGTAGCCGAAGCCGAAACGGCCGCCGCCACCGCCGGAGCCCACCTCGCGGCGCACCTCGCCGGCGATCGTCTGCTCGGCGATGACCGTGACCGACAACCGCACCAGCGGACGTACGTCGGCAGCAAGCGTGCCGTCGGCGCGCGCGACCAGCACGACGTCGTATTCGCCTGCCAGACCGGCCATCACCTGCGCGATGCGCGGATCCTTGGCGCGCGCGAGCTTCTCGACCTTCTCCAGCAGGGCCACCTTCTGCGTGCTGTCGAGCGTCGTGATCGGGTCCATCGGCGCATACAGCACGCGGCTGCCGGCAACCGTGTGCCGGCCGCTCACCTTGACCTTGCGACTCTGGCCTGCCGCCGCAATGGTGCGGACGGTCTGTGCTGCATCGAGCAGTGCAGCTTCGGAAATGTCGTCGGAGTAGGCAAAGGCAGTCTTCTCACCCGCCACGGCGCGCACACCGACGCCCTGGTCGATGCCGAAGCTGCCGCTCTTGACGATGCCTTCCTCCAGGCTCCAGCCTTCGCTGCGGGTGTACTGGAAATAGAGGTCCGCGTCGTCGATGCGGTGAGTGGCGATGGATTGCAACGCGCGCGCCAGCGTTGCCTCGGTGAGCCCGAAGGGTTCCAGCAGCAACGATCGGGCGATGGCAAGGCGTTCGATGGTGGGTTCGCGGGAGATCATGCGCGGTCCTTCGGAGGGGGTGACTCATTGTAGGAGTGCCCACTGACGCGGCTGCATCGGGGTATTGCACGGGGTGCACCCGACTGGGGCGAGTCGCTTGACCGTTCTTTACTTGCGACCGCGTCGGCGTCGGGGAACTTTGCGCCGTTGTCTGGCGCACGGGCCCGTGATCGACCAAACAACACACTGACACCGAAAGGATTCCCATGCGACAGCTCAAGACCCTCGCCGTTGGCGCGACCATGGCCATCGCCTGCATCGGCGCATTCGCGCAGGCGGCGTCGGCCGCGACGCCGGGTGTGGACAAGCGCGAGACTCGTCAGGAAAACCGCATCCAGCAAGGCGTGGCATCGGGGGAGCTCACTGCCCGCGAGACGGTTCGTCTGGAAAGGGAGCAGGCGGCGGTCAACAAGGCCGAAGCCCACGCCAAGGCCGACGGCACGGTGACCAAGCACGAGCGCAAGCGACTGCACAAGCTCCAGAACCACACGAGTCGCGACATCTACCGCCAGAAGCACGACGCCCAGACAGCCAAGCCTTGAGCAGGCGTCGACGCTCAGCCCTGCTTCAGCGCCAGCGCACGCGCGTACAGCGCGTTGCGCGGCGCGCCGGTCAATTCGGCGGCGATCGCCACGGCCTGCTTCAACGGCAATGCGGCGAGCAGAAGCTCGAGTGTGGCGTCGTGGCGCCCGATGTCCGCGTCGGTCGTCGCGGCGCCCAGCCCGTGAACGACAAGCACGAACTCGCCGCGCAGGCGGTTCGGTTCCGCGGCCAGCCAGTCAGGCAGTTGCGACGCTTGCAGCGTGATCACGGTCTCGAACTGCTTGGTCAGCTCACGGCACAGCGTGATCGTGCGCTCAGGGCAGGCTTGCGCGAGGTCGCGCGCGAGCGACTCCATCCGATGCGGCGCTTCGAACACCACCTGGGCCGGCGCGGCCACGGCCAGTGCCTTGAGCGCCAGCGTTCTGTCGGCGCCCTTGGCCGGCAGAAAGCCGACGAAGACGAAGCCTGCCCCGCGTGTGTCGCCAGCGACGCTCAGCGCGACCACCGCGCTGCTGGCGCCGGGCACGGGCACGGTTGCGAGTCCGGCCTGCTGCACGGCCGCGACGAGTGCGGCACCAGGATCGCTGACGGCCGGCGTGCCGGCATCGCTGACATAGGCCACGCGCTCGCCTCGCGACAGCCGCGAGATCACGCCTTGCGCCGCGTCACGTTCGTTGTGCTCGTGCACGGCAAGAAGCGGCTTGTCGAGGCCGAGATGGCGCAGCAGCGGCGCGGTGTGGCGGGTGTCTTCGCAAGCGACTGCGTCGACCAGCGACAGCACGTGAATCGCGCGCAGGCTGATGTCGGCCAGGTTCCCGATCGGTGTGGCGACCACATAGAGAGTACCTGCGGGATACTGCTGCCCGCCCGCGGCAGCGGCCGCAGCTTGCAGCAACAACGAGGCATTCGGGGTGGTCACGACAAAAGGTGCGGGAGACGAGGGTGAGGCCAGGGCCTGGGAGCATCTGCAGCGGCACGGACTGGCGTTGGTGCAGCGCAATTATCGGGTGGCCCTCGGCTCGCGTGCGCGCGGCGGCGAGGTCGACCTCATCTTGCGCGACCGCGATGGCACGCTGGTGTTCGTCGAGGTGCGCACTCGCAAGTGCGACAGCCTCGTGCGCGCAGCCGCTAGCATCACGGCCGTCAAGCGTCGCAGCATCGTGCTCGCGGCGCAGCATTACCTGCAGCGCTTTGCCACGCCGCCGGCTTGCCGTTTCGATGTCGTCGCCATCGATGGCGAGCAGATCGAATGGTTGAAGGCGGCGTTCGATGCGGGATGAGTGCAGTTGCAGTGCAAAGCGGGGAGCGGCGGAACCCGCCGCGCAACCCCGTGTCTTATCATGCGGCCATGCTTGAACAACGCATCCAGCAGCAGTTTTTCGACAGCGCCGACCTGAAGTACGCCGCTGCGGAGATCCTCGCCAAGCCCATCGCCGACGCGGTCAGTGCGGTGATCGGCTCCATCACCGGCGGGGGGAAGGTGCTGGCGTGCGGCAACGGCGGATCGGCCAGCGATGCACAGCATTTCGCGGCCGAGTTCATCGGCCGCTTCGAGCGTGAGCGACCCGGCTTGGCCGCGGTGGCGCTGACCACCGATACGTCCATCCTCACGGCGATCGGAAACGACTACGACTTCGACGTCGTCTTCTCCAAGCAGGTGCAGGCCCTCGGCAATCCGGGCGATGTGCTGCTCGCCATCAGCACCAGCGGCAACTCGGCCAACGTACTGGCCGCGGTGGAAGCCGCACACGCGAAGGAGATGACGGTCGTCGCCCTCACCGGCAAGGGCGGCGGCAAGATGCGCGAGCGGCTGAGCGAGACCGACGTGCACATTTGCGTGCCGCACGACCGCACCGCGCGAATCCAGGAAGTCCACCTCCTCGTGTTGCACTGCTTGTGCGACGCGGTGGATCTGCAGCTTCTCGGCGAACAGGACAACGCATGAAAAGACAAGCTCTCCGTGCGGCCGCGCTGGCCGCTTCCCTTGCTGTGGCCAACGTCCTGACAGGCTGCGCCCCGCTGCTGGTGGGCGGCGCCGTGCTCGGCGGCACGCTGATGGCCACCGACAGGCGCACTTCGGGCGCACAGGTGGAGGATCAGGCGATCGAACTGAAGTCGATGAACCGCATTCGCGATGTCGTCGGCGATCGCGGCCATGTCAGCACGACCAGCTACAACCGCGTGGTCCTGATCACCGGCGAAGTGCAGACCGAGGCCGACAAGACGGCGGTCGAGCAGGCGGTGCAACGGGTCGAGAACGTGAAGTCAACCGTCAATGAGCTCGAGATCATGGGCCCGAGCTCGCTGACCAGCCGCTCCAACGACGCGATCCTCAGCAGCAAGGTCAAGGCCAGCTTCGTCGACGCCAAGGACCTGTTTGCCAACTCCTTCAAGGTGACCAGCGAGCGCGGCACCGTGTACCTGATGGGACGCGTCACCGAGCGAGAGGCCAACCGCGCCACCGAAGTGGCGCGCAGCGTCAGCGGCGTGCAGAAGGTGGTGCGCCTGTTCGAGATCATCACCGAGCAGGAGCTGGCCGACATGGCACCCAAGGCGCCAGCCAAGTGATCAGCGCAGGCGCTTGATCAGGCTGGACGTGTCCCAACGCCGGCCGCCCATCGCCTGCAGGTCGGCGTAGAACTGGTCGACCAGCGCCGTCACCGGCAAGCGGGCGCCATTGCGCTGAGCCTCGGCGAGCACCAGGCCGAGGTCCTTGCGCATCCAGTCGACGGCGAAGCCGAAGTCGAACCGGTCGTCGATCATCGTGGGTCCGCGGTTGTCCATCTGCCAGCTTTGCGCCGCGCCCTTGCCGATGACGCCGAGCACCGCCTTCATGTCCAGGCCGGCCTTCTCGCCGAAGGCGATCGCTTCGGCCAGGCCTTGCACGAGGCCGGCGATGGCGATCTGGTTGACCATCTTTGCGAGCTGTCCTGCACCGCTTTCGCCGAGCAGCGTCACCGCCTTCGAGAACGCCATCGCGACCGGCTGGATCGCCTCGAAGGCAGCCTTGTCGCCGCCGCACATGACGGTGAGCGCGCCATTGATGGCGCCGAGGTTGCCGCCCGACACCGGCGCGTCGATGAACTGCAGACCCTGCCCGCGGCCGATGGCGCTGAGCTCGCGCGCGACCGCCGCGGATGCGGTGGTGTGATCGACAAGCACGGCTGCGCGCTTCATGCCGGCGAACGCACCGTCGTCACCCAGCACCACCGAGCGAAGATCGTCGTCGTTGCCGACGCAGGCGAAGACGATGTCGGCGCCTTGTGCTGCCTCGGCTGGCGTCGGCGCGGCGCGGCCGCCGTATTCGGTCACCCACTTCGCGGCCTTCTCGGCGGTGCGGTTGTAGACCGTGACGCGGTGACCCGCGCGCGCAAGGTGCCCGGCCATCGGGTGGCCCATGACACCGAGCCCGAGGAAGGCAACGGTCCTGGGAGCGATCGGTTCGTAGGTCTTGGTGGAGTTCATGGGGAGTGCAATGAAAACGGCCTCGGAAGAGGCCGTCTTATAACAGTGCGGTGTGCGGTCACACGATCGTCAAGTGCTCCGTGCCCGCCGCCAGGTCGCTGCTGCGAGCGCGCTGGCTGTGCAGCTTGATCTGCAGGCGCAGGTCGTTCACCGAGTCGGCGTTGCGAAGCGCATCCTCGTAGGTGACCATGTTGTTCTCGTAGAGGTCGAACAGGCTTTGGTCGAAGGTCTGCATGCCGAGCTCGCGCGAGCGCTTCATGATCTCCTTGATCTCCGCGACCTCGCCCTTGAAGATGAGCTCGGAGATGAGCGGCGTGTTGAGCATGATCTCCACGGCAGCGATGCGCCCCTTGCCTTCCTGGCGCGGCAGCAGCCGCTGCGACACCAGCGACTTCAGATTCAGCGACAGGTCCATCAGCAACTGCGCTCGTCGCTCCTCAGGGAAGAAGTTGATGATGCGGTCGAGCGCCTGGTTGGCGCTGTTGGCGTGCAGCGTGGCCATGCACAGGTGACCGGTCTCGGCGAAGGCCACCGCGTGCTCCATGGTCTCGCGGTCGCGGATTTCGCCCATCAGGATGACGTCGGGCGCCTGGCGCAGGGTGTTCTTCAGTGCCGCGCCCCAGCCTTCGGTATCGAGGCCGACCTCGCGCTGCGTGACGATGCAGTTCTTGTGCGGATGCACGAACTCCACCGGGTCTTCGATGGTGATGATGTGGCCGAACGAGTTCTCGTTGCGAAAGTCCACCATCGCGGCCAGGGACGTGCTCTTGCCCGAGCCGGTGGCGCCGACGAAGATGACCAGGCCGCGCTTGGTCATCGCCACGTCCTTCAGAACCTGCGGCAGGTTGAGGCTGTCGATGGTCGGCAAGGTCTGCGGGATGGTGCGCAGCACCAGGCCGACGTTGCCCTGCTGAACGAAGGCATTGACCCGGAACCGCCCGATGCCCTGCGGCGAGATGGCGAAGTTGCACTCCTTCGTCCTCTCGAACTCCGCTGCCTGCTTGTCGTTCATCACCGAGCGCGTCAATGCCAGCGTGTGCTGGCCGGTCAGCGGCTGTGGCGACACCTTGGTGACCTTGCCGTCGACCTTGATCGCTGGCGGAAAGTCGGCCGTGAGAAACAGGTCGGACCCGTTGCGCGACACCATGAGGCGCAGCAGGTCGTTGACGAATTTGGATGCCTGGTCTCTTTCCATACGTTCCTCGCAAGACCTTTCAATTCTGCGACAGCAAGGCGCTCAGTCGCGCGCTCACCTGGCGTAAGCGCAGTGACAACCTGCGTGACAAGGACGCCAGCAGCGCGACGCCCAGCCGCGGTGCCTGGTTGATCATCTCGTCGAGCCGCTTGGCGTCGACGACCGCCAGCGTGCACGGCGTGAGCGTGACGCAAGACGAGAAGCGCGCGCCGGCGTCGAGCAGCGACATCTCGCCGAGCATGTCACCGGCATGTGCCTCGGCGAGCCGCGCCTTGCCGCCCCACGGCTGGCCGCGATCGACCGACAGCGTGCCGTCGAGCACGATGACCATGTAGTCGCCGAGCTCGTCCTGGCCGATCACCTCCTGGCCCATCGGCACCTGCACGAACTCGAGGTACTGGCTCATGCGCTGCAGCTCATCGGCGTTGAGTGCCACCACGTGTCGATCCGCGCCCCACAGGCGCGCGAACATCTCCGCGCCTTGGCGCCGGTCGAAGGCCTGGGCGCCGATGCGCGGCGCACGGTCGCGCCACGACGAAAGCGTCTGCGGCGCGTCGGGCGGCTCCTGGTACATCGATGAAAAGAAGCCGGCGTCGTCGCCGGCGCCCGAGCCGGGGGCGCGCTTGATGCGGGCCAGCAGGCGCTTCACGTGTCGCTCGTTTCAGCCGGGGAAGTTCTCCGGGAACTTGGCTTTGCCGCGCGCCTCCGCAGGGGAGATGATGTTGCGGCGAACCAGGTCGGCAAGGTTCTGGTCGAGCGTCTGCATTCCCATGCTGTTGCCGGTCTGGATCGCGGAGTACATCTGGGCGACCTTGTTCTCGCGGATGAGGTTGCGGATGGCGGCGGTGCCCAGCATGATCTCGTGCGCCGCCACTCGCCCGGAGCCGTCCTTCAGCTTGCACAGCGTCTGGGAGATCACCGCCACCAGCGACTCCGACAGCATGGCGCGAACCATCTCCTTCTCGGCCGCGGGGAAGACGTCGACGATGCGGTCCACCGTCTTCGCGGCGCTTGACGTATGCAGCGTGCCGAACACCAGGTGCCCGGTTTCCGCCGCCGTGAGGGCCAGGCGGATGGTCTCGAGGTCGCGCATTTCGCCGACCAGGATGGCATCGGGATCCTCGCGCAGCGCCGAGCGCAGCGCATTGGCGAAGCTCAGCGTGTGCGGACCGACCTCGCGCTGGTTGATCAGGCACTTCTTCGATTCGTGCACGAACTCGATCGGGTCTTCCACCGTCAGCACGTGGCCGTATTCGTTCTCGTTGAGGTGGTTCACCATGGCGGCCAGCGTGGTCGACTTGCCCGAGCCGGTGGGGCCGGTCACCAGGACCATGCCGCGCGGCTTCAGGGCCAGGTCGGCGAACACCTTGGGTGCGGCCAGCTGCTCGAGGGTGAGGATCTTCGACGGAATGGTCCGGAACACCGCGCCGGCGCCGCGGTTCTGATTGAACGCGTTGACGCGAAAGCGCGCGAGGCCCTGGATCTCGAAGGAGAAGTCGCACTCCAGCGTCTCTTCGTACGACTTGCGCTGCGAGTCGTTCATGATGTCGTACACCATGTCGTGCACCTGCTTGTGCTCGAGCGGGTCGACGTTGATGCGGCGCACGTCGCCGTGCACCCGGATCATCGGGGGCAATCCGGCTGACAGGTGCAGGTCCGACGCCTTGTTCTTGACCGAGAACGCCAGCAGTTGGGTGATGTCCATGAGGGGGTGTGTGGCGCGCGAGGGCGTCGAGCGCGAGGGGCCTGCGGGATACTCGACGCATTATGGCGACGATCCCCAACAACATACAACAAGTGCGCGCTCGCATTGCCGCCTCGTGTGCAGAGGCCCAACGGCCCGTGGAAAGCGTCACATTGCTCGTCGTCGCCAAGACCTTTCCCGCGCGCGCCGTGCGACAGGCGTTCGATGCCGGCGAGCGCGTGTTCGGCGAGAACTACGTGCAGGAGGCGATCGACAAGATGGAAGCGCTCGCCGATCTGCGCGAGCAGCTCGAGTGGCATCTGATCGGGCCGCTGCAAGGCAACAAGACACGCATCGTCGCCGAGCACTTCGACTGGGTGCATTCGGTCGATCGATTGAAGATCGCACAGCGCCTGTCCGCGCAACGACCGATGCAGCTGCCGCCGCTGCAGATGTGCCTGCAGGTCAACATCAGCGGCGAGCAGAGCAAGAGCGGCCTGGCGCCGGACGAAGTGCTGCGTGTCGCGCGCGAGGTGGTCGGCCTGCCCCGTGTGCGTCTGCGCGGCCTGATGGCCATCCCCGAACCGGCGTCGACGCACGAAGCGCAGCGGCGGCCTCACGCGGCCCTGCGAGAGCTTTTGCAGCGCCTGCAGCGCGAGGGCCTCGCGGTGGACACCTTGTCGATGGGCATGACGGCCGACCTCGAAGCGGCGATTCTCGAAGGCGCGACGATCGTTCGCGTCGGCACGGCCATCTTCGGCGCGCGATAGGTCGGCGGCAAGCGGCGAGCCGTCAACCTAGGCCGATTGCCATCGTCGGGGCGTGCCGCGCCAGAAGACGGCGACGTTTCCCGCTGCGACGAGGCCCAATCCGAACAGCGCCGACAGGGTCCATGCATACCCCTCGACGAGGGCCGATACGTTCAGCGCCACCACGGGAAACAGCACCGTGCAATACGCCGCCCGATCCGCGCCCAGGCGGCCGACGAGCGTGAGGTAGGCGGTGAAACCGATCACCGAGCCGGGAATGGCGAGGTAGAGCCACGCACCGATGTACTGCATGGAGGTATCGAAGCGCATCGGCTGTCCCGTCACCACCGCGTATGCGGCGATCACTGTCGCGCCCACCAGCATCGCCCAGGCATTGGTCTGCAGCGGCGTCTGTCCTTGCCGCTGCATCGCGCCTGACAGCAGGTTGCCGAGCGAGAAGCAGCAGGTGCCGGCCAAGGCCAGCGCGAGGCCCCACAAGGTCTGCGGCCGGTCCAGGTCCTTGGCGACCTCGGTGCCGAACAGCAGCAGCAGGCCGGCGAGCCCCAACCCGCCGCCCACCAGCACGCGCGGTGCCAGCGGCTGACGCAGGAACAGCCGTCCGTTCAGTGCGTTCCACAGGGGCGCCGTCGAGAAGCAGACGGCGATGAGCCCGCTGGCGATCCACTGGCTCGCGTGCAGGAAGCACATGAAGTTGACGCAGAACAGGGCAAGGCCTTGCCCCAGCAGCAGCGGCCCGATGCGGCGCGGCGGCAGGCGCAGCTCGCGCCGCCAGGCGAGCCATGCGACGAGCACCGCTGCGGCAAGCCAGAAGCGGTACGCGATGGACCACGGGATCGGCACCTCGCCGATCTGCAGCTTCAGTGCGATCCAGGTCGTGCCCCAGATCAGCACGGTGAGCAGGTAGAGCAAGGCAGTGGCCATGGCACCGAGTCTGCGCGCGGGGCGTCGTGCCGGCTGGCAGGAACTTGCGCATTTGCGGCGGATGCCGTCCCCGGCGCAGGCGCGCGACGTAAGCTCGCGGCCATGGAAGCGGCCATCACACAACTCGACGTCGGCGCCGCGCTGCTGCGCTCGCGCGCCCGGCTGCGCCGTGCCGCAGCGCTGCCGGCCGGCGTGTGGGTGGCCCACTGGGGCAACGCGGACACCCAGACGGCGTACCTGAAGCCCAGCCACCACACCTTGTCGTTCTATCTGGAGGGCGGACACGCCGTCCGCTGTCACCAGGCGCCCTCGGCGCGCGGCGAGCCCGGCAGCCTGTGCCTGCTGCCGGCCGGCCACGAGTCGCACTGGGATGTCAATGGCTCGCTGCAGCTATTGCACGTCTACCTGCCGACGCTGCAGTGGGCCCAGGCGGCGGAGCGTTGGTTCGAGCTCGATCCGCGCTCGGCCACGCTGGCCGAGCGCATCTATTTCCACGACGAGGGGCTTGCATCCTTGTGTGGACGCATCGCGGCGCTCGACTGGCGCGGCACGGGAGAGGCGCTGTTGCTGCAGCAGCTCACGCTCGACTTGCAGGCCCGGCTGTTGATGTCGCAGACCGTGCATCGGCCGCGGCTCGGGCCGGTACGCGGCGGCTTGTCGCCGGCGGCGCGGCGACGCGTGCTGGAGAAGATGGAAACCCACCTGCACGAGCGCCTCGACCTGGCCGAGCTCGCACGGGTCGCCTGCCTGTCCGAATTCCACTTCGCGCGCATGTTCAAGACCAGCTTCGGCACGAGCCCGCATGCGTGGGTGATGCAGCGGCGGCTCGAACGCGCGCGACGGCTGCTCGCACAAGGCCATGCGACGCTCGACGAGGTGGTGCAACGCTGCGGCTACGCGCACCTGTCGCACCTGAACGCGGCATTGAAGCGGGCCGGCCTGCCCTCGGCCTCGGCGGTGCGTCAGATGGCCAGCGCGGTGACGTTCTTCACTTCCTCCATCACCGCGTAGGTGCGGGTCTCGCGCACGCCGGGGAGGGTCCAGATGACCGATCCGATGAACTCCCGATAGGCCGTCATGTTGGCCACCCGGGTCTTCAGCAGGTAGTCGAACCCGCCGGCAACCAGGTGGCACTCGAGGATCTCGGGTCGAACCTGCACCGCGGCCTTGAAGTTGTCCATCACGTCGTGCACCGTGCGGTCGAGCAGGATCTCGACGAACACCAGCAGTCCCGCCCCGAGCTTCGCCGGGTTGAGCTTGGCCTCGTAGCCGAGGATGAAGCCATCGCGCGTGAGCCGCTTGACGCGCTCGAGCACCGCGGTGGGCGACAGGTGCACTTCCTCGGCCAGCTTGAGGTTGGAAATGCGCCCGTCCTTCTGCAGCACGCGCAGAATCTTGGCGTCGATCTTGTCGATGCCCGCCAGGGACGAGGGGTCGTTGGGCATGCTGAATTTCCGGAAGTTTAAGCAAGCTTCTTTGGAGATAAATGCTAGACCCGACGAACTAACCTAGCAAGTAATTCTAGCGAGGTGACCTCTCATGTTCTCCGCTCCTGCTCCGGCCGCGCGGCTTCCCTATCCCTATCGCACCGAAATCGGGGTGGTGGCCGCGCAGCTCGCCGCGCTGGCGGCCGCGCTCGACTGGCAACGTGCGGCGGCCATGGCGCGACCCTGGGTGGAGGCCGTGCGCGACAAGCCCGCGCCCTTCTGGGCGATGGAATCCCTGCTGCGTGAATACCCCATCTCCAGCGCCGAGGGCCTGGCTCTGATGCGGCTGGCCGAAGCGCTGCTGCGGGTGCCCGATGCCGAAACGGCGATCGCGCTCACAGCCGATCAGCTGGGCAAGGCGGAGTTCGACGCGGGCAGCGGCGGCCCGCACAAGATGCTCGCGCAGCTGTCGGCGAGTGCCATCGCACTGTCGAAGAAATTCCTGCCCGAGAGCGACAGCGAGGCGGGCCTGCTGAAGCGCCTGGGTGCGCAGACAGTGGTGGCCGCCACGGTGCGCGCCATCCAGCTGCTCGGACGCCAGTTCGTGCTCGGCCGCTCGATCCGCGAGGCGATGGACGAAGCCGCGTCGGCGCGCAAGGGGCATGCGGCGCTGCGCTTCAGCTACGACATGCTCGGCGAAGGCGCGCGCACCGAGGCCGACGCGCAGCGCTATCTCGTGTCGTATGCCCATGCCATCGACGCCATCGCCGACCGCAAGGCGGCCGCGAGCCCGGAGGGGGCCGACGGCATCTCCATCAAGCTGAGCGCGCTGTTCTCGCGCTACGAAGACGCACAGCGCGAGCGTGTGTTCGCCGAGCTGCTGCCGCGGGTGTGGCAGCTCGTGGAGCCGGCTGCGCGCGCCAATCTCAATCTGACCATCGATGCCGAGGAAAGCGACCGGCTCGAGCTGTCGCTCGACGTCCTCGAGGCGCTCGCCGGACGCATCGCGCGACAGTTCCCCGACTGGCGCGGCTTCGGTCTGGCCGTGCAGGCCTATCAGACACGCTCGCTGCACGTCATCGACGAGGTCGCGCGCATCGCGCGCTCGCACGGGTTGCGCTTCATGGTGCGGCTGGTGAAGGGCGCCTACTGGGACGGCGAGATCAAGCGCGCGCAGGAGCAGGGCCTGGCGGGCTATCCGGTGTTCACCCACAAGCACCACACCGACATCTCATACCTCGCCTGCGCCCGCGCGCTGATTGGGCACAACGACGTGATCTACCCGCAGTTCGCGACACACAACGCCGGCACCATTGCCGCCATCCTGCAGATGGCCCGGGGCAGCGACGCGAAGTTCGAGATGCAGCGCCTGCACGGCATGGGCGAAGGTGTGTACCGCGAAGTCATGAAGCACACGCAGGTTCCGGTGCGTGTCTATGCGCCGGTCGGTGAGCACCGCGACCTGCTCGCCTATCTCGTGCGCCGGCTGCTGGAGAACGGCGCCAACTCCTCGTTCGTGCACCAGCTGGCCGACGAGGCCGTGGACGTGGGCGCGCTGCTCGCCTCGCCGCTGCATGCGGCGCCGGCGCCGGCCTTGCCGATGCCGGTGTCGCTGTACGGCACGGAGCGGGCGAATTCAAAGGGCGTCGACCTCGCGTGCCCGGCCGAGCGCGAGCCTCTCGAGCGTGCCGTCGAGACGGCGCGGGTCGAGCCCATCGCCGAAGCGCGGGCCGCCGACGTCGACGCCGCGATGGCCCGGCTGCAGGCCGGCTTCGAGCGCTGGAACGCGACGCCACTGGCGCAGCGCGCCGCGGTGCTGCGCCGCGCCGCCGACGTGCTGGAGGCGCGCCTGCCCGAGTTCTGCGCGCTCCTCGTCAAGGAAGCGCACAAGACCCTGGGCGATTGCGTGGCCGAGGTGCGCGAAGCGGTGGACTTCTGCCGCTATTACGCCGAGCAGGCCCAGGCGCGCCTGGCGCCGCAGCCGCTGCCGGGCCCCACCGGCGAGAGCAACGAGCTGCGGCTGCATGGGCGCGGCGTCTTCGTCTGCATCAGCCCGTGGAATTTTCCGCTTGCGATCTTCACCGGCCAGGTCGCCGCCGCGCTGGTCGCCGGCAATTGCGTTGCCGCCAAGCCGGCGGAGCAGACTCCAGCGGTGGCGGCGCGCATGGTCGCGCTGCTGCACGAAGCCGGCGTGCCCGGCGACGCGCTTGTCTTGCTCCATGGTCCCGGCGAGACGACCGGAGCCGCTCTCGTCGCCGATGCACGCACCGCCGGCGTGTGTTTCACCGGCTCCACAGCGGTCGCGAAGGTCATCAACCGCACCCTCGCCGCCAAGGACGGTCCCATCGTGCCGCTGGTCGCCGAAACCGGTGGCATCAACGCGATGATCGTGGACTCGACGGCCCTGCCCGAGCAGGTGGTCGATGCGGTCGTGCAGAGCGCCTTCCGCTCTGCCGGCCAGCGGTGCTCCGCGCTGCGGCTCCTGTGCGTGCATGAAAGCGTCGCAGACGGCGTCATCGAGATGATTCGCGGCGCGCTGGCCGAGTTGAACGTCGGCGATCCGGCCCGCCTGGCCACCGACGTCGGCCCGGTCATCGATGCCGAGGCCTTCGATGGCCTGAGCCGCCATGTGGCGCGGCTGCGGCAGGAGGCGCGGCTGATCGGCGAGGCGGCCTCACCCGGCGGCGGCCACTTCATCGCGCCCATCGCCTTCGAGGTGGCGAGGGTCGCCGATGTGGGGCAGGAGATCTTCGGCCCGGTGCTGCACGTCGTGCGCTGGGGCGGCGAACCCGATGCGGTGATGCGCCAGGTGAATGCACTGGGCTACGGCCTCACGCTCGGCATCCAGACGCGCATCGACAGCCGCGCGCTGCGTCTGGCCCAGGCCGCGCACATCGGCAACGTCTACGTCAACCGCAACATGATCGGCGCGGTGGTCGGCGTGCAGCCGTTCGGCGGCGAAGGCCTGTCGGGCACCGGCCCCAAGGCGGGCGGTCCGCACTACCTGTACCGCTTCTGCGCCGAGCAGACGCTCACGGTCAACACCGCCGCTGCCGGCGGCAACGCCGCGCTGCTCGCCGGGTTCACCTCGACGGTGGCCGGCGAATAGACTCGCCCGATGGACACGATCGCATTCATCGGCGGCGGCAACATGGCGGCCGCCATCATCGGCGGGCTCTGCAAGAGCGGGCGGTCAGGGTCATCGATCGTCGTCGTCGATCCGGGCGATGCGCCGCGCGAGCGGCTGCGCCAGGAGTTCGGCGTGCGCGCCCTGCCCGCCGCGGATGCCACGCTGGCCGAAGCCGCGCTGGTCGTGTGGGCGGTCAAGCCGCAGTACTTCCAGGCCGCCGCGCTGCCCTGCGCGCCGCATGTGGACCGCGCGCTGCACCTGAGCGTGATGGCCGGCATCCGCAGCGAGGCGATCGCCCACGCCGCACGCACGCAACGCGTGGTGCGTGCCATGCCGAACACGCCCGCGCTCATCGGCCAGGGCATCGCCGGACTGTACGCACGCGAGGCCGTGACAGCCGACGAACGCGAGACGGTCGAGCAGGTGCTGGCCCCGACCGGGCAGACGCTATGGGTGCCGCGCGAAGAGGACCTCGATGCGGTCACCGCGCTGTCGGGCTCTGGCCCGGCTTATGTCTTCTATGTCGTCGAAGCGATGATGCAAGCGGCTGCCGAGATGGGGCTGCGCGCCGAGCAGGGCAAGCGGCTCGCGCTCGCCACCCTCAGCGGCGCAGCGGCCCTCGCCGCCGCATCGGCAGAGACGCCGCAGGTCCTGCGCGAGCGAGTCACGTCCAGAGGCGGCACGACACACGCGGCCATCACGTCGCTGGAATCCGACGGCGTGAAGGCCGCCTTCGTGAAGGCGTTGAAGGCCGCGCAGCAGCGCGCGCGAGAGCTGGGCGACGAGTTCGGCGCGGGCTGAGCGCGGCGCGCGTCACGCGCCGGTCCACCGATTGCCGATAGACATCCAGTTGCATCGCGGGCCGCCAATGCCCCGGTGTTCCCAGGGTTGTCGTACGACGCACTCGGGTGTACAAGTGAAGTGCGCGCGGGACCCGCCACCAGCAGAGAGGAGCGTGTATGCGCCGACGCATCTATTGGCTCTTGCCAGACCTGGCCTGCGCCAGGAAGACGATGGATGATTTGTTGCTTGCCCGGATTCAGGAGCAGCACATCCACTTCGTGGCCCGCGAGGGCACCGACCTCACAGGCCTCCACGAGGCCAACATCCTGCAGACCTCCGACGTCGTTCGCGCGGCGCAGGCCGGCCTCGTGATCGGCGGCGCCAGCGGCGCCGTGCTGGGCGCGCTGGCCGCGGTGTACTTCCCCATCGTCGGTGAGCAGCCGCAGTGGGGCATCGCCGCCGTGCTGGCGATGGCTGGCGCCGTCTTCGGCGCCTGGTCGGCCAGCCTCATCGGCGTGTCCACGCCCAGCCACCGTCTCGAGCGCTTCACCAAGGCGATCGACGAGGGACAGATCCTGCTGATGGTCGATGTGCCGCGCTCGCGCGTCGACGAGATCGAGCAGCGCCTGCAAGCATTGCATCCCGAAGCGCATCTGGAAGGTGTCGAGCCGGACATTCCGGCGTTTCCCTGAAGCAAGCGGCCGCGGCTGCGACAGGCGAGTCTTCGCTGTCGCGGCCCGACCGCCGTTCTTGCGGAGGTGAAGATGGAACTGCACTTGCGACTGCCCCATTGGAGGCAGCATCAGGTCGACTGGGTCGCGGCCGCCGTCAGCGGCTTCGCTGCCGGCGCTGTTCTGATGGTGCTCGAGCTCCTGTGGGGCGCCTTCGTCTCCGGTGAGAGTCCCTGGCGGACCTCGCACAGCATCGCGGCGATCCTTCTCGGGCCGTCGTCGCTCAAGGCCTCGGGGTTCGCCGTCGGCAACGTGGTCGCCGCGATGGCGGTCCACTATCTTCTCGGCATCGCTTTCGGCATGGTGCTGGGCGCGGCACTGTCGGGCTTCGTTCCCGGCTGGGACCTGCGCGAGCTGCTGCCGGTCGGCGCGCTGTTCGGCG
This sequence comes from Piscinibacter sp. XHJ-5, assembly GCF_029855045.1. GTDB lineage: Bacteria > Pseudomonadota > Gammaproteobacteria > Burkholderiales > Burkholderiaceae_C > Albitalea. The sequence continues at coordinate 135,597 of NZ_CP123228.1, forward strand.
CGGCTCTGTACGTCATCAACTTCTATGGCATGTCCGCCGTGTTCCCGTGGTTCGCCACGCTGCGCGGATGGCCGACCTTCATCGCCCACCTGATATTCGGAATGAGCGCCGCGCTCATCTACTGGAAACTGCAACGCACTGCGGCGTCCGTCTGAAGCCGCGGCAACCGACACGAAGGGCCCACCATGGCTATCGCCATCGCGCTGTTCGTGATCGTCGTCGGCTCAGTGCTGTTCCACGTCCTCACGCCGTGGTGGGTCACGCCGATCGCCTCCAACTGGTCGAAGATGGATCACACGCTGGCGATCACGGTGATCATCTGCGGCATCTTCTTCGTCGTCATCAACCTGTTCGTCGTCTACACGCTGTGGCGCTTTCGTCATCGTGAAGGCGCACGCGCGGCCTACGAGCCGGAGAACCACAAGCTCGAGCGCTGGCTGATCGGCATCACGACCGTGGGCATCGTCGCGCTGCTGGCGCCTGGGCTGGTCGTGTACGCCGACTACGTGACGCCGCCCGACAACGCGATGGTGCTGGAGGTCGTCGGCCAGCAGTGGCAGTGGCGCTTTCGCTTCCCCGGAGAAGACGGCAAGCTCGGCGGCAGCGATGCCCGCTTCGTGAAGGCCGACAACCCCCTCGGGCTCGATCCGGCCGACAAGGCCGGCCAGGACGACATCGTCGTGCTGGGCAACGAAGTGCACCTGCCGGTGAACAAGCCGGTGAAGGTGCTGCTGCGCTCGCACGATGCGCTGCACGATTTCTACGTGCCTCACTTCAGGGCGCGCATGAACATCGTGCCGGGCATGGTGTCGAGCTTCTGGTTCACGCCCACGCAGGTCGGCAAGTTCGAATCGATGTGCGCGCAGCTGTGCGGCGTCGGCCATCCGAACATGCGCGGCCTCGTCGTCGTCGAGGAGCCGGCCGGCTACCAGGCCTGGCTGGCCCGGCAGACCACCTTCCAGCAGTCGGTCGCGGCCGCGCGCCGGGGCGAAGGCGAGGCCGGCAACCTGGTCGGACGCGGCCAGATGCTGGCGCAGTCCAAGGGCTGCGTCGCCTGCCACTCGGTCGACGGCTCCAAGAGCGTGGGTCCCACCTGGAAGGACCTGCTCGGCAAGACCGAGCACCTCGAGGACGGCACCAGCGCTGTCGTCGACGAAGCCTTCCTCGCCCGCTTCATCCGCGATCCGAAGCCGATCAAGGGCTTCCCGCCGGTGATGCCGAAGATGGAGCTCAGCGACGACGAGCTGGCTGCGCTGGTGGCCTACATCAAGTCCCTCAAGGGCTGACAAGGAGACAAGTCGTATGGCTCTCGCCGAAGCCGATGCCGGTCACGATCTCCACGAGCCGAGCAGCTTCATCACCAAGTACGTCTGGAGCCAGGACCACAAGGTCATCGCGGTGCAGTACGCGAGCACGGCGATCCTCGTCGGCCTGGTGGGGGTGGTGCTGTCGAACCTGATGCGCCTGCAGATCGGCTTTCCCGGCAGGTTCACCTTCATCGATCCGCAGCACTACTACCAGTTCGTGACGATGCACGGGATGATCATGGTGATCTACCTGCTCACCGCACTGTTCCTCGGCGGTTTCGGCAACTACCTGATCCCGCTCATGGTCGGCGCGCGGGACATGGTGTTCCCGTACATGAACATGCTGAGCTTCTGGGTGTACCTGCTGTCGGTGATCGTGCTGATGGCGAGCTTCTTCGTGCCGGGCGGCCCCACCGGCGCGGGCTGGACGCTCTACCCGCCGCAGGCCATCCTGCCGGGCACTCCAGGCAACGAAGGGGGCATCGTCCTGATGCTGGTCTCGCTGCTGATCTTCATCGTCGCCACGACGATGGGCGGTCTCAACTACGTGACCACCGTGCTGCAGGCGCGCTGCCGCGGCATGACGCTGCTGCGCATGCCGCTGGCGGTGTGGGGCATCTTCGTCGCCACCATCCTCGCGCTGCTGGCGTTTCCGGCGCTCTTCGTCAGCGGCATCATGATGCTGCTCGACAAGACGCTGGGCACCAGCTTCTTCATGCCGGCGCTGGTCACCATGGGCCAGGTGGCCAACTACAGGGGCGGCAGCCCGCTGCTGTTCCAGCACCTGTTCTGGTTCTTCGGGCATCCCGAGGTCTACATCGTCGCGCTGCCCGCCTTCGGCATCGTGTCCGACCTCATCAGCGTGCATGCGCGCAAGGCGATCTTCGGCTACCGCACCATGGTGTGGGCCATCGTCGTCATCGGCGTGCTCAGCTTCGTCGTGTGGGCGCACCACATGTTCGTGAGCGGCATGAACCCCTGGTTCGGCTTCTTCTTCGCGACCAGCACCCTCATCATCGCGGTGCCCACGGCGATCAAGGTCTACAACTGGACGCTCACGCTCTGGCGAGGCGACATTCATCTGACGGTGCCCATGCTGTTCGCGATCGCGTTCCTGTGCACCTTCGTGATCGGCGGATTGACGGGGCTGTTCCTCGGCAACGTCAGCGTCGACATCCCGCTGTCGGGCACCTACTTCGTCGTCGCGCACTTCCACATGGTGATGGGCGTGGCTCCGCTGCTGGTCGTATTCGGCGCCATTTATCACTGGTTCCCGAAGATCACCGGCCGCATGCTCGACGACCGGCTCGGCCAGTTCCACTTCTGGATCACTTTCCTCGGCACCTACGCGATCTATTTCCCGATGCACTACCTCGGCGTGCTCGGCATGCCGCGGCGCTACCACGCCTACACCGACTACCAGTTCATTCCGCCGTCGGCACACCTGCTGAACGAGTTCATCACGGTCGCGGCGCTGATCGTCGGGCTGGTGCAGCTGGTGTTCGTCTACAACCTCGTGTGGAGCACCTTCCGCGGCCGCGTGGCCGGCTCCAATCCGTGGCGTGCGGCCTCGCTCGAATGGTTCACCCCCGACACCCCGCCCAAGCACGGCAACTGGGGACCGCGCCTGCCGGTGGTGTACCGCTGGGCCTATGCCTACAGCGTGCCGGGTGCGAAGGAGGACTTCATCGCGCAGGATGCGCCGCCCGACGAGGGCGGCCATGAGCCCGAGCCTTACAAGAAACCGGAGCCGGTGCCTGCCGGCAAGGGGGCAACGGCATGAGCAGCAGCGGCAGCACCACCTGGAACGCGACCGCCGGCACCCGGGCCGCCCCGGGCCAGGCCCTGGGCATCGGCTTGTGGGTGTTCATGGGTGTGGCGACGGCGTTGTTCTCGCTCTTCCTGCTCGCCAACCTGATGCGCATGACCGCCGCGGACTGGTGGCCGCTCACGTTGCCATGGCAGCTCTGGCTCAGCACTGCGCTGCTGGTCGCGGGCAGCCTGTGCCTGCACCAGGCCAGCGCGTCGGCATACCGGGAGCGCGCCGACACCCCACGCTGGCTCATGGCGGGCGGGGTGTGCGCCTTCGGATTCCTCGTCGTGCAATGGTGGGCCTGGCAGGCGCTGCTGCAAGCCGGCGTGTCGGCCACCGGCAACCCGGCCGGCAGCTTCTTCTACGTGCTGACCGCCTTGCACGGCCTGCACGTCGCGGGCGGGCTCGTGGCATGGGCGCTGACGGCGCGAGCGTTGCAGCATGGCGCCGACGCCGCCTGGCGCATACGCCTTTGCGCGCGCTACTGGCACTTCCTGCTGGCCGTATGGCTGGTGCTGTTCGCCGCCATCGGCCTGCTCACACCGGACATCGCGCGCGCCATTTGCGGCCCGCTGAGGATCATCTGATGAGCGCCGTCGCCGTTCCCGTGCACGACGAGCCTGCGGGCACGCCCCATTCGCCGCCCGCCGGCCTTCGCGGCCTGATCTCCGACTGGTCCGCCGACCAGGAGGCCTTCAAGGTCTCCTGGGGCAAGGCCATGATGTGGATCTTCCTGCTGTCCGACACCTTCATCTTCGGCAGCTTCCTCACCGGCTACATGACGGTGCGCACCTCCACCACGGTGGCGTGGCCCAACCCGAGCGAGGTGTTCGCGCTGCACGTCGGCTCCGCCAACATCCCGCTGCTGCTCATCGCCATCATGACCTTCGTGCTGATCAGCAGCAGCGGCACGATGGCGATGGCGGTCAACTTCGCGTACCGCGGCGACAAGGTCAACGCCGCCGCGCTCATGTTCGTCACCGCGGCCTTCGGCGAGATGTTCGTCTTCATGCAGGCCTTCGAGTGGTCCAAGCTCATCCTGGAGGGCGTGAGGCCATGGGGCAATCCGATGGGGGCGGCGCAGTTCGGGTCGGCCTTCTTCATGATCACCGGTTTCCACGGCCTGCACGTGACGGCCGGCGTCATTTACCTGATGGTGGTGGCGATCCGCCTGATCCGCGGCAAGTACGACAGGAAGGGCTACCAGATCGTCGAGATCGCGGGCCTGTACTGGCACTTCGTGGACCTGGTGTGGGTGTTCATCTTTGCGTTCTTCTACCTGTGGTGAGGCGAGCATGGCTTCAGCGACCGGTCACGGCCAACAGCATCCGATCAAGCTCTACCTGCTCGTGTGGGGGCTGCTCTTCGTGCTGAGCGCGATGTCGTACATGGTCGACTACCTGCACCTGCAGGGGCTGCTGCGCTGGAGCCTGATCATCATCTTCATGCTGCTGAAGGCCGGGCTCATCGTCGCCGTCTTCATGCACATGGCGTGGGAGCGGCTGGCGCTGATCTACGCGATCCTGCTGCCGCCCGGGGCGCTGATGGTGCTGGTGGGATTGATGTGGGCGGAGGCGGATTACACCTTCCTCACGCGGCTGCTGTTCTTCCGCTGACTCACTTGCGCCGCAAGGCATCGAGCAGCGGCCCCAGCACATCGACCGGCAGCGGAAACACGATCGTCGAGTTCTTGTCGGCCGCGATCACGGTCAGCGTCTCAAGGTAGCGCAACTGCAGCGCCTGCGGCTGCCTGGCCAGCACCTCGGCCGCCTCGGCCAGCTTGTGCGAAGCCTGGAGCTCGCCCTCGGCGTGAATCACCTTTGCCCGGCGCTCGCGCTCGGCTTCGGCCTGGCGTGCGATGGCGCGGATCATGGTGTCGTTCAGATCCACGTGCTTGATCTCGACGTTGGTCACCTTGATGCCCCAGGTGTCGGTCTGCGCATCGAGGATCTTCTGGATGTCGAGGTTCAGGCGCTCGCGCTCCGACAGCATGTCATCGAGGTCATGCTTGCCCAGCACCGCGCGCAGCGTGGTCTGCGCGAGCTGGCTGGTCGCCTCGAGGAAGCGCTCGACCTGGATGATCGCCTTGGCCGGATCGACGACGCGGAAGTACAGCACCGCGTTGACCTTCACCGACACGTTGTCGCGCGAGATGACGTCCTGGCTCGGCACGTCGAGCACCACGGTGCGCAGGCTCACCTTGACCATCTGCTGGATGCCCGGGACGATGATCACGAGCCCCGGGCCCTTCACCTTCCAGAAGCGGCCCAGCTGGAACACGACGCCCCGCTCGTACTCGCGCAGGATGCGCAAGGACGACGCCGCGATGATCAGCAGCAGCAACAGCGGCCCGGCCAGGCCGATTCCGTAGTCCATCCACACGATCAGGCTCCTTCGGCGACAACCTCGGCCACGGCGGCGATCTCGAGTGTGGTCCCCAGCACCCGCACCACGCGGACCTGGGCGCCCGGGCGCAGGTCGCCGCTGCCGCGAACCTTCCAGTGCTCGCCCTGCACCAGCGCCCAGCCTTCGCCCCCCGCGTATTCGACGAGCTCGCCCCGCACTCCGACCAGCTGGGGCGCGCCGTGCGCCAGCGGCCGCTGGCGCGACTTCGCCGCCATGCCCGCCACCAGCAATACGAAAGCCGCGGAGCTCAGCGTCAGCACGGCGATCAGCCAGCCCGGCACGCCGAACCCCGGCGCATCGGTGTCGAACAACAGCACCGCACCGAAGGCGAACGCCGCGACGCCGCCCAGCCCCAGGGCGCCAAAGCTCGGCAGGAAGGCCTCTGCCACGAGAAAGGCGATGCCGAGCAGGATGAGCGCCAGTCCCGCGTAGTTGACCGGCAGCATCTGCAGCGCGAACAGCGCCAGCACCAGGCTGATCGCGCCCACGACACCCGGCAGCACGAAGCCCGGATTCGAGAACTCGAACAGCAGCCCGTAGATGCCGACCAGCATCAGGATCAGCGCCAGGCTCGGCTCGGTGATCACCGAGAGCAGTCGGCTGCGCCAATCGGCATCGAAGGAGCTGACCGGCGCATCGCGGGTGGCCAGTCGCATGCGACCTCCCACCACAGGCACCTCACGGCCGTCGAGCTGGCGCAGCAGGTCGGGCACGTCGGCCGCGACAAGGTCGACGACCTTCATCGCGAGCGCATCGGCGGCGGACAGGCTCACCGATTCGCGAACCGCGCGCTCGGCCCATTCGGCATTCCGGCCGCGCAGCTGCGCGAGGCTGCGCAGATAGGCCGCCGCGTCGGCGATGCGCTTGGCGGTCATCGAATCCGCGGGCGGCTCGGCCTGCGACGCACCCGATGCGGGACGTCCCGCCGGTGCGCCGTGCTCCGGCTGCGCGCCGCCGATGCCGATCGCCACCGGCGTGGCCGCGCCCAGGTTGGACGCCGGCGCCATCGCGGCGATGTGGCTGGCGTAGAGCAGATAGGTGCCGGCGCTGGCGGCGCGCGCCCCGTTCGGCGCGACGTAGGTGGCGACCGGGATGCTGGACGCCAGCACGTCCTTGATGATCTGGCGCATCGAGGTATCGAGGCCGCCCGGCGTGTCGATCTGCACCACGACGAGCTGCGCGTCGTGCTTGGCGGCCGCAGCAAGCGCGCGCTGCAGGTGGTGGGCGGTGGCCGGGCCGATCGCGCCGTCGACAGTGGTGACGACCACCGGGCGCCGGACCTGCGCCGCTGGCGGCGACACAGCCGGCTCGCTGGCCCCGTGCGCCATCGGCGCCAGCAGGGCCATCGCGAGCAGCCATGTGCCGGCGGACCACATGCGATCGATTCTAGGAGCCGGCGCCGCTCCATGTTCGGCTCGGTTCAAGCCATGCAAACCCTGCATGACGAATGGTGAAAAACTCGGCACGCTCGCGCCTACAGTCTCGGCCCATGCAGGCGGCACACCCCCGGGCTCGTCACGAGCGGGTGCAAGGACATGCCGCCGCCTCGACTCATCGTGGAGACCCTTTCATGAGCAACCTGTCCTACATCACGCCCAGCGACACGAGTCCCTGGCACACCTACCTGTCACAGGTCGACCGTGTCGTGCCGTACCTCGGCCCGCTGGCCCGCTGGGCCGAGACGCTGAAGCGGCCGAAGCGCGCGCTGATCGTCGACGTGCCGATCGAGATGGACGACGGCAGCGTGCGGCACTTCGAGGGATTTCGCGTGCAGCACAACCTGTCGCGCGGACCCGGCAAGGGCGGCGTGCGCTACCACCCCGACGTGACGCTGGAGGAAGTGATGGCGCTGTCGGCATGGATGACGATCAAGTGCGCCGGCGTCGGCCTGCCCTACGGCGGCGCCAAGGGCGGCATCCGCGTCGATCCGAAGCTGCTGTCGCAGAAGGAGCTGGAGCGCATGACGCGCCGCTACACCAGCGAGATCGGCATCATCATCGGCCCGCAGCGCGACATCCCGGCGCCGGACGTGAACACCAACGGCCAGATCATGGCCTGGATGATGGACACGTATTCGATGAACACGGGCTCCACCGCGACCGGCGTCGTCACCGGCAAGCCGATCCACCTGGGCGGATCCCTGGGCCGCGTGAAGGCTACCGGCCGCGGCGTGTTCGTGACGGGCCGCGAAGCGGCACGGCGCCTGGGTCTCAAGCTCGACGGCGCGCGCGTCGCGGTGCAGGGCTTCGGCAACGTGGGCAGCGCGGCGGCCGAGCTGTTCGTCGGGGCCGGCGCCAAGATCGTCGCCGTGCAGGACCACACCGGCACCATCGCCAACCGCGACGGCTTCGACATGCAGGGCCTGATGGCCACGGTGCGCCGCGACGGCGGGGTGGGCAACTTCAAGGAGGCCGAGCGCATCGACGGCGAGGCGTTCTGGGACGTCGACTGCGACATCCTGATCCCCGCGGCACTGGAAGGCGTCATCACCGAGACCCGTGCCAAGCGCATCAAGGCCAAGCTCGTGCTCGAAGGCGCCAACGGCCCCACCCTGCCCGAGGCCGACGATGTGATGCGTGACCGCGGCATCCTGGTCGTGCCGGACGTGATCTGCAACGCCGGCGGCGTGACGGTGAGCTACTTCGAGTGGGTGCAGGACTTCTCGAGCTTCTTCTGGAGTGAGGACGAGATCAACGTGCGGCTCGACAAGATCATGGTCGACGCGCTGAAGAAGATCTGGGACACGGCCGACCACCACAAGATCACGCTGCGCACGGCGACCTTTGCGGTGGCGTGCGAGCGGATCCTGATTGCGCGCGAAGAGCGCGGCTTGTATCCCTGATGGTCGTCAACGCAGGGCGTGGTCGACGACCACGCCGGCGAACACCGCGAACCCAAGCCAATGGTTCAGCCGGAAGGCGCGGAAGCATCCGTCGCGCGAGCGGGTCCGTATCAGCGTGAAGTGCCACGCCGCGACTGCGCCGCCGACCGCGAGTCCCGCGTAGTACGGCCATTCGAAGCGCAGCTGCAAGCCCAGCGCAGCCCAGATCGCGAGATAGATTCCGTAGAACAGCATCACGCCCGCCACGTCGAAGCGGCCGAGCGTGATGGCCGATGTCTTGAGGCCGATCTTGACGTCGTCGTCGCGATCAACCATCGCGTACTCGGTGTCGTAGGCGAGCACCCAGAACAGATTGCCGATGAGCAGCCACCACGCGAGCGCCGGCACTTGGCCCTGCACCGCGGCGAAGGCCATCGGGATGCCGAAGCTGAAGGCGACGCCGAGCACCGCCTGCGGCATCGAGAAGAAGCGCTTGGTGAACGGGTAGAAGACGCTGACAGCCAGCGCCACAAAGCTCCATGCGATGGTGGTCGCATTGGTGGTCAGCACCAGCCCGAAGGCGGCGAGCGCGAGCGCGGCGCCCAGCAGCAGTGCTTCCTTCGGACTCACCGCGCCGCTGGTCACGGGGCGCATCGCCGTGCGCTTCACGTGCTTGTCGAAATCCCGGTCGGCGACGTCGTTGACGGCGCAGCCGGCGCTACGCATCAGGAAGGTGCCGAGCACGAAGACGACCAGCAGGTGCCAGCCGGGAAAGCCCCGCGCCGCGATCCACAATGCAGCGAGCGTCGGCCACAGCAGCAGCCACGTGCCGGCCGGGCGATCCCAGCGGATCAGGTTGAGGTACAGCGCCATGCGCGAGGACGGTGCAGCAGCGGACGTCGACATGGTCCGGATTGTCTCGCTTCGCGCGCAGCGGTGGCCGCACGCAAGTGCTGCGACCAGAGGCTGCGATGAGCGCCCAGGCTCAAGGACCCGACACGACCGGGCACACCGGCGGCTTGGCGGGCAGGCTGTGCGAAAACCCCTTGTCATTGGTGGCCACTTCCGTCCGCTTGACGATCTCGCCGTCCTGGACGTTGAAGCTCCCCGCTGCGTTGGGCTTGACGACATATGCGAGGACGTTCTGCTGCGCCGGGGCCGGCAGTTCGTACAGGCGATTCTGGTACGTGTACACCGAGCCGCCGGCCTTCTCGTCGCAGCGCGGTTCGCCGGGCGTGTAGGCGCCGCTCAGTTCGACCGAATAGTTGATGCAGCCTTGGGGAGGGCACGAATGGTATGTGTCGAGCTCATCGGCGCCTGGGCATGCGGGGTCGCCGGGGCAGCTGCCAATCGGTGCGACGCCTCGTGCGTTGTCCGCATCCTGCATGACGTAGAAGTACAGCATCCCGATGTCCCGGTCGTACCAGTACTTGGTGAAGCTGGCGGGAGTCCCGTCGGCGTTCGTCACCTCGGACAACGAGGAGGCCGCCGTGAGGGTGCTCACGGGGTAGATGCACTGGCGCGTCGCCGCATCGAGGGTCGACGGCGGTGGGCAGCTGCCGTCAGCCGGAGCGGGCGTGACGCCGTGGGCCGGGCAACCGGTCGCACCGAAGTTCTGCGTCGGATTCTGATGGTCGAGGTTGTGGCAGAACTCGCCATTGAAGCGGTTCTGCAGCTGGTTGTAGAAGGGCTGCAGCAGGGGGTTGTTGAAGCTCACCCCGTTGCCTCCCCATGACTTGTAGCCGCGCCGGATGGTGAAGCTGCCTGTCGGCGTGGCGCCGCCCGCGTCGGTGTAGCAGATGCCGATGCGCACGTAGAACGGGCGCGACGCCATGTCAGGCTTGACCGCGTCGGTGAAGCCCACCCGCACGATGCTCGGAATGCCCGCAGGGCCGGCCACGACGCCCGGCACGCTCGATGGGAATGCCTTCAGCACCGAATAGCCGAAGCCGCTCGTGACCTTGGGTTCCCAAATGCCCTGGCCGTTGCGGCCGAACAGGGTCATCGACTGGTGCTTGCCGTAGTCGAGCGAGTCCTTGAAGAAGCTGAGGTCCTGCCAGTTCTGCCCCGCCGGGCCCCCCGGCCACAGGGCCTCGAACTCCAGGGTCGCCATGTTGCCCGGTGAGATGAGCGACGTCGCCCGGCCCTCGAACTGCTGGTCCTGTTGCCCGGCAGACAGGCACTCGTCGACGGAATTCGACGACGCGTTGAAAGGGAGATTGTTCAGCGAGATGGGGAAGGAGCCGGGCACTGGATTGCCGGATGCGTCGACCACCTTGAAGCCGGTGAGCGAACCATCCAGATCGATCAGCGCGGTGTTCTGGTCTCCGTCGCGGAAGTCGCCGAGGTTGACCTTCGAGGTGTAGATCTGATGCCGCAGATCGACGTTGTGGAACCGCAGGCCCTTCACCGTCGTGGCGGTCGGATAGGCACTCTGGTTGTTCTGGAACCAGCCCAGCGCGGCATCGCCCTCGTATCCCGTCGTACCAGGATGGGGGTAGGCCACGTAGGCTGCGAGATGGTCGCGATCGTCCTTGGTGAGCAGCGGTGACGGGTCCCGCAAGAAGTTGACGAAGCGCGTGTCGACGATGCGCACCGGGCCGTCGTAGATCATGTAGCCGGCCGAGTTCCAGCGCGGCGTCTGGTAGCCCTTCTCCATGATTTCGTTCGCCAGCGGCTGCAGATCGACGCAACCGGGACCATCGCCGAGGCTGGTGCTCGGGCATGGTCCCCAGCGGTCGACGTTGTTGGCGCTGACACCGACCACGACCGAGTCCTTCAGCAAAGCCCAGACCCCCGGCGCGTTGCCGTCGTTGCCTCCGGAGCTGACCAGGGTGACGCTATCGCGGTTGGTGGCGAAGCGACCGTTCTCGACCACGGACCACATGGGTCGCATCCAAACCCCGCGGTTGCGGTTGCGTGTCGCGGTGAGCCCGCTGAAGCGACCGATGACATTGACCGAGGTCGGCTCCGCCGTGCTCAGGCCCCCGACCGTGGGGAACAGCTGGTCCGACACCGTGCCGAAATGGCCTTCGCTGAACAAGCCGTCGTAGCACGCATGCACGCGGTTGTTCACGAACCTGCCGCTCGGATCGAACTTCCGAGCGCCCGTCGACCCATCCGGCGGCGGCACATACCAGTACCCCTTGCCGACGCCCTGGCAGCCGCCGATCGAATTGCCCTGCAGCTTTGCCGATGGATGGGTGATCCAGAACCCACTGGCCGGCTCGATATAGAAGTGATCCGTCGCGCACGGGGCCGGGCCGACCAGGTCGACTCGGCCGTCGCCGATCCCGCTGCGCACGAAACAGGCGCTGTGCGTCGGATTGCCCTGGCTGTCGGTGTTGACGACATTGAACGCCGAGTAGCCGTTCTCACGCGCGAGGTTGTCGCCTTCCCAGAAGTTCCTGGGCGAGCCGTCGGTCGTCCTGGCCACGGAGTCGGCAATGCCGAAATGGTGGCTCATCGCGCCCAGACCCAGATTGCCGACGTAGGCCGTGTCGATCTCGTTGCCCATCTCCTGGTAGAAGAGATGCCCGACCGCGCGCGCACAGACGTTGTAGCTGATCGTGAGGTTGCTTGTGGCGTGCACCGCGACGCACTTGTTGTAGCTGTGGTGGATGCTGTTGGATTCGATGACCGGCTCGTTGCGCACGTCGCCGGCCATGTGGAAGTGGATGGGGTATGCCCCCAGCCTTTCCTTGCCGAACTTCTCGAACTCCACGCCACGCACCCTGACCGCGTCGAAGCCGGCGCACAGACGCATGTCGCCGCCCCAGTGCAGGCGTGTGTCGTGCGCGGCGATGGCCGGATCGGGCGTCTGCGCGGTCAGGCGGATGTTGCGCGACACGAGTCCGACCTCCGCGCGCTCGTCGACCCCGAAGTTTCTCGTGCTGTCCGCGCCGAAGCCATCTGGCCCTGGTACGCCCGGGTCCTGGCTGCCGAAGTGATAGTGCCGCAGCGGCTGACGCAAGGTGACGACGCTGCCTTGGACCGCAGGTGCGACGCTCGCGATCTGCACGAACTCGGTTTCGAAGGGACTGAAGCTGGAGGTGGCGATGGTGATCCAGTCGCCCGCCTTCCACGGGTTCGAGCCCTTGCTCACGTCGCGCGCGAGGAAGATCCTGGCTTCGCCGCCGGCATCCACCGGTGCGCCGATTCCCTTGTCGGTAGCCTGATACGCCGGCGGCCCTGCCGGCTTGGCGAGATGCGTCCAGCTGACGCCGTCGGGGGCGCTGGCAACGCCGCGCGCGCCGTGCATCAGCAGTTGGCCGCCGGCGGTGACGACGATGCCCTTGTCGGCCGCCTCGCAGGTGTGTGCTCCCAGGGACGGCGGTGGCGTGGTCGGCCCTTCGCCGACGAAGCGCAAGGTCAGCGTGTGGTCCGGGTCGTCGGTGCCGATGGGGCAGCTCTCACTGCCGGCCTGCACCAGGCCCGAAACGGTGAGCGAGGCGAGATCCACGCTGCGCGTCTCGTCCAGCAGGTACAGCACTCCTGCGGCCTTGACCGTCACCCGGCCGAGCGCATCCGCGCCGGTGAAATCACGGTCCACGTGTGCCGACTCACAGGCCAGACCGGGGCCGATCTCGACGTCGCCATTGGGCGCTCGACAGCTCGACAGCGGTTGCGTCGCGGCGCGCAGGTCGGCGTCGCTCTGTGCGCAGCTGCCCACCAGCTGTGAGGAGCGCACGCGCAGCGTCAGTTCGTGGCGCGTCGCGTGCGGTTCATCGTCGATGTCGGCGGCGACCAGCGTGATCGGGTACGTGCCGGCGTGGCTTTCGTGCGGGTTCAGCTCGAGAGTGGCCGTGCCGTCGCCGTGGTCGGTGATTCGAGCGAACGCCGGCAGGTTCTCGGCCTCGAAGCTCACCGGTGCGCCTTCGGGGTCGCTGGCCCGGATGGTGACCGAGGTGATCTGCCCGGTGAGTGCCACTGCATGGAGCGGTGCGACGATGACCGGCGGCCGATCTGCGCCTGCCGAGCAGGCTGCGACCATGGCCACCACGACGCTCAGGATCCCCAGCAGCCGCCGACCTGATCCGTGGTTGTTCCGGGCCGGTATACAAGCGATGGATCGATTCATGCTGGCCCACTCCCGCACGCAAGGTTTGCCACACCTTGCGATGTCCCATTGCGATGCTCGAGCGCAACAGGCCGACGGCCCCGCGGCGGATCTCGCCGTGTACTGCGCTCAGAGGCAGTAGGCGCGCGACCGAATGACGAGTGGTGACTGATTCGTGACGATTCGGATGCCGGGCGTGGGGCGCGCCGGCCTAGCCGTCGAGGTGCTTCTGGAACACCAGCCCCGCGTGCTCACGCAACGCGTGGAACTTGATCTTCGGCCAGTTGGCCTCGATGGCGCGAAGCTCCGGGGCGTACTCGACCAGCACCGTGGGCGCGTCGACCGCGTCGTGCGCGACGCGGTGCGAGTTGCCGTCGATGAAGCGCTTCAGCTCGTTGGCGTCGTCGCAGGTGACCCAGCGCGCCACCTGGAAGCGCGAAGGCTGGATGCGCGCCTTGACGCCGTACTCGTGCTCGAGCCGGTGCGCCACCACCTCGAACTGCAGCTGGCCGACTGCGCCGAGCAGCAGCATCGAGCCGGCCACCGGACGGAACACCTGGATGGCGCCCTCTTCGCCCAGCTGCGTCAGGCCCGCCTTGAGCTGCTTCGTGCGCAGGGGATCGGCCACCTCGACCGTGCGGAACATCTCGGGCGCGAAAAACGGCAGGCCGGTGAACTGCAGGGGCTCGCCTTCGGTCAGCGTGTCGCCCAGCTGCAGCACGCCATGGTTGGGAATGCCGATGATGTCGCCCGCAAAGGCTTCGTCGAGCAGCTCGCGTCGCTGCGAGAGGAACGACACGACGGTATTGGGCCGCAGCTCCTTGCCGCTTCGCACCACCTTGAGACGCATGCCGCGCTGGAAGTGGCCCGAGGCGACACGCACGAAGGCGATGCGGTCGCGGTGCGCCGGATCCATGTTGGCCTGGATCTTGAAGACCACGCCGCTGAACTTCGCTTCGTCGGGTTGGACCTGGCGCTGGATGGCTGAGCGCGCCGCCGGCGGCGGCGCCAGGTCGACCAGCGCGTCGAGCACTTCGCGCACGCCGAAGTTGTTGATCGCCGAGCCGAAGAACATCGGCGTCTGGTGCCCTTGGAGAAAGTCTTCCTCGTCGAATGGCGGCGCGGCTATCTGCACCAGCTCGATGTCGTGACGCGCGTGTTCGTACTGCGCCCCGAAGCGCTCGGCATACACCGGATTGGTCAGACCCTCGATGATCTCGTCGTCGTTGCTCTTGCGGTCCTCGCCGGGCACGAACACGCGCATCTGCTCGGCGCGCAGGTCCATCACGCCATGGAACGCCTTGCCCATGCCGACGGGCCAGGTGAACGGCACCACGCTCATGCCGAGCTCGCGCTCGATCTCGTCCATCAGCGCCAGCGGTTCCTGCACCTCGCGGTCCATCTTGTTGACGAAGGTGAGGATCGGGGTGTTGCGGGCGCGGCAGACCTGCAACAGGCGCCTCGTCTGCGGCTCGACGCCGTTGGCCGCGTCGATCACCATCAGCGCGGCGTCCACGGCGGTCAACACCCGGTAGGTGTCCTCCGAGAAGTCCTGGTGGCCCGGGGTGTCGAGAAGGTTGATGACGCAGTCGCGGTACTCCATCTGCATCACCGAGCTGGCCACCGAGATGCCGCGCTGCTTCTCGATCTCCATCCAGTCCGAGGTGGCGTGGCGGCTCGCCTTGCGCGCCTTCACCGAGCCGGCGATCTGGATGGCGCCCGAGAACAGCAGCAGCTTTTCCGTCAGCGTGGTCTTGCCCGCGTCGGGGTGGGAAATGATGGCGAAGGTGCGGCGGCGGCGCACCTGGGGCGTGAGTTCGGACATGGAGCTGCAGCCTGCACAGACCGGCTGCCGGGTGAAAGAGCCTCGATTATCGAGGACACTCGCCCGATGCCGGAGCTGCCCGACATCACCGTCTACATCGAACGGCTGGATGCCAGGATCCGTGGCGACACGCTGCAGCGGGTGCGGGTGCTCAATCCCTTCCTGCTGCGCACGGCGGTGCCGCCGATCACGCAGGCCGAAGGCAGGCGCGTGATCGGCATCGAGCGGCTCGGCAAGCGCATCGTGCTCGCGCTGGAGGGCGGCCTCTTCCTCGTCATCCACCTGATGATCGCCGGCCGCCTGCGCTGGCTGGCGGCCGGCGCCAAGCCGCCGGGAAGGATCGCGCTGGCGACCTTCGAGTTCGGCGGGGGCACGCTGCTCCTCACCGAGGCCGGCACGCAGCGTCGGGCCTCGCTGCACCTGCTGCCCGACCGGGCCGCGCTGGAAGCGATGGACCCCGGCGGCATCGACGTGATGAGCGCCGACCTGGCGGCCTTCGCCGCGCGGCTGCAGGCCGAGAACCACACGCTCAAGCGCTCGCTGACCAATCCGCGGCTCTTCAGCGGCATCGGCAACGCCTATTCCGACGAGATCCTGCACCGGGCACGTCTGTCGCCGGTGACGCTCACGCGCTCGCTGGACGCCGAGTCGACCCGGCGCCTGTTCGACGCGACCCGCGAGGTGATGGCCGAGTGGATCGAGCGGCTGCGCAGCGAGGCGGGCGACTGGCCGGACAAGGTGACGGCCTTCCATCCGAAGATGGCCGTGCACGGCCGGTTCGGCCAGCCGTGCCCCGTGTGCGGCTCGCCGGTGCAGCGCATCGTGCACGCCGACAACGAGACGAACTACTGCGCGCGCTGCCAGACGGGCGGCAAGCTGCTGGCGGACCGGGCGCTGTCGCGGCTGCTCAAGGCGAGCTGGCCGAAGCACATCGACGATCTCGAGAAGTAGTCAGCCCGCCGGCTCGTCGATGAACGGGCGCACCACCTTCAGCAGCCGCTCGACGTATTCGTCCTTCTCGCCCACCGGCGCCGCGTAGTGCAGCGCGCTCGCCGCGGTCTCGAAGCCCGCGCGCTTGGCCATCATCCAGGCGGCCAGGTACTGCGACGCAAGGCAGCCGCCGGCCGTTGCGATGGGTCCCTTGGCGTGGAAAGGTGCATCGACCACGCGCACGCCCGCCTGCACCACCCACGGCTTGGTGGTGAGGTCGGTGCACGCGGGCATGTCGGCCAGCAGTCCGAGGCGTGCCAGCAGCAGCGTGCCGGAGCACTGGGCCGCGATGAGCTGGCGCAGCGGATCGAGCTGCAGGCGGTCGAGCAGCGCGCTGTTCTCGGCGATGGCGCGGGTGTAGATGCCGCTGCCGAAGATCACCGCGTCGGCCTCGTTGGCGAACTCGAGCGTCTGCTGCGCTTCGACGACGACACCGTTCATCGAGGTGACATGCGAGCTGGGACTCGCGATCTCCGCTTTCCAGCCGTCGGCCTTCAGGCGGTTCAGCAGTCCCAGTGCGATGAAGGAATCGAGCTCGTTGAAGCCGTCGAAGGTCAGGATGGCGATGCGCATGGAGACGATCAGTCCTCCAGCAGCGACCGCAGCATCCAGGCGGTCTGCTCGTGAACCGCGAGGCGCTGCGTCAGCAGGTCGGCGGTGGGCTCGTCGTTGGCCTGATCGGCCAGCGGGAACACGCCCCGGGCGGTGCGGGCGACCGCCTCGTGGCCCTCGACGAGGATGCGCACCATCTCGAGCGCCTTCGGCGGCGTGGTGGGCACGTCCTTGATCGAGGCGAGCTGCCCGAACTGGGCGTACGAGCCAGGGGCGACGTGCCCGAGCGAGCGGATGCGCTCGGCGATCGGATCGACCGCGTTCCACAGCTCGGTGTACTGCTGCATGAACATGGCGTGCAGCGTGTTGAACATCGGGCCGGTGACGTTCCAGTGGAAGTTGTGGGTCGTGAGGTACAGCGTGTAGGTGTCGGCCAGCAGGCGGCTCAGGCCGGCGGCGATCGCGCCGCGGTTTTCTTCGCTGATGCCGATGTGGATGCCGACCGGGCCTGTCGAGGGAGGGGGCATGCGCTTCTCCTTGGTGTTTGCTTGAAATCAGTCTATCGGCTGGGACGCCGGGACGCCAATCACTTGCCGTCATCAAGGCGATAGCGCGACCTCACGCGGTGAGCCGCTTCACTCCCTGCAATTCGCAGGCATAGATGGCGTTGCGCAGCGCGGCGATCGCCTCGTAGCGGGTGAACGTGCGCCGCCATGCCAGCACCACCCGCCGCGTGGGCGCCGGGGGCGTGAACGGGACGTAAACCACGTGCGACTGCTGGTCCTTGGGCACGCTGAGCTGCGGCACGACAGTGACACCCATCCCCGAGGCGACCATGTACTTGATCGTCTCCAGCGACGAGCCTTCGAAGCTCTTGCGGATGCCTTCGGCGTCGCTGGAGAAGCGGGCGTATTCGGGACACACCTCGAGCACGTGGTCGCGGAAGCAGTGGCCGGTGCCGAGCAGCAGCATCGTCTCCTGCTTCAGCTCTTCGGCGCTGATGCGCTTGCGCTTGGCCAGCGCGTGGCTCTTGGGGACCGCCACCATGAAGGGCTCGTCGTACAGCGGCGCGACCGCCAGGCCGGTATCGGGGAAAGGCTCGGCCATGATGGCCGCGTCGAGCTCGCCGGTGCGCAGCATGTCGAGCAGCTTGACGGTGAAGTTCTCCTGCAGCATGAGCGGCATCTGCGGCACGCGCTCGATGGCCTGCTTGACCAGGTCGGGAAGCAGGTACGGGCCTATCGTGTAGATGACGCCCAGCCGCAGCGGCCCCGACACCGGGTCCTTGCCGCGCTTGGCGATCTCCTTGATGCCGGCCGCCTGCTCGATGACCGACTGCGCCTGCCGCACGATCTCCTCGCCCAGCGGTGTCACGCTGACTTCGTTGGCGCCGCGCTCGAACAGCTTCACGTCGAGCTCTTCCTCGAGCTTC
The DNA here is from genome assembly GCF_029855045.1 of Piscinibacter sp. XHJ-5. GTDB lineage: Bacteria > Pseudomonadota > Gammaproteobacteria > Burkholderiales > Burkholderiaceae_C > Albitalea. The sequence continues at coordinate 153,802 of NZ_CP123228.1, forward strand.
TTGATCGCCACGCTCAGTGTCGGCTGCGACACGAAGCAGGCTTCCGCCGCGCGGCCGAAGTGTTTCTCGCGGGCGACGGCAACGATGTAGCGAAGTTCGGTGAGCGTCATGGCGGCATGAGCGCGGAGGGGGAGCCGGAAGTATGTCAGCGACGTGCAATCAATGCACGTCGGGCGATAGCCGATCTCTGCGCTCAGGCCTTGAGGTACTCGGCCCGGCCCCCGAGCCAGCGCGCGACGTGCTCGCGCGCCGCCGCCGGGTGCTCGTCCAGCATGCGGCCGGCCGCCTGGCGTGCGGCGCGGACCAGGTCTTCGTCAAGCGTCAGGTCGGCGAAGCGCAGCAGCGGTGCACCGGATTGGCGCGCGCCCAGAAATTCGCCCGGCCCGCGGATCTCGAGGTCACGGCGGGCGATCTCGAAGCCGTCCGTCGTCTCGGCCATCGCCTTCAAGCGCGCCTTGCCGGTGTCGGACAGGGGGCCGGTGTAGAGCAGCACGCAAACGCTCGCCACGCCGCCTCGCCCCACCCGGCCGCGCAACTGATGGAGCTGGCTCAGGCCGAAGCGCTCGGCGTGCTCGATGACCATCAAGCTGGCGTTCGGCACGTCGACGCCGACCTCGATGACGGTCGTGCTGACCAGCACCGCCATCTGCCCACCGCCGAACAGCGACATCACCGCTGCCTTCTCCGCCGCCGGCATGCGACCGTGCAGCAGCCCGACCATGCGGCCCGGCAGCGCCTCGACAAGCTGCTGGTGCGTCGCGGTGGCGTTCTGCAGGTCGAGGTGCTCCGACTCCTCGATCAACGGGCAGACCCAGTAGACCTGACGGCCCTGCCCCACCTCGTCGCGGATGCGCTCCAGCACCGCGGCGCGCTTGGTGTCGGCGAAGACCTTGGTGACGATGGGCGTGCGGCCGGGCGGCAGCTCGTCGATGGTGCTGATGTCGAGGTCGGCGAACAGCGTCATCGCGAGGGTGCGCGGAATCGGCGTCGCGCTCATCATCAGCAGGTGCGGCTCCAGCGCCTGCTCCGCCAGCTTGTGGCGCAGCGCGAGCCGCTGCTGCACGCCGAAGCGGTGCTGCTCGTCGATCACCGCCAGGCCGAGCTTGGCAAACTGGACCTCGTCCTGGATGACGGCGTGCGTGCCGACCACCAGACCGGCTTCGCCGGATGCGACGCGCTCCAGCATGGCGCGCCGCCCCTTGCCCTTGCGGCTGCCGGTGAGCCAGGCGATGCCGACATCGAAGGGCTCCAGCCAGTGCACCAGCTTGCGAAAGTGCTGCTCGGCGAGGATCTCCGTCGGCGCCATCAATGCGCATTGCCAGCCGTTGGAGATGGCGATCGCGGCCGCCAGCGCCGCGACGACCGTCTTGCCCGAGCCGACGTCGCCCTGCAGCAGGCGGTGCATCGGCGTGTCGCGCTGCAGATCCGACGCGATCTCCTCGCCGACCCGGCGCTGCGCAGCCGTCAGCCCGAACGGCAGCGCGCCAAGCAGCTGCTCCTGCAGCCCGCCGCCCTGCACGGCGAAGCGCGGCGCGCGCTGGGCCTCGCGCTCGCGCCTGGCTTCGAGCTGCGAGAGCTGCTGCGCCAGCAGCTCCTCGAACTTGAGCCGGCGCCAGGCCGGATGACTGTGGTCCTCCAGCGCGGCGAGCGACACGTCGGGCGCCGGGTGGTGCAGCAAGCGCAGCGATTCGCGCAGGCCGGGCAGGCCCGGCGGCACCAGCCCGGCGGGCACGACGTCGGACAGGTCGGCGTGCGCCAGGCCGGACGCCACCGCCTTGCGCAGATAGGCCTGCGGCAAGGCCGCGCTCGTCGGATAGACGGGCGTCAGCGCGGCGGCGAGCGGCGTGCCGGCTTCGACGCCGCGAAACGCCGGGTGCACCATCTCCAGCCCGAAGAAGCCGCCGCGCGCTTCGCCGCGCACCCTGATTCGCCGCCCGACCTCCAGCGCCTTCTGGTGGCTCGGATAGAAGTGCAGAAAGCGCAGCACCAGCTCGTCGCCGGCGTCGTCGGCCATGCGGACGACCAGCTGGCGCCGCGGACGGAACTGGACGCGGCTGTCGCGCACCGTCCCTTCGACCTGCGCCGTGTCGCCGTCGCGCACCGCGGCGATCGGCACGAGGCGTGTCTCGTCCTCGTAGCGCAGCGGCAGGTGCAGCGCGAGGTCGATGTCGCGCAGCAGGCCGAGTTTCTCGAGGGCCTTCTGCGGCGCGGACTTCTCCTTGTGTTCGGGGACGGAGGGCGGCGGCGAGAAGGCCATGGGACAATTCTGCCCTCCTTGGCACGGGTCTCGTCCGGCCCTCAACGGCATGAATCCATCGGCCCGGCCGCTCACGCTCGCCGACTTCGACTTCCAGCTTCCTCCCGAGCTCATCGCTCAGCAGCCCGCGGCCGAGCGCAGCGCGTCGCGCCTGCTCGACGGCACCGGCGACGCTCTCGCGGACCGCGTGTTCCGCGAGCTGCCCTCGCTGCTGGCCCCAGGCGACCTGCTGGTGTTCAACGACACGCGCGTCATCAAGGCGCGGCTGTGGGGCGCCAAGTCCAGCGGCGGCGCGGTGGAGGCGCTGGTCGAGCGTGTGCTGCCGGAGCGCGAGGTCCTGGCGCACCTTCGCGCCAGCAAATCGCCCAAGCCGGGCAGCCTCGTCTTCTTCGATGCACCGGGCGGCGAGCGCTTCGCGGCCGAGGTGCTGGGTCGCGGCGGTCCGGACGGCGGACTTTTCCACCTGCGCTTTCCCGAGGATCCGCTCGCGCTGCTGGCGCGCTTCGGCCATGTGCCGCTGCCGCCGTACATCACGCACACCGACAGCGCCGACGACGAGCGGCGCTACCAGACAGTGTTCGCGCGGCGGCCCGGCGCGGTGGCGGCCCCCACGGCCGCGCTGCACTTCGACGAAGCGCTGCTGCAGGCGCTGGCCGAGCGCGGCGTGGCCAGCGCGCACATCACCTTGCACGTCGGCGCCGGGACTTTCCAGCCGGTGCGGGTCGAGAACATCGCCGAGCACCGCATGCACAGCGAATGGTTCGAGGTCGGCGCGCAGACTGTCGAGGCGATCGAGCGCACGCGTGCATCGGGCGGTCGCATCGTCGCGGTCGGCACGACGACGCTGCGCGCGCTCGAATCAGCCGCGCTGGACGGATCCTTGCAGGCGGGCGCGCGCGAGACCGACATCTTCATCACGCCCGGCTTCCGCTTCCGCGTCGTCGACCGGCTGGTGACCAACTTCCATCTGCCCAGGAGCACCCTGCTGATGCTGGTGAGTGCCTTCGCCGGCCTCGACGTCATCCGGGACCTCTATGCGCACGCCATCGCGCAGCGCTATCGCTTCTTCAGCTACGGCGACGCGATGCTGCTGGCCCGGCGCGACGGGTGACAATCGCCGCATGCTGCAGTTCGAATTGTTGAAGACCGAAGGTCTGGCACGCCGCGGCCGCATGACGCTTCGCCACGGCGTGGTCGAGACGCCGATCTTCATGCCGGTGGGCACCTACGGCACGGTCAAGGGCGTGATGCCGCAGTCGCTGGAGGCGATGGGCGCGCAGATCATCCTCGGCAACACCTTCCACTTGTGGCTGCGCCCCGGGCTCGAGGTGCTGCAGCAGTTCGGCGGCCTGCATCGCTTCGAGGGCTGGCAGCGGCCCATCCTCACCGACAGCGGCGGATTCCAGGTCTGGTCGCTCGGTGAGATGCGCAGGATCAGCGAGGAGGGCGTGCGCTTCGCGTCGCCGGTCAACGGCGACAAGCTGTTCCTGACGCCGGAAACGAGCATGCAGATCCAGCGCGTGCTGAACAGCGACATCGTCATGCAGTTCGACGAGTGCACACCGTACGAAACACGAGGCCATGTGACCACCGAGGACGAGGCCAGGGTCTCGATGGAGCTCAGTCTGCGCTGGGCGCGACGTTGCCAGGCGGAGTTCGAGCGCCTCGAGAACCCGAACGCCTTGTTCGGCATCGTGCAGGGCGGCATGTTCGAGCACCTGCGGGAGGCATCGCTCGCCTCGCTGGTGGAGCTGGACCTGCCCGGCTACGCGATCGGGGGCGTGAGCGTCGGCGAGCCCAAGGAGGCGATGCAACGCATCGTCGCCCACACCCCGCATCGCCTGCCCGCGAGCAAGCCGCGCTACCTGATGGGCGTGGGCACGCCGGAGGACCTCATCGACGGCGTGGCGGCGGGCGTCGACCTGTTCGATTGCGTGATGCCCACCCGCAACGCGCGCAACGGCCATCTGTTCACGCGCTTCGGGGATCTGCGGCTGCGCAACACGCGCTACAAGACCGACGAACGGCCGGTCGACGAGACCTGTGCGTGCACCACCTGCAGCGGCTTCTCGCGCGCCTACCTGCACCACCTGGACCGCTGCGGCGAGATGCTGGGCCCGATGCTCACCAGCATCCACAACCTGCATTACTACCTGAACCTGATGCGCGAGGTGCGCGAGGCGCTGGAGGCAGGCGACTTCGCCGGTTATGCGAAGCGGTTCAGGCAGGACCGCGCGCGCGGCGTCTGAGCGCTCACCAGAAGGTCCAGTTGCGAGTGGCCACCACCCAAACGCCGAGCGCGCCGTTCGTGACCGCGTGGGCGACGATGGGCACCCACAGCTTGCCGGTGCGCACGTAGAGCCAGGCATAGGCCAGCCCGGCGACGATGGCCGCCAGCCACAGCGTGTGGGCGAGCATGAAGACGAAGGTGGACAGCACCACGGCCTTCAGGCCCACCCGCTGCGGCGCCACCGCCTCGAACTGCGGGCGCTCGATCCAGCGCATGAGAAAGGAGCGCCAGAAGAGCTCCTCCATCACCGGCACCAGCAGCGCCGCGCCGGCCCAGCGCACGGCAACGAGCGGCCAGTCCACGCGACCGGCGGCGTCGACCGGCAGGAAGGTGGCGGTCGGCGAGCCGATGGTCATCCATGGCGCGTCGAGGGTGATCCACAACACGAACACCACCAGGCCGACCACCACGGCGAGCAGCGTTTCGCCGCTGTCGGGGCGCGACTGCCGCGCGAGCTCGCCGTATTCGCGCCGGAACCACCAGAGCGCACCGGCGGCCAGCAGGACGCCGATCGCGTAGGTCCAGCGCGGGTCGACGCCGGCCGAGCCGTCGGCCGGCAGGCTGCCGCGCACCGCCAGCAGCAGCATGAACAACACGAAGGGAACGACGCGCGCCAGCGCGCCGCGGCTCAACGGCAAGGCCATGGGGGCAATCTCCTCGGATGGCGGCGATTGTCTCAGCGCCGCGCCGAGTGCCCTCAGCTCGCGAGCAACGAGCCCACCCGGTCGCGCAGCATGGCCGGCGTGACCGCATGCGGCGCCACCGGCGCGCCGGCCACCAGGCCCACGCGCGTGAACAGCCCGCGGCGGAAAGGCCGCGTCATCGCCGCGCCCTCGACGCGCGAGAAGAACGAGCCCCACAGGTTCTGCAGCGCCAGCGGAACGACCGGCACCGGATGGGTCTCGAGCAGCTTCATCACGCCGCCCTTGAACTCGCCGAGCTGCCCGTCGCGGGTGATGGCCCCTTCGGGGAAGATGCACAGCAGGTCGCCCTGCGACAGCACCTGGCGCGCCTGCTCGAACGCGCGTTCGTAGACCGTCGGGTCGTCGCGCTGCGGGGCGATCGGGATGGCCTTCGCCAGCTTGAACAGCCAGCCGAGCACGGGGATCTGGAAGATGCGGTGGTCCATGATGAAGCGGATCGGGCGCGGGCTCGCCGCCATCAGCAGCACCGCATCGACGAAGCTCACGTGGTTGCAGACGAGGATTGCCGCGCCTTCGACCGGAATGTGCTCGTCGCCGCGCACCTTGAAGCGGTAGATGAGCCGCGTGGCAATGAAGGCGATGAAGCGCAGGAGGTATTCGGGCACCAGCAGGAAGATGTAGAGCGCGACGACGGCGTTGAGCAGGCCGACGATGGCGAACACCTGCGGGATGGTGAAGCCGGCCTTCAGCAGGGCGCCGACGCCCACCGCGCTGGCGATCATGAACAGCGCATTGAGAATGTTGTTGGCCGCGATGATGCGCGCGCGGTGGCTGGGCTGCGAGCGCAACTGGATCAGCGCGTACATCGGCACGCTGTACAGGCCGGCGAACAGCGACAGCAGCGCAAGGTCGAGCATCACCCTCCAGTGCGCCGCCTGCGCGGTGAACTGCGCCAGCGTCAGGGCCGAAGCGGGCGGCAATGCGCGCGAGGCGAAGTACAGGTCGAGCGAGAACACGCTCATGCCGATCGCGCCCAGCGGCACCAGGCCGATCTCGACGTGCCTGCGCGACAGCACTTCGCACAGCAGCGAGCCGACACCGATGCCGATGGAGAACACGACCAGCAGCAGCGAGGCCACCTGCTCGTTGCCGTGCAGGACCTCCTTGGCGAAGGAGGGAAACTGCGACAGGAACACCGCACCGAAGAACCACATCCACGAGATGCCGAGCAGCGAGCGGAAGACGACGACGTTGCCGTGCGCCAGCTTCAGGTTGCGCCAGGTTTCGGTGACCGGGTTCCAGTTGATGCGCAGCGCCGGATCGGTGGAGGGCGACGCCGGAACGTATTGGGCGGTGATGCGGCCCAGCATAGCCAGCCCGATGCAGGCCCATGCCGCGGCGCGCGCGCCGACCTCGGGCATCGCGATCAGCAGGCCGCCGGCGACATTGCCGAGCAGGATGGCGACGAAGGTCCCCATCTCGACCATGCCGTTGCCGCCGGTCAGCTCGCGCTCGTCGAGGTGCTGCGGCAGGTACGCGAACTTCACGGGCCCGAACAGCGTGGAGTGCAGGCCCATCAGGAACACGCAGCCGAGCAGCACGCCGACGTTCTGCTGCACGAAGCCCCAGCCGGCCACGAGCATGATGGCGATCTCCAGCCACTTCACGAGGCGGATCAGCGCGGCCTTGTCGTACTTGTCGGCGAGCTGTCCGCTGGTGGCTGAAAAGAGCAGAAACGGCAGGATGAACAGTGCACCGATCGCCAGGCCGGCGAGCGAGGGCGGCAGCCAGCTCACCTGCAGCTGGTAGGTCACCATCACGGTGAAGGCGAACTTGAACAGGTTGTCGTTGCCGGCACCGAGGAACTGGGTCCAGAAGAACGGTGCGAAGCGGCGTTGCTTCAGCAGGGCGAACTGATTCGCTTCGTCGTGGTGGCTCAAGCCTCGTCTCCTCTCGCCATCGGGTGGCGCAATCTACCGCACGGCAAGGGGCGCCGAGCCGAATCCGCTTCGCTGCAGCCAACTGAAAACCGAATCGACCGTGACGGTTTCGATGCGATCGCTGAATCGTTTCTCGTTCGGGTGATCGTCGAAGGCGATGTTGGCGGCGGTGAGCCTCGCGCCGAGTCGCGTGAACGCGTTCAGCCGCAGCGTGGCCGGCTGGTAGCCCTGCAGGCGCAGCCATGCCTGCGCGCGCTCGCGGGTGTCGGCGGCGGGCTCCTGCGCCATCGCCAGCGTCTCGATGGCCCATTGGCTCGACTGCTGGTAGGTCTGCGACCACGGATAGGCGACCATGCTGTAGGCGCGGGTGTGCATCTGCGCGAGACGGCGGTTGTCCTGCAGCGCCGGGCGCAAGGCTGCCTGCACCGCCGGCGCGAGCACGACGATGCCGGCCTCGTACTCGAACATGCCGTCGAGGAAGAACTCGCCCAGCCCCTGCCGGTACACCGAGGCCGTGGCGCTGGCGCAATGGTTCAGCTTGTGCACCACGCGCCAGACGCGGCCCTCGCGGTAGGCGAAGCCCAGGTGAGAGTAGCGCTGGCCATGGCGGCGCAGGTCCTGTCCGATGCGGGCGAGCGCCACGACCTGCGCGCCGCTGTCGTCCAGCGCCTTCGCGACGTGCTGCGCCAGCACCATGGCACGTTCGACGTCGAGGGCCTGCGGCGCCTGGGCGTCGCAGGACCGGCCCGCATGGGCCGCGCCGGCGCATGCCAGCAGCAGCGCAGCGACGGCGGCCTTCATCGCGTGACGCGCTCGTTGTACAGCAGCGCGTTGCCGATCTCGTTGGGGATATAGGCGATCGCCCTGCCGGCGGCCGACAGCACCCAGCCCGCACTGAAGGCGCTGACCATGACGGCGGTGCCGGCTGCGACCGACAACCCGCCGGCCGCTTCTGCGCCCAGCGTGACACTGGCGCGCGCGCCGTCGGACGCTCGCTCCAGCACCCAGACCGTCCCGGCGCTGGTGGCTTCGACGGCGACGATGGTCAGCGCGGCGCCCGCCGACACGATCATCACCGGCGCCGCGAGCGACACGGCGATCGGAAGCGTCGACAGCGCGCTCGCATCCGACAGGGTGGGCGGATGCGCCCTGGCGGAACCCAGGCTGGCGGCCAGCACGGCCGCTGCCAGAAAGGCATGCAGTCTCATCACGGATCTCCTCTTCATTGGGCGTCGCGCGGCGTGCGCATCGCCATGCCTTCGAGACGGGCCTCGGCGATGAGTGCTTCGTGCGCATCGCGCAAGGTCTTGGCCAGCGTGAACACCGTCGAGATGAGGAACAGCCAGCACACGCCGAGATAGGCCTTGTAGGTCGGATTGATGCCCATGCGCAGCAGGCCCCAGCCCGTGAGGGACATGGCGAAGGCGAAGCCGCCCCAGACCACCAGTCCCCACATCGGCGTGTCCGTCTTGCGCAGCTCGTTGTCGCGCACGTACTTGGCGAGCGCGAAAGCGGTGGACATGCAGAAGACGTAGCCCATCACCATGAAGGCCCGGTCGAGGTCGTCGCCGGGTAGGTAGGCCAGGCCGGTGGCGCACAGCGTGACGGCGGCGCCGAAGGAGATCCAGACCTGGGCCTTCCAGGCCTTGGTGTCTTGGCGGATCGGGGAGGTCTGCATGGGGGCTTCGTGGTGGTTGAACACGGTCGCCATGCTGAGGAAGTCACGCTGCGGTATCAAGCGCTCCTGGAATGGTTGCATGCGGCTCCATCACAAGTACCATCAGCCGATACCGAGCGGGAGGAACCGATGAGCACCACGCACGACCTGGTCAGCGCGCTGAAGGCCGAGCTGAAGGCCGCCGGCGTGACCTACGCGGACCTGGCGGTGCAGCTGGGCATGTCGGAATCGAGCATCAAGCGCATCTTCGCCAAGGCGGACATGCAGCTGTCACGCGTGGACGACGTGCTGCGGGCGCTGAAGCTGGACTTCGCCGACCTGGCGCGGCGCATTGCCGATGAGCAGCCGGCGAGCCGCGAGCTGACGCTGGAGCAGGAAAAGGCCGTGGTCGCCGACCGCAAGCTGCTGCTGATGGCCATCTCCTGCCTCAGCCTGTGGACCTTCGAGCAGATCGTCGGCACCTACACGCTGAGCGAGGCCGACTGCGTGCGCTACCTCGTGGCGCTGGACCGGCTCGGGATCATCGAGCTGCGGCCACTGAACCGCTATCGCCTCAAGGTGGCCAAGGGATTCCGCTGGCGGCCCAACGGCCCGGTGATGCACTACTTCCGCCAGCACGTGGTGCACGACTACTTCAGCGGGGGCTTCGACGACGAAGGCGAGCTGCTGATGCTGGTCCACGGCGAAGTCAGTCCGAGCGAGGCATCCGCGCTGGTCGAACGTCTGCAGCGCGTGGGCAGCGACTTCGCGCAGCAGCATCTGGCCGACCAGAAGCTGCAGCCCGCACAGCGGCGCGCCTACACGCTCGTGGTGGGCATGCGCTCGTGGCTGTTCGCGGCGTTTCGGGACCTGCGGCGCCATCCCGATCCGCAGGACCGGTAGACGCCCTCGTTCAAGGCAGCGTGACGGCCGGCGGCGGCGTCACCGCGGCGACGCTGCCGACCGCTGCGGCGGCCGCCGTGACAGGCGGCAGCGTGCTGGCCCGGCCGGCGAGCACCGGCACGTCCAGCAGTGCCAGCGACGGACTCTTCAATTGTCTGGCGTAGCTCACCACCGAATGGGCCGGATCGTGGGGCAGCGAGCGCGACGGATCCGCGCCGCGCGAGATCAGGTAGCTCACCATCTCGCCCTGCCGCTCGGGCTGCGCCAGATAGGCGGGCGTGATGACACGCGCCAGCGGCACCCAGGGAAGCTGATTGGCCTGCCGCGATGGAACGCGATTGGCGAGGTCGGGGGCGCGCAGGAACCACCAGTCGAGGGCCGCGCGGTCGCCGCTGCGCAACGCCAGGTCGAATCCGCCGGGCAGCGTGCCGGCGTAGGCGCCCAGCGACGCCCGCGCCGTGTGGCCCTGCGCCTCCAGCGCGCGGGCAAAGTCGGAGTCGAGGTAGCCGGGATGCAGCGCACCGAGCACGCCGAAGCTGAGTCCGCGCGCCGGCAGCTGCCCCTGGGCGAGCCAGCCCTCGAGCGCGGAAGAGAGCCCCGCCTCGCGTGCACTGGGGCAGCTCAGCATGCGCACGACGTCGTGATCGATCGAACGTGCGTCGGCCTCGGCCAGCCAACGCAGGGCGGTCAGCGATTCGGCAGTGGCACGGGTGAAGTCGGGACAGGGTGTGGCTTGCGCGAGCGCGACCAGCGGGGCCACGTGGCAGGTCTCGGGCACGGCGCCCTTGGCCAGCAGCTCCGGCAGCACCGGCCAGGTCCGCGCCTCGCGCGCGGCCAGCGTCAACGGGCATTGGGGAAGACCCGAGGCAGTGACGTCTTTGGTCAGCAGGCTGCCCGGCTGATAGGGTCCGCAGCGACCTTCGATGGCCCGCTCGACGCTGTTGAGCTTGTGGCACGGCGTAGGATCGCCCTCGGTCGCCTTGTCGATCGCGTGCTTCAGCATGGCCATCGACGCGCAGCCGGCGCTGATGCACTGGCCTTCATTGGCCTGCTCGTAGGCGAAAGTCAGTACCGACGTCGCCGCGCAGCCGCTGAGCAGCCCGAAGGCTGTCAGCATGCCGGCGACTCCCAACCCCCAACGTCCCGACCTTGTATTCATGGTCCGGCGATTCACACAAGAAGCGTGCCTTGGGGCTGAATGACAGCCCGCGTCGGTCTTCTGTAACGCGGTGTGAATCAGGGTCAGGCGGGGCGCTGCTCCAGCAGGTAGCTCGCGTCGTCGATCTGACCCAGCACGTCGACCAGGTAAGGCAGCACGTCGAGCAACTGGTCGTGCAGCGTGTAGGGCGGGTTCAGGATGAACACACCGCTGCCGGCCAATCCGAAGCCCTGGGCGTCCGGTTGCTGCACCGTCAGACGCGCGTGCAGCCATCCCCTGGGCGCCAGCGCTTCCAGCCGCTTGGGCAATTGCGCCGCCTCCAGCTTCTGCACCTGCGGATACCAGACGACATACACGCCCTCCGCGAAGCGCTGCAGCGCGTCGCGCAGCGTGGCGACGACGCGGGCGTAGTCGCCATTGCCTTCGTAGCTCGGGTCCAGCAGCACGACGGCTCGGCGTGTCGACGGCGGCAGCTGGCTCTTCAAGCCTTCGAAGCCGTCGGCGTTCCTGACTTCCGCGCGCTTCACGCTGCCGAGGTAGGCTTCGAGGATCCGGTGATCGGTGGGGTGCAGCTCGAACAGCCGCATCTGGTCCTGCGCCCGCAGCACCATCTGCGCGAAGGCCGGCGAGCCGGGGTACTGCTCCAGCCGTCCCTGCGGGTTGAACTGACGCACCAGGCTGACGTAGTCGGCCACCGCCTGCGGCAGATCATCCCGCTCCCACAGCCGGCCGATCCCCTGCTCGAACTCGCCCTTCTTCTGCGCGTAGCGGCCTTCGAGCGAATAACCGCCGGCCCCGGCGTGCGTGTCGACGTAGCGGTAAGGCTTGTCCTTCTGGTTCATGTAGCGCAGGACCAGCGCGAGAACGGTGTGCTTGAGCACATCGGCGTGGTTGCCCGCGTGGAAGGCATGTCGGTAGGCGAGCATGCGATGGACTGTAATCGCCCCGGGACGCTAGACCTTGGCCCGGCTCATGCGCGAGCGGAAGATCTCCGTGATGCCGATCTCCCGCGGACCGGGCACCAGCTCGAAGTGTTCGCCGGCGTGCAGCGTGCCGGGCGAACGGACGGCCAGGTAGAAGCCGCACCAGGCGTTCTGCGCCATCAGCCTGGCTGCTTGGGAAAAGCCCATGGCGGCGTTGAACTTGAAGCAGGGAAAGCGCGGCTCGCTGACCGCCAGCTCGCAGTCGGCAAAGCGCAGCACGTCGCCGATGAAGACGTCGCGCTCGACCAGGCCCTCGAGGCTCAGGTTCTCGCCGAGCGCGCCCGGCGGCAGCGGGTCGTCCCATGCCGCAGCGCGCGCCTGGGCGCGCACGGTCTGCCAGAACGGATAGTGCTCGAGCGGATAGGCGTACACCGCCTTGGTCAGGCCGCCGTGCACCGACAGATCGGCCTGCTCGTCGCCTTCGAGGCCCAGCGGCCGCACCTGCACCGGCCCCGCGATGCTGCGCTTGCCGATCGCGCTGAGCACCTCGCGTCCGTCGATCTGCCAGGCACGGGCCCGGGCGACATTGACGCTGACCAGGCGGCGCGGCATGACCGGGTTCCTGACCTCAGGCCCTGGGCGCGAGGTAGCCGCGCAGCGATGCCATCGCGTGCCGGCCCTTGGGGCCGCTGATCCAGCCGACGAAGAGCTTGCCGGCCGGGTGCTGGCGTTCGGCGCGGAACGTGCGCATCACGTGCACATCGACGGCCAGCCGCGGGTCGCCCTCGGACAGCACCGCCATGCCCTTGCCGCCGCCTTGCGCAGCCCAGACGCCACGCTCGACGATGGCGCAGGCCTGCCGTTCGCGCGCCTGCGCCAGCAGCGGCTTGCCCGCTTCGGCCCTCAGGTACCACTCGCCGCCGGGCGCTGTCGCGGCGGCACGCCAGGCGACCTGCTCGGCGAGGTGGGTGCCTGAACCGTCGGGACGGGACATGAATGGCGCCTGGGCCTGCGCCAGGCGCGACAGGGCGAGCGCGACGTCGCGGCCGGCCGACAGCGGCTTGGCCAGCGCGGCGGGTCCGACGAGAACGAATTGGCTGCCGACGATGGCGCGCCGGTCGTGGATGAGACCCTGCTTTTCGAGCCCGAGCTCGACCTCGGGCGCATTGGTGAGCGCTGCGTCGTGCTCGCCGCGTTCGAGCGCGCCGAGCACGACGGTCGCCGGACCGTGCAGCAGCTCGACCGCGACGCCGGTGTCCTGCCCGAAGCTGCGCTGCAGCAGTGGCGCGAGGCCCGAGTCGATGAGGGCGTCATCGGCGGCCAGGCGCAGCGGATCGGCCAACGACTGCCTTTGCGCTGCGAGCGCGAGCGCGGGCGTGGCCAGCCAGGCTGCGCCGGCGCCGAGGCGGATCAGGCTGTGGCGTCGGGAGCTCATGCGCCGGCATCTTACGGGCGCTTTCCGCCGGCGTGCCTCGGCCGGAGCGTGACGGGCATCACGGCTCCTGCCGAGGGAGCCGCGTCGGATCAAAGCTCTCGCAGCGCGGTGGTGACCGGCAGCCGCGCGGCCCGCACCGCGGGGAAGAGGCCGCCGATGAACCCGATGGCGAGCGCCCATTTCAGTCCGGTCCACAGCAGCTCCGGGGTCACGTGGAGCTGGAAGCTGAGCTGGCCCACCGTGCCGGCAGCGAGCGTGGAAGCACCGTAGCCGTTGAACAGCAGCCAGGCCAGCACGCCGCCGATCAGGCCGCCGGCCAGCGCGAGCAGCATCGTCTCGAGCATGACGGCGACGACGACGGGCAGGCCCGAAAAGCCGATGGCGCGCAGTGTCGCGATCTCGCGGGCGCGCGCGGCGACGGCGGCGAACATGGTGTTCAGCGCGCCGAACATGGCGCCGATCGCCATGATGACGCCTACGGTGATGCCGATGATGCGGATCACCTTGGTCATGCGTTCGGACTGCTTGCTGAAGTAGTCGAGCGTCGTGCTGACGTCCACCTTGAGCTGTGGATTGGCCTCGAGCGCGGTCTTGAAGGCGCCGAACGCCTGCGGATCGGCCAGGCGCACCGTCACCGAGGCGCGGCTGCTGCCGCGGCCATAGGTGTCGGCGACCACGTTGGCGTCGCCCCAGATCTCGGACTCCATCGCATCGCCTGACGCGAACACACCGGCCACCATCCACTTCTGGTTGCCCAGGCGCACCTCGCGCCCGGGCACCAGGCCGGCAAACTGTCGCGCGGCGCCGCGGCCGACGACCAGCTCGCGCAGGCCCGGCTGGAAGCGCCGGCCGTCGATCAGCTTGATCTGCGGCCGCACGGCCCAGGCCTGCTCGCCGACGCCGCGCAGCTGCACGCTGCCTTCGTCGTCGGGGCCGCCGTTCTTGAGCGGCAGGTTGGCCGCGACCACCAGCTCGGGTGACGCCAGCGGTTCGCCCTTGGCGTCGCGTGCGATGCCGGCGGCCTGTGCAATCAGCACGACGCTGTCGTGGTCGAGGCCGGACATCACCTCCGAGGCCGAGGCGCCGCGCATCACGATGCCGGTGTCGCGGCTGCCCGTCTTGCGCAGCGTCTCGCTGTAGCCCTCGGCCATCGCCAGCAGCGCAACCAGCACGCCCACCACGCCGGCGATGCCGACGACGATGACGGCCGACGAGCCGAGCCGCTGGCGCAAGGTGCTGATGCCAACGCCGGCCACCGATCCGGCCTGGCGGCCGCGTCGCGTCAGCAGGAGCCAGGCGGCCAGCAGCACCGCGAGCAGCAGCGCGCCGGGCCAGGGCAGCACGACCCACACCGCGATCGAAGCGACCACGACCACCACCAGCAGCAGATTTCTCACGAATGCCATGGATCCTCCTCAGCGGCCGGCGAGCGCGTCGACGATCTTCAGCCGCATCGCGCTCGAGGCCGGCAGGGCGCCCACCAGCAGTCCGATGAGGACCATCAGCGCGATGCCGAGCATCCAGCTGTCCAGACCCACGACCGGCAGATTGAGCATGCCGCCGCTGCCTGCGCTGACCACCGGGATGATGAGGCTGGCGAGCGCGAGTCCGATGACGCCGCCGATGAGCAGCAGCAGCAGCGACTCGGCCAGCACCATCGCCAGCACGCTGCCGTTGGAGAAGCCGATGGTCTTGAGAACTGCGAGCTCGCCGGTGCGCTCGCGCACCGCCTGCATCATCGTGTTGCCCGACAGCAGCAGCAGCGTGAAGAACACCGCGCCCATGATCGAGCCGACGATGAGCCCGATGTCGGCGAGCTGCCTCATCCAGCTGGCCGTGGCAGCCTGCTCGGTCTGCGTGCGCGTCTCGTGATCGGAATTGGCCGACAGTGCATCGATCGCCTTGGCGACGCGGTCGGCCTGGCTCACGTCGGCCACGCGCGTGACGTACCAGCCGACGCTGCCGCGGTTGTACGGCGTGGTTTCATCGAAGTACTTCCAGTGCAGCAGGAACATCTGGTCGAAGAAGCCGCCCGACTTCTTGTCGGTCGCATGCAGGATGCCCACGATGTCGAACGACCAGTTCTTGCTGCCATTGCGGTCGGGAAAGATGGTCGACTGCAGCGGCACCTTGTCGCCGACCTTCCAGTTGAAGCGCCTGGCCAGCTGCTCGCCCACCAGCGCGCCGGTGCGTGTCTCGGCGAATGCCTTGCGGTGCGCGTCGCTCACCGACACCTCCGGGTACAGGTCGAGATAGTTGGGCGCCACCGCGAAGCTGAACACCTGGTTGTGCGGGTCCTGGTAGGCGCCGCCGAACCAGTTCGCGTGGGTGACCATCTTCACGCCCGGCACCTGCTCCATCTGCTGCTGCAGCGACTTGGGCAAGGTCTGGATGAACGACAGCTTCGACCCGGTCTGCAGGCGCTCGGCGCCGTTGGCGCTCTGGCCCGCCTGGTTGAACGAGCTGCGAACGGCATCGAGCAGCCCGAACAGGAGGAAGGCCGCGATGATCGAAACCAGGGTGAGGAAGGTGCGGGTCTTGCGCCGGAACAGCGACGCCCAGACGAGGTGGAGGTATTTCATCGCACGCGTTCCTCAGGCCGCGGCCGCCGCCGACTGCTCGACCAGCGCGCCCTTGTCGAGGTGCAGCGTGTGGTTTGCGTAGCCCGCGGCCTTGGGGTCGTGCGTGACCATCAGGATGGTCTTGCCGTGATCGCGATTGAGCGTGCGCAGCAGGCCCAGAACCTCCTCGGCAGACTGGCGGTCGAGGTCGCCGGTGGGCTCGTCGCACACCAGCAGCGTCGGGTCGGAGACGATGGCGCGGGCGATGGACACCCGCTGCTGCTGTCCGCCCGACAGCTCGGTCGGCTTGTGGCTGGCGCGATCGCCCAGCCCCACGAGCTGCAGCGCGATGCCGGCGCGCTTGCGGCGCTCGGTCGACGACAGCCTGGTCAGCAGCAGCGGCAGCTCCACGTTGCGCTGCGCCGAGAGCATGGGCATCAGGTTGTAGAACTGGAACACGAAGCCCACCCTGGCCGCGCGCCACTTGGCAAGGTCGCTGCCGCCGAGCTGGTCGATGCGCTGTCCGCCGACGGCGATGCTGCCGCCCGAAGGCTTGTCGAGCCCGCCGATCAGGTTGAGGAGCGTGGTCTTGCCCGAGCCCGACGGCCCCATCAGCGCGAGGAAGTCGCCCTGCTCGACATCCAGGTCGATGTGGTGGAGCACCTCCACCTTCTGCCGGCCACGCTCGTACACCTTCGACAGGTCGCGGATCTCGATCAGCTTGCCCATGGAATGACCTCCTTGATTCGTTGTCGGTGGCTGGCGCGCGTGCGTCAGCGGTTCGCTTCCTCGACCGTCACGCGCGTGCCGTCGCGCAACTCGGCGGGCGGTGCCAGCACGAGGCGGTCGCCGGCCGAGATGCCTTGCGGGACCAGCTTCATGCGTCCGACATCCTGCGCTGCCGGCGTGACGTTGCGCTGCACCGCCTTGCCGTCGGCCACGACGAACACGACCGTCGCCCCGTCGCGTTGCGCCAGGGCCTCCGGCGGCACGAGCACGCCCTTGAGCGGCGCGGCGGCCACAGGAGGCTTGCGTCCCAGAAAGGACACGCGCACCCCCATGTTGGGCACGATGCGCGTGTCGCGCTGCTCCAGCGCCACGCGTACCCGCACCGTCGCCTTGCCGCGGTCCGCGGCGGGCACGATGGCCACGACATGCGCCGGGATGCGCCAGTCCGCGTACGCGTCGAGCACCGCCTCGGCCGGCATGCCGGCCGAGACTTGCCCGATGTAGGCCTCGTTGACGTCGACATCGACTTCCAGCGACTCCATGTCGACGATGGTGCCGACGCCGGTGCGGGTGAAGCCTCCGCCGGCGGAGAGCGGCGAGACGATCTCGCCGACCTGTGCCGCCTTCTCGGTGACCACGCCGGCGAAAGGCGCGCGCACGACGGTGAAGTCGAAATTCACCTTGGCCTGTGCGAGCTGCGCGCGGGCCGCGTCGGCTTCGCGGCGGCGCGCCTCGAGCTGGGCCGTGGCGGCGGCGAGCGAGGTGCGCGCCTGCTCGGCGGCCTGGCGCGTCGTCATGCCGGTGGCGACCAGTTCGCCTTGCCGTTGCGCGTCGGCCTGGGCCTGCGCCAGCTGGGCCTGCGCATTCGCCACCTGCGCCTGCGAGGCCTGCACGGTGGCCTGGGCGCCATGGAGCGCCGCGCGCAGCGCGCTGTCTTCGAGGCGGGCGATGACCTGACCTGCTTTGACCCGGTCGCCGGCCTCGATCAGCACTTCGGTCAGCGTGCCGGTGATCTGCGTCGATACCGTGGCCTGTCGGCGTGCCGTGACGTAGCCGGTGGCCTGGAGCACCGCGCCGGCAGCCGCCGCGCCCCCCGGTGCGACAGCCGTCGCGGTCTGGACGCTGAGCGGGCGCTCGCCGAGAAACCACCATCCCGCCCCGGCGAGCGCAGCGAGCAGCAGCGCAATGGCAGCCAGCCAAGGCCAGCGGGCCGGCTGGCCCCCGTCATGGTCTTCACGCTGGTCGTGCGCGATGCGCAGCTCTTTCAACAGATCGGCGTCGATTTGGCGGACCTCGGAAAGCGGGGCGCCATCCTACGTCAGCGCGGGCCCGCCGTTTGCCCGCATCGCTTCGGGAACCCGAGCCCCGCGGCGTGCATGGAGTCATACCGGATGCGCATGACCCCCCGGGGTCCGGTGGTTACACCGACATTACACTCGCCTCACAATCGTTCCCAGTGAGGTGACCGTCCGATCGGGGCGGCACTTTGGAAACCCGGCGTAATCGACGCGATTCACCAGGGTCCCAAAGCGGCATTGGGCAAGCCTTGACGGTGCAAGGCTTGCCCAATCCCGCTTTTTTGACTTTGATGATTGGAGCCGACATGAACCGTCCCTTGCTGGAAGGGCTGCGCCTGAACACGCCTGCCTATATCCGACACACGCGGTTGATCGAATGGGTGGCGCAGGTCGCGGCGCTCACGGAAGCGCGGGACGTGTACTGGTGCGACGGCAGCACCGCCGAGTACGACCGGCTCTGCGCCCAGCTCGTCGCGGCGGGAACCTTCAAGAAGCTCAATCCGGAGCTGCGGCCGAACAGCTACCTCGCTTGCAGCAGTCCCAGCGACGTGGCGCGGGTGGAGGACCGCACGTTCATCTGCAGCGAGCGCAAGGAAGACGCCGGCCCCACCAACAACTGGATGGATCCGGCCGAGATGCGCGAGCTGCTGCAGACCGGCGACAAGGCGCTGTTCCGCGGCGCCATGCGCGGCCGCACGCTGTATGTCGTGCCGTTCAGCATGGGCCCGCTCGGCTCGCCGATCGCGCACATCGGGGTCGAGCTGACCGACAGCCCGTACGTCGCGGTCAACATGAAGATCATGACGCGCATGGGCCGCCCCGTGCTGGAGGTGCTGGGCGCCGACGGCGAGTTCGTTCCCTGCGTCCACACCGTGGGTGCGCCGCTCGAGCCCGGCCAGAACGACGTGGCCTGGCCATGCAACACGACGAAGTACATCGTCCACTATCCCGAGACGCGCGAGGTCTGGAGCTACGGCTCCGGCTATGGCGGCAATGCGCTGCTCGGCAAGAAATGCTTCGCGCTGCGCATCGCCAGCACGATGGGCCGCGACCAGGGCTGGCTGGCCGAGCACATGCTGATCCTGGGTGTCACCAGCCCCGAGGGCCGCAAGCGCCATGTCGCGGCCGCCTTTCCCAGCGCCTGTGGCAAGACCAATTTCGCGATGCTGATCCCCCCGGCCGGCTTCGAAGGCTGGAAGGTGACGACCATCGGCGACGACATTGCCTGGATCAAGCCCGGACGCGACGGTCGGCTCTACGCGATCAATCCCGAGGCGGGCTATTTCGGCGTGGCGCCGGGCACCAACGAGAAGACCAACTTCAACTGCATAGCGAGCCTCAAGCGCGATGTCATCTTCACCAATGTGGCATTGACCGATGACGGCGATGTCTGGTGGGAAGGAATGACCGATCAGCCTCCGGCGCACCTGATCGACTGGCAGGGCAAGGACTGGACGCCTGCCATCGCGAAGGAGACAGGCGCCAAAGCCGCGCACCCCAACGCCCGGTTCACCGTGGCAGCGACCAACAACCCGGCGCTCGATCCGGAGTGGGACAACCCGACGGGTGTCCCGATCGACGCCTTCATCTTCGGCGGCCGCCGCTCGACAACGGTCCCTCTGGTCACCGAGGCGCGCAACTGGGTCGAGGGCGTGTACATGGCCGCCACGATGGGCAGCGAGACCACCGCGGCGGCCGCAGGCCAGCAGGGCGTCGTGCGCCGCGACCCGTTCGCGATGCTGCCGTTCGCCGGCTACAACATGAGCGACTACATCCAGCACTGGCTGGACATCGGCAAGCAGCTGCAATCCCGCGGCGCGGCGGTGCCGAAGGTCTACTGCGTGAACTGGTTCCGCAAGGGTCCGGACGGCAAGTTCGTCTGGCCGGGCTACGGCGAGAACATGCGCGTGCTGAAGTGGATGCTGGATCGCGTGGAAGGCCGCGCTCACGGCGTCGACAACGTCTTCGGCGTCACGCCCAGCTACGAAGACCTCACGTGGAAGGGCCTGGCGTTCACGCCGGCGCAGTTCGAACAGGTGACCAGCATCGACACCGCGGCCTGGAAGGCCGAGCTCGCGCTGCATGGCGAGCTGTTCGACCAGCTCGCGTATCACCTGCCGGCGGAGCTCACCGAGACCAAGGCGCGGATCGAGGCTCGCCTGGGCGCCTGAAACGGCTTCGCGCCAGCAAGGAAGAAAGCCCGCGCTCAGCGGGCTTTTTTCAAGGCGCCAGCCATGTCGAAGGTTAGCGCTCGCTATCAGCCAGATGACGGTCGGCTGCGGCGCGAAGGTCCGCGGCGAAGCCGGGCTGGCGGCCTTCGTACCGATTGGCCAGGCTGCGCAGGCGGGACGCCGCTTCGGCAGGACTCTCCTGGCGCGGACGCATCCAGGCCGCGACGCTGGCGACGAGATGCGCCACGGCCCGGCCGATGGGTTGCGCCAGGCGGGGGGCGTTGCGGCGGAAGCTGCTTTGCAGCGAAACGGTGGTGGTGGTCATTTCAAACTCCTCTGCTAGGGTAAACCCGTAGATGTGGAGTATACGGGTTTTCCCTTAAGCCTTGCCTGGACAGATGTCACGCTCGACCGCGCCGTGTCCAGGCGACGGTGGCGGAAGTCCCCAGGCTTGACGCTCGTAGCGTCTTCCCGCATGCTGCCCCGAAGTGGTCTAGGCCACTTTGTCTTTCTCGAGGTTCCGCATGCACTCCACCGACATCCACCACATCGCCGATGCAGCCGTTCAAGGCGCCCGCCATGCGCCCGGCCGCGTCGTGCGAGCGCCGCAAGGCGCCACGCTCCACTGCAAGTCGTGGCTGACCGAGGCCGCGTTCCGCATGATCCAGAACAACCTCGACCCGGATGTCGCCGAGCGTCCCGAGGAGCTGGTGGTCTACGGCGGCATCGGGCGCGCGGCACGCGACTGGGCCTCCTTCGACCGCATCCTCGAGTGCCTGCGCGAGCTGGAGGACGATGAATCGCTGCTGATCCAGTCCGGCAAGCCCGTGGGAGTCTTCAAGACACATCCCGACGCGCCGCGCGTCCTGCTCGCGAACTCCAACCTGGTTCCCAAGTGGGCCACCTGGGAGCACTTCAACGAGCTCGACCGCCGGGGCCTGTTCATGTACGGCCAGATGACGGCCGGCTCATGGATCTACATCGGCACACAAGGCATCGTGCAGGGCACCTACGAGACCTTCGCCGAAGCCGGACGCCAGCACTACGGCGGCCACCTCGCGGGGCGCTGGATCCTCACGGCAGGCCTGGGCGGCATGGGCGGCGCGCAGCCGCTGGCTGCGACCTTCGCCGGCGCGGTGTCGCTCAACATCGAATGCCAGCAGTCGAGCATCGACTTCCGCCTGCGCACCCGCTACCTCGACAAGCAGGCACGCGACCTGGACGACGCGCTGGCGCTCATCGCCCAGCACACCCGGCAGCGCGAGGCGGTATCGATCGGCCTGCTGGGCAATGCCGCCGAAGTGCTTCCCGAGCTCGTGAGGCGAGCGCGTGCCGGCGGCCTCAGGCCCGACATCGTGACCGACCAGACCTCGGCGCACGACCTGCTCAACGGCTACCTGCCGATCGGCTGGAGCGTCGAGCAGTGGCGTGACGCGCAGCGCGACACTTCCCAACACGCGCGACTCATCGAAGCGGCTGCCCGATCCTGCGCGGTGCACGTGCGGGCGATGCTCGACTTCCACGCGATGGGCGTGCCGACGGTCGACTACGGCAACAACATCCGCCAGGTGGCCTTCGATCAGGGCGTGCAGAACGCCTTCGACTTCCCGGGCTTCGTGCCGGCCTACATCCGCCCCCTGTTCTGCGAGGGCAAGGGGCCGTTTCGCTGGGTGGCGCTCTCCGGCGACCCCGAGGACATCCGCAAGACCGACGCCAGGATCAAGGCGCTGTTCCCCGACAACCACCATGTCCACCGCTGGCTCGACATGGCCGGCGAGCGCATCGCGTTCCAGGGCCTGCCGGCGCGCATCTGCTGGCTGGGGCTGGGCGAGCGTCATCGCGCCGGCCTGGCCTTCAACGAGATGGTGGCCAGTGGCGAGTTGAAGGCGCCCATCGTGATCGGGCGCGACCATCTGGACACCGGCTCGGTGGCCAGCCCCAACCGCGAGACCGAAGGCATGAAGGACGGAACCGATGCGGTGTCCGATTGGCCGCTGCTGAACGCGCTGCTCAATACCGCCGGCGGCGCAACCTGGGTGTCGCTGCATCACGGCGGCGGCGTCGGCATGGGCTATTCGCAGCACGCCGGCATGGTGATCGTCGCCGACGGCAGCGAGGCGGCGGCCCGGCGGCTGGCCCGGGTGCTCGTCAACGACAGCGCATCGGGCGTGATGCGCCACGCTGATGCGGGCTACGAGCTCGCCGTGCAGACGGCCAGGGCGCAGGGCCTCCAGCTGCCGATGATCGGCTCGTGAGCGCGCAACTCGTCGACGTGGCGCGCATTGCGCCGCAGCCGTGGAAGAACGGCGCCGGGCTCACGCGCGAGCTCGCGGTCCATCCGTCCGGCGCCACGCCGGATGACTTCGACTGGCGGCTGAGCCTCGCCGAGGTCAGGCACGACGCGCCGTTCTCCGCCTTCCCCGGCATCGACCGCTGCATCGTTCTGTTGCGCGGCGCGGGCATGGTGCTGCGCTCGCCCAGCGGCATCATCGAGCGGCGACTCGCCACCCCCGGCGATCCGTTCCATTTCGCCGGTGACGACAGCGTGAGCGCGCGGCTCATCGACGGCCCCAGCGTCGATCTCAACGTGATGGTGCGCCGCGGCCGCTATCGCACCGAGGTGAGAACCATCGTGGCGGAGACGGAATTCGCCTCCGCCGCCGCGGGGCTGCTGCTGGTGCTGGCGGGGCAGTGGCGCGGCGGCGGCGAAGCGGCGGTGGGCGAGCCCATGCAGGCGCTGCTGTGGCGCCACTCGATGCCCGCCGGCCGCGTCGTCCCGCTGGCGGCGAAGAGCCGCGCGCTGCTGGTCAGGCTGGAGCGCACGGCGTGAGCGCCGATTCGCGCCTCATGCTGCTCGCACCCCACGCCTTGCTGCCGCAGGGCTGGGCGCGCGACGTCCTGTTGGCGTGGGACAGCACGGGCCGGCTCACCGCCGTCACCCCCGAAGCGGCCGGCCTTCCCGACGTGCAGCGGGCCGACGGCCCCGTGATCCCAGGCATGCCCAACCTGCATTCGCACGCCTTCCAGCGCGCCTTCGCAGGCCTCACCGAATACCGCGGTGAAGGCGGAGACAGCTTCTGGAGCTGGCGCGAGCGCATGTACCGCTTCGCAGCCGCGATCACGCCCGAGCAGCTGGAGGAGATCGCGACGCATCTCTACATCGAGATGCTGCGCGCGGGCTACACCAGCGTCTGCGAGTTCCACTACCTGCACCACGACCAGCGCGGCGCGGCTTACGCCGATCCAGCGGAGATGGGCTTGCGCATCGTCGCGGCCGCGCGCCGCGCCGGCATCGGGCTGACGCTGCTGCCGGTGCTGTACCAGGCGAGCGGCTTCGGCGCACAGCCATCGCTGCCGTCGCAGCGCCGCTTCGTCAACGATGTCGACGCGCTGCTGCGCATCGTCGAGGGCCTGCGCAGCACCGAGGCGCGCGTCGGCGTGGCCCCGCACTCGCTGCGCGCGGTGCCTGCGCCCGCGCTGGAGGAAGTCGTCGCCGGACTTCACGCCCTGGACGCCGGCGCGCCCTTGCACGTGCACATCGCGGAACAGCAGCGCGAGGTCGACGACTGCGTCGCATGGAGCGGTCAGCGTCCGGTGCAGTGGCTGATGGCGCATGCGCCGGTCGACGCGCGCTGGTGCCTGGTGCACGCCACGCACGCCGATGCGGACGAGCGGCGCGCCATGGCCCGCTCGGGCGCGGTCGTCGGGCTGTGTCCCACCACCGAAGCGAACCTGGGCGACGGCGTGTTCGACGCCGCCGATCTGTCGCAGCACGGCGGGGCCTGGGGCATCGGCTCGGACAGCCACGCGAGCGTCGACGCCGCCGAGGAGCTGCGCTGGCTCGAGTACCTCCAGCGCCTTGCCGCGCAGCGGCGCAATGTGCTGGCGACGGCCGAGCGCCCCCAGGCGGCCGACCAGCTGTGGCTGGCCGCGGTGGCCGGGGGCGCGCAGGCCAGTGCACGGCCGGTGGCCGGCCTGCGCAGCGGGCAGCGCGCCGACTTCGTCGTGCTGAGCCCGGAAGAGGGGCTGGACCCGGCGTTCACGTTGGCCAGCCATGTGTTCGCCCGAGGGCGGCGCGACACGATCGCCGAGGTGTGGGTCGGCGGCCGCTGCCGCATCGCCCGGGGTCGCCACGAGGCCGGCGACGAGGCCCGGCGGCGCTTCGTCGATGCACGCGGCCGGCTGCTGCGCGAGGCGTGAGCGCATGGACCTGCTGATCCGAAACGTGCGCATCGTCACCGGTACCGACGACGCCATGACGCCGTCGGCGGCCGGCTTCGTCGCCATCGAGGCAGGGCGGATCGCGCAGGTGGGCGCGGCGGTGCCGAGCGGGCTGCAGGCCGCGCACGAGATCGATGGCGAGGGCGCGCTGCTGACCCCGGGCCTCATCGACTGCCACACCCATCTCGTCTACGCCGGCAACCGCGCGCGCGAGTTCGAGCTGCGCCTGCAAGGCGCGAGCTACGAGGAGATCGCGCGCGCCGGAGGCGGCATCCGCAGCACCGTGCGCCTGACGCGCGAGGCGGACGAGCCATCGCTCGAGGCTGCGTCGGCACAACGGCTGCGCGAGCTGATGCGGCACGGCGTGACCACCGTCGAGATCAAGTCCGGCTACGGCCTGTCGCTCGACGCGGAGCTGAAGTGCCTGCGCGTGGCGCGGCGGCTTGCCGAGCGGCATGCCGTCGACGTGCGCACCACGCTGCTGGCCGCGCATGCGCTGCCCCCGGAGTTCGAAGGCCGCGCCGATGCGTACATCGACGAGATCGCCGGCCGCATCCTGCCCGAGGCCGCGCGGCTCGGCCTGGCCGATGCGGTGGATGCCTTCTGCGACACCATCGGCTTCACGCCGGCACAGACACGGCGGGTGTTCGAGGCTGCGCATGCGCTCGGCCTGCCGGTCAAGCTGCATGCGGAGCAGCTGTCCAACCAGCACGGTGCCGCGCTGGCGGCGGAGTTCGGCGCCTTGTCGGCCGATCACCTCGAGCATGTGGACGAAGCCGGTGTCGCCGCCATGGCGCGCGCCGGCACGGTGGCCGTGCTCCTGCCAGGCGCCTACTACTTCCTGCGCGACGCCACGCCGCCGCCGATCGCGCTGTTGCGCCGCCACGGCGTGCCGATGGCGCTGGCCACCGACTGCAATCCCGGCACCAGCCCGACGACGCACCTGCCGCTCATGCTGAACATGGCGTGCACGCTGTTCCGAATGACAGCGGCGGAGGCGCTGCTCGGCGTGACGCGTCATGCCGCGCGGGCGCTCGGCCTGCAGGCCAGCCGCGGCACCATCGAGGCGGGCAAGCAGGCCGACCTGTGCCTGTGGGCGGTGGACCACCCGGCCGAGCTGGCCTACGCGATCGGTGCGAGCCCGCTACGCCGCCGCTTCCACCACGGCCGCGAGCAGCTGCCGTAGCACGGGCTGCACCCGCGCTGCCAGGTCAGGCCGGTATCCGAACGGCGGCTGCTCGTCCATGTAGGTGGCGTGGCACATCTCCAGCTGCAGCGCGTGCGAGCCTTCGGTGGGGCGGCCGTAGTGCCGCGTGATGTAGCCCCCCTTGAAGCGCCCGTTGGTGACGTGCGTGAATTCGCGTTGCGCCTGCAGCACCGCTTCGGCAGCCTTCTGCACCGGCGTCGCACAGGCGTGTCCGTCGGCGGTGCCGAGGTTGAGGTCGGGCAGGCGCCCTTCGAAGAAGCGCGGCAGCTCGCTGGCGATCGAATGCGCATCCCACAGCACCACGCTGCCGTGCGCGGCGTGCAGCCGCTCGAGCTCCGCCTCGAGCGCGTCGTGGTACGGCTTCCAGTACAGCTCGCGGCGCTCGGCGATCTCGGCAGCGTCGGGTTCCTCGCCGGCGCGATAGATCGGCTGCTTGCGGAAGGTGTCCGTGGGCACCAGGCCGGTCGTGTCCTGGCCGGGATAGAGGTTGGTGTCCTCCGGCGGACGGTTCAGGTCGATGACGTAGCGCGAATGCAGCGGCACCAGCGTGCTCCCGCCCATCTGCTGCACGAAGGCATAGAGTTGGGGCAAATGCCAATCGGTGTCCGCACGCAGCAGGCCCGCATCGGTCATGCGCCGGGCGATACTCGGCGGGATGTCGGTGCCGGCGTGCGGAAAGGACACCAGCAGCGGGATGCTGCCGCGGGTCAAGGTGCAAGGGTCGGCCATGGCATCTGGTGACACGAGTGGTCTAGACAACTGAAGGAATCAGTGTAGGCCGGCGGCACGGCGTTTGCATCGCCGGCGATTCGCAACCATCCGAAGGGGTCAGTGAAGATGAACGCATTGCATCGAATCATGTGGGCCGTGGCCGCCTGCGTCGCGCTTTCGCCGGCTTCGGCGCAGGAGACGCCGGTCGCGATCGGCCTGTCGGGCTGGACCGGCTTCGCGCCGCTCACGCTGGCCAAGGAAGCGGGCATCTTCAAGAAGAACGGACTGGACGTGTCGCTGAAGAAGATCCCGCAGAAGGACCGGCATCTGGCCATCGCCTCCGGCGACGTGCAGTGCGCGGCCACGACGGTCGAGACCTGGGTGGTCTGGAACGCCAACGGCGTCGCCACCACGCAGATCTTCCAGCTCGACAAGAGCTACGGTGCCGACGGCATGGCGGTGCGCAACACCATCCAGAAGATCGCCGACCTGAAGGGCAAGACGGTGGCGGCGTCCGCGCCCGGCACGGCGCCCTACTTCACGCTGGCCTGGTTCCTCAAGAAGAACGGCCTGTCGGTGAAGGACGTGAAGGTGGTCACGCTCGAGCCCCAGGCCGCGGCAAACGCCTTCGTCGCCGGCACCGGCGACCTGGACGCGGCCATGACCTACGAGCCCTACCTGTCGGCCGTGCGCGCCAAGCCTGAAGCCGGCAAGATCATCGCGACGACGCTCGACTATCCGATGGTCATGGACACCTTCGGATGCACGCCCAAGTTCCTGAAGGACAACCCCAAGGCGGCCAAGGCGCTGGCCGACAGCTACTTCGAGGCGCTCGAGATGATCCAGCGCGACGCGAAGAAGTCCTTCGAGATCATGGGCGCCGACGTCAAGCAGACCGGCGAGGCCTTCGAGAAGTCGCAGGCCTATCTGCGCTGGCAGGACAAGGCGGCGAACCAGAAGTTCTTCGCCGGCGAGCACGCGACCTTCACCAAGGAGGCCGCCGATCTGCTGCTGGAGATCGGCATCATCAAGCAGATCCCCGACCTGAAGGGGCTGGCCGACACCCGCTTCATCCAGTGAAGCGGTGAAGCCGCTGCGGCCGGTCGCGACGGGCCCGCGCCTTGCGCTGGGCCTGCTGTTCTTCGTGCTGTTCTTTGCCCTGTGGGCCGCGGCCACGCTGGGCGGCTTCGTGTCCAGGACCTTCCTGGCCGACCCCATCACGATGGTGCAGTCGGGCTGGACGCTGCTCACGGAGCAAGGCTTCGCCAAGGACATCGGCATGACGGTGTGGCGGGTGGTCGGGGGCTTTGTGCTGGCCGCACTGCTGGCCGTGCCGCTGGGCGTCGCCATGGGCGCGTACAAGCCGGTCGAGGCCTTCTTCGAGCCCTTCGTCTCGTTCGCCCGCTACCTGCCCGCCTCGGCCTTCATCCCGCTGCTGATCCTGTGGGCCGGCATCGGCGAGGCGCAGAAGCTCGCGGTGATCTTCATCGGCTCCTTCTTCCAGCTCGTGCTGATGATCGCGATCACGGTGGGCCAGACGCGCCGTGACCTGGTGGAGGCGGCGTACACGCTGGGCGCGCGCGACTGGGGCATCGTGCGGCGCGTGCTGATCCCGGCCGCCGCGCCGCAGATCGCCGAGACCCTGAGGCTGGTGCTTGGCTGGGCCTGGACCTACGTCATCGTGGCCGAGCTGATCGGCGCCTCCAACGGCATCGGGCACATGATCACCGACAGCCAGGCGCTGCTGGCCACCGACCAGATCATCTTCGGGATCATCACGATCGGCGTCATCGGGCTGGTCTCCGACCTGGTGTTCAAGCGGGCCAACCAGGCGCTGTTCCGGTGGGCGGCGATTTGACCCCCGCACTGGAGATCCGCGGCGTGGGCCGCACCTTCGCCGGCCGGCCGCCGACGGTGGCGCTGCTGCCGACCTCGCTGCAAGTCGCCGGCAACGACTTCATCACGATCCTCGGCCCGTCGGGCTGCGGCAAATCCACGCTGCTGCGCATCGTGGCCGGGCTCGACACCCCCAGCGAAGGCGAGGTCCACCTCGACGGGCAGCCCGTGCGCGGCCCCGGCGCGGACCGCGGCATGGTGTTCCAGAGCTACACGCTGTTCCCCTGGCTCACCGTGCGCGAGAACATCTGCTTCGGCCTGCGCGAAAAGGGCATGCCGGCGGCGCAGCAGCACGAGGTCGCGGCGCGCTTCATCGCCGAGGTGGGCCTGGCCGGCTTCGAGTCGCACTATCCCAAGCAGCTGTCGGGCGGCATGCAGCAGCGGGTGGCGCTGGCCCGCGCGCTGGCCAACGATCCGAAGATCCTCCTGCTCGACGAACCCTTCGGCGCGCTCGACAACCAGACGCGTGCGCTGATGCAGGAGCTGCTGCTGTCGATCTGGGAGCTGCACCGAAAGACGGTGCTGTTCGTCACCCATGACATCGACGAGGCCATCTTCATGGCCAACCGCTGCGTCGTGTTCAGCGCACGGCCGGGGCGCATCAAGACCGAGCTGGCGATCGACCTGCCGTACCCGCGGCACTACACGGTGAAGACCACGCCGCGGTTTTCGCAGTTGAAGGCTCGCCTGACGGAAGACATTCGGGCCGAGAGCCTGAAGACGGTGCAGATGGAGCGGTGAAGCCGGGGGAATGAAACAGGGGGTGCGCACGTATTCCCTGCATGCGTCCGCCGTCGGGGGCAGCCTCGTATGTCTTCCGTGAACCGACCGCATCAACGCCATGTCGCCTCGCTACACCCGCACCGCCATCGCCCTGCACTGGCTGCTCGCCGCAGCGATCGCGACTTCGTTCGCCGTCGGCCTGTACATGACCGGCCTGCCGCTGTCGCCGCAGCGCCTGAAGCTCTACAACTGGCACAAGTGGGCCGGCATCGCCATCCTCACGCTGTCGGCGGTGCGCCTGCTGTGGCGCCTCGTCCACCGGCCACCGCAGGACATCGCGATGCCGCCGTGGCAGCGCCGTGCGGCGCATGTCACGCACAACCTGCTGTACCTGCTGTTCTTTGCCGTTCCGCTGGCGGGCTGGGCCTACAGCTCGGCGGCCGGCTTTCCGGTGGTCGTGTTCGGCATGCTGCCGCTGCCCGACTTCGTGCCGGCGGACAAGGCGCTCGCGGAAGCGCTCAAGCCATGGCACCACCGCCTGGCCTACGTGATGGCGGCGCTGGTGCTGGGCCACGTCGCGGCGGCGCTCAAGCACCACTTCATCGACCGCGACGGCGTGCTGTCGCGCATGTGGCCCACCCGGCCTGATTCAACCCCGCTGTCATCGCCATGAAACGACTCACCTCGGCGCTCGCATCGACCGCCTTCTTCTTGTGCGCCGCGGCGCAGGCGCAGCAGGCGCTGCTGCCCGGACAGAGCGAGATTGCCTTCACCAGCCGCCAGATGGGCGTGCCGGTCGACGGCACGTTCCGCAGGTTCGAGGCGCAAGTCGCTTTCGATCCGAAGAAGCCGGAGGCGGCGAAGATCGCCATGACGATCGATCTGGCCAGCGTGTCGCTCGGCGTCGCCGAGACGGAGGCGGAGCTGGCCAAGCCCGACTGGTTCGCGACGCGGCAGTTTCCGCAGGCGACCTTCCAGTCCACCGCGGTCAAGCCGCTGGCGCCCGGCAAGTTCGAGGTGGCCGGCAAGCTCGCCATCAAGGGCGCCTCGCGCGACCTCGTCGTGCCGGTCTCGCTCGCGCAGGCGAACGGCCACACCACCGCGATCGGCGCGTTCGTCATCAAGCGACTCGACTTCAGGATCGGCGACGGCGAATGGAAGGACACCTCGATGGTGGCCAACGACGTGCAGGTGAAATTCAAGCTCACGCTGGCCGGCGTGCCGGCGCTGTGACCATGAACCGGGCCGCCTCTCTCCTCGCCGCGGCCGCGGCCGCCGGCCTTGCCCACGCGCAGGCGGTGACCTATCAGGTGGATCCGACGCACACCTTCGTCACCTTCGAGGTGAGGCACGCCGACACCTCCACCTTGCGCGGGCGCTTCGATCGCAAGGAGGGCTCGGTGGTCATCGACCGCCAGGCGCGCTCGGGCACGGCGGACATCGAGATCGATGTGGCGTCGGTCAGCACCGGCGTGGCCGTGCTCGACGACAAGCTGCAGGGCAAGGACTTCTTCAACGCGGCCGAGAGGCCCAAGGCGCTGTTCGCCGGCGATCGCTTCAGCTTCGAAGGCGACAAGGTGACGGCGGTGGCCGGCACGCTGACCCTGCTCGGCAGGTCGCTGCCCGTCACGCTGAAGGCGACGCACTTCAACTGCTACACCAATCCGCTGCTCAAGCGCGAGGTGTGCGGCGGCGACTTCGAAGCCACCATCCTGCGCAGCCAGTGGGGCATGGCGTATGGCGTCGAGCAGGGGTTGCCGGATCGCATCCGCCTGCTGATCCAGATCGAGGCGATACGCCAATGACACACGCCCGCATCCTCTGCCTGGTCGGCGCGGCCCTGCTCGGGCTCGCCGGCCCAGCCGTCCGGGCCGAGCCCGTCGGCTATGCGATCGACCCGTCGCACACCAAGGTCTATTGGGAGACGCGCCACTTTGGCACGTCGACCCACCGCGGCCGCTTCGACGACGTCCAGGGGCACATCGTGCTGGACCGTGGGGCTGGCAGCGGCGAGGTCTCGATCAGCATCGCCACCGCCTCGGTGTCCAGCGGCGTGCCCGCGCTCGACAAGGTCCTGCGCGGCTCGGGCTTTCTCGCCAGCGAAGCGCATCCGACGGCCTACTTCGTCGCGCGCCAGCTGCGCTTCGATGGCGAGAAGCTGTCGGGCCTGCGGGGCGAGTTCACGTTGCGCGGCGTGTCGCGTCCGCTGGAGCTGCGCAGCGAGCACTTCACCTGCCGCGTCGACGGCATGCGCAAGCGCGAAGTCTGCGGCGGCGACTTCGAAGCGGAGATCCTGCGCAGCGAGTTCGGCAGCACTTTCGGTCTGCCGTTCGTCGGCGACAAGGTGCGCCTGCTGATTGCCGTCGAAGGCGTGCGCCAGTGAGCGCGGTGCGCGCTGCGCACTGCATGCACGCGGGTCAAAACTGATTCGACCGCGACTCATCGTGCCAAGGGGTTAGACCTACTTGTCGGTCGTCAGACGACGCCCGACAGTGGGCAAGTCGTGGGACGGACACCCTGGTCCGCGCATCGTGCGACCGACGAACCTCAAGAGGAGACAAGATGAGCACCACCTCGCCGACCCAGCGCCGACGCTTCCTGAAGAAGGCCGCCACCAGTGCTGCCACCGCCGGCGCGTTGGCCACCCCGATGATCGCCACGGCGCAGACCACCGCGCTGCGCTTCCAGAGCACCTGGCCGGCCAAGGACATCTTCCACGAGTACGCCAACGACTTCGCCAAGAAGGTCAACGACATGGCCGGCGGCAAACTCAAGATCGAGGTGCTTCCCGCGGGCGCCGTCGTGCCGGCTTTCCAGCTGCTGGAGGCCGTCAACAAGGGCACGCTCGACGGCGGCCACGGCGTCGTCGCCTATCACTACGGCAAGAATTCCGCGCTCGCGCTTTGGGGCTCCGGTCCGGCCTTCGGCATGGATCCGAACATGGTGCTCGCGTGGCACAACTACGGCGGCGGCAAGGCGCTGCTCGAGGAGATCTACAAGTCGATCAACATGGACGTGGTGTCGTACCTGTACGGTCCGATGCCCACGCAGCCGCTCGGCTGGTTCAAGAAGCCGGTCGCCAAGGTCGCCGATCTGAAGGGCCTGAAATTCCGCACGGTCGGCCTGTCGGTCGACATCTTCACGGCCCTGGGCACCGCGGTGAACCCGCTGCCGGGCGGCGAGATCGTGCCGGCCCTGGACCGCGGCCTGATCGACGCGGCCGAGTTCAACAACGCTTCCAGCGACCGGGCCCTGGGCTTCCAGGATGTGGCGAAGAACTGCATGCTGCAGAGCTTCCACCAGAGCGGCGAGCAGTTCGAGATCCTGTTCAACAAGGGCAAGTACAACGCCCTGGCCACTGAGCTCAAGGCCATCATCGACTACGCGGTGCAGGCGGCCAGCGCCGACATGAGCTGGAAGGCGATCGACCGCAATACCAAGGACTACGAAGAGCTGAAGAAGGCCGGCGTCAAGTTCTACAAGACCCCCGACGCCATCCTGCGGGCCCAGCTCGAGGCCTGGGACAAGATCGTTGCCACCAAGTCCTCCGAGAACGCGCTGTTCAAGAAGGTGATCGAGTCGCAGAAGGCCTTCGCCCAGGCAGCCGGGCAGTGGCAGAGCGACTACATGGTCGACTTCAAGATGGCCTACAACCACTACTTCGCGAAAAAGAAGGGCTGAACCCGCTTCCCGCTTCCCGCTGCACTCGCGCCAGTCCTCCGGCAGTTCCGGAGGACTGGCGTCGCCTTTCGTTCACTGCATGAGCCTGCCGATGGACGTTCAACGATTGCTTCACACGGCCGACCGCATCAGCACGTGGGTGGGCAAGATCTTCGCCTGGCTGATCGTGTTGCTGATGCTGGTGGTGTGCATCGAGGTCTTCAAGCGCTACGCGCTGAATGCGCCGACCGCGTGGATCTACGACATCAACAACATGATGTACGGCACGCTGTTCATGATGTGCGGCGCCTATACGCTGGCGCACGACGGACATGTGCGCGGCGACTTTCTCTACGGCAGCATGAAGCCGCGCACGCAGGCCACCCTGGACCTCATCCTGTTCATCGTGTTCTTTCTGCCCGGCATCGGCGCGCTCACCTGGGCCGGCTGGGACTACTTCAACGACTCGCTGGCCATGCGCGAGCAGACATTCAACGCCACGCCGCTGCCGGTGTATCCGTTCAAGTTCGTCATCCCCGTGGCGGGCGTGATCGTGATGATGCAGGGCCTCGCCGAGATCATCCGATGCATCGTGTGCCTGCGAACCGGCGCGTGGCCCGAGCGGCTGAAGGACGCCGAGGAGATGGACGTCGTGGCGCAGCAGCTCGCCGGCAGCACCTATGTCGACGAGGAGGCGCGCCGGCAGGCGATAGACAACGCCAAGCGCATCGACGAGGCGGCGCGGCAGCGCGGCGCCGGAGCCGGTACGTGAGCGCCGCAGCGCGGAGGGCAGCCCTGTGAGCGACGCGGCACTCGGCCTGTCGATGCTCGGCCTGATCGTGGTCGTCATCATGCTGGGCTTCCCGACCGCGTTCACGCTGATGGGCCTGGGCATGTTCTTCGGCTTCATCGCGTTCTACAACCCGTCGCAGCACTGGATCGACAACCGCGTGTTCGACCTGATGGTGCAGCGCGCCTACGGCGCGATGACCAACGAGACGCTGCTGTCGATCCCGCTGTTCGTGCTGATGGGCTACGTGATGGAACGCGGAGCGCTGGTGGACAAGATGTTCCACAGCGTGCAGCTGGCCTTCCGCCGGCTGCCGGGCTCTCTGGCGGTCGCGACGCTGATCATCTGCACGTTCTGGGGCATCGCCAGCGGCCTGGTCGGCGCGGTGGTGGTGCTGATGGGCGTCATCGCGATGCGGCCGATGCTCAACGCCGGCTACGACACCCGGCTGGCGGCCGGCGTCATCACCGCCGGCGGCACGTTGGGCATCCTGATACCGCCGTCGGTGATGATCATCGTCTACGCGGCGGTCGCCGGGCAGTCGGTCGTCAAGCTGTACGCGGCGGCAATGTTCCCCGGCTTTTTCCTCGCCTTCCTGTACCTGGTCTACGTGATCGGCTGGGCCATGATCCAGCCCAAGGTCGCGCCCCGGCTGCCGCTGGAACAGCAGCGCGCGCCGGTCTCGCCCTGGGTCAGGCAGGTCGCCGACACCCATGGCGGGCGCATGCTGCCGGCGCTGCTCAAGGCGGTGGTGGCACCCGGGCGTGTTCTCTCCGCATCGGTGGAGGGTGTGCGGGTCACCTGGTGGCTGCTTCTGCGCAACCTCGTGACCGCCCTGGTGCCGGTGCTGCTGGCGGCGGTGACGCTGGGCGCGGTGTGGTGGTACGTGACCATCTATTCGCAGAAGGACAGCAATCCGGAGCCGGCGGCGGCGGAGCAGGTGCAGAAAGCGCGGGAGCCGTCCGCCGGCGGCGTGCAGGAGCCTCCTTCCTCAGGGTCGGAGCCGCAGTCCGGCGGGTTGCAGGAACCTCCGGACAGCGAAGGCGTGAAGGAGCCGCCGTCGTCGGGCGTGGCAGAGCCGCCGGGCGCCGAGCCCGCCGCGAAGACCGAGGAGGGTGGTCTGCAGGCGCTGGGCGAACCGGTGCAAGGGCCCAAGATGGCGGCCGTGCCGGACGCCTTCTACACCGGCTTCTGGCTGACGTGCGCCATCACGCTGGCGCTGCTCGCCTGGTACTACTGGCGCATGGATGCCGAGCAGTTCGAGATCCTGCGCATGCTCGTGTCCTCGGTGATGCCGCTGGGCATCCTGACGCTGGTGGTGCTGGGGGTGATCCTGTTCGGCATCACCACCGCCACCGAGTCGGCGGCGGTTGGCGCGGCCGGTGCCTTCCTGATGGCCTGGCAGGCAGGCACGTTGAACCTGCAGAAGATCAGGGAGGCGGTGTTCCTGACGGCCAAGACGACGGCCATGGTGTGCTGGCTGTTCGTGGGCTCGGCGCTGTTCTCGGCGGTGTTCGCCATACTCGGCGGGCAGGCCATCATCGAGCACTGGGTGCTGGGCATGAACCTGTCGCCGCTGCAGTTCCTGCTGCTGTCGCAGGCGATCATCTTCGTGCTGGGGTGGCCGCTCGAGTGGACCGAGATCATCGTGATCTTCGTGCCCATCTTCCTGCCGCTGCTGACCCACTTCAAGATCGACCCGCTGCTGTTCGGCACGCTGGTGTTCGTGAACCTGCAGGCGGCATTCCTGTCTCCGCCGGTCGCGATGTCGGCCTTCTACCTGAAGGGCGTGTCGCCGCCGCACGTGACGCTGAACCAGATCTTCGCGGGGATGATGCCGTACATGCTGATCGTCATCCTGTGCATGGTGTTCATGTACATCTGGCCCGGCCTGACGGTGTGGCTGCCGAACTACCTCTACGGCGGCTGAGCCTCAGCCCTTCGCGCCCCTGGGCCCCGGCGCCGGCGGCGCCGCGTAATCCGGCGGGACGCGCATCAGCGCCGCATCGGGCTCCCCGCGCTTGAGCCGCGCGAGCCGATAGGTCGTCTCGCCGACCCGCGGGTCCGCGTCGCGCGACTGCAGCGTGAGCAGCAGCTCCGGCGACGTCCAGACGTCGCGGGTGATGACGATGGGCTTCTCGTTGCCCAGCTTGCCGGCCTCGATGGTCCAGGTAGTCCGTTCGCCGTTCGCCCGCACGCCGTCGATGTCCTTGCTGCCGAGAGCGGTGGCGACACCGGGGCCGCGTGGCGCACCGACGCGCGCCTGGAAGGCCACCCCCGGCGGCAGCGGCGGCAGCGGCGCCTGCGGATCCATGCGCAGCACGTGCATCTGCATGCCCTTGGGCATGTCGTCCTCGCCCACGATGGCCGGCACCGGTGGCGGCACCGGCGGTGTCGGCGGCACGGGCGCGACCACCGGCGTGCCGGGCTCGCGGCGCAGGCTCTCGCGGAAGTTGCGCGCCCAGTCGCGCATCTTGTCGGCGTACTCCCGCATGGCAAAGCCGTGCTCGCGCTCCAGCAGCGGGCCGGCGGCGCTCAGGCGGCGCGCGCTCTTTCGCTCGGGATCGAGGACCCAGCTCTCGTGTGCCACCGGGTCGCGCAGGTAGACGGTCTTGCGCCCGCCGCGGTCGATCTCCTGGCGCGTGCGGCCCTCGCCGTCGCGGCACAGGCGCGTCGTGTGCCGACGCACGATGCGGTTGCCGTCGGTCAGCGGCTGCACGGATTCGATCTCGGCCTCGGCGCAGTACGGCGCGCCCTTCACGATGCGCTCGTCCCCCAGCTCACGCGCCGCGAACGCGACCGTATCGTCGCCGGCCACGAGAAGCGGCGCTTCGAACGACGCCTGGGCCAAGAGCAGGTCGGTGTCCTCCAGGGGCTGCGAGTGGGCGACTGCAGCGCCGAGCAGGGCGGCACAAGGAACGAGACAGCGCAGGCGGATCTGGGCATACATGGCAGGTCTCCTCGGATCGTCATCTCAGCGCACGAAGCGCACGGCGAGCACGTCGCCGCTGGCATGCACCAGCAGCTCGGCGCGGACCGGCTCGCCGGCGCGCGCAGGGTCGTAGGGCAGCCCCATCGCCGCCAGGCTTTCACGCGGAAGCTCGGCCGGCACCACCCACGCGGGACCTTGCTCGCGCGCCTCGCGCAGCAGCTGGGGCCAGCGCTCGCCGCCGGACACCGGAAGGAACGGCGTGGACACGCTGGCGCGCCGGCCGACCAGGTCGTCCTGCGGCAACGGGGTCACCGCCAGCATGAGCGCGGCGACGGCCAGCGTGGCGAAGGCCAGGCCGCCGCCGATCCACGCCAGCCACGACGAACGCCGGCGCGCCGGGGCAGCGCTCTTCGCCGCCGCCATCGCGGCCCACACCGCATGCGGGACGCGTGGGTCCGGCTGGTGGGCTCGCAGGTCGTCGCCGGCCAGGCGCAGCGCATCGCGCAGCGTTTCCTGGCCGCGGGGGGAAGCGGTGGGAGTCATGCGGCTTCTCCGGCGGCGGCGTTGAGCTGCGCCGCGAGCCGCGCGCGGGCCCGGTGCAGCCGGCTGCGCAGCGTGTTGACCTCGACACCGGCGATCGCCGCGGCTTCGTCGTAGCGCCGCTCCTGCAGATCGACCAGCACCAGCGCTTCGCGAAACGGCCACGGCAGCGAGCGGATCGCGGCCCACAGCGCCTCGAGTTCCTGGCGATGGACGAGGAGGGTGTCGATGGACGCCTCCGCCTCGCCCGCAGCGACGTCATCGACGCTGTCGTCGGTGCCCGTTCGGCCTTGGGATGCGCGCCACTGCGCCAGCAGCGTGTGGCGCGCGACGCCGGCGAGCCACGCGCCCAGCGAGCCGCGTGCGGCGTCGAAGGTGGCTGCGCGCGACGCCAGCGCGATGAAGGCGTCCTGTGTCGCATCGGCGGCCCAGGCGGCGTTGCCGCACAGCGCCAGTGCGTAGCGGTAGACCCCCGCCGACTCGCGTGCGTACGCCAGCGCCAGGGCGTCCCGGTCGCCGGCGGCCACGCGCCGTGCCAGCGAGGCATCGTCGGTGCGGACCGCGGGTTTCCAGGGGACGAAGGGCATCATGGAACGAGAGCGCGCAGGCAAGCGCTCGGGAGCGTGCTCCTATTGCGGTCGGCGGCAGCGAAAGTTTCCGCCACTGCGCTCGCGGGTGCGAGAGTCGCACGGCCGCCCTGCCCCGGGCGCCGAAGAGGCGCCTTGCCCCAGCCGGCGTCAGCCCACCATGCGCCCGTAGCGGTCGATCGCGACCAGGTCGACGTACTTCGATCCCTGGGTGCCGCCGCCGAACTCGACCTTGTACCCGCCCACGTCCGCACGCAGCGCAGCGAGCGACTCGCGCAGTTTCGGACGGGTCATGCTGCCGTTCTTCAACACGTTCAGCGCTGCCTCGACGGCAATGCGGCCGGCGATGTAGCCCTCGAGCGTCGTCATGCCCATGCGCGCGCCGCCCAGAGCGGCCAGGTCCTGCTGGCAGCGATTGACCACGCTGAAGGTGGTCGCGTTGGGGCGTGGCACCACCATGCTCATCACGCAGCTCTGCTTCTTCGCGACCAGCGCGTCGACCAGGTCCTGGCCGGCGAACGACGAGGCGTAGAACAAGCCGGGATAACGCGCCGCCGTCATCTGGTCGATGATGGCCGAGACCGGGGCGGCATTGGCGGTGAACAGCACGAAGTCGAGCTTGGCTTCGAGCAGCTTGGCCGAGACCGCGTCGAACGAGCTCATGTTGCGGTCGATGCCGACAGACACCTTCGGCGTGATCGACATCGAATGCAGCGACAGGTTCATCGCATCCAGGTTGGCCTTGGAGGTGTCCTCCAGGTAGACCACGCCGATGCGGCGCATGCCGAAGTCGCGCGCGTAGGCGACCATGCGCTGGTACTCGAGGTCGTAGCCGGCGCGCACGTGGAAGGCCGAGCTGACGCCGTCGGCGCGGATGCCCATGTTGCCGCTGGCGGTCCCGAGCAACGCGATCTGTGCCTTCTCGACCGCCGGGATGCAGGCTTCGGCGCCGGCGCCGCTGGTCAGGCCGATGAGGCCGGTGACGCCCAGGTCGATCAGCGTGGCCACGTTCTGCGCGGTGCGGCTGCGCACGCCGCCGTCGTCCAGCGTCACCAGCTCGAATCGCGTGCCGCTGGTTTTGGAGGCGGCGGCGAAGGCCGCTGCAATGCCGTCGCGCACGTCGCGGCCGTAGCCGGCCTGCCCCCCGGTCAGCGAGGCCGACTGGCCGAAGCGGACCACGCTGGCACTGGCGGCCAAGCTCGACCAGGTGCCGCACACCCCCGCGACGGCCACGGCCGAGCCACCCCACAACAGGCTTCTTCGTTTCATCTGTTCGCTCCCTTGATGCGCAGATCCGCGCCGTGAAATTTCGACGGGCTTCACGCGAGCTTGCTTTCGTTTACGAATTGATACGGAAGGTGTAAGAAAACTTGGCCATGCGACTTCTTCGCGAGAAGAAATCGACCACCTTGCGGTTACGAATTGAAACGACGAGGCCGGCCTCTGCACACTGAGGCGTCGTCAAACCAAGGAGACACCCATGGGTCTGCGGATGAGTCGTCTTGCCCGCTGGGCCGCGCTGGCCGCACTGGGCTTCGCTTCGGTGAGCGTCGGCGCGGTGGAGCTGCGCGGGTTCCGCGGCGTCCCCTGGGGAGCCGGCGTCGAGAGCCTCGGCGACTCGCATCTGGTGTCCGCGCAAGGCGAGGTGCGCTGTTACCGCCGCGAGCGCGAGAACCTGCTGTACGGGGACGCGCCCCTGCGCGAGGTGCGTTTCTGCTTCCACGCCGACCGCCTGGTGATGGTGGTGGTCGACGCGCAAGTCGGCCCGCAAGCGCTGCGCGGCGAATTCGAGAGTAGCTACGGCCCGCCCCGGGTGAGCTCCGTGTCGACTGCCCTGTGGGGCGACTCCTCGACTCGTGCGCGCGTGGAGATCGATGCGCCCGCCGCGAATGCGCCGGCGTCGATGCGGATGTACTCCAACGAATACCGCTAGCGAACCGTCATGCCCCCCGCGTGCCGGCTCCATGCCGAGGGGGCACGCGCCGATAGAAGCTGAGCGCGTTGCGGAACATCACCTTGTCGCGCACCTCCTCGCCCAAGGGCGCGAGGTAGTCGTGCGCCAGTCGGATCTGCTCGGCGAAGCCGCCGCCCAGGCTGCTCACCGGCCAGTTGCTGCCCCAGATGAGGCGGTCGGAGCCGAATGCGCTCATCAGCACATCGAAGTGCGGCCGGTAGGCGGCGAGCTCCAGCGGCGCGGGCCACGGCGCATTGCCGTCGCCGGTCTGGTACACGTCGTAGAACGACGAGAACTTCACCGAGAGCTGGGGACACAGCTCGGCCCATCGGCGGATCGACAGCTCCCACTCCGGCGTCGGCGTCGGGCCCTGCGCGCCGCCGAGGTGATCGACGATGACGCGCAGCTGCGGGAAGGCCTTGCACAACGCTTCGACCGTGGGTTTCGGGTTGGTCGTGCCGCGGCTGATCAGGTCCAGCGTCATGCCGCGCCGCGAGAGCTCGGCCAGGTCGCGCCGCTGCGCGGCGTCCAGCGTGATCGCCGCGGGCCCCCAGAGAAAGCTGCGGATGCCGACGAAGCGAGGGTCTGCGGCGAGGCGGTCGAGCTGCGCGATGAAGCCGGGCGAGCCGACCTCGAGCTGGCCCACGAAGAAGCGGAAGAACGCATCGCGGCGCACCAGGTCGAGGATCCATGCGTTGTCCTCGGCCAGCGGGCTCGCCTCCACGATGCCTGCTGCCACGATGCCGTGGAGGCGCGCCAGCTGCTGGTACTCGGCCGGCAGCACATCGCGGTACAGGGTGGTGCTCGCCGCCGGCGGCCACGGCACGCCGCCCGGACGGGTCACCTGGTAGAAGTGGATGTGGGTCTCGACGATGGGCTGGGGGACGCCTCGGCGGAGCTGCCCGATCAGCGCCTCCAGGTCGTCATCGGCATCGGGAGCGGTCGGCTTCGTCGTCATGTCCTCGAGTGTCGCTTCAAGACGGCAGCTCGGCGTCGACGCTGCGCAGCAGGTCGGCCAGCGTCTTGCCGGCCTCGTCGCGGAAGCGCTCCTCGAGCACGTGCATCTCCTGAATGCGGTCGATGCGGAAGTTGCGAAACCCTTCCCGCGCCTCGCACCACGCGGCCAACGTCCACACGTCGCTCCAGTAGAAGCAGCCGAGGGGTCGCACCAGGCGCTCGCTGGGGCGGTCCTTCAGGTCGAGATAGCGCAGCCGCACCTTGCGGCGCGATTCCGCTGCGATGCGCAGCCCCTCCAGGTGTGCGCGTGTCGCCTCGTCGAGGCCGATGGGCGGCGCATACACCGCCAGGCTCTCGGCGGCAGCGCGCGCGGCCACCGGCAGCACGGCAAGGATCTTCGACAGCGCGCCGCCCGCATGCCGGGCGAGCGCCGCGTCGAGCCGTGGCTGGGCGATCCGCACCGAGGCGACCAGCGCCTGGGCTTCGTCTTTGGTGAACATGAGCGGTGGCAGGTCGAAATCGGGCCGCATGCGGTAACCCACGCCGGCTTCGCCTTCGATCGGCACGCCCTGCGCTTGCAGGTCGGCGATGTCGCGGTAGACGGTGCGGGCCGACACCTCCATGCGCTCGGCGAGATAGTCCGCGGTCGACAGCCGCCGGCCGCGGATGATCTGGACGAGCTCGAAGAGACGGTCGGCGCGGCGCATGCGGTGACTACATCGGCGTGCAGAGCTCGACCAGCGGCCTTTGCAAAGGCGGCGATGCTGCCTCAGGCATGCAGCCCGATCCGGTTGCCTTCGGTGTCGACGATGTGAGCGAAGGCGCCCATGTCGCCTGGAAGCTCGGTGCGCGGCGTCGCGATGCGCCCGCCGGCCGCCTGCACGCGCGCCAGCGCCGCGTCGAGCGAGGGCGCCGCGTTGAGGTAGACCAGCGTGCCTTGCGCCGCCGGTGCCCCTTCCACCAGGCAGCCGCCCACGCCGCCGCCGTCGTCGTAGCCGAAGACGGCCATCGTGCTGCCGCCCATGTCCTCGCGGCGCAGCGGCGCGGCGAGCACGGTCTCGTAGAACTGCTGGGCG
This sequence comes from Piscinibacter sp. XHJ-5, assembly GCF_029855045.1. GTDB lineage: Bacteria > Pseudomonadota > Gammaproteobacteria > Burkholderiales > Burkholderiaceae_C > Albitalea. Next base: position 195,023 of record NZ_CP123228.1, read on the forward strand.
CGGCCGAGATTGCGCACCGGGATCTCGAACCAGTTGATCGCGTGGCGGGGAGCGGTCTGGGTCATGAAGGTCTCCTGGGAAACGAAGTGGATCGGAGTCCTCATCGTGCTTGGGCGCTCCTGACAGCGTGGTGTCAGCAGCCGAACGGACCGTGCTGGCCGATGATTGGTAGTATCGTCACACAAAAACACATGGCGCCATCCCGGGCGCCGCCATCAGGAGACGACACACATATGGCAGCCGAGATCGATCTGGAGACCGGCCGGGTCGGCCGCCGCAGCCTCCTGCTGGGTGCTGCCGGCGCTGCGGTGGCCCCCGCGGCGCTGGGTCAGGGCCACGACTTCAAGCCCAACCAGCGCTACCCCGATCCGTCGGTGCAGGTGCTCGATCCGAGCTTTGCGCGCTATCGCATCTTCAGCTCCAGCGTGGAGCAGCTGGCCAGCGGGTTTCGCTGGGCCGAAGGGCCGGTGTGGTTCGGCGATGGCCGCTTCCTGCTGTTCAGCGACATCCCGAACAACCGCATCATCCGATGGGACGAGGCCACCGGCACGGCCAGCGTCTTCCGCCAGCCGTCCAACTTCTCCAACGGCCTGGTGCGCGACCGTCAGGGACGCCTGGTCGCGTGCGAGCATCTCACGCGGCGCATCACGCGCACCGAATATGACGGGCGCATCACGGTGCTGGCCGAAGGTTTCAACGGCAAGCGCTTCAACTCGCCGAACGACGTCGTCTGCGCACGCGACGGCTCCATCTGGTTCACCGACCCGCCGTTCGGCATCGGGGGCCACTGGGAGGGCGACAAGGCCGCGCCGGAGCTGCCGCACGCGGTGTACCGGATCGATCCGGCGGGCAAGCTGTCGCAGGTGCTCGACAACCTCGCCGGCCCCAACGGCCTTGCCTTCTCGCCCGACGAGAAGAGGCTCTACGTCGTCGAAAGCCGCGCCCAGCCGAATCGGCTGGTGTGGGCCTACGAGGTGCTCGACGGCGGCGCGAAGCTCGGCGATCGAAAGGTCGTCATCGACGCGAACGGGCCCGGCGCGCTCGACGGCATTAAGTGCGACGAAGACGGCAATCTCTGGTGCGGCTGGGGCAGCAACGGCTCGCCGCAGGCGGTGGCCGCGGACCTCGACGGCGTGATGGTGTTCAACCCGCAGGGCAAGGCGATCGCGCACATCCGGCTGCCCGAGCGCTGCGCCAACCTGTGCTTCGGCGGCGCCAAGGGCAATCGCCTGTTCATGGCGAGCAGCCATTCGCTGTACGCGCTGTACGTCGAGACCCGCGGCGCCGTCCATTGACGATCGGAATGCCGCTTGCTCCGTTGTCACACCGATCCCCGGTGAAACTTCGGAGGCCCGGCTCCACGCTGTCGCAGGTGGAGCGCACGAACCATGTGGTGGAGCGTTCGTTGCACGGCGTGCGTTGCCGGTCGCGATTTTTCTGCGGCAGCTTTTACTTGCCTGGCCATGCGCCATGGATGCTGCTGATCCCCTCGATGGCGCCGACGAATCCGTCGCCCGCGCCGCCGCCCAACGGGAGTCGCTGCCGCCCGGCACACGGCTGACCGATTTCGAGATCCTGCGCACGCTGGGCAGCGGCGGCTTCGGCACCGTCTACCTGGCGCGCGATCATGTCCTGGACCGCGACGTCGCGATCAAGGAATACCTGCCCACGCAGCTGGCCTACCGCGGCGAGGGCCTGCGCGTGGAAGTGCGCTCCGCGAACGTCGCGGCGACCTATGCAGCCGGGCTGCGCTCCTTCGTCAACGAGGCGCGCATCCTGGCGCGCTTCAACCACCCGGCGGTGGTGAAGGTGCATCGCTTCTGGGAGGCGAACGGCACCGCCTACATGGTGATGCCGTGGGTGCGCGGCCCGACGCTGCGCGAGATGCGGCGCTCGATGAAGAGCCCGCCCACCGAGGCGTGGCTGCGCGGCGTGCTGGATCCCTTGCTCGACGCGCTGGCGATGCTGCACGCCCAAGGCATCTACCACCGCGACATCGCGCCGGACAACGTGCTGCTGCCGAGCGAGCAGGAGCCGGTGCTGCTCGACTTCGGCGCGGCGCGCCGCGTCATCGGCGACCGCACGCAGGGCTTCACGGCGGTGCTCAAGCCCAGCTTCGCGCCGATCGAGCAATACGCCGAGGCCAACCACCTGCGCCAGGGCCCGTGGACGGACCTGTATGCGCTCGGCGCCGTCATCGTGTACCTGCTCACCGCGGTGCCGCCGCCGCCCTCGACGGTGCGCTCCGTGCAGGACGAGATGCCGCTGCTGACGGCCAATCCGCCGCCCGGTGTGTCGGCGACCTTTCTGGCGGCCATCCAGTGGGCGCTGGCGGTGCGACCGCAGGACCGGCCGCAGAGCGTGCAGGAGTTCTGCAGCGCGCTCGACGGACGCGTGTCGCCCCCGCCGGTGCTGCGGCCGATGCAGCCGCTGCGCATCGATCCGCCCCTGGTGGTGACGCCGCCGGAGCTGCCGAACGAGCAGGCGGCGCCGCCGGTGGTGACCCCCGAGCCGCTGGCGGCGGCGGTCGCGTTCGCGCCGCCGGTGTCCGCGGCGATGTGGGACCCGACCATCCGCCTGGTGTCGGACGCGCCCATGGCGTCGACCATCCCGGTGCCCCCGCCGCTGCTCGACGCACCGGTGCCGCCGGCCGCGCCGCGCTGGAGGTCGCGGGCCGCCATCGCCGCCATCGCGACGCTCTGCGTCACCGCGGCGATGGGCCTGCTTCATCGCGGCCCGCCGGATCCCGAGCTGGCGACATGGCGCGCGCTCGGCCGGCAGGTGGCGGCGCCCTCTGCGCCGCTGCATCCGTCGGAATCGCTGGGGCCCGGCGAGAGCCTGGAGCCCACCGGACGCACCGCAAGGACCGAGAGCGCGCCGCCGCCGATCCTGAAGACGGTGATCGCCACGGCGGCAGCCGTGCAGGCCGCCCAGGCCGACGCCGCAGTCCCGGCCCGCGCCATGCCGATCACGGTGCTGGAAGACCCGCAGCCCGCGCGCCGCGCGGCGGCGCGGCCCGCGGCGAAGAAGAAGACGCCCGCCGCCAGCGTCAAGATGCAGAAGCCGACGCTGGGCCCGCGCGAGGCATGCGGCGACCGCAACTTCATCAGCATGGCGTTCTGCATCAACAGCAAGTGCCGGGAGTCGCAGTTCGAGCAGCACCCGCAGTGCATCGCACTGCAGCGGCAATACCAGGAACGGCGACAGCGTTACGACCATCCGTGACGCCGGCAGGTCGATGTCCGAAGGCGGCGAGCGCCGCGCGCACGCACGGCATAGCATCGTGCGCTTCATCCCCCGGAGACTGCCATGCCCGCGAGCCAGCACGACAAAGCGCTTCGTTTTCGACAACTGCACGAAGGTCCGGCGGCCTTCGTCATTCCGAATCCTTGGGATCCCGGCTCGGCGCGTGCGCTGGCCAAGCTGGGCTTCGAAGCGCTCGCCACCTCCAGCGGCGCGTCCGCGGCGGCGCTCGGCCGGCGCGACGGCGAGCTGTCGCGCGATGAGGTACTGGCGCATGCGCGCGCCATCGCGGCGGCCACCGACTTGCCGGTGGCGGCGGATCTCGAGAACGGCTTCGGCGATGCACCGGCCGACGCGGCGCTCACCATACGGCTGGCCGGCGAGGCGGGCTGCGTCGGCGGCTCCATCGAGGACTTCAGCGGCGATCGCGACCGGCCGCTCTACGATCTCGGCCAGGCTGCCGAGCGTATCGCGGCGGCCGTCGAAGCGGCCCGCGCGCTGCCGTTTGCGTTCACGCTCACCGCGCGCGCCGAGAACTACCTGCGCGGGCGCCCCGACCTCGACGACACCATTCGCCGCCTGCAGGCTTACGAGAAGGCCGGCGCCGACGTGCTGTTCGCGCCGTGCCTGCCCAGCCTGGACGCGGTGCGCACCGTCTGCGCGGCGGTGCGCAAGCCCGTCAACTTCATGATCGGCGTGCCCGGATGCTCGTTCAGCGTGGCCGAGCTGCAAGCCGCCGGCGTGCGCCGCGTCAGCCTCGCGACGTCGCTGTATCGCGTGGCGATGGCGGCGATGACCGCAGCGGCGAAGGAAGTGAAGGAGCAGGGCACGTTCGGCTACGTCGATCGGCTGTGACGCGCCGGCCGCGGCGGTGGCGGTGTCGGGCCTCCGTGGGCGCCCCCGACCCCCACCTACAATCCGCGGCCCGTCGCAGTTCACCACCGTCCATGTTCAAGAACGCTCTCGTCTACCGCATCCACTCCTGGGACACCCCCGTCTTCACCGAGCTCGAGGAGCGCCTGGCGACCGCGCGCTTTGCCGCCTGCGGCGCCACGCAGATGGAATCGGCCGGTTGGCTGCAGCCGCGCGGCGACAAGCACTCGCCGCTGATCGAGAGCGTCGGCGGCCACTGGATCCTGCTGCTGGGCACCGAGACCAAGGCGGTGCCGGCGGCGGTGGTGCGCAGCGAGCTCGAGGCGCGCCTGGACCAGCTGGAGGCCGAGACCGGCCGCCGTCCCAAGGGCAAGCGCGCCAAGGAGATCAAGGAAGAGATCGTGCACAAGCTGCTGCCGCGCGCCTTCCCGAAGCGGGCGCAGATGCCGGTGTGGATCGACGTGCGCTCGCGCCTCGTGGTCATCGGCGCTGCCAGCGCCAGGAAGGCCGATGCGATCGTCACCCGGCTGGTGGAGCTGCTCGGCGGCGGCATCGTGCTGCGGCCGCTGCAGACGGAGCTTTCGCCCTCGGCGGCCATGTCGCATTGGCTGACCACGCAGGAAGCGCCGCCGGGCTTCACCATCGACCGCGACTGCGAGCTGAAGCAGCCCGACAGCGAGAAGGCGACGGTGCGCTATGCGCGTCACACCTTGGAGATCGCCGAGGTGGCCGAGCACATCGTGCAGGGCAAGCTGCCCACGCAGCTGGCGATGACGTGGAGCGGCCGCGTGTCCTTCGTGCTCGGCGAGACGATGGCGCTGAAGAAACTCAAGTTTCTGGATGTGGCGCTCGAAGGCGCGGGCTCGGCGGCCGGCACGCGGGACGACGGCTTCGACGCGGATGTCGCCATCGCCACCGGCGAACTGGCGCCGATGATCGCCGGGTTGGTCGACGCGCTGGGGGGCGAGCTGCGCGAGACCCTCGCTGGCCCGGTCGCTGCACGGCCGGCGGCGAACGACGAGGCCATCGCCGCCTGATCCCCGCGAGGGCGTCGTCGGCGTGTTCAGCGCGGCGCGGCGTTCCGGCCTATCCTGCGCGCCCACACCGTGTACCCGGGAGGCCGCATGTCGTCATCGCTGAGCGTCCGTCGTCGCCCCTTGCTGCTCGGCTTTCTCGGCGCACTCGCCGCGCCGTGGGGCCGCGTCATCGCCGCCGAGCCCGCCCCGGGCAGCGCGCTGCGTGCGCTCGTCGAGCGCCATGTCGACATGCTGCTCGAGGCCGAGCCCTTCTACGCCAGCATGCTGGGCGTGGCCACGCCGCAGCAGGCATCGAGCCTGCCGATGGGCATTGCCCCGGCGCAGCGGCGCCGCATGCTCGCGTGGAACCGGCGCACGCTGGCAGCGCTGCAGCGCATCGACATCCGGCGCCTCGATGAAGCCGACGCGGTCACCCATGACGTGCGGCGTCACCACCTCGAGGACGCGATCGCCGGCGCGCGCTTCCCGGATCACCTGCTGCCGATCCATCACCTGCCGGGCCATCCCCTGTACATGCTGGCCCAACCGACCAGCCTGTCCGCCTTCGCCGGCGCGGTCGACCATGAGCGGCACCTGACGCGCCTGGCCCAGGTGCCCGCGTGGTGCAGGCAGGCCATCGCCAACCTGCGTGAGGGCGTGCGGCGCGGCATCGTGCTGCCGACGGTGATCATCGAGCGCGTCGTGCCGATGCTGCGGGCGCTGGCGCAGCCCGACCCGACACGCAATGCCTATGCGCAGGCGACGCAGCTGATCCCCGCCGCCGTCCCCGAGGCGACGCGCCGGCGCCTGGTGCGGGCGTACCACGAGCTCGTCGCCCGCCAGGTCGCCCCGGCGGTCGCGCGGCTGGCGCAGGTGCTCGACGACGAGGTCCGCCCGCATGGCCGCAAGTCGTCGGGGCTGGGCGATCTGCCGGACGGCAAGGCCTGGTACGCGCACCTCGTGCGCAGCAACACCACCACCGCCCTCGGCGTGGCGGAGATCCACGCGCTCGGGCTGGCCGAGGTGGAGCGCCTGCGCGGCGAGATGGCCAAGGTGCAGGCGCAGTACGGCTTCAGCGGCTCACTGGAGGACTTCCTCGCCTGGCACGGCAAGCGGCCGGAAGCGCGGCCGTTCAAGAGCGAGCGCGAAGTGCTCGATGCCTTCGCCGAGCTCGATCGCCGCATCGCTCCGCAGCTGCCGCGGCTGTTCGGGCGCCTGCCCAAGGCGCCGCTGGAGATCCGGCCCGAGCCCGAACTGACGCGCGACACCGCCAGCGACCACTACGAGCCACCGGCCATCGACGGCTCGCGGCCGGGCGTGTTCTACGCCGTCATCACCGATCCCCGGGAGTACGCGACGACGCGGATGGCGGCGCTGTTCCTGCACGAGGCCCGGCCCGGGCACCACTACCAGGCCTCGCTCGCGCAGGAGCTGCCGCTCAACCGCATGCAACGCTTCTGGTTCTACGACGCCTTCGGCGAAGGCTGGGCGCTGTATGCCGAGACGCTGGGGCACTCGCTGGGCCTGTACGGCGAGCCGGATGCCCACCTCGGTCATCTGGGCCTGGCCATGCTGCGCGCCGTGCGGCTGGTGGTGGACACCGGCCTGCACGAGCAGGGGTGGACGCGTGAACGCGCGATCCAGTACCTGGTCGCCAACACCGGCTTCTCGCAGCGCGATGCCCGCGCGCAGATCGAGCGCTACATGGTCGCGCCCGGCCAGGCGCTGTCGTACGCGATCGGCCGCATGAAGATCGAGTCGCTGCGCGACAAGGCAAGCGCCGCGCTGGGCGAGCGCTTTTCGCTGGCCGCCTTCCACGATGAAGTGCTGGGCAGCGGGTCGGTGCCGCTCTCGGTGCTCGAGGCGAAGATCGACCGGTGGATCGGGCGCGTGAAGACCTAGTGCGATTCCCGCGGCACCGCATCGCCGCGACACCCGCGCAGGAAATCGAGGTCCGCGCCCTGGTCCGCCTGCATCACATGGTCGACGTAAAGCCGCGCATACCCCGAGGCCGGCGGCGGCGGCGGACGCCATTCGGCGCGGCGGCGCTCCAGCTCGTCGGCCGGCACGTGCAGCTCGAGCTTGCGCGCCGCGACGTCGAGCTCGATCACATCGCCGTCGCGCACCAGCGCCAGCGTGCCGCCCACGGCGGCCTCCGGCGCCACGTGGAGCACGACGGTGCCGTAGGCCGTGCCGCTCATGCGCGCGTCGGAGATGCGCACGATGTCGGTCACGCCCTGCTGCAGCAGCTTGGCGGGCAGCCCCATGTTGCCGACCTCGGCCATGCCGGGATAGCCGCGGGGGCCGCAGTTCTTCAGCACCATCACGCTGTCGGCGTCGATCTCGAGCGCCGGATCGGCCAGGCGCGACTTGTAGTGCTCGACGTCCTCGAATACCACCGCGCGGCCGGTGTGGCGCATCAGCTTGGGGCTGGCCGCCGACGGCTTGATGACCGCACCGCTGGGCGCCAGGTTGCCGCGCACGATCGCCAGGCCGCCTTGCGGGACCAATGGACGTTCGATCGGGCGGATCACTTCGTCGTCGAAGCACTCCGCATCCGCGACGTTGTCGGCCAGCGTGGACAGCGACACCGATGGCGCATCGCCGTGCAGCATCCCGGCGTCCAGCAAGCGCTTCATCACCAGCGGCAGGCCGCCGGCGTAGTAGAAGTCCTCCATCAGGTACTCGCCCGACGGCATCAGGTTGACCAGCGTCGGCACGTCGCGCCCGCAGCGGTCCCAGTCGTCGAGGCTCAGCGGCACGCCCACGCGGCCCGCCACCGCCAGCAGGTGGACCACCGCGTTGGTGGAGCCGCCGATCGCACCGCAGACGCGGATCGCGTTCTCGAAGTTCTTGCGCGTGAGGATGGCCGACGGCCGCACGTCGCGCTTGACCAGCTCGACGATCTGCCGGCCGGCGATCTGCGCCAGCTCGTAGCGGCGCGAGTCGACCGCGGGGATCGCGGCATTGCCGGGCAGGGCAATGCCCAGCGCCTCGACCATGCAGGCCATCGTCGACGCGGTTCCCATCGTCATGCAGTGGCCGGCCGAGCGCGACATGCAGCTCTCGGCCTGCATGAATTCCTGCTGCGTCATCTCGCCGGCCTTGACCATCTCGGAGAACTTCCAGACATGCGTGCCGGAGCCGATGCGCTGGTTGCGGTAGCGGCCGTTGAGCATGGGTCCGCCCGAGACGATGAGCGCGGGAAGGTCGACGCTTGCCGCGCCCATCAGCGTGGCCGGCGTCGTCTTGTCGCAGCCCGCGAGCAGTACCACGCCGTCGAGCGGGTTGGCGCGGATGCATTCCTCGGCGTCCATGCTCGCGAGGTTGCGGAACAGCATCGCGGTGGGCCGCATCAGCGTCTCGCCCAGCGAGCTGATCGGAAACTCCAGCGGGAGGCCGCCGGCCTGCAGCACACCGTTCTTCACCCGCTGCGCGAGTTCGCGGAAGTGGTGGTTGCAGGGTGTGAGCTCGGACCAGGTATTGCAGATGCCGATGACCGGCCGTCCGTCGAAGCTGTCGGCCGGCAGGCCCTGGTTCTTCATCCAGCTGCGGTGGATGAATCCGTCCTTGCCGGGGTCGCCGAACCAGTGCTGCGAGCGGCGCTTGGGCTTGGCGTCCGCCATGGGGTGCCTCGCGTCTAGTGCTTTCGTCGTATTGTCATACAAAAGCGGCAGGCGAGTCAAAGTGCGCGAGCCGTGCAGCGGTCCGGCTCACGCCCGCGTTCGCGCCGCCGTGCTTCTCGCTCGCTGCCGCGGCGTGGGCTTCAACAGCCTTGCCCGCGTGTCCGCCAGCAAGCTGGCCATGCGCTGGCGGGCGGCTTCGCCGTCTTGCGTTCGGATCGCCTCCAGCACCCTGCCGTGGTCGGGCAGCGCGACCTTGAAATTGCCGGCCTTGCGCGCCGACAGGCCCAGCAGGGACTCCAGTGCAGTGCCGATCATCGCCCCGAGCGGGCGCAGCAGCGGGTTGTTGGTGGCGTCGAGGATGGCGCTGTGGAAATGCAGGTCTGCATCGACCCACTGGTCGATGTTCTGGGCCGCGGCCATCGCCTCGAAGGCGTCCTCGATGTCGCGCAGCTGTGTCGGCGTGCGGTTGCGGGCGGCCAGCGCCGCCGACGCGGGCTCGATGATCTCGCGCATCTCGTTGAGTTGCAGCACGAAGTGCGCATCCGGCAGCGTCGCGCAGCGCCACGCGAGCACATCCGGATCGAGCATGTTCCAGTCCTCGTTCGCGCGTACCCGGGTGCCTATGCGGGGCCGCGACTCCACCAGCCCCTTCGCGGCGAGCACCTTCACCGATTCACGCAGCGCGGTGCGGCTCACGCCCAGCTCGCGGCACAGCTCTTCCTCGTTGGGCAGCGCCTGGCCGGGAGGGCAGGTGCCGCCGACGATGCGGCGGCCCAGCTCGTGCACGACCTGTCCGTGCAGGTTGCGGCCCGAATAGGTGCTGGCGATCGCGCGCAAAGGCTTCATGGAACGTGACAGCGCAAGGATGCGGTTCGGGCCTGTCCGTATCATATGACGATACGCAAGACTCACTTCGTTGCAAAGATGATTGTGCGCGCCTCCCAGGACGCAGCGGCCGGATCGGCGCCGGCGGCCATCGTCGGCATCGACTGGGGCACGACCCGCCGCCGTGTCGTGGCTCTCGATGCGCAGGCGGCGCCGCTGCGCGAGTTCGATGACGACGCCGGCATGCTGAGCGCCGCCGGCCGCTTCGCGGCCGTGCTCGACGCCACGCTCGAGCGCATCGGGCCGCTGGCGCCCGGCGCCCGCGTGCTGCTGTCGGGCATGGTCGGCAGTGCGCAGGGCTGGCACCCCGTGCCTTACGTCGACAGCGGCACGCCGCTCGAAAGCCTGGCCCGATGCCTGTTCGCGGTGCCCGATGCGCCGCGTGGACTCGACTGCCGGATCGTGCCGGGCTGCCGCTGGCGCGGGGACGCGGGCGAAGTCGACGTGATGCGAGGCGAGGAAACGCAGCTGCTCGGTGCGGTGGCGCTGGGGCGGCGCGACGGCGGCTTCGTGCTGCCCGGGACGCACAGCAAATGGGTTGCGCTTCGCGATGGGCGCATCGAGCACTTCTCCACCTACCTCAGCGGCGAGCTGTTCGCTTTGCTGTCGCAGCACGGCACGCTGGCGCCGCTGGTGCGCGAGCCGCGCGACGACGAAGCCGCATTTGCCGCCGGCGTTCAGGCCAGCGCGCGGGCCGCCTTGTCGCATGTCCTGTTCGAATGCCGCGCCCGCGTGGTCGCCGGCGACATGCCCACCGCGTCGGCCCGCGAGTATTTGAGCGGCGTGCTGATCGGCGCCGAATGGCACGACGCATTGCGGCGCCTTGGCCGTCCGTCAGCGCCGGTCTGCGTGATCGGCACGCCAGAGCTGGCGGCGCTGCACGTGCGCGCCGGGCGGCAGCTCGGCGTCCCGGTCGAGCTGCTCGATGCCCGCGAGGCGCAGCTGGCCGCCTGGGCTGCGCTGGCACGGGGCCTGTGGATGTCCGAGCCTCCGAGGAGCGAATGACGTCCGCCTCGCTGCTTCCGCCGCCACCTACGCGGCCACGGTCTGCCGCACGGCCCGCTCCCACCGCTGCATGAGCTCGGCAGCGCGCTCGCGCGGCATCGTCGGATGAAAGCGCCGCTCCACCTGCCACTGTGCGGCCAGCTCGTCGAGGCTCGCGAACATGCCGCAGCTCAGCCCCGCCAGGTAGGCCGCGCCCAGGGCGGTGGTCTCGATCACCTGCGGGCGCACGACCGGGATGCCGAGCAGGTCGGCCTGGAACTGCATCAGCAGGTTGTTGACGCACGCGCCGCCGTCCACACGCAGCTCGCTGACCGGTGAGCCGCCGGCCGCGACGGCATCGCGGCTCATCGCCGACAGCAGCGCGGCGCTCTGGAAGGCGATGCTTTCCAGCGCCGCGCGCGCGATGTGCGCCACGGTGCTGCCGCGCGTCAGGCCGACGATCGCGCCGCGCGCATCGGCCTTCCAGTACGGCGCGCCCAGGCCGGTGAAGGCCGGCACGAACATCACGCCGCCGCTGTCCGGCACGGTCTCGGCGAGGTTCTGCACCTCGCCGCTGCCCTTGATCGCCCGCAGGCCGTCGCGCAGCCACTGCACCACCGCGCCGGCGATGAACACACTGCCTTCCAGCGCGAACTCCGGCGTCGGCTTGGGCTGCGCTGCGCTGGTGGTGATGAGACCGTTGGTCGATGTCTGGAAGCCCGTGCCGGTGTGCATCAACATGAAGCAGCCGGTGCCGTAGGTGTTCTTCGCCAGTCCCGCGTGGAAGCAGGCCTGGCCGAACAGCGCGCTCTGCTGGTCGCCCGCCACGCCGCCGATGGGAATGGCGGCGCCGAGCAGTGATGCACGCGTCGAGCCGAAGACATGGCTGGAGGGATGCACCGACGGCAGCACCTCGCGCGGGATGTCGAGGATGCCCAGCAGCTCGTCGTCCCATTCGTTGCGGCGAACGTCGAGGAGCATGGTGCGCGATGCGTTGCTCACGTCGGTGGCGTGGATCGCCTGCGTGCGCGTTGCGTCCTCGCCGCCGCCGGTGAGCTGCCACATCAGCCAGGTGTCGACGGTGCCGAAAGCGAGCTCGCCGCGCGCGGCGGCCTCGCGCGATCCGGGCACGTGGTCGAAGATCCACTTCAGCTTGGTGCCCGAGAAGTAGGCGTCGATGATGAGCCCGGTCTTCTCGCGGATGGTTGCTTCGAGTCCGCGCTCGCGCAGCGCGGCGCAGGTCGGCTCGGCGCGTCGGTCCTGCCAGACGATCGCGTTGTAGATCGGCTCGCCGGTGCGCCGATTCCACACCAGCGTCGTCTCGCGCTGGTTCGTGATGCCGATCGAGGCGATGTCGCCGGCCTGCAGTCCAGCCTTGGCGAGCACCTCGCGCGCGGTGGCCAGCTGCGTCGTCCAGATCTCCTTCGGGTCGTGCTCCACCCACCCGGGCTGCGGATAGATCTGGCGGAATTCGCGCTGCGCCATCGCGACGATGCGCCCGGCGCGGTCGAACACGATGCTGCGCGAGCTGGAGGTGCCCTGGTCGAGGGCGAGCAGGTGGTTCATGAGTCGCTCACGGTCAGTTGAACGCCGGCCTCGGCCAGCAGCGCTGGAAATGGCGCCGGCGGCTCGGCGTCGGTGAACAGCATGTCGATCTGCGACAGCCGTGCCAGCTCCACCATCGCAGGGCGGTTGAACTTGCTGTGGTCGGCCGCGAGCCAGACCTCGCGCGACTGCTCGATGATCGACTTGGCCACGTTGACCTCGCGGTAGTCGAAGTCGCGCAGCGTGCCGTCGGACTCGATGCCCGAGATGCCGATGAGGCCGATGTCGACCCTGAACTGGCGGATGAACTCCACCGTCACCTCGCCCACGATGCCGCGGTCGCGCGACCGCACCACGCCGCCCGCCACGATGACCTCGCAGTCCGGGTTGTCCGAGAGGATCGCCGCGACGTTGAGGTTGTTCGTGATGACGCGCAGCCCCTTGTGGCGCAGCAGCTCGCGCGCGATCGCCTCGGTGGTCGTGCCGATGTTGATGATCAGCGAGCACCCGTTGGGCACCGCCTTGGCGACGCGCCGGGCGATGCGCAACTTGCCCGCCTCGTTGAGCTGCTGGCGCTGCCGATAGGCGATGTTTTCCACGGTCGAGCTGGGCAGCCGCACCCCGCCGTGAAAGCGCGCCAGCAGCCCCGCGTCGGACAGCAGCTTCACGTCGCGCCGCACCGTCTGCAGCGTCACGCCGAACTGGTCGGACAAGGCTTCCACCGAAACCGAACCGCGGGCACGCACTTCGTCCAGCAACAGCGATTGGCGCGGATTCGGGGTCATCGATTCGATGGCAGAAGACGGCAGTGGCGACGCAGCATAGCCAGGGACTCAGGGAAATCCATGGTGGATTGCGAGCTTGTATTTTGTTCGCGGCTCGGATAAAACGAAAAAAGAAGGACATAAACGAACACAAACGAACATCAAACGATGTTCGTTTTTCTTTGCCAGGAGTCGCCTCAGTTGAAGCAGTCCCAGCTCGATGGCTGGTCGCACGGCGGGCCGCGCAGCGGCGGCGTCGCCCGTGGGCACACGCATGCCGTCGCGGCCTCGCATGACGAGGGCCGCGACGCGGTCGACGTGCTCGTCGTCGGCGGCGGCATCAATGGCGCCGGCATCGCGCGCGACCTGGCCGGCCGCGGCCAGCGCGTGCTGCTCGTCGAGAAGGACGACCTGGCGCAGCACACCTCGTCGTCGTCGACGAAGATGATCCATGGCGGCATCCGCTACCTGGAGTACTACGAGTTCTCCCTGGTCCGCAAGGCGCTGGCCGAGCGCGAGGTGCTGCTGCGCAGTGCGCCGCACATCATCCGGCCGTTGCGCCTGGTGATGCCGCATGAGCCGAGCATGCGGCCGGTGTGGATGATGCGCATCGGCCTGTTCCTCTACGACCACCTCGCGCGCCGCGAGGTGCTGCCCGGCTCGCAGACGATCGACCTTCGCCATGGGCCCATCGGCGCGGCGCTGCAGCCGCGCTACCGCAAGGGCTTCGCGTTCTCCGATGGCTGGGTCGACGATGCGCGCCTGGTCGTGCTCAATGCCGTCGACGCCGCCGAGCGCGGCGCCGAAGTGCTGACGCGCTGGCGCTGCATCGATGCGCGGCGCGCCGGGGCGCTGTGGCAGGTGGTGCTCGAGGGGCCGGGCGGCGAGTCGCGCCAGGTGAGCGCGCGGGCGCTGGTCAACGCGGCCGGCCCGTGGGCGGCGCAGTTCCTGCGCGAGCATGCGCATGTGCCCGATTCGAAGTCGCTGCGCCTGGTCAAGGGCAGCCACATCGTCGTGCGCAAGCTGTACGACCACGACCATGCCTACGTGCTGCAAAGCCCTGACCGCCGCATCATCTTCGTCATTCCCTACGAGGGCGAGTTCACCCTCATCGGCACCACCGACGTCGAGCACCGCGGCCCGGTGGGACAGGCGCGCATCGACGACGGCGAGATCGCCTATCTTTGCGAGCAGGCAAGCCGCTACCTGCGCCGGCCCGTCACGCCGGCCGACGTGGTGTGGAGCTACGCCGGCGTGCGGCCCCTGCTCGAGGACGAGGCGAGCGACGCTTCGGCCGTGACGCGCGACTACCAGCTGGATCTCGATACCCGCGGCGCACCGCTGCTCACCGTCTGGGGCGGCAAGATGACCACCTTCCGCAAGCTGGCCGAAGAGGCCGCCGATCTGCTGACGCCGCCGCTGGGCATCAGCGCCGGCGCCTGGACCCGCGACGCGTACCTGCCCGGCGGCGACCTCGCCGGCTGGATCGGCGCGCCGCAGCGGCCGGACACCGACATCCAGCGCTTTTCGCAGGCGGTGGCACTGCGCCACGACGATCTCCCCGCCGCGCTGTGCAGGCGGCTGGCGCGCGACTACGGCTCGCGGGTCGAGGCGCTGCTGTCCGACGGCCTCGGCGAGCCGGTGGTGCCGGGGCTGCACGAGGCGGAGCTGCGCTACCTGCACGAGCACGAGTGGGCCCGCAGTGCCGACGATGTGCTGTGGCGGCGAACCAAGCTCGGCCTGCATCTCAGCGAAGCGCAGCGCGCGGCGGTGGCCGAGTGGTGCGAGACCCATTGGCGACACGATGCCGCAGCCGCGGCGCACGCCCCGAGCACACTGGGGCGGACGGAGACGACATGGAACTGATGCTCGAGCGCATCGAGAAGCAGGTGGGCGCGCAGACGCACCTGTACCCACTGGACCTCACCCTGGTGCCGCGCGCCGTCACCGTGCTGCTGGGAGCCACCCAGGCCGGCAAGACCTCGCTGATGCGCGTGATGGCGGGCCTGGATGCCCCCTCCAGGGGCCGCGTGCTGGCCGACGGGCGCGACGTGACCGGCCAGCCGGTACGCGAGCGCAACGTCGCGATGGTCTACCAGCAGTTCATCAACTATCCCTCGATGACGGTCGAGGACAACATCGGCTCGCCGCTGAAGCTGCGCCGCGAGGCCGGCGTCGCGCAGCGGGTGGCCGAGCTGGCCGCCAAGCTGCACATCGAGCCCTTCCTGAAACGGCTGCCGGCCGAGCTGTCGGGCGGCCAGCAGCAGCGCGTGGCGCTGGCGCGCGCGCTGGCCAAGAAGGCGCCGCTGATGCTGCTGGACGAGCCGCTCGTCAACCTGGACTACAAGCTTCGTGAAGAGCTGCGCGAGGAGCTCTCCCAGTTGTTTGCGACCGGCGACTCGACGGTGGTCTATGCCACCACCGAGCCGACCGAGGCCCTGCTGCTGGGGGGGTACACCGCGGTGCTCGACGCCGGCGAGCTGCTCCAGTACGGGCCCACCGCCGAGGTGTTCCACCGGCCCAGGTCCATCCGCGTGGCGCGCGCCTTCAGCGATCCGCCGATGAACCTGGTGGCCGGCACGGCGGCGACGCTGGGCGTGTCGCTTCAGGCCGGCGTGAACCTCTCCGTGCCGCTGCCCGCCTCGAGCACGTCGAGCCTGACGATCGGCGTGCGCGCCAGCGCGTTGCGTGTGCGCGAGCGCGGCGGGGACGTGGCGTTGCCGGGCAAGGTCGAGCTGGCCGAGATTTCCGGCTCCGACACGTTCGTGCACGTCGACACGGCCATCGGCGAGCTGGTCGCGCAGCTCACCGGCGTGCATCAGTTCACGCTGGGCGAGGCCATCACGCTGTACCTCAATCCCACGCACGTGCATGTGTTCGATGCGGCCGGCAACCTGCTGGTCGCGCCGTCCGGGGAGGCACGCTGACATGTCGCGAATCGACCTTGACCTGGCGCACGCCTACAAGCCCAACCCGCAGCGCGACGAGGACTATGCGCTGCTGCCGTTGAAGATGAGCTTCGAGGACGGCGGCGCCTATGCGCTGCTGGGTCCTTCCGGCTGCGGCAAGACCACGATGCTCAACATCGTGTCCGGCCTCGTCACGCCGTCGCACGGCAGCGTGAAGTTCAACGGCGCGGACGTCACGCTGAAGACACCGCAGGAGCGCAACATCGCGCAGGTGTTCCAGTTCCCCGTCATCTACGACACGATGACGGTGGCTCAGAACCTGGCGTTCCCGCTGCGCAACCGCGGCGTCGCGCCCGAGAAGATCAGGCACCGCGTCGGCGCCATCGCCGAGATGCTCGAGATGAGCGGCCAGCTCGACATGCGCGCCGCCGGACTCGCGGCCGATGCCAAGCAGAAGATCTCGCTCGGCCGCGGCCTGGTGCGCGAGGACGTGAGCGCGGTGCTGTTCGACGAGCCGCTCACGGTGATCGATCCGCACCTGAAATGGCAGCTGCGCCGCAAGCTCAAGCAGATCCATCATGAGCTCAAGCTGACGCTGATCTACGTCACGCACGACCAGGTGGAGGCGCTGACCTTCGCCGACCAGGTCGTGGTCATGACGCGCGGCCGCGCGGTGCAGGTCGGAACCGCCTCCGAGCTGTTCGAGCGGCCGCAGCACACCTTCGTCGGAAATTTCATCGGCTCGCCGGGCATGAACTTCCTCAAGGCGGCGTGGAAGGACGATGCGATCGAAGTCGCGGGCCACCGGCTGCGCGGCGACCAGCATCGGCAGGCGTTGGCGTCGGTGGGCGAGTTCACGCTCGGCGTGCGGCCGGAGTACGTGCAGCTCGCTGCCCGGGGCCAGCCCGACGCGCTGCCAGCGAAGGTGCAGAAGGCTCAGGACATCGGCACGTACCAGCTCGTCACGGCCGTCAGCGGCGATTCCGTGATCCGCGCGCGCCTCAGCCCCGAGTCGAAGACGCCGGCCGTGGGCGAGGACGTGTGGCTGCACGTGCTGGGCACGCACACCTGCTTCTACAAGAACGAGGAGCTGATCGCATGAGGCGACTTGCGCCGACGCTCGCCCCCGGTCCCTCTGCCGCGAGCGGCAGGGGGAAGAAACACGCCACGACCACCCTCTCTCTACCGCGTGCGGCACAGGGCCGGGGCGAGGGCTGCAACCCATGAAACCCATCAATCAAAAGGCCTGGTTCCTGATCCTGCCCGTCATCCTGTGCGTGGCCTTCTCGGCCATCCTGCCGCTGATGACGGTCGTCAACTACTCGGTGCAGGACATCATCTCGCCGGAACGACGCGTGTTCGTCGGCACCGAGTGGTTCAAGGCAGTGATGCGCGACGACGACCTGCAGGGTGCGCTGCTGCGCCAGATCACTTTCTCCTTCGCGGTGCTGCTGGTGGAGATTCCGCTGGGCATCGCGCTCGCGCTGTCGATGCCGGCCAAGGGCTGGCAGGCGTCGGCGGTGCTGGTCATCGTCGCCATCTCGCTGCTCATTCCATGGAACGTCGTCGGCACGATCTGGCAGATCTACGGGCGCACCGACATCGGCCTGATGGGCGCGGCGTTGGCTTCGCTGGGCATCGACTACAACTACACCGGCCATGCGACGGACGCCTGGCTCACCGTGCTGCTGATGGACGTGTGGCACTGGACGCCGCTGGTCGCGCTGCTGTGCTACGCGGGTCTGCGCGCCATCCCCGATGCCTACTACCAGGCCGCCCGCATCGACGGGGCCAGCAAGTTGGCGGTGTTCCGCTACATCCAGCTGCCCAAGCTGCGCGGCGTGCTGATGATCGCGGTGCTGCTGCGCTTCATGGACAGCTTCATGATCTACACCGAGCCTTTCGTGCTGACGGGTGGCGGGCCCGGCAACGCGACGACCTTCCTGTCGCAGTACCTCACGCAGAAGGCGGTCGGCCAGTTCGACCTGGGTCCGGCGGCGGCCTTCTCGCTCATCTACTTCCTCATCATCCTGCTGCTGTGCTTCATCCTCTACAACTGGATGCAGCGCGTCGGCCAGGGCGATGCCACCAACGCAGGAGCCGCCCATGGATAGGCTCGATCCCAGCCGGCTCGAGCCGGTGCCGGTGCCGGCGGCGGCGCCCACGCTGCGCAAGGCCGCGAGCGGCGTGCGCTTGCAAAAGCGCGTGGTGTTCCTGGCGCTCTACCTCGTCTTCGCCATCCTGCCGGTGTACTGGATGGTCAACATGTCGTTCAAGACGAACGTCGAGATCCTGACCACCTTCAGCCTGATCCCGCAGGACTTCACCTGGGACCACTACAAGACGATCTTCACCGACGAGAGCTGGTACTCCGGCTACATCAACTCGCTGATCTACGTCGGCATCAACACGGTGATCTCCCTGCTGGTGGCGCTGCCGGCCGCCTACGCGTTCTCGCGCTATTCGTTCCTCGGCGACAAGCATGTCTTCTTCTGGCTGCTCACCAACCGCATGACGCCGCCGGCGGTGTTCCTGCTGCCGTTCTTCCAGCTCTACACGACGCTGGGCCTCATGGACACGCACATCGCGGTGGCGCTGGCGCATCTGCTGTTCAACGTGCCGCTGGCGGTGTGGATCCTCGAAGGCTTCATGAGCGGCGTGCCGCGCGAGATCGACGAGACGGCCTACATCGACGGCTACTCGTTCCCGCGCTTCTTCCTGACGATCTTCATTCCGCTGATCAAGGCGGGCGTCGGCGTCGCGGCCTTCTTCTGCTTCATGTTCAGCTGGGTCGAGCTGCTGATGGCGCGCACGCTGACCAGCGTCAACGCCAAGCCTATCGTCGCGACGATGACGCGCACGGTGTCGGCGTCCGGCATGGACTGGGGCGTTCTGGCCGCCGCCGGCGTGCTGACCATCGTGCCGGGCGCGATCGTCATCTGGTTCGTGCGGCACTACATCGCCAAGGGCTTCGCGATGGGGAGAGTGTGATGTTCGAGTGGATGGCATGGACGCTGCCCGTGGCGGTGTTCTTCACCTGCATCGTGCTGATGCTGGTCGGCATGACGGTGTGGGAGTTCAAGTCGCCGACGGTGATGCGCAAAGGGTTCCTCCCGATACCGACGACGCGCGGCGATCGTTTGTTCATTGGCCTGCTGACCGCGGCCTACGTGAACCTGCTGTTCGTCGCGTTGAGCGAAAGGATGGTCAGGTGGTTCTCGCTCAGCGAGGAACCTTCCGTGTGGATCAGCTTCATCGTGTCGATGGCGCTGCTCGCACTGATCATGCGAAGGGGTTAGCAGTCAGCGGTTCTCTTTCGGGAACAGGCATCCGGCCAGTTCTTCCCAGCCGGCGTGTCGATCGATGAAACGGGAAGCTCTCTCTTGAGGAGACAACGATGAAAGTGCGCTTGAATGCCGTGGCCTTTGCAGCCGCTGCCTTGGTCCTGGGCCAGGGCGCAGTGGCGGGTGAGGCCGAGGCCAAGAAGTGGGTCGACAGCGAGTTCCAGCCGTCCACGCTGAGCAAGGATCAGCAGATGGCCGAGATGAAGTTCTTCATCGACGCCGCCAAGAAGCTGCAGGGCAAGGGCGTCAAGGAGATCTCGGTCGTCTCCGAGACCATCACCACGCACGAATACGAGTCGAAGACGCTGGCGAAGGCCTTCGAGGAGATCACCGGCATCAAGGTCAAGCATGACCTGATCCAGGAAGGCGACGTCGTCGAGAAGCTGCAGACCTCGATGCAGTCGGGCAAGTCCATCTACGACGGCTGGATCTCCGACAGCGACCTGATCGGCACGCACTACCGCTACGGCAAGGTGATGAACCTCACCGACTACATGGCCGGCAAGGGCAAGGAGTACACCAACCCCGGTCTCGACCTGAAGGACTTCATCGGCACCAAGTTCACGACCGCTCCGGACGGCAAGCTGTACCAGCTGCCCGACCAGCAGTTCGCCAACCTGTACTGGTTCCGGGCCGACCTGTTCGCGCGCAAGGACCTGCAGGACAAGTTCAAGGCCAAGTACGGCTACGACCTCGGCGTGCCGCTGAACTGGAGCGCCTACGAGGACATCGCCGAGTTCTTCACCAACGACGTGAAGCAGATCGACGGCAAGCCGATCTACGGCCACATGGACTACGGCAAGAAGGATCCGTCGCTCGGCTGGCGCTTCACCGACGCGTGGCTCTCGATGGCCGGCACGGCCGACATCGGAACCCCGAACGGCTTGCCGATCGACGAGTGGGGCATCCGCGTCGGGGACGACAAGTGCACGCCGGTCGGGGCTTCGGTGGCACGCGGCGGCGCGACCAACTCGCCGGCGGCGGTCTACGCACTGACGAAGTACGTCGACTGGATGAAGAAGTACGCACCCAAGGAAGCGACCGGCATGACCTTCGGCGAGGCCGGCCCGGTGCCCGCGCAGGGCCAGATCGCGCAGCAGATCTTCTGGTACACGGCCTTCACCGCCGACATGACCAAGAAGGGCCTGCCGGTGGTCAACGAGGACGGCACGCCGAAGTGGCGCATGGCGCCCGGCCCGAACGGCCCGTACTGGAAGCAGGGCATGCAGAACGGCTACCAGGACGTCGGCTCGTGGACCTTCTTCGCCAACCACGACGAGAACCGCACGGCGGCCGCCTGGCTGTACGCGCAGTTCATCACCGCCAAGACCACCTCGCTGAAGAAGACCATCGTCGGCCTCACGCCGATCCGCGAGTCGGACATCCAGAGCAAGGCGATGACCGACCTGGCGCCCAAGCTGGGCGGTCTGGTCGAGTTCTACCGCAGCCCGGCCCGTGTGGCCTGGTCGCCCACCGGCACCAACGTGCCCGACTACCCGAAGCTGGCGCAGCTCTGGTGGAAGAACGTGGCGGTGGCGGTGACCGGCGAGAAGACGCCGCAGGCGGCGATGGACACGCTGGCCGACGAGATGGACCAGGTGATGGGCCGCCTCGAGCGCGCCGGCATGGCCAAGTGCGCGCCCAAGCTCAACGCAAAGGGCAGTCCCGACAAGTGGCTGAGCGACAAGCATGCGCCGTGGAAGAAGCTCGCCAACGAGAAGCCCAAGGGCGAGACCATCCAGTACGAGAAGCTGCTCGGTGCGTGGAAGGAAGGCAAGGTGCGCTGAGCGCGCGCTCCGTCCGAACCAGAAGTGAGCGGCCGGCGTGAAGGCCGCTCTTGTGCCCTCGATGCGCGAGTGTCGAGGGCTTTTTCGTTTCAGTGAGACGCGCTGCCCTCGCACACGCCCTCTTCCTCTTTCGTGGAATTGTTCCGGCCCGCCGAGCGGTTGCGCAGCGCGCTCGAGCGCGCCTATGGACGAGTAGGACTGCGCCGCGTCCACCGCACGGCCGGGTCCGACTGCCAGCCGGCAGCGGTGCGCCGAAACTGACCTTGATCCACGCCATGAACACAAGGAGCAGCACCATGACTTTCACCGCGAAAACCGCCCGCTGCGGGTGCTTGGGCGACGAGGAGGGCCGGCGATGATCCGCAAGCTCGCCAGCGGCGAGTACCGGCTGTACTCGCGCAAGAAGGACCCCAAGACCGGCAAGCGTCGCAACCTCGGCACCTTCGACACGCTGGAGCAAGCCCGCCAGCACGAGCGCGAGGTGCAGTACTTCAAGCGGCATTGAGCGTCGGTCCGGCACGGCTGCGCGAACGGTGAGCCGGCGCGACAATGGGCGCGCCGCTTCGCCTGCCGCCATGGACGCTCCCGCAGCCCAGCCCGTCACGATTGCCATCAACGACACGCAGAGCGTGTCCGGGCTGCTCCACGCGCCACGCGAGGCGCGTGCCGCGTATGTGCTCGCGCACGGCGCGGGCGCCGGCATGGCGCATCCCTTCATGGCCGCCATCGCGCAGGGCCTCGCCGAGCGCAACATCGCGAGCCTGCGCTACCAGTTTCCCTACATGGAGCGCGGCTCCAGGCGTCCCGACGCGCCCGCCGTGGCGCACGCCGCGGTGCGCGCCGCCGTCGCGCATGCCGCGGCGGCCTGGCCGACGCTGCCGCTCTTCGCGGGGGGGAAGTCCTTCGGGGGCCGCATGACGTCACAGGCGCAGGCCGCGTCGCCGCTGCCCGGCGTGCGCGGGCTGGTGTTCCTCGGCTTCCCGCTGCATCCGGCCGGCGAGCCGTCGTCGCAGCGCGGCGAGCACCTGGCGCAGGTGCGCTGCCCGATGCTGTTCCTGCAGGGCACGCGCGACGAGCTGGCCGATCTGCCCCTGGTGCGCGCGCTGGCCGAGGACCTCGGCGATCGTGCCACGCTGCACCTGGTCGCCGATGCAGATCATTCCTTCCATGTGCCTGCGCGCAGCGGCCGCAACGACGCGGCGGTGCGACAGGAGATGCTCGACCGCGTCGCCGAATGGATCAGCCGCGTGCCCGCGTGAAGCGCAGCAAGGCCGGGGTCGCCCCGGATCCGCTGCAGCGCTATGCCGCCAAGCGCAACTTCGCCGTCACGCCCGAGCCGAAGGCGCAACGCGCGCAGCCGGCCGAGGCGCTCGGCTTCGTCATCCAGAAGCACTGGGCCACCCGCCTGCACTACGACTTCCGCCTCGAGCTCGATGGGGTGCTGCTGAGCTGGGCCGTGCCCAAGGGACCAAGCTTCGATCCCGCCGAGAAGCGCATGGCGGTGCACGTCGAGGATCATCCGGTGTCGTACGGCAGCTTCGAGGGCACCATCCCGCCCAGGCAGTACGGCGCGGGCACGGTCATCGTCTGGGACCGCGGCACCTGGGAACCCGTCGGCGATCCGCGTGAAGGCATGGCCAAGGGCAAGCTGGTGTTCCGCCTGCACGGCGAGAAGCTGGCGGGCCTGTGGGAGCTGGTGCGCATCGCCAAGCCCGGCGACAGGCAGGATCCGTGGATGCTGTTCAAGAAGCGCGACGAATGGGCGCGCCCGCTGGCCGAGTACGACGTGATCGCGGCCCTGCCCGACAGCGTCGTCGAGAAGCCGCTCGGCCTGCTCGAGCAGCGGCAGCCGCGCAGCGCCGTGACGGCTGCCGGCTCTGCGGTGCAGTCGGCGGCGCAGCTGCCGGGCGCGGTGAAAGCCGCACTGCCGGCCGCGCTGTCGCCGCAGCTCGCCACCCCCGCGCAAGCGCCCCCGACGCAGGGCGAGTGGATCTACGAGCTCAAGCTCGACGGCTACCGGCTGCTGGCGCGCATCGACGAGCGCGGGCGCGCCAGGCTCATCACCCGCAACGGCCACGACTGGACCGCGAAGATGAAGCCGCTGGCCGAGGCGGTGGAGGCGCTCGGCGTGCGCTCGGCGTGGCTCGACGGCGAGATCGTCGTGCTTGACGACAAGGGCACGCCCAACTTCAACCTGCTGCAGAACGCCTTCGACGCGGCGCGCACCGAGGCGATCCGGTATTTCCTGTTCGACCTGCCGTTCGCCGACGGGCATGACCTGCGCCGCGTGCCGCTGCATGCGCGTCGCGCGCTGCTGAAGCAGCGGCTCGACGGTCACGACAGCGACCACCTGCGCCTGAGTGCCGACTTCCCGGTCGACCCGGCCAGCCTGCTGCACTCGGTGGCCCAGCTCGGCCTGGAAGGCATCATCGCCAAGCGGGCCGATGCGCCGTACGTGTCCGATCGAACGAACACCTGGCTGAAGCTGAAGACCAGCGAGCGGCAAGAGTTCGTGGTCGGCGGCTTCTCCGACCGCGCCGGCTCGACAGGCGAAGTGGGCAGCCTCCTGCTCGGCTACTACGACGACGCCGGCGTGCTGCGCTACGCGGGCAACGTCGGCACCGGCTGGAACGCGAGTGCGGCGGCCGAGCTGCACAAGAAGCTCGTGGATCTGGAGACCAAGGCGTCGCCGTTCGAGCCGGGCAGCGTGCAGCCCGGCCGCTGGTCGCGGCTGACGCTCGGACGCGAGCGCTGGGTGCGGCCTTCGGTGGTGGTCGAGGTGCGTTTCGCCGGATGGACGCCCGACGGCAGCGTGCGCCACGCGGTGTTCATGGGCGTGCGCACCGACAAGCCGCCGCGCACGGTGCGTCGTGAGCGCGATTCGGCGGTGCAGGTGGCCGCCGTGTCGCCGAACCGCGTCGGCAGCGTCAAGGTCTCCAACCCCGAGCGGATCATCGATCCGTCTTCCGGGCTGAAGAAGCTCGACCTGGTGCGCTACTACGAAAGCGTCGCCGAGTGGATGCTGCCGCATCTGAAGGCCCGGCCGGTCGCCCTGGTGCGCGGGCCGACCGGCATCGCCGGCGAGCTGTTCTTCCAGAAGCACGACGACAAGCTGAGCATCTCGGGGCTGCGGGAGCTCGATCCGTCGTACTGGCCCGGCCACCCGCCGATGCTGGAAGTGCCGACGGCCGAGGCGCTCGTCAGCGCCGCGCAGATGAACGTCATCGAGTTCCACACCTGGAACTCGACGACGCGGCGGATCGACAAGCCCGACCGCATCGTGTTCGACCTCGATCCCGGCGAGGGCGTCAGCTGGTCGCGCGTGCAGGAAGCGGCCGTGCTCACCCGCACGCTGCTCGACGAGCTGGGCCTGAAGGCATGGCTCAAGACCAGCGGCGGCAAGGGGCTGCATGTCGTCGTGCCGATCGCGGCCAGGCTCGACTACGACACGGTCAAGGCGTTCTCGCAGGCCGTGGTGCAGCACCTCGCGCAGACCGTGCCGTCGCGCTTCGTCGCCAAGAGCGGTGCCTCCAACCGGGTCGGCAAGGTGTTCGTCGATTACCTGCGCAACACCCTGGGTGCGACCACCGCCGCCGCGTTCTCGGCGCGGGCGCGTCCGGGCCTGGGCGTGTCGATGCCGGTGGCGTGGGAGCAGCTTTCCGCGCTGAAGAGCGGCGCGCAGTGGAGCATCGCGACGGCGCGCGAGTACCTGTCGTTCCAGAAGAGCGATCCCTGGGCGGACTACTGGAAAGCCAGGCAGACCTTGACCAAGGCGATGAAGACGCTGCAGCGATAGGGTCGTCACCCCGCAACAACACCTGCGTGGCGTGGATGCACCATTGGCGGTAACCTTTACGCCCTCCCGTTCGAACCGAAAGGTGCCGCCATGGCAGCCCGTTCCATCGCAACGCTTTCGCTCAGCTTCGGTCTGGTGTCGATCCCGGTGAAGGTTTTCTCGGCCACCGAAACGTCCGGCAGCGTCAGCTTCAACCTGCTGCACAACTGCGGCTCGCGGCTCAAGCAGCAGTACGTCTGCCTGAAGGAGGGCGTGGTCGTCGAGCGCGCCGACATGATCAAGGGCTACGAGTTCGACAAGGACCGCTACGTCACGTTCACGCCCACCGAGCTGAAGGCGCTGGAGGAGTCGGCGCGGCACACCATCGACATCATCTCCTTCATCCCGCTCGCGGCGGTCGACCCCATCTATTACGACAAGGCCTACTACCTGGCCCCCGACAAGCGCGGCGCCAAGCCGTACCGGCTGCTGATGGAAGCGATGCGCGAGAGCGGGCGCTGCGCGCTGGCGCGCTGGGTATGGAAGGGCAAGCAGTACGTCGTGCAGGTGCGGCCGGGCGAGGACGGGCTCATCCTGCAGCAGCTGCTGTACGCCGACGAGGTGCGCTCCATGAAGGACCTCGACATCGAGGGCGCCGACATCCAGAAGCCGGAGCTGCAGCTCGCACTGCAGCTGATCGACCAGATCTCGGCCGACACCTACGACCCGAGCGAGTTCCACGACGAAGAGAAGCAGCGCGTGCTCAAGGCCATCGACGAGAAGATCGAAGGCAAGCAGATCGTCGTCAACGAAGCGGCCGCCGAGCCGGCCGGCGGCCAGATCATCGACCTCACCGAGGCGCTGCGCGCAAGCCTCAGCTCGCGCAAGCCCCCCGCCAAGGCCGCGCCCGAGCCCGCGGCAGAGCCGGCCAAGGAGCGCAAGGCGCCCAAGCGCGCCGCGACCGCGGCGGCGCCCGAGGCGCCGCCGGCGCGGGCGCGCGCACGCAAGTGACGCATCGCTGAATGGAGACGTACAGCCTGCGCGACCTCCAGGACATGCTGGGCGTTTCGAAGGCCGTCATCAGCGGTCTCGTCGCGTCGGGTTTCGTCACGCCGAGCCGCGGCAAGCACCGCGAATACCGCTTCAGCTTCCAGGACGTGGTGCTGCTGCGCACCGCGCACAGCCTGCAGGCGGCACACATTGCGCCGCGCAAGATCCTGCGCTCGCTGAAGCACCTGAAGGCCACGCTGCCCGAGGAGCTGCCGCTGACCGGCCTGCGCATCACCGCCGTCGGCAACGAGATCGCGGTGAAGCAGGGCGCCACGCAGTGGCACGCCGATTCGGGGCAGCTGCTGATGGACTTCGAGGTGCTGCCCGCGCAGGGCACGGTGAGCTTCCTGTCGCGCGTGCCGCAGGAAAGCACCGACTGGTTCCAGCGCGGCATCGAGCTCGAAGCCAGCGACAAGCGCTCCGCCGAGCAGGCCTATCGCCGCGCCATCGCCGACGAGCCGGGCTGCGCCGACGCCTACCTGAACCTCGGCGTGCTGCTGTGCGACGCGCAGCGCTGCGACGAGGCGGTGACGCTGTACCGCAGCGGCCTGCGGCACTGTCCCGACGAGCCGCTGCTGCATTTCAATCTCGCGGTGGCGCTGGAGGACCTGGACCGGATCGAGGACGCGCTGGCCGCCTACGAGCGCTGCATGAGCCTGTCGCCGGGATTCGCGGACGCGCACTACAACGCGGCGCGGCTGCACGAGATGCTGGGTCACGCGACGAAGGCGATCCGGCACTACAGCGAGTACCGGCGGTTGCAGCGGTGAGCAGCGAAGCACAAGCGCGACCTCAGCGCACCGCAGACCACAGTCCCGGGTACTCCACGATCAAGGCGTCCCCGTCCACCACCAGCACCCCTTCATACGCCGGCGCTCCCCGGTAATCGAACCGCCGCTCGTCGAGGCGCCGATAGCTCTGCTCCAGCCGCTGCAGGCGCAGGTCCGGAAATTCCATCCACGCGGCGGGCGCGGGCACCGTCACGCCGAGCGGCAGCTCGAGCCGGCGCAGCAGGATCAGATTGGTGGCCGGCGTGAAGCCCAGGTCGATGTCGACGCAGCCGCTCGCCAGCGGCTGCTCCACCCCGTTGAGCGTCCACCGACCGCCTTCCAGCGCCGCGATCGCCACCTCGATCCGGTCGGCGCCGGACCAGCCGGCGACCGATGCGGCCACGCTGCGCCACTGCGCATCGGCGTCCACCTGGTACTGGAGCTGGCACGGGACGTTTTCCTGCCGGAACACCGCCGTCCCGCTCAGGCGCCAGCCGTGCGGCAGGCGCCGCACGAGGCAGGCGTCGTGTCCCGGCGTGTCCAGCCGTTGCCACAGTGCGCTTGCAACCGTCTCGCTCATGCCCATCTCCTTGCGTGGTGTGATGTAGCGGGTGTGACATCGCGCCGGGCAGCGCCTTCCTAGAATCATCGCGCCGGCCCTTGCGGGCTGGCAGCGTTCTCAGGGCGGGGCGGAATTCCCCACCGGCGGTATCTGCGCGACAGCGCAGGAGCCCGCGAGCGCCCGGCCGTCGGCACGATGGGCGGGGTCAGCAGACCTGGTGCGAGGCCAGGGCCGACGGTCACAGTCCGGATGAAAGAGAAACGCGACTGCGCTGCCGCACATGATGCGTCGGCCGCGCCGTCTCGCGCGCCCTGGTTCTGGTCGTCACTTCGAAAGAGGAAACCCATGAATCAGATCCTTCCGTCGTTCCCGGACCAACCGCCGCGTGTGGCGGTCGTGTGTTCGGCCTGGCATCGTGACATCGTCGATCGCGCCCGGCAGGCCTTGCTGTCGGAGTTCGAGCGAAGTCGGCTGCCCGCAGGCCAGGTCGACCACTTCGAGGTCCCCGGCGCCTTCGAGATTCCGCTGCATGCGAAGAAGCTCGCACAGAGCGGCCGCTACGACGCCATCGTCGCCTGCGGACTCGTGGTCAACGGTGGCATCTACCGGCACGAGTTCGTCGCATCGGCCGTCATCGACGGCTTGATGCAGGTGCAGCTGGAAACCGGCGTGCCGGTGCTGTCGGCCGTGCTGACGCCGCGCGACTTTCACGAACACGAAGACCACCAGCGCTTCTTCGGCGAGCACTTCGTGAAGAAGGGTGCCGAGGTGGCTCGCGCCTGCCTGCAGACCATCGAGCGCATGAGGGCGATCGATCCGGCGGGTGCCCTGCGCTGACGACGTCGAATCCGGACGGCCGGCGTCCCGTCCGGACATGCCGGCCGCAGGCGAGCCTCTGCCGTGGCATGCTGCTGTCTCGCTCGCTGCACCCCGCCGTCATGCCCCCTTGCCCCTCACTCCTGCGCCTCGGCATCGCCGGCGCTCTTGCCCTGTCGCTCGCCTGCGTTTTCGCCCAGCCCGCCGAGCGGCGCGACCAGCCCCTGAAGTCGCTGCCGTACTCGCCCGGCCTCGACCTGCACTCGCTCGACCGCAGCGCCGACCCCTGCGTCGACTTCTACCGCTACGCCTGCGGCGGCTGGCAGCAGAACAACCCGCTGCCTCCCGACCAGGCGAGCTGGGACGTCTACAGCAAGCTGCACGAAGAGAACCTGCGCTTCCTCTGGGGCCTGCTGGCCGACGCAGCGGTGCAGCGACCGGATCGTGCGCCGTCGGAGCAGAAGACCGGCGACCACTTCGCCGCCTGCATGGACACTCCGGCCATCGACGCAGCCGGGCTGACACCCCTGCAGCCCTTTCTTGCCCGCGTCGCTGCCCTCACGTCGGTGAAGGAGGCGGCGCCGCTGGTGGCGCAGCTGCACCTGCACAGCGCCAGCGATGCGATGTTCCGCTTCGGCTCGGAGCAGGACTTCGCCAACTCCGCGCAGGTCATCGCGGGCGCCGACGCCGGCGGCCTGGGGCTGCCCGACCGTGACCACTACCTGAAGCCCGACAAGCGCTCGCGCGACATCCGCGCTGCCTACCACGCGCACATCGTGCGCATCTTCGAGCTGCAGGGCGATGCACGGGCGGCCGCCGAAGCGGCGGCCAAGACGGTGATGGCCATCGAGACGGAACTGGCGCGCTCATCGCTGACCCGCGAGCAGCGCCGCGATCCGTACAAGGTCTACCACCGGATGTCGCTGGTGCAGCTGCGCAAGATCGCACCGGCCTTCGATTGGCCGGCCTACCTGCAGGCATCGACGGTGCCCGCCGCCACGCCGATCAACGTCGCGCAGCCGGCGTTCTTCCGCAAGCTCAGCAGCCTGCTCCAGCAGCGGCCGCTGGCCGACTGGAAGACCTATCTGCGCTGGAACATCGTCAACAGCGAATCGCCCTACCTCGCATCGCCGTTCGCGACAGCCAGCTTCGATTTCTACTCGCGCAAGCTGCAGGGGGTCGAGACCATGCCGCCGCGCTGGAAGCGCTGCGTGCGCTGGGTCGACCGCGATCTCGGCGAGGCGCTCGGACAGGTGTTCGTCAAGCACACCTTCGCGCCCGAGACCCAGCAGCGCGCCGCGGACATGACGCGCGCGATCGAAGAGGCGATGCACCAGCGCATCCAGTCGCTGCCCTGGATGGGCCCGAAGACCAAGGAGGCGGCGCTTGCCAAGCTTCGCACGCTGGTCAACAAGATCGGCTATCCCGATCGCTGGCGCGACTACGGGGCGGTCGAGATCCGCCGCGACGACTTCTTCGGCAACGTGACGCGCAGCCGCGCCTTCGAGGCACGGCGCCAGCTCGCCAAGGTGGGCAAGCCGGTCGACCGCGAGGAATGGGGCATGACGCCGCCGACGGTCAACGCCTACTACGACGCCCAGCTCAACTCGATCAACTTCCCGGCCGGCATCCTGCAGCCGCCGCTGTTCGATCCGAAGATGGACGACGCGCCGAACTTCGGCAACACCGGCTCGACGATAGGCCACGAGCTGACCCACGGCTTCGACGACGAAGGGCGGCAGTTCGATGCGCAGGGCAACCTGCGTGATTGGTGGGGCAAGGCCGATGCGGCGCAATTCAACCGGCGCACCGCCTGCATCGTCGACCAGTACTCGCACTACACCGTGGTCGACGACGTGAAGATCAACGGCCGGCTGACGCTGGGCGAGGATGTGGCCGATCTGGGCGGCACCGTGCTCGCCTACATGGCATGGAAGGCCGTCACCGCGAACCAGAAGCTCGAGCCGCGCGACGGCCTCACGCCGGACCAGCGCTTCTTCATCGGCATGGCGCAATGGGGCTGCAGCAACGAGCGCCCCGAGATTCTGCGGCTGCGCGCGCTCACGGATCCGCATTCGCCCAATCGCCATCGCGTCAACGGCGTGGTGTCCAACATGCCGGAGTTCGCGCAGGCGTTCCAGTGCAAGCGCGGCCAGCCGATGGTGCGCGACAAGGTCTGCAAGGTGTGGTGATGCACGTCGATGCCGCGGAGTTCAAGCGCATCCATCGCCCCGGCGTGGAGCTCTACCGCGCCCACATCGTCCGCCATGCCTTCGACCCGCACACCCACGAGGCTTTCGGGCTGGGCGCGATCGAGTCGGGCGTGGAGCGCTTCCGCTACCGCGGCGGCGAGCATCTGGCGCCGCCGCAGTCGCTGGTGCTGATGAACCCGGACGTGCTGCACACCGGGCGCGCCGAGACGGCGCAGGGTTGGCGCTACCGCATGGTCTACATCGATGCCGACGTGGTGGCCGAGGTCACCGGCGAGCCCGGCTGGTGGTTCGCCGACCCGGTGGGACACGACACCGCGGCGGCGCAGCGCGTGAGCCGGCTGCTGGCCGCGATGTGGCAAGGTGCCGATGCGCTCGCGCTGGACGGCGCGCTCGGCGAGCTGCTCGACACGATCCGTCCGCATGCACGCGGCGCCCGCGCTCCTTCGGCCGCGCGTCCCGACAGCGTGCTCGACCGGGCCGTGGCGCTGATGCACGACCGCCTCGCCGACACGCTGTCGCTGGAGCAGCTGGCCGCGGCCGCCGGGCTCAGTCCGTTCCATTTCCTGCGCCGCTTCAAGGCGCAGCACCACGTGACGCCGCATCGCATGCTGATGGCGCTGCGCCTGCATCGCGCCAAGCAGCTGCTGGCCGCCGGCGTCGCGCCGGCCGAGGCCGCTGCCGATGTCGGCCTGGTGGACCAGGCGCACCTGACCCGCCGCTTCGCCCGCATGTACGGCGTGACGCCGGGGCGCTACCAGCAGCAATTGGGTACAAGACCGGTCCGGCGCGCCGCCGCAGACTGAGCGGATGTTCATCGGTTGTCTGTTCGCACTGGCCGCCGGCCTGATGTGGGGCCTGGTCTTCATCGCCCCCCTGCTGCTGCCTGACTATCCGGCGCCGCTGCTGTCGTTCGCACGCTATCTCGCGTTCGGCCTCATCGCCTTGCCGATCGCCTGGTGGGACCGTGCCCGCCTGAGGCAGCTGGCGCGGGCGGACTGGATCGAGGCGCTGAAGCTGTCGGCGATCGGCAACCTGCTCTATTACGTGTGCCTGGCCGGAGCCATCCAGCGTGCCGGCGCGCCATTGCCGACGATGATCATCGGCACGCTGCCGGTGGTCATCGCCATCGTGTCCAACCTGCGCGACGCGCGGCGCGACGGGCGCCTGCCGTGGCGTCAGCTCGCGCCCTCGCTCGCGCTGATCGGTGTCGGCATCGCGCTCGTGAACCAGGTCGAGCTGCGGCACCTGCGCAACGACCCGGCTGCGGATCCGACGCGCTATGCCACCGGCGCGGTGCTGGCAATCGTGGCGGTGGCGTGCTGGACGTGGTATCCCATTCGCAATGCCGACTGGCTGCGCGCCCATCCGGACCGCAGCCCGCGAAGCTGGGCCACGGCGCAGGGTCTCACCACCTTGCCGCTGGCCTTCGCCGGCTGCGTGCTGTATGCGGCCTGGGATGCGGCGACCGATGCGCCCTTCGACATGCCTTTCGGTCCGACGCCCATGCTCTTCATCGGCCTCATGCTGGCCATCGGCCTGCTTGCTTCGTGGGCCGGCACGCTGTGCTGGAACGAGGCCAGCCAGCGCCTGCCGACCACGCTGGCCGGCCAGCTCATCGTGTTCGAGACCTTGTCCGCGCTGGCTTACGCCTTCGTGCTGCGGGGCCGGTGGCCCGATGCGGCCACCGCGGCCGGTATCACGGCGCTCATCGGCGGCGTGGTTTGGGCGCTGCGCGCACGTCCCGAACCGCTGGCGGCCGAGGGTCACGCCGGTTGAGCCTCACGGCCAGGCCTGTCGCCTGACAATCGGATTGAACTCGACCGGCCTTTCCGGGCCGAAGCAGGTCCCCGGCGCCCCGGCCGGTCAACCCTCCGAAACAACGATGAGCCGCATGAACCGAAGACGCTTTCTCTGCCGCAGCTCCGCCACTGCGCTGGCTGCCCTGGCGGTTGCCGCCTGTGGCGACAAGGCCGCCACGCCCGCCGCTGCGACGCCGTCCGCGCAAAAGCCCGCCCCGAAGGACGCGTACGAGATGGCCGGGCGGGCCAGCGGCTTCACGGTCGGCTCGATGATGGCGGCCAACACCGTCTACGTCTTCTTCGATCCCACCTGCCCGCACTGCGCCACGCTGTGGACCCAGTCGAAGCCGCTTGCCACCAAGCTCAAGATGGTCTGGATTCCCATCGGCTGGCTGCAGAAGTCGTCGGCGCCGCAGGCCGCGACCATCCTGTCGGCGCGCGACCCGGCCGCCGCGATGGCCGAGAACGAGGCCAGCGTGCTCGAGCGCCGCGGCGGCATCACGGTCGCTTCGTCGCTCAGCGACGAAGCGCTCGCCAGGGTCAAGGCCAATACCGAGCTGTTCAACAAGATCGGCGAAGAGAGCGTGCCGCTGATCGTGTTCAAGAACGGCAAGACCGGCGACTACGGTGTGCATGCCGGTGTCGTGCCGAGCGAGCAGCTGGCCGCGATGGTCGGCATGTAGCATGAAGACGACGAGTTGCGGCATCCTCGTGCTCAACGCGGACAGCGAATTGCTGCTGTGCCATGCGACGGGGTCGTCGCGCTGGGACATTCCCAAGGGCCACGGCGAGGACGGCGAGTCGCAGGTCGAGACCGCCCTGCGCGAGACTGCGGAGGAGACCGCGCTGGTGTTCCTGCCCGACGACCTGCTGGAACTGGGCCGCTACGCTTATCGGCCGTCGAAGGACCTGTGGCTGTTCGCGGCGCTCACCGAGCGCTTCGACACCGCGCGATGCCGCTGTCGCACGCAATTCGCCGACCGCTTCGGCCGCATGCGGCCCGAGATGGACGGCTTCGCCTGGACGCCCTTCGCCACGGTGGCCGAGCGTTGTGCGCGCAACCTGAGCCAGCTGCTCACCGCGACCTTGTCCTTGCCCGACACGCTGTCACGGCTGACGAGCTGGGGACGGCTCGCCCGTCCGCTGTGATGCGCCGGGTGTTGGTGATGGCCGCCGTGCTGGCTGGCATCGCCGGCGCGGCCGCGGCCGCGCCCACGCCGGCCCGCTGCGCCGCCTGCGTGGCCGCTCTGAAGGCGCGCGCCGAGCCGCTGGCGCAGCGGCTCAAGCGAGGCGATGCGGCCGCCGAAGCGCCCCTGGTGCCGATCGTGACATCGTCGTTCGCGTTCGTCGGCACGGTCTACAAGCAGGGAGTGCGGGCGCCACAGGCCGATGAGCTGCTGCGCGGCGCCGAAAAGGCGCAGGCGCAGCTGCCGCCGGCCGAGCTCGACAAGCTGCAGCGCACCTGTCAGCTGGAGGGCGAGCAATTGATGAAGGACGCCAACGCCTTCGAGCGGATGTTCGTCAGTCGCGCGGTGCGCAACCGCATCGATCAGCTGAAGAAGTAGGCCTGCCTCGCGGTGACCTAAAGGGCCATGGTGCCGCGGCAGCGCGCTGACCCGCAGCGGCAGACGTAGCGCGCCGGATCGTCCCCGCCGACGTCCAGCCGGTAGTCGATGGACAGCTCCTCGCCCGCGCGGATGCGGCGCTTCGTGCGGATGACGATGTCGAGCTCGCCGTCGTCTGCCATCTCCTCGTTCGCCTGGCAGTTGGGCTCGCACGAGTGGTTGATGTGGCGCGTGGCGTTGCCGCCGTCCGCGGCGTCGATCAGCGTGCCGTCCGACAAGCCGAAGACATACGTCATCTCCCGCTCCGGCGGCCGCTCGCGCAGCTCTTCGGGGCCATAGCGGCGCCCTTCGTAGACGCCGACCCGCCATCCCGGCGGCAGGCTGCGCAGCGCGAAGACGCCTTCGCCGTGGATGGTGCTGGGGCGCACTTCCACGGCGACGGCGCCGGCCAGCGGGGTCAGGACGGCGTTCATCGTCGGATGCGAACGGGATCGAGGCCGTGGTTGCGGCAAGGCGCGTACCCGGGCACAGTTCTTCTCATCATGATCGACCATCGGGGGCGATCGCTTGTTTCAGGAAGAAGCGGGGGGTTCCATGCGTACACGGTTCGATCTCGTTCGCTGTTCGAATCCCTCCCACCACTTCGACGAAGGAAAGGAAAGCCGCATGAAAGTCCGATTGCTCTGCCTGGCCGCCCTCGGCCTGGCCACCTCGCTGCCTGCCGCAGCCCAGTTCGCCAAGCCGGAGGACGCGATCAAGTATCGCCAGGGCGGCATGGCGGTGATGGGCGCGCATTTCGGCCGGCTCGGTGCGATGGCGCAAGGCAAGGTGCCGTTCGACGCGAAAGCCGCTGCCGACAACGCCGAGGTCGTCGCCTTCGTCTCGCGACTGCCCTTCGCCGGCTTCGTGGAGGGCACCGACAAGGGCAACACCAAGGCCAAGCCCGAGATCTGGAAGGAGCCTGACAAGTTCAAGGCCAACGCCTCCCGCATGCAGGAGGAGGTCGCCAAGCTCAACGTCGCCGCCAAGAGCGGCAATCCCGATCAGGTCAAGGCTGCCTTTGGCGAGGCGGCCAAGACCTGCAAGAGCTGCCACGACGACTTCCGGGAGAAGTGATCCCCGGCATCACCGCAACGCCTCGTCCAGCACCTCCACCCAGTGCCGCACCGGCGTGGCGGTGCCGCTCTGCAGATGCTGGATGCACCCGACGTTGGCCGACACGATGACCTGGGGCTTCAGCGGCGCGAGCTGCGCCAGCTTGCGGTCGCGCAAGGTGATCGCCATCTCGGGCTGCAGCACCGAGTAGGTCCCGGCCGATCCGCAGCAGAGGTTGCTTTCGTGCGGCGCCAGCTTCACCTCGAAGCCGAGCGCCGGCAGGTGTGTCTCGACCAGCCCGCGCAGGTTCTGTCCGTGCTGCAGCGTGCAGGGCGGATGGAAGGCCAGCGGCGTGGTGCCGTGGGGCTGCAGCCGCTCGCGCAGCAGCGGCACGAGCTCGGGCAGCAGCTCGCTCAGGTCGCGGGTGAGCTCGGCGATGCGCCGCGCCTTGTCCGCATACGCCGGGTCGTGCGCCAGCGCATGGCCGTAGTCCTTGACCGTCACGCCGCAACCGGAGGCGTTCATGACGATCGCCTCGACGCGGCCCGAGGACACCAGCGGCCACCACGCATCGATGTTGCGTCGCATGTCGTCCAGGCCGCCCTCGGGATCGTTCAGGTGCAGCCGGATCGCGCCGCAGCAGCCGGCCTCCTTCGCGACAAGCGTCTGGATGCCGGCTGCATCCAGCACGCGGGCGGTGGCGCTGTTGATGTTGGGCAGCATCGCCGGCTGCACGCAGCCGGCGAGCAGCAGCACGGCGCGTGCATGCTCGCGTGTGGGCCAGCGATGCGCGCCGGGCCCCGACTTCACTGCCACCTTTGCCTTCAGCGCCGCCGGCAAGAGCGGCCGCACCGCCTGTCCCAGCTTCATCGCGGGCGCGAACAGCGGCGACGTGAGCCCCTCCTTCAGCAGCCAGCGCACTGCACGCTCGCCGCCTGGCCGCGGCACGCGCTCCTCGACGATCCGGCGCCCGATCTCCACGAGGTGGCCGTAGTCGACGCCCGAAGGGCAGGTCGTCTCGCAATTGCGGCAGGTCAGGCAGCGGTCCAGGTGGATTTGCGTCCGGCGCGTCGGCTCGTGGCCCTCGAGCACCTGCTTCATCAGGTAGATGCGGCCGCGCGGCCCGTCGAGCTCGTCGCCCAGCACCTGGTAGGTGGGGCAGGTGGCGGTGCAGAACCCGCAATGCACGCACTTGCGCAGGATGCCTTCGGCTTCCCGGCCCGCCGGCGTGTCCTTGAATTCGTCGGAAAGTTGCGTTTGCATTGCCGCCTCAGAGTCCGGGGTACAGCCGGCCGGGGTTGAAGATGCCCGCGGGATCGAAGGCCTTCTTCAGGTCCCGGTGCAGGCGGTCCAGCGGCGACTGCAGCGGCGCGAACACGCCGGCCGACTTGTCGAGCGCGCGAAACAGCGTCGCATGGCCGCCCGCGCGGATCGCGGCATCGCGCACGACGCCCGCGCCGGCGTCGGTGACGAGCCAGCGCTGGGCACCGCCCCATTCGATGAGCTGCGGGCCGCCGAGCTCGATCGGCGCAGCGGTGGAGGGCAGCGACAGGCGCCACAGCGCGCTGCTGCCCGCGTTGACGGCGTCGCGCGCATGTTCGAAGAAGTCGTCGCCGTGGTTGCGCACGCCCTGCCAGAACGCTGCGGCGAACTCCGGCTCGACGAGCTCGCCGCCCAGTGCGGTGATCGCTGCATCGACGGCCGCCTGGGCGCCGCGCAGCCGCAGCAGCAGCGTGCCGCTCCACCAGGCGCTGGCCGACAGCGGCAGCGGACGTCCCGCCCATTCATTGAGGCGCCGCAGTGCGTCGGCCTGGCTCATTCGAAAGCGCAGCGTGGCCGTGGCCGGAGCGACGGGCAGCACCTTCAGCGAGACCTCCAGGATCACGCCCAGCACGCCGAGCGAGCCGGCGAGCAGGCGCGACACGTCGTAGCCGGCGACGTTCTTCATGACCTGGCCGCCGAAGCTCAGCACCTCGCCGCGGCCGTTGAGCAGCGTGGCGCCCAGCACGTAGTCGCGCACCGCGCCGACTGCCGCGCGCGACGGACCCGAGAGGCCGGCGGCGACCATGCCGCCGACGGTGGTGCCCGGCGCGTAATGCGGCGGCTCGAACGCCAGGCACTGTCCGCGCTCGGCCAGGGTCGCTTCGAGCCTGGCCAGCGAGGTGCCGCAGCGTGCCGTGACGACCAGCTCGGTCGGCTCGTAGCTGGAGATGCCCTCCAGCACGGTGGTGTCGAGCAGCTCGCCTTGCGGTCTCTCGCCGTAGAAGTCCTTGGTGCCGCCCCCGCGGATGCACAGTTGCGCGCCGGCCGATTGCGCCGATTGCACGCGGTCGATGAGGCGCTGCAGCGCAGGGTCGGTGGCGTCCACGAACTTCAGAATCGCGGGATGTCGGCGAACGGCAGCAGGCCGCGCCGTACGTGCATCTTTCCGTACTCGGCGCAGCGCGACAGCGTCGGGATGACCTTGCCGGGATTGAGCAGCTCCTTGCGGTCGAAGGCGTGCTTGAGCGCCAGCATCTGCTCGCGCTCGGCCGGCGAGAACTGCACGCACATCGACGACAGCTTCTCGATGCCGACGCCGTGCTCGCCGGTCACCGTGCCGCCGAGCGCCACGCTGGTCTCGAGGATGTCGGCGCCGAACAGCTCGCAGCGGCGCAGCTGGTCGGGGTCGTTGGCGTCGAACAGGATCAGCGGATGCAGGTTGCCGTCGCCGGCATGGAACACGTTGACGCAGCGCAGGTCGTAGCGGCGCTCCATCGCCGCGATGGCGATGAGGATGTCGGCCAGCCGCTTGCGCGGGATCGTCGAGTCCATGCACATGTAGTCGGGACTGATGCGCCCGCTGGCGGGAAAGGCGTTCTTGCGCCCGCTCCAGAAGCGCAGGCGCTGCGCCTCGTCGGCGCTGACCTGGATGCCGCTGGCCCCGCTGGCGCGCAGCACCTCGACCATGCGGGCGATCTCCTCGTCCACCTCTTCCGGCGTGCCGTCGCTCTCGCACAGCAGGATGGCCGCGGCGTCCAGGTCGTAGCCGGCGTGCACGAAGTCCTCGACCGCCGCGGTCATCGGCTTGTCCATCATCTCGAGGCCGGCCGGCACGATGCCGGCAGCGATGACGTTGGCCACCGCGTCGCCGGCGTGGCGGATGTCGTCGAAGCTGGCCATGATGCAGCGCGCCACCTGGGGCAGCGGAATCAGCCTGACCGTGACCTCGGTGATGACGGCCAGCATGCCTTCGCTGCCGACGATCACGCAGAGCAGATCGAGTCCGGCGGCGTCGAGCGCGCCGCTGCCGAACTCGACCGGCTGGCCCTCGACGGTATAGCCGCGCACGCGCAGCACGTTGTGCAGCGTGAGCCCGTATTTCAGGCAATGCACGCCGCCGGAGTTCTCGGCAACGTTGCCGCCGATGGTGCAGGCGATCTGGCTGCTCGGGTCGGGGGCGTAGTAAAGGCCGTGCGACCTGGCGGCTTCGCTGATCGCGAGGTTGCGCACGCCGCACTGCACGCGCGCCGTGCGCGACAGAGGATCGATCTCGACGATCTGCTTGAACTTGGCCAGGCTGAGCGTGACGCCCAGCGCGTGCGGCAGCGCGCCGCCCGACAGGCCCGTTCCGGCGCCGCGCGCGACCACCGGCACGCCGAGGCGGTGGCAGGTGCGCAGCACGGCCGCCACCTGGTCCTCGGTCTCGGGCAGCGCAACCACGAGCGGTTGCTGGCGGTATGCGGTGAGTCCGTCGCACTCGTACGGCACGGTGTCTTCCGACTGCCACAGCAAGGCGTGCGCGGGCAGATGGGCCGACAGCTCGGCGACCACCACGGCCTGGCGCTGCGTGCGATCGGCGCGGCTGGCGGGCTCGGCGTGCGGGGCGGCTTTCACGTCTGGCAATGTACCGCGCGGGGTGGTGTGCGGCGGGTCAAAGCGGCTTTGACTTCGCGGCCGGGAATGCCGGCCATCACGTGAACACGGTCAACACTCCCGTGTACCCGTAGACGTGATGCCGCGCGATCTCGCCGTTGGCGAAGAAGCCCGCCAGCGGCACGTCTCCCAGCGCATGGCGCACGATCGCCAGCTCGGCGGACGGCGCGCCGAAATGCGGGCCGCCGCGGCCGGCACAGCTCACGTACACCGCGCCGGCGATGTGCCGGGGCGCATCGGACTCCAGCTCCTCGCGGATTTCGGTGCAGATGCGCACCAGGTCGCGTCGGGCGGCGTCGGTGTGGCGGGCGCAGAAGGCCAGCTGCGAACCCTGGGGCGCGATGTCGCCGATCGCGATCGCCCGCCGGGCGGGGTCCAGTCCCACCAGGTGGCGCACGCGGGTGTCGGTGCCGAACTGGCCCGGCCTCGCGAGCACGTCGTCGAAGGGGTCCGACAGCCCCACGAGGGTCTGTCGAAGCCGCGGCAGCGCCTTGCGCGGGTCGTCGCCGTCGACGGCCAGGTCGCGCAGCAGGCAGTCGAGCGCCGGCGCGCCATCGAGCGAGACGACGACATTGCGCTCGGCCTCCGTCACGTGACGCACCGGCCCGACCGGCTGGCAGCCCTGCGTCACGCGGGACACCAGCGGCACCTCGGCGCTGAAGGCGACGCCGGACAGGCCACCGTCGAACACGGCGTCGGCGATGTGCAGGCAGCGCCCGAGGCGCGCGCCATCCTCCTCGGCACGCGCCGACGCCAAGCCGCCGAACAGGTATCCGGTGGCCGTGCGGCCGGCCAGCTCGCCGACCAGTTCGCCGAGATCGGCGGTGGCGGGGTCGGCATGCACCTGCGCGGTGGCGGCATCGAAGCGCTCGGTCGAGGCGCCGAGCGGCTGCACGCCGGAGAACAGCCGGAAGTGCTCCCGCGGCACGTCGCCGAGCATGAGGACGACCGCCGGCTCGTCGATGTACTCGACCCCATTGGCGCACACGCCCACGCCCACTGCGCCCACCCATGCCACCCCCGGCCAGCGCGCGCTCAGCTCGGCCAGCACGCTTTCCGCCTGGGTGGCGAAGTGGTCGGTGAGGTAAAGCCATCCCAGCGTCGGCTCGCCGACGAAGCCCGGGCGGCCGCGCCGAGCCTCGATCTGCGCAGCGGCCAGCGCCACGGCCATGTGGGAATCCGGATGCGTGGCGTGAGCGTTCAGGAACTGCGTCATCGCTCTTCCGCCGGCGGCGGCCCTGCGCTCAGGTCTTGTTCTTGGAGGCGGCGCGCTTGCGCGAGCCGCCGGTGCTCTTGCGTGCGGCCTGCGCCACGTTGCCCGGCACCGCCACGGCCTTCTTCAAGGTCTGCCCCGCGGCATCGAAGCTCTGCTTGACCATGGAGCCGGCGAGATTCTTCGCCGCATCGGTGGCGGTGTCCTTCATCGCGCTGGCCGCGAGCTGGGTGAACTGCTTGGTGAGGGCGCCCCACCATTGCATCGGGTCGACCGCCGCCGCCGCCGCGGCCTCCGAGGCCGTGGCGCCCGCGGTCTTGCGTGCGGACTTGGGCGTGGCGGCCGGCTTGGCAGGTTCGGCGGGGGGAGCCGGCGGGGGCGCAGACGGGGCAGGCGTGTCGGCAGTGCCCGGGATGCGGATCTTCAGCGACTCGCGCAGGTCGTCCATCTGCACGTTCATGGTCTTCAGCGTCGACAGCGTCATGCGCTGCACTTCGAGCGCCTGGATGGTCGCGCCCAGCATGCGCGCGTTCTGCTCGAGCCAGAACTGCACGGTGCGCAACTCCTCGATGCGCTTTTCGAGCTCCTCGGGGTTCAGCGTGGGAGCGACCCACTGGCCGATGTTGGGCAGGGCAGAACCGGCGTTCTTCACGAGGCCCTGGAGGAAATCGAAACCCGGTACCAGTTTCGTGAAGGCGGGAGCGTCGGCCATGAGGTCTCCTGGGGCACTGTTGTTGTTCGAGGATTGTGCATGGCTTGCGCACGCGGCGCCATCCGCGTCGGCCCGCCGCGCCTAGTCGGTGAATCGACCTACCTGAACTCGACCCGCTCGACCGCATACCCGCGCTGCCTCAGCAGCGTCGGCAACCCCAGCGGTCCGATCATGTGCAGGCTGCCCACCGCGGCGAAGACCCGCCTGCCGCCCCGGTGCAACTGGTCGATGC
The DNA here is from genome assembly GCF_029855045.1 of Piscinibacter sp. XHJ-5. Lineage (GTDB taxonomy): Bacteria > Pseudomonadota > Gammaproteobacteria > Burkholderiales > Burkholderiaceae_C > Albitalea. Next base: position 235,716 of record NZ_CP123228.1, read on the forward strand.
GCTCCGCGATCGCCGGGTTGCGATCGTCGAGCAGTCGCCGGTGCATCGCGCGCTCCTCCTCGGTGTCCAGGCACTGGCACCATTTCTCGTAGTCCTCCAGCTCGGCGAAGCGGCCGTCGGCCCAGACCTCGGCGATGCGGGCCAGCATCGGCGTGGCGCGGCCGCTCTCGAGCTCGGCGAGCACCTGCTCCACCAGCACCTGCGTCTCGTCGCGGCTGCGCCCGCGCAGGATCGCGAGCTGCAGCTCGGGCGTCTCCAGCGAAGACACCGGCTTGTTCAGGCCGCGACCCCATCCGGCGATCGCAGAATCGATCGCGTAGGCGGGGTCCAGTCCCTGGTGGCGCGCGGCCATCACCATGAGCGTGGTGGCGACCATCTCGGGCGCCAGCGTGGCGACGAGCTGCTCCGGGAGGCAGGCGGCCCTCACCTGCGCCTTCAGCCTTTGCGCCAGCTCGCCCGACAGCGCCTGCTGCGGCCGCGGCGCCATGCCGGCGCGCAGCCGCTCGATGACCTCGGGATCGAGCATGTCGAGCTCCAGCGCGACCAGGTCGCTGGCGCGCACGGCGGCCATCAGCGTCGGGCCGGGATACGTCCATTCGAGCCTGGCGATGTGCACCGTGCCGTAGAGGTAGGAGGCGCGGCCGTCCTTGCTCAGGCGCCACAGGAAGCCGCGGTCGCGTGCCGTCTTCATGCCGGCCTGCAGCTGCTGGGCCGTCGGCGGCTGCGCGACCGGCGGGCAGTCGATCGGGGCTTGCCCCCATGCGCATGCGGCCAGTGCGAATGTCAGGAGAAAGGCGAACCACCGCTTCATGCGCCGGGCCCCAGGTCGATGGTCAGTACGCCGTCGCGCTGGCGCCAATGCAGCCGGCCCAGCACGTTCATGCCCAGCAGCGGCGCGTCCAGCGCCGGCAGCGCGACGATGCGCAGCCGCTCGGCCCGCACCCCGCCGTCGAGCACGATGTCGGCGCGGGTCGCATGGCCGCGCGCGATGCCGCCAGCGGTGCTCGATTCGACCTCCTGCTCCAGCGGCAGTCGCAGCTCGCGCGCCAGGGCGGCCGGGATCGCGGTGCCGCTGGCACCGGTGTCGATCAGAAAGTCGACGGGCCGGCCGTTGATCGTGCCTGGCCAGTGGTAGTGGCCGTCGGCGGCGCGCCGGATCTCCACCCGCCCGCCTTCGGCCTGGAAGCGCGTCTGCTGCTGCTCGCGCAGCCACCACTGGATGCCGACGAACACGGCCAACCCCACCAGCAGCCAGCCGGTGACGACCTTCAGCGTGTGCGGGTGATCCATCGTCAGCGCGCGAGCGGCGCGACCTTCTGCTCGATCGCCCCGAACACGCTCATGCCGTCCTCGCCCTTCATCTCGATGCGGATGGTGTCGCCGAACTTCATGAAATCGGTCTTCGGCGCGCCGGACTCGATCGTTTCGATGGCGCGCTTCTCCGCGATGCACGAGTAGCCCCGCGCCCAGTCCTTGTTGCTCACCGTGCCGCTGCCGACGATGCTGCCTGCGCGCACCCGGCGTGTCTTCGCGATGTGCGCGATGAGCTGGCCGAAGTGGAAGGTCATCTCGGGCCCGGCGTCGGTCAGGCCCACGCGCTTGCCGTTCCACACGCTTTCCAGCTTGAGGTGCACGCGCCCGCCTTGCCAGGCGCCGCCCAGTTCGTCGGGCGTGGCGGCGACGGGGCTGAAGGCGGTCGCCGGCTTGCTCTGGAAAAAGCCGAAGCCCTTGGCGAGCTCGGCGGGGATGAGCTGGCGCAGGCTCACGTCGTTGGCCAGCAGCAGCAGGCGGATCCCCTCCAGCGCTTCGTCGGCCGACGTGCCCGTGGCGACGTCGCCCGTGATCACCGCCACCTCCGACTCGAAGTCGATGCCGAATTCCTCGCTGGGGCAGACGATGTCGTCGCACGCGCCCAGCAGGTCGTCGCTGGCGCCCTGGTACATCAGCGGGTCGGTGTAGAAGCTCTCCGGCATCTCGGCGCCGCGCGCCTTGCGCACCAGTTCGACGTGGTTGATGTAGGCCGACCCGTCGGCCCATTGGTAGGCACGCGGCAAGGGGGCCATGCACTGCCGCGGGTCGAAGGCGAAGGCATGGCGCGCCTTGCCGTGGTTGAGCGCGTGGGACAGGTCCTCGAGCTGCGGCGACAGGAAGTTCCAGTCGTCCAGCACCTGCTGCAATCGCGTGGCGATGCCGGTCGCATAATGGGCCGTGCCCAGGTCGCGGGAGACGACGACGAGCTGTCCGTCACGCGAGCCGTCCTTGTAGCTGGCAAGTTTCATCGGTTGGTGGGCGCTGCATGCCCGCTGTGGGTCAGACCCCGCATTGTCGATGCTCATCGAAGAAGAACCGCCGCGCATGCCGCCACGCCGCCGCCCCGGCGGCCGCGTGCTTCTCGCTGCAGCTGCCGCCGCCGTGCTGCTGCACGGCTTGCTGCTGAACAGCGACGGGCTTGCGGTCACGGCGCCTCCTCGCGCTCCGGCCGTCAGCGTGCGCACGGTGGAGGTGTCGGCGCCGCTCGCAACGCCCGCCGCACCGCTGGTGACGCAGCCGCTGCCCGCGCCGCCCGCGGCCCCGCCGCGCCGTGCGCCAGCCCCGCGTGCCGTGTCACCGGTCGCGGCGAGCCCATTGCGCGCCGAACCCGCCCCGATCGAGATCGCGCCGTCGGCCATCGTTTCCACGGCCGCTGGCCCATCCGCCCCGTCCGACCCGCCGGAATCGCGCGACACCGTCCCGCTCTATCGCACGGTGCTGGCATCGCCGGCGACGCTGCACTACGAGATGAAGCGAGGATTTCTCTCGGGCATCGGCGCGCTGCACTGGAAACCCGCCGGCGGCACCTACGAAACCCGGCTCGAGGGCCACGTCGCGGGGGCGCACGTGCTCACCGAAACCAGCACCGGCACGCTCGACACGCACGGGCTTGCGCCGCTTCGCTATACCGACTGGCGTGCGCGCCGCGCAATCAGCGCAGCCAATTTCCAGCGCGACAAGGGCAAGATCACCTATTCCGGCCCGCAGGTCGAGCATGCCTTGCCTGCCGGCGCACAGGACCGCGTGAGCTGGATGGTGCAGATCGGCGCCGTGCTGAACGCCGAGCCGCATCGCGCCACGCCCGGCGGGCGCCTTTCCTTCTTCGTTTCCGGTGCGCAGGGCGATGCGGACGTGTGGACATTTCGCTATGTGGGGACGGAGGCCGTCACGACCCGGCTCGGGCCGCTGCGTGCCGTCAGATTTACACGCGAACCGCGCAAGACCTACGACCGGCAGGTCGATGTGTGGCTTGCGCCCGAAAGGGAACATCTCCCGGTGCGCGCTCGCTTCACCACCCAGGCCAACGGCGAAGTTTTCGAATTGCTGCTGCGCGATATCCAGTCGCCATGAGGCGTACGCCTGCGCGGCGCGGGCGGCTGTCGCACTGCACCACGCTGTCGGCGCTGTCTTGTCGCAGCTTGTTTCGTCTGGCCGACCTGCAAATGCGGGGTCGCGGTCGTCCGCAGGCTTGAAATTTGCGTTGAGACACTCAGCTTCCCTGCCAGAGGAGTCCCAGATGCAAATGCTCTACAACTCGGACAGTTTCGCCGTCGTCATGTTCGATGCTTCGGACGACGACGCCGCGGGAAGCACCAGCGCCCTGATTCGGGGTGGCTACGAGATCGTCGACAAGTTCGCGCGCAAGGAGATCTTCATCGAAGGCGCCCTCGCGCAAAGCTTCAAGGAAGGCGTCGAGGCGCTGATCGAGAGCCAGCCGTCGGAGGAAGAGATCGACGAATACCTCGGTCGCTTTTCCGTGCTGATGCAGCACCCCGTCATCCTGCACTGACCCCCGCGCGCCTTCGGGCGCTTCCTCCGGGGCGCACCACCCCTCCGTCTTCCGTCTGCAGTCTTCTCCATCGACCCGAGCAAGCCCTGAGCAAAAGGGGCTTGCCCGCTGGTGCATGCTGCGCCAAGATGGGTTTCAGGACTCTTCCTTGCTGGAGGTGCCCGAATGGTCAAGAACGTGGACGCGCGCATGGTGCTGTCGCCCGGCCTGAAAGAGGCGCCGGTCCTCGACCGCATGTGCTCGCAGTTCGTGCTCACGCTGACCATGCGGCACGTCGGCCGGTTCAATCTCCGGCGCGACTGGAACAGCCTGCTCTCGCTGACCGGCCGGCACCTGGTGTGGCCGGCGTCGGTCCTGGTGCGGCTGCGCGAGTTCCTCAACACCCGCTGCAAGGGCAACGAGCAGTGGCGCGGCCACGAGGCGCTGAGTCACGAGGCCTTCATGGAACGGCACGGCGGCTGGCGCGGACCGTACGAGGAGGCCACGCTCTTCTTCTACGTCGACGAGTACATCAAGGACGCGCCGAAGGACCTGCTCGCCGTGCTGGGCGCCACCGCCGACTGGCTCGATCGCAGCCTGAAGAAGGAGTCGACGCTGGTCGAGAAGAACATCGATGCGCTGGCGAACCTGCTGCAGCTCAATCCGGCCGAGCGCGCCCTGCTGCTGTACGGCACCCTGGCGCGCTACCAACGCGACCTGCGCGGGCTGCTGGTCGAGTTCAAGGTCTCGAATGCGCAGGAGGCCTACGCGGCGATCGCCGCGGTGGCCGGTGTCAACGAGACCGAGGTCGCCGAAGCGCTGCGAGCGGGCTCGCGCCTCGAGCGCATCGGCATGGTCGAGAACCTCATCTCCGAGCACAACATCACCGACCTGGCCGACCTGATGAAGGTCAGCGAGCAGCTTCCGCCGGTGCTGATGCGCCACTACGAGGGGCCTTCCGACCTGATGGCGGTGTTCACGCGTCCGGCGACGCGCAGCGAGCTCACGCCGGCCGACTTCCACTACGTCGGTGACGACCAGCGCGTGCTGACCGCCATGCTCAAGAGCGCAGTGGCCGACAAGGAGCCGGGTGTCAACGTGCTGCTGTACGGTCCGCCGGGCACCGGCAAGACCGAGCTGGCGAAGGTGGCCGCGCAGGCCGCCGGCCTCGAGCTCTATGAAGTCGAGTACGCCGACCGCGACGGAAATTCGCTGTCCGGCCGCGACCGCTACCGCTCGCTGCAGATCAGCCAGGTCTTTCTCAAGGGCGGCCACAACGTGGCGCTGCTGTTCGATGAGGTGGAAGACGTGTTCCCGCCGATCTCCACCGATGCGGCGCAGGTGCTGGCACGGCTGGACACCGGGGACGGCGCCCCCACCGGCAGCGTCAGCGGAAAGGCCTGGGTCAACCAGATCCTCGAGACCAATCCGGTGCCGGTGATCTGGGTCACCAACCGCATCGAGCAGATCGACCCGGCGTTCCGCCGCCGCTTCCAGTACCACCTGGAGCTGAAGAGCCCGCCGCCCGGCGCGCGCGAGGCGCTGGTGACGCGCGCGCTGACGGGCGTGCCGGTGTCGGAGGGCTTCGCCGCCAAGCTCGCCGAGCGCAAGGGCCTCACGCCGGCGCAGGTGCGCACGGCGGTCAAGTTCGCGCGGCTGGCCGGCGAAGCCGGCCAGGTGGAGGCGCTGATCGAGCGGCAGATCGGCAACGCCGACAAGGCCCTCGGCAATGCCCTCACCGGACGCGGTCCGCGCCACGTGGTCACGCAGTACGACCTGAGCCTGGTGCACACCGAGTCGCGCTTCGAGGTGCCCAAGATCATCGAGGCGCTGCGCCGCAAGGGCATCGGCACGATGTGCTTCCATGGGCCTCCGGGCACCGGCAAGACCGCGCTGGCCGAGCACATCGCGCAGCAGATGCAGCGCCCGCTGCTGATCCGCCAGGCGTCCGACATCGTCAGCAAGTTCGTCGGCGAGACCGAGCAGAACATGGCCGCCATGTTCAGCGAGGCCGAGGCCGAGCAGGCAGTGCTGCTGCTCGACGAGGCCGACAGCTTTCTGCGCAGCCGCCGCATGGCGGAGCGCAACTACGAGGTCAGCGAGGTCAACGAGATGCTGCAAGGCATGGAGCGCTACGCCGGCGTCTTCATCTGCACCACCAACCTGTTCGAGGAGCTGGACGAGGCGGCGCTGCGTCGCTTCACCTTCAAGATCCGCTTCAAGCCCCTGACGCTGCAGCAGCGCCTGCGCATGTTCGTGGCCGAGGCGCTCGACGGCGCGGAGTCCGCGATGACGGACGAACAGCGCGAGCGGCTGGCGGCGCTGGACCAGCTCGCGCCGGGCGACTTCGCCGCGGTGAAGCGGCAGGTCGACATCCTGGGCGTCGGCTTCGAGCCCGACGAATTCCTGTCGCAGCTGGAAACCGAGCACAAGGTCAAGCCCGAGGTGCGCCAGCGCCGGGGCATCGGTTTTCGCTGAAATGCAAGCCGGCCGGGTCACGGATCCGGCACAACCCGTTATTCCTCCACGCCGCGGGCCGTACGCCGCGGCGGCGACCATTGCAGACTCGGGGCTCCCGCTGGCCGACCCATGAGCCCCGACTTCGATGCCCTCACGCTGACCGGCGCGACCGCCGCGTCGCTGCGCCTGCTGCTCGCCTGGGCCGCCGGCTGGGCTGCCGCGCTCGTCGGCCTGATCGTCGTGCAGCGTGTGGAAGGCGCGGATCCGCGGCTGCAGCGAAGCTGGTTCATCACCGGCAGCGTGATCTCCGGCCTCTGCGTCTGGGCCGGTGCGCTGTGCGCGGTGTCCGCCTGGAGCGGTGACGCCGGGGCTCCCTTGAGCGGCTCGGCGGTGGCCTTGCTGCTGACGCTGGCCACGACCGCGATGTCGCTACGCGCCGCGATGAGTCTGCCGCGCACGCGGCGCTTCCTTTGGGCCGGGGGCAGCGCCATCGTGCTGCTCGCCGCCGCGGCCGCATGGGCGCAGGCGATGGCATGGAAGACGACGCTGCCCGTGGTGCTGGCCAGCGTCGTCGCCGCCGGCGTCGTCCAGGCCGCCACCGTCGCGCTGCTGCTGCACTGGCGGCGGCGCGAGCGTGACGCGCCGCTGACGCGCGCTGCCCTGGTGGCACTGGCGCCCGGTGCGGCGGGGCTGCTGCCCTTGCTCATCGTGGCGCTCGGGACGTCGCTGCCGCCCGCGCAGCCGCTCGGCCTCGAGGTGTGGTGCGCCGTGCTGACCGGCACGATGGCCGCGCTGGCCGTGCAGGCCGCCCGCATGGAGCGACACCTGGTCGGCAAGCATCAGATGCTCGGCGCGCGGCTGAAGCAGGCCACCGCCACGCTGCAGCGCTCGCCGCTGGCCGATCCGCTCACCGGCCTGCTGAGCCGCGTCGGCATCGAGGCCGCCTTGCGCAAGGCTGCCGCCGAGGCGGAAAGTCGCGGCCAGCGCATCGTGCTGCTGGCCATCGGCCTGGACGGCTTTCGCAGCGTCAACGACTCCTTCGGCCATGCGCTGGGCGACAGCGTGCTGCGCGAAGTGGCACGGCGGCTGGTGGAGGAATCAGGCGAGCTTCTCGCGCCGCCCAAGGTGATCGGCCAGCACCTGGCCCGCCTCGGCGGCGACGAGTTCGTGCTGATGCTCACCGGCCATCTCGACCGTGCCGTCATCGCGCGCGCGGCCGGCCGCCTCCTCGAGGCGCTCGACGGTCCGGTCACCTGCGACGGCCACGAGCTGACCTTGTCGGCCTCCATCGGCGTCGCATGCTTCCCGGAGGACGGGGGCGCCTCCAAGCTGATCTCGCGCGCCAACGCGGCGATGCATGCGGCCAAGGCGGCCGGCGGCTCCACCTACATGACGTTCGAGCCGCGCATGCAGGACGAGGCGCGCGACCGCCATGAGTTGCTGCGCGACCTGCGCCATGCCATCGAGCACGAGCAGCTGGAGCTGTTCTACCAGCCCAAGATCGACGCCCGCAGCGGCCAGGTGACCGCGGCCGAGGCGCTGCTGCGCTGGCACCACCCGGTGCGCGGCACCCTCAGTCCCGAGCTGTTCATCCCGCTGGCCGAGCGCCACGGCCTGATAGGCGCACTGGGCAACTGGGTCATCGAAGACGCCTGCCGCCAGGCCAAGGTGTGGCGCGAGCGCGGCCTGAAGATGCGCGTGGCGATCAACCTGTCGGTGTTCCAGATGCGCCAGAACGACCTCGTCGAGCGCATCCAGGCGGCGCTCAAGCGCCACGGCGTGAATCCCCAGCGGCTCACCTGCGAGATCACCGAGTCGGTGGCGATGGAGGACACGCAGGTCACGCAGCGGACCTTCGAGCGGCTGGGGCAGGCGGGCATCCACCTGTCCATCGATGACTTCGGCACCGGCTATTCCAGCCTCAGCTACCTTCGGCAGCTGCCGGCCACCGAGCTGAAGATCGACCGCAGCTTCGTGATGGACCTCGACACGAATGCCGACGCGCGGGCCATCGTCGATGCGGTGCTCAAGCTCGCGCACGCGATCGGCCTGAAGGTGGTGGCCGAGGGCGTGGAGACCATCCGCCAGCGCGACATCCTGCTGGAGCTCGGGTGCGACGAGTTCCAGGGCTACCTCTTCGCACGCCCGATGTCGGCGCGCTCGCTGCTGATGTGGGCGGTCGACGACAAGCCGGCGAAGAACGCGTTCCGGCCGTCGCTGTTCGCCGAGGCGGAAGACCTGGAGTCGGTGCAAGGACCGAAGTCGACGCACGAGGGCGCGACCGTACAGCCCTTGCGGCGATGGCGCCGCTCGTAAAATCGCCGGATGAAACCCGTCGCCTACACGCGCGCCCAGGCGCTGCCTTCGATCCTGCAACAGCGCATCGCCATCCTCGACGGCGCGATGGGCACGATGATCCAGCGCTACAAGCTCACGGAGGCCGACTACCGCGGCGAGCGCTTCAAGGACCATCCGAAGGACCTGAAGGGCAACAACGAGCTGCTGCAGTTCACGCGGCCCGACGTGATCCGCGAGATCCACGAGCAGTACCTCGCGGCCGGCGCCGACATCATCGAGACCAACACCTTCGGCGCCACCTCCGTCGCCCAGGAGGACTACGGCCTGGCGCCGCTGGCGCGCGAGATGAACGTCGCCGCCGCCCGGCTGGCGCGCGAGGCCTGCGACAAGCACAGCAGCGCCGACAAGCCGCGCTTCGCGGCCGGCGCGCTCGGACCGACGCCCCGCACGGCGAGCATCAGCCCGGACGTCAACGATCCGGCCGCACGCAACGTCGGCTTCGACGAGCTGAAGGCGGCGTATCACGACCAGGCGGCCGGCCTGCTCGAGGGCGGCTGCGACCTGTTCCTGGTCGAGACCATTTTCGACACGCTCAACGCCAAGGCCGCCATCTTCGCGCTCGACGAGCTGATGGAAAGCACCGGCGAGCGGCTGCCCGTCGTCATCTCCGGCACGGTCACCGACGCATCGGGGCGCATCCTGTCGGGCCAGACGGTCAGCGCCTTCTGGCACAGCGTGCGGCATGCACGTCCGCTGGCCGTGGGCCTGAACTGCGCGCTCGGCGCCACGCTGATGCGGCCCTACATCGAGGAGCTGGCCAAGGTCGCCGGGGACACCTTCATCAGCTGCTATCCCAACGCCGGGCTGCCCAACCCGATGAGCGACACCGGCTTCGACGAGACGCCGGAGATCACCGGCAGCCTGCTCGAGGAATTCGCGAAGTCGGGCTTCCTCAACATCGCCGGCGGCTGCTGCGGCACCACGCCCGCACACATCGCGCAGATCGCGCAGCGTGTCGGCCGCTATCGGCCGCGCTGCCTGCACGACGGCACGTTCACGTCGCTGCTGGCCGCCTGACGCCTCCCTCGCCCGGCAGCGGGCGAGGCCACCATCGAACTAGAGCTGCAGCAGCCGCTGCAGGTTGAGCCGCAGCTTCACCTCGTGCGGCGCTACGCCGCCGGCGATCTCGTGGGCCTTCTGGCGCGTGTCGCGCACCGCGGGCTCGCCCAGCGGCGTGCCGCTCCTGCCCATGACGCTCGCGACCAGCGGCTCGTTCGCGCGGCGGCCGCGGCGCAGCACCACCGCCACTTCGGTGCTCGCCAGGCGCACGTAGCTGCCCGGCGGGTAGATGCCGACCGCCTTGATGATCGCCGCCCCGGCCGCATCGGCCTGCTGCCGCTCGTCGAGGTAGGCGGCCTTGGCGGCCGCCGTCGCGGCCATCGCCCGCCGCATCCGGCGCGGGCTGAGCCGCGCGGCGAAGATGTCGGCGCGCTGGACCAGCCGGGCGAGCTGCAGCGGGGCAGGCAGCTCGTCCAGCGGCCCCGGCGGCGACGCGTGGTGATGCTCGACCGCCTGCAGCCACAGCTCGTCGGCGACACCCGCTTCGCGCATCACCCGCGAGCCGCGCGACGCGTGGCTGTCGATCTGCTCGCGCTGGCGCGGCGTGACCGGCGAGTCCTGGACCGCGAGCTGGTCCTGCAGGGTCGTCATGGCGAGGTTCATCGTGAAGGCGGCGCGGCGCAGCGACGGCCGCCAGTCGGCCGGCCAGCTCAGATGCCGCGCGGCCAGCTCGCACACCGCGCTGACCAGCAGCGCGTGGGTCACGCTGTACTGGTGCGTCTCCTGGGTCGTCGAATGGATCAGCGTCAGCAGCGAGGCATCGGCATCGGCTTCCACGAGGGACAGCGCCTCGCGGTCGATCCGCTCCACGCGGGCGCCGAAGTCGGCCTGCGGCGCGTCGTGCAGCAGCGCGCTGGCGCGCATCAGCACGGCATTCCACGCGGCGATCGGGTCGGCGTGCCTGCGGGGCGCCGCCGGGCCGCAGTCGGCCGCGTCGGGCACGGCGCGGGCGATCTGGCCCAGCAGGGCATTGCTGCGGACCATCGAGTCGAGCTTGCCGGCGAGCGCCTTGCGGAACTGCTCGGAATCGGCCGCGTCGACGTAGATCCCGCGCGCGATGAGCTGCTGGCGCTGCGTCTCGTCGGCCAGCAGCGTGCCGCGGGGCATCAGCAGCTGACCGGCGGCGTCGCGCAGCGCCACCGGGATGGGGTGGCCGACGCGCAGCGCGGTGGGGTGAAGTTGAATGACGGCCATCCGTGGGGTTGTCGGCATTTGCGCCGCGGACTTGAACCCGTGCCACCGTACAATTCGCCCCTCGCCCAAGGAGCGCTGCGACAGCCGCCACGGCTGCCAGGCTTGGGCCCGAATCCCCCAACGGCGCTCACCCGGAACCTCCAGGCCGCGGTGAGTTGCGCGGCCTCTTTCAGTCGCCGCTCTGCCATGACCACCACCGTCGCCGCCCCCTCCGTGCCCGCCATGAAGCTGTCGGGCCTCGAGCCCGTGTCCATCGGCGAGGGAACGCTGTTCGTCAACATCGGCGAGCGCACCAACGTCACCGGCTCCAAGGCCTTCGCGCGGCTGATCCTCAACGGCGAGTTCGAGAAGGCGCTGGCGGTGGCGCGCCAGCAGGTGGAAAACGGCGCCCAGGTCATCGACGTCAACATGGACGAGGCAATGCTGGACAGCAAGGCCGCGATGGTGCGCTTTCTCAACCTGATCGCCTCCGAGCCCGAGATCGCGCGCGTGCCCATCATGATCGACAGCTCGAAGTGGGAAGTGATCGAAGCCGGCCTCAAGTGCATCCAGGGCAAGGGAATCGTCAACTCCATCTCGCTGAAGGAAGGTGTCGAGGCCTTCAAGCAGCAGGCCAAGCTGGTGCGCCGCTACGGTGCGGCCGCGGTGGTGATGGCCTTCGACGAGAAAGGGCAGGCCGACACCTATCAGCGCAAGACCGAGATCTGCGAGCGCGCCTACCGCATCCTCGTCGACGAGGTCGGCTTTCCGCCCGAGGACATCATCTTCGACCCCAACATCTTCGCGATCGCCACCGGCATCGAAGAACACGACAACTACGCGGTCGACTTCATCGAGGCGACGCGCTGGATCAAGCAGAACCTGCCCGGCGCCAAGGTCAGCGGCGGCGTGTCCAACGTGAGCTTCAGCTTCCGCGGCAACGATCCGGTGCGCGAGGCGATCCACACGGTGTTCCTGTACCACGCCATCAAGGCCGGCATGGACATGGGCATCGTCAACGCCGGCATGGTGGGCGTGTACGACGACCTCGAGCCCGACTTGCGCGAGCGGGTGGAAGACGTGGTGCTCAACCGCCGCAAGGACGCAGGCGAGCGCCTCGTCGAAGTGGCCGAAAGCGCCAAGGGCGCGGCCAAGGACGATTCGGCCAAGCTCGCCTGGCGCGCCAAGCCGGTCGCCGAGCGGCTGTCGCATGCGCTGGTGCACGGCATCAACGACTTCATCGTCGAGGACACCGAGGAGGTGTGGCAGCAGATCAGGGCGAGCGGCGGGCGTCCGCTGCACGTCATCGAAGGCCCGCTGATGGACGGCATGAACATCGTCGGCGACCTTTTCGGGCAGGGCAAGATGTTCCTGCCGCAGGTCGTGAAGTCGGCGCGCGTGATGAAGCAGGCGGTGGCCCACCTGCTGCCCTACATCGAGGCCGAGAAGCGGGCTTTGGTCGACGCCGGAGGCGAGGCGCGGCCCAAGGGGAAGATCGTCATCGCCACGGTGAAGGGCGATGTGCACGACATCGGCAAGAACATCGTCACCGTCGTGCTCCAGTGCAACAACTTCGAGGTCGTCAACATGGGCGTGATGGTGCCCTGCCAGGACATCCTGGCGCGCGCCAAGGTGGAGGGCGCCGACATCATCGGGCTGTCGGGCCTCATCACGCCGAGCCTCGAGGAGATGCAGCATGTCGCGGCCGAGATGCAGCGCGACGAGCATTTCCGCATGAAGAAGATCCCGCTGCTCATCGGCGGGGCCACCACCAGCCGCGTGCACACGGCGGTGAAGATCTCGCCGCACTACGACGGCCCGGTGGTGTACGTGCCCGACGCGAGCCGCAGCGTCAGCGTGTGCAGCGAGCTGCTTTCCGACGACAAGGCCGCGGCCTACATCGCCGAGCTGAAGTCGGACTACGAGAAGGTGCGCCATCAGCATGCCAACAAGAAGGCCACGCCCCTGGTGAGCCTGGCCGACGCGCGCGCCAACAAGACGCCGATCGACTGGCGCGAGGGCGTGCCGTCCGCGCCCAAGTTCATCGGCCGCCGGGTGTTCCGCAACTACGACCTGCACGAGCTCGCGCAGACCATCGACTGGGGTCCGTTCTTCCAGACCTGGGACCTGGCGGGAAGCTACCCGGCCATCCTCACCGACGACATCGTCGGCGAGTCGGCGCGGCGCGTGCTGAGCGACGGCCAGCGCATGCTCAAGCGCCTCATCGACGGCCGCTGGCTCACCGCCAACGGCGTCATCGGCCTGTACCCGGCCAACACCGTGAACGACGACGACATCGAGATCTACGCCGACGAGTCGCGCCGCGAGGTGCTGATGACCTGGCGCGGCCTGCGCATGCAGAGCGAGCGGCCGGTGGTCGACGGCGTGAAGCGGCCGAACCGCTGTCTCGCCGACTTCGTCGCGCCGAAGGCCTCGGGCCTGGCCGATCACGTCGGCCTGTTCGCGGTGACGGCCGGCCTGGGCGTCGAGAAGAAGGAGAAGCTCTTCCTCGACGATCACGACGACTACAGCGCGATCATGCTGAAGGCGCTGGCCGACCGCCTGGCCGAAGCCTTCGCCGAGCGGCTGCACCAGCGCGTGCGCACCGAGCTGTGGGGCTATGCGGCCGACGAGGCGCTTTCCAACGCCGAGCTCATCGCCGAGAAGTACCGCGGCATCCGTCCGGCGCCGGGCTATCCGGCGTGTCCCGATCACACGGTGAAGGGCGAGATGTTCCGGGTGCTCCAATGCGAGGACATCGGCATGGGTCTCACCGAAAGCCTGGCCATGACGCCGGCGGCCAGCGTCAGCGGCTTCTACCTGGCGCATCCGCAGGCGACCTACTTCAATGTCGGCAAGATCGGCGACGACCAGCTGCGTGACTGGGCGCAGCGGGGCGGTCGCGATCTGGAGCGCACGCAACGCGCGCTGGCCTCATTGCTGTAGGAAACGACTCGTCACACAGGGCAACGTCCTCTCGCAAAGGACGCGCAACAGGTCAGTCCTGCCGGGGTGCTTGCCCTCTGCCGGTCCGTTCGAAGTGCCAACTTCGTCACGACCCGTGGCCGGCCGGTGCCACGATCCGGCCGGCACTTCTTGGCATGTCGCGTGCGTCTTCCCCGTCAAAACAATGGTGGCTCGGGGGCGGGATGCACAACAGGCATCGAGGGATGGGCGCACGCGTCGCGTGCTGGACAAGGGGGGTTCGCTGGGCTTGCGCCAGCGCGGCAGTCGCCGCGCTGGTCGCATGCGGCGGAGGCAAGGACGACGCCTCGGGTGACGCCGTCGGCGGCGCCGAGATCGAGAAGCCAGCCACGCGCGCCGAAGCGGCGCGCTTTCTCACGCAAGCCACCTTCGGCCCGACCGATGCCGAGGTCGATCGGGTGATGAGCCTGGGCTACGGCCCGTGGATCGACGATCAGTTCAGCAAGCCGCGGGCGTCGCATCGTCTGGCCTGGGATGCCGCGGACGCGGCGCTGCGGGCGGCCAACCCCAGCGGCAACGGAGCCGGCCAGGACGAGGTCATCAACTCCTTCTGGAAACAGGCGATCGCCGGCGACGACGCATTGCGCCAGCGCGTCGCCTACTCGCTGTCGCAGATCTTCGTGGTGTCCATGCAGGACGGCAGCGTCGGCAACAACACGCGAGGCGTGGCCGACTACCTCGACATGCTCGGCGACAAGGGCCTGGGCAACTACCGCGAGCTGCTTGAATCGGTGTCGCGCCATCCGATCATGGGCATGTACCTCTCGTCGATGCGCAACCAGAAGGCCGATGCGCGCACCGGCCGCGTTCCCGACGAGAACTACGCGCGCGAGGTGATGCAGCTTTTCTCCATCGGCCTGGTCGAGCTCAACCTCGACGGCAGCGCCAAGGAAAGCGCCGGGCAGCCGCTCGAGACCTATGACGCGGCCGACATCGCCGGCCTCGCCAAGGTGTTCACCGGCTGGAGCTGGAACTGTCCCGATTGGCCCGACTCGGGCTGCTTCTTCGGCGGATCCTCCGGCGGCGTCTCCGACCCCGATCGCGCCATCAAGCCGATGCTCGGCTATCCGCAGTACCACAGCCCGGAGGAGAAGACCTTCCTGGGTGCAACGATCGCCGCGCACTCTCCGGGCGATCCGACGGGCGACCTTGCCAGCGCCCTGGACACGCTGGCCGGCCATTCGAACGTCGGCCCGTTCATCGGCAAGCAGCTCATCCAGCGGCTGGTCACCAGCAACCCGAGCCCGGCGTACGTCGCCGCGGTGGCGGCGGCATTCGAGGACAACGGCAGCGGGGTGCGGGGGGACATGAAGGCGGTGATCAAGGCGGTGCTCATGCATCCCGAGGCGCGCACGACGTCCAGCACCTCGGGCAAGCTGCGCGAGCCGGTGCTCAAGCTGTCGGCGTTTCTGCGCGCGTTCGGTTTCCGCTCCGACACCGGCAGCTACCGCGTCGGCAACACCGACAACCCCGGCACGCAGCTCGGCCAGACGCCGTTGCGCTCGCCGTCGGTCTTCAACTTCTACCGGCCGGGATTCGTGCCGCCCGGCACGGCCGCGGCCGCCGCCCAGCTCACGGTGCCGGAGATGCAGATTGCCCACGAGACGACGGTCGCCGGCTACGTCAACTACATGCGCGACAACATCGCGCAAGGCGTCGGCCAGTTCAACGGCACCGTCAACGGGGTGGCCCTCAACCGCCGCGACCTCCAGGCCGATCTGAGCGCCGAACTGGTGCTGGCGGACCAGCCCCCGGCGCTGCTCGACCGGCTGAACGACAAGCTGATGTACGGCAGCATGCCGGCCGCGCTGAAGAGCGAGATCCAGGGCGCCATCGAGAAGATCGTCATTCCCGCGCTCAACGGCACCGGCTCCAACCAGGCACAGGTCGACGCCGCCAGGCGCACGCGCGTCAACGCCGCGCTGCTGCTGACGCTGGCCTCGCCCGAGTTCCAGACGCAGAAGTGACGCGGAGAACGTGACGATGAGCCCCTTTGCCGCATCCCGACGCCTCTTCCTGCGCCATGCCGGCGCGGTCACCACGACGATCGGCGCCGCGAGCGCGCCGCTGGCGCTCAACCTCGCCGCGGTCGGCAGCGCGGCGGCGCAGGCGGCCGGCGACTACAAGGCGCTGGTCTGCATCTTCCTGTTCGGCGGCAACGACGCCATCAACATGGTGCTGCCCACCGATGCCGCCTCGTGGGCCAACTACACGGCCGTGCGCAACCAGGCGCCCGACTCGATCGCACTGCTCGCGCCCGGTGTCGCGCCGGACGCCGCCGCTGCGGCCGCATCGCCTTCGCGGCTGGGCGGCGTGCTGCCCATCAACCCGGCCCGCCCGCAGGGCCGAAGCTTTGCGCTGCACCCGCTGATGGCCAGCTTGCAGACGATGTTCGACGTCGACAAGCGCCTGGCCATCGTGTCCAACGTGGGGCCGCTGGTCCTGCCGACGACCAAGGCGCAGTACGCCCTGAGCTCGCATCCGAAGCCGCGCAACCTGTTCTCGCACAATGACCAGCAGAACACCTGGCAGTCGTTCAAGCCCGAAGGCGCCACGCAAGGCTGGGGCGGCCGGCTCGGCGACCTGTTCGCCGCGCAGAACGGGCGCGCCATCTTCACCGCCGTCTCCACCTCGGGAACCGCGGTGTGGCTGAGCGGCGAGACCGTGCGGCAGTACCAGGTGACCGGCAACGGCGCGATCCGTCTGGGCACCGACAGCAACGGCCGCGTCTACGGCTCGAGCGACGTCGCGCTCGCGCTGCAGCGCATCGTCGCCGGCGGTCGCAGCGGCCATGTCCTCGAAGGCGACCTGGCGGCGGTGGCACAGCGCTCGCTGGACGCCGAGGGCATCCTGCGCGCCACGCTCAAGGCGCCCAGCGACGCGCTGTTCGGCACGTCCCCAGTCAGTGGTGCCTACAGCGCGAACACCGACCCGAAGCTGCAGTACGACAACCCGCTCAGCGGCACCAAGGCCTTCAACGGCCTCGCGCAGCAGTTGCAGGCGGTCGCCCGCATGATCGACGCAAGCGGCAGCGCCGGCATCGGCGCGAAGCGGCAGGTCTTCTTCGTCAGCCTGGGCGGCTTCGATACGCACGACCTGGAGAACCGGTCGCATGCCGACCTCATGGCCCGCCTGGCCCACGCGATGCAGTACTTCGACGCCGCGCTCGGCGCGATGGGTGCACGCGAGCGCGTCACCACCTTCACCGCGTCCGATTTCGGCCGCACGTTCACGAGCAACGGCGACGGCACCGACCACGGCTGGGGCGCCCATCATTTCGTGATGGGCGGAGCCGTCCGCGGCGGCGACCTGTACGGCAACTTCCCGGTGCTCGGCACCAAGAACAGCAACAACAACAACTTCGACAGCAGCCCGAACCAGCTCGGCAACGGCACGCTGCTGCCCGAAACCTCGGTCGACCAGCTCGGCGCCACGCTGGCGCGCTGGTTCGGTGTCGGCGACACGCAACTCCTGGAGATCTTCCCCAACCTGAAGAATTTCGATGCCTCGACGCGCAACCTCGGCTTCATGCTGTGAATGTCGGATGCGTGCGCACACCCACATGCCTATCGTTACAACTCAACGGACGCTCCGGGCAACGGATTCCCGGCGTTCGTCGTTCCAATCTGGGGAACGCCTGAGCCCAGGCGCCGCAGAACGAGAAAGGAAATCAAGATGACCACCCTCACCTCCGAGTCGACCCCCGCGGCATCCGCCGCCAGCCGCTTCGGGCGCACGCCCTGGATGATCGCGGGCGGCCTCGCGATCGCCGCAGCCGGCGTCGCCGCCGGCATGGCCTGGCGCCCCGCCCCCAGCGAAATCTCGATGGAGCCGACCAAGGCGGCGCAGACCGAAACCGCCGAGCCTGCGCCGGCCAAGCCGGCCGCGAAGCCCGGCTCGACCAATCGTCCCGCCGCCCCCTCCACCCACGCGGGCGGCGGCAGCACGACCCCGCTGGCCACGCAAGCGGCCGCGGTCTGCGCCACCTGTGGCGTGGTCGAAGGCGTTCGTGAAGTGGAAGTGAAGGGCCAGGGCACCGGCCTGGGCGCCATCGGCGGTGCGGTGGTCGGCGGCGCGGTCGGCAACCAGGTCGGCAAGGGCGGCGGCCGCAAGGCGATGACGGTGCTCGGCGCGATCGGCGGCGGCCTCGCCGGCCACGAGATCGAGAAGCGGGCGCGCAGCGAGAAGGTCTACGAAGTCAAGGTCCGCATGGACGACGGCAGCGTGCGCACGTTGACCCAGAAGACTGCGCCGACGCCCGGTTCGCGCGTGACCGTCGAGGGCAACACGCTGCGCACCACGCGCTCTTCGCAGGGTGAAGGGCAGATGGTGCGCACGTCGACCGGCGCCTGATCAGGGCGGCGCCAAGACGCGCCGGTACTGAATCGCCTCGGCCAGGTGCGAGACCTGCACCGCCGGGGCGCCATCCAGGTCGGCGATGCTGCGGGCGACGCGCAGCACCCGGTGGAAGCTGCGCGCCGACCAGCCCAGGCGGCTGGCGGCGTTCTGCAGAAAGGCCGACGCCGCGGCGTCGAGCACGCCATGGCGCGCGATATCGTCGCCGCCCATCGCGGCGTTGAGACATCCCTGGCGATCCCGCTGACGGCGCTGCGCCGCGGCCACCCGCTCGGCCACAACGGCGCTGTATTCGCCGTCGGGCGCGGCCGCCAGCAACTCGGGCGCGACTGCCGGCACTTCCACCTGCAGATCGATTCGATCGAGCAGCGGTCCGCTGATTCGGCCCTGGTAGCGGGCGATGGCCTCGGGCGTGCAGCGGCACGCGCGCAGCGGGTTGCCTTGCTGTCCGCAGGGGCACGGGTTCATCGCGGCGATCAACTGGAAACGCGCCGGAAACTCCGCCTGCCGCGCGGCGCGCGAGATCACGATGCGGCCGGTTTCGATCGGCTCGCGCAGCGCTTCGAGCGCGACGCGCGGGAACTCCGGCAGTTCGTCGAGAAAGAGAATGCCCTCGTGCGCCAGAGAGATCTCGCCCGGCCGCGGGGGACTGCCGCCGCCGACGAGCGCCGCCGCGGACGCGCTGTGGTGCGGCGAGCGCAGCACGCGCTGTGTCCAGCGCCGGGGATCGAATGCACCGGCAAGGCTCAGCACCGCGGCCGACTCGAGCGCTTGCGCTTCCGACAGCGGCGGCAGCAGGCCCGCGAAGCGTTGGGCGAGCATCGACTTGCCTGTGCCGGGCGGGCCGACCATGAGCAGGCTGTGGCCGCCCGCCGCGGCGATCTCCAGGGCGCGTTTGGCTGTCGACTGGCCGCGCACTTCCCGCAGGTCCGGCCACACCGGCGCGCCGCTGGGAGGGGCGGCGCGCGCAAAGGGCAGCGCGGGTGCTTCCTCGCCCGGCTGCATGCTCTGCACGACATCCAGCAAGTGCGTGGCTGAATGAATCGCCAGACCGTCGACCAGCGCCGCTTCGCACGCGCTGGCCAGCGGCAGCACGAACGCGCGCGGGCTGCCCTGCCGGCGCGAGGCCAGCGCCATGGCGAGCGCGCCGCGCACCGGTCGCAGGTCGCCGGCGAGCGACAGTTCCCCGGCGAACTCGAAGCGGGCGAGCTTGCGCCGGTCGACCTGGTCGCTCGCGGCCAGGATGCCCAGCGCGATGGGCAGATCGAACCGCCCGGACTCCTTGGGCAGGTCGGCGGGCGCCAGGTTGACGGTGATGCGCTTGTTGTGCGGGAACTCCAGTCCGCTGTGCAGAAGGGCTGCGCGCACGCGTTCGCGCGCTTCCTTGACCTCGGTGTCGGCCAGCCCCACGAGCGTCACGCTCGGCAGGCCATTGGCGATATGCACCTCGACCGTGACCTCGGGTGCGGCCAGGCCGTCGAGGGCGCGACTGTGGATGACGGCCAGCGACATGCTCTGTACGGATTGGGGAAGAAGGCGGCGATTCTGGGTGGCCACCCGCCGGTCGGCCTCGTCAGTGCGGGGCACCCCAAAGAGCGACGCACCAAATCAAGGCGCAGGACGCGGGATCGACGATTCGGACGCTCTATGCACAAACACGGGGCGCGGGCGCCCGATGCGAGGGCATTTCGGCCCCGCCTGCCGCAGGCACAAAAGCTGCAGAACCGGCCCCGACCCATTCGTTCACGAGTTCGAGGAGAACCACTCAATGAAGAAGACGCTTCTGGCGCTGGCCGCCATGACCGTTGTCGGCGCACTGCCGACGGTTGCACACGCCGAGGACGCCAATCCGCTGTCGTTCAACCTGAGCCTGACGTCCGACTATCGCTACCGCGGCATTTCCCAGACGCGCCTGAAGCCGGCGCTGCAGGGCGGCGCGGACTATGCGCACCCGAGCGGCTTCTATGTCGGCACCTGGCTGTCGACCATCAAGTGGATCAAGGACTTCGGCGGCGGCGCCGACGTCGAGTGGGACATCTACGGCGGCTACAAGGGCGAGATCAGCAAGGACCTCGGCTACGACGTTGGCGTGCTCACCTACCAGTACCCCGGCCATGACCTGAATCCCAAGCCGACCACCACCGAGATCTACGGCGCGCTGACCTACGGGCCGGCGACGCTCAAGTACTCGCACAGCGTGACCAACCTGTTCGGCTTCGCCGACAGCAAGAACAGCGGCTACCTCGACCTCACGGCCAACTTCGATGCCGGCAACGGCATCACGATCACGCCGCACATCGGCTACCAGAAGGTCTCGCACAACAGCGACTTCTCGTACACCGACTACGCCGTGACGGTGGCCAAGGACTTCTCCGGCTTCCTGCTGAGCGCCGCGATCGTCGGCGCCGACACCAAGGAGATCGGCGGCGTGAAGGCCTATGCGTCGCCCGCCAACGGCAAGGACCTCGGCAAGGCCGGCCTCGTCGTGGCCGTCAAGAAGGTCTTCTGATTCTTTCCCCCTCACCTGGAGATGACCATGAAGATGGTGACTGCCATCGTCAAGCCCTTCAAGCTTGACGAAGTGCGCGAAGCCCTGAGCGCCATCGGCGTTCAGGGTGTCACGGTGACCGAAGTCAAGGGCTTCGGCCGCCAGAAGGGCCACACCGAGCTGTACCGCGGCGCGGAGTACGTCGTCGACTTCCTGCCCAAGGTCAAGATCGAAGCGGCCGTGGACGACGCCATCGTCGACCGGGTCATCGAAGCCGTCGAGGCGGCCGCTCGCACCGGCAAGATCGGCGACGGCAAGATCTTCGTTTCGTCGTTGGAACAGGTCGTCCGCATCCGCACGGGCGAAACCGGCAAAGACGCGCTCTGACGTCAACACAGAGAGACAACCCACCATGAAGAAACTCATTGCCACCCTCGCCCTGGGCCTCGCGGCCCTGGGCTTCGCCGGCGTCGCGACGGCGCAGGGCACGGCGGCTCCGGCGGCCGCGCCGGCTGCTTCCGCTGCCGACGCATCGGCTGCCGCTCCGGCCGCCGCTGCTTCGGGCGCCACCGCCGCCGCTGCCAGCGCCTCCGCGCCGGCAGCTGCGGCGCCGGTGCCGAACAAGGGCGACGTCTCGTGGATGCTCGTGTCCACGCTGCTCGTCATCATGATGTCGATCCCGGGACTCGCGCTGTTCTACGGCGGCCTGGTGCGCAGCAAGAACATGCTGTCGGTGCTGATGCAGGTGTTCGTCACCTTCTCGCTGATCACGGTGCTGTGGGTCGTCTACGGCTACAGCCTCGCGTTCACGGAAGGCAACGCCTTCGTCGGCGGGCTCGACCGGCTGTTCCTGAAAGGCGTGTTCGACCCGGCAACCGGCACGTTCGCGATGGCGGCGACCTTCAGCAAGGGCGTCGTGATCCCGGAGATCGTGTTCGTCGTGTTCCAGGCCACGTTCGCGGCCATCACCTGCTGCCTGATCGTCGGCGCCTTCGCCGAGCGCATCAAGTTCAGCGCGGTGCTGCTGTTCATGGTCCTGTGGTTCACGTTCAGCTATGCGCCCATCGCCCACATGGTGTGGTACTGGATGGGTCCGGACGCGTACACCAGCAAGGAAGTGGTCGATGCGATGAATGCCAAGGCAGGTCTTGCCTGGCAGTGGGGAGCGCTCGACTTCGCGGGCGGCACGGTGGTGCACATCAACGCCGCGGTCGCCGGCCTGGTGGGTGCGTATCTGATCGGCAAGCGCGTCGGCTACGGCAAGGAAGCCTTCACGCCCCATTCGCTGACCCTCACGATGGTGGGTGCCTCGCTGCTGTGGGTGGGCTGGTTCGGCTTCAACGCCGGCTCGGCGCTCGAAGCGGGCAACAGCGCGGCGCTGGCCTTCCTGAACACCTTCTCCGCCACCGCCACCGCGGTGCTGGCCTGGTGCGTCGGCGAGGCGCTGCTCAAGGGCAAGGCCTCGATGCTCGGCGCGGCGTCTGGCGCGGTGGCCGGCCTCGTGGCGATCACGCCGGCGGCGGGCAACGTGGGCATCGTCGGTGCGCTGGTCATCGGCGCCGTCGCGGGCTTCCTGTGCCTGTGGGGCGTCAACGGCCTCAAGCGGATGCTGGGCGCTGACGACTCGCTCGACGTGTTCGGCGTGCACGGCGTCGGCGGCATCGTGGGCGCGCTGCTGACCGGCATCTTCAACAACCAGGCGCTCGGCGGCCCCGGGCTGGTGACCGACTGGGTCACCGCCACGGTCGGCTCCAACGGCATCTGGGACCAGCTGCTGATCCAGGCCAAGGGCGTCGGCCTGACGCTGGTGTGGTCGGGTGTCGTGTCGGTGGTCGCCTTCAAGATCGTCGACCTCGTGATCGGCCTGCGGGTCACCGAGGAAGAAGAGCGCGAAGGCCTCGACATCAGCTCGCACGGCGAGACGGCCTACAGCAAGTAAGCCGACTCCTTCCGGTGCAAAGGCCGCCCTCCGGGCGGCCTTTTGCATTCATGGGGCGCAACGGCGAATTGCGGGCTTGCGTCCGCCGGCGGGCACCCCAAATGCCTAAAATCCCCGCACACCTCCTCGCCGGCGACGTTCGCCGCCGGCTCCTCTCTGGGTCACCTCCATGGTTCCTCACCTCATCACGGCGCTCACCGGGCCGATCAACGAACTGGAGCAGCGCATCCTCGAATCGCTGCCCGCGATCGAGCGCTGGTTCCGGCTCGAGTGGATGGAGCACACGCCGCCGTTCTACACCTCGGTGGACGTGCGCAACGCCGGCTTCAAGCTGGCGCCGGTGGACACCAACCTGTTCCCCGGCGGCTTCAACAACCTGACCCCCGAGATGCTGCCGCTGGCGGTGCAGGCGGCGATGGCCGCCATCGAGAAGATCTGCCCCGAGGCGCGCAACCTGCTGCTGATTCCCGAGAACCACACCCGCAACACCTTCTACCTGATGAACGTGGCGCGGCTGGTGCAGATCTTTCACCAGGCCGGCCTCAACGTGCGGCTGGGCTCGCTCGACGAGAGCATCAAGGCGCCGTCGCAGATCGATCTGCCCGACGGCACCAGCCTGACCGTGGAGCCGCTGGTGCGCAACCGCGGCCGCCTGGGGCTGAAGGACTTCGACCCCTGCACCATCCTGCTCAACAACGACCTGTCTGCGGGCCTGCCCCGGGTCCTCGAGAACCTGCACGAGCAATACCTGCTGCCGCCGCTGCACGCCGGCTGGGCCGTGCGGCGCAAGACCAACCACTTCCAGGCCTACGAGGAAGTGGCCAAGAAGTTCGCCAAGCTGCTCGGCATGGACCCCTGGCTCATCAACCCGCTGTTCGCGCGGTGCGGAGAGGTCAACTTCTCCGACGGCACCGGCCAGGAATGCCTGATGAGCAATGCCGAAGCGCTGCTGGCGAAGATCCGCCGCAAGTACAAGGAATACGGCATCCAGGAGAAGCCGTTCATCATCGTGAAGGCCGACGCCGGCACCTACGGCATGGGCATCATGACGGTGCGCGATCCCAAGGACCTCGCCGAGCTGAACCGCCGCACCCGCAACAAGATGAGCATCATCAAGGACGGCCAGGAGGTGAGCGAGGTCATCCTGCAGGAAGGGGTGCCGACCTACGAGCGCGTCAACGACGCCGTCGCCGAGCCGGTCGTCTACATGATCGACCGCTACGTCGTGGGCGGCTTCTACCGCGTCAACGCGGAGCGGGGGATCGACGAGAACCTCAACTCGCCGGGGGCCAGCTTCGTGCCGCTGGCGTTCGCCGAAGCCAACCAGCTGCCCAAGCCGGGCGTCAAGCCCGGCGCCAGCGCCCCGAACCGCTTCTACATGTACGGCGTCATCGCGAGGCTGGCGATGGTGGCGGCGAGCTACGAGCTCGAGGCGACCGACCCCGACGCCGAGATCTACGAGTGACTCTGCCGCAGTTGCTGCGGTGCAACAAGTCCAACCCTCCCCCGAGCCGGGAGGAGTGACGCGCGGCGCGTCGGCGGCACAATCGGCGTCCTGAAGAAAAATGCCGCTCCGGCGCCGTGGACGCGCCGCGCGGTGCACCGTGACCCAGCCCCGCCCCACTTCCAGCCTGGCCGTCCTCACGCTCGGCGCACTCGGCGTCGTCTACGGCGATATCGGCACCAGCCCGCTCTACGCCTTCAAGGAAGTCTTCGCGCACAACCACGTGCCGCTGACGCCGGACAACATCTACGGCGTGCTGTCGCTCATCTTCTGGACGCTGACGGTGGTGGTGTCGATCAAGTATGTCGTGCTCATCCTGCGTGCCGACAACAACGGCGAGGGCGGCCTGATCGCGATGCTCGCGCTGGCCTCCCAGGCGGTGAGAGGTCGTCCCGTGCTGCGCAACCGGTTGCTGATGGTCGGCATCTTCGGCACGTCCATCTTCTTCGGGGACGGCGTCATCACGCCTGCGGTGTCGGTGCTCGGCGCGATGGAAGGGCTGGAGGTCGCCGCGCCGGCGCTGCACAGCTACATCGTGCCGGTGTCGCTGGCGGTGCTGACGCTGCTGTTCGTCGTCCAGCGGCACGGCACCGGCGGCATCGGCAAGTTCTTCGGACCCGTGACGGCGCTGTGGTTCATCGTCATCTCCGTGCTCGGCTTCGTGCACATCGTCGAGAACCCGTCGGTAATGCTGGCGCTAAGCCCGTTCCATGCCTTGCGCTTCATGTGGCAGCAGCCCGGCGTGGCCTTCGTCGCGCTCGGCTTCATCGTGCTGTGCGTCACCGGTGCCGAGGCGCTCTATGCCGACATGGGCCACTTCGGCAAGCGGCCGATCCGTGTCGCGTGGTTCGGCATGGTGATGCCCGCGCTGGTGCTCAACTACTTCGGCCAGGGCGCGATGCTGCTCGCCTCGCCGGAGAAGGCGCGCAATCCCTTCTACGAAATGGCCCCGGAGTGGGCGCTGTACCCGCTGATCGCGCTGGCGACCTGCGCCGCCGTGATCGCCTCGCAGGCGCTCATCTCGGCGGCGTTCTCGGTGACCAAGCAGGCGATCCAGCTCGGCTACATGCCGCGGCTGCGCATCCTGCACACCTCCGTGCGCGAGACGGGCCAGATCTACGTGCCCTTCGTCAACTGGAGCCTGTACGCCTGCATCGTGATCGCCGTGCTGATGTTCGGCTCCAGCAGCAAGCTGGCCGGCGCGTACGGCATCACGGTGACGATCGACATGCTGATCACGACGATCATGACCTTCTTCGTGATCCGCTTCGGCTGGAACTACCCGTGGACCGTGAGCGTCGCGGCGACGGTGTTCTTCTTCGTCGTCGACGTGACCTACTTCGCCGCCAATATCGTGAAGGTATTCGACGGCGGCTGGTTCCCGCTGCTGATCGGCGTCGTGATGTTCACGCTGATGATGACCTGGAAGCAGGGCCGCGTGCTGATGTCGGAAAGCCTGCGCCACGACGCGATCGACCTGAAGACCTTCCTCGAGGCGGTGTTCATCAGTCCGCCGACGCGCGTGCCCGGCACCGCCGTGTTCATGGTCGCCGAGCAAGGCATCACGCCCAACGCGCTGCTGCACAACCTCAAGCACAACAAGGTGCTGCACGAGACCAACCTCTTCGTCACGGTCAAGCAGCACGAGGTGCCGTGGATCGGCTTCGACAAGCGTGCGGAGATCGCGCCGCTGGGTCACGGCTGCTGGCAGGTCACCCTGCACTTCGGCTTCAAGAACGAGCCCGACGTGCCCGAGGCCCTGGCGCTGCTGCACAACCGCAGCTTCCAGATCGACAACATGGAGACCTCGTACTTCCTGTCGCGCGACATCATCGTGCCGAGCATCAGCAGCGGCATGGCCGAGTGGCGCGAGAAGCTGTTCGCCAGCATGCACCTGAACGCCTCGGCCGCGGCGGACTACCTGAGCCTGCCCACCAACCGCGTCGTCGAGCTCGGCTCCAAGCTGGAGATCTGAGGACACGACGGCGCGGGCGCGCGATTTGTGCAACAGTGGCGGCCCGCGCCCCAACGCCACCGCCGCACCATGAAGCTGCTGTTCGTCGCAGATCCCCTCGAAGGCTTCAAGACCTACAAGGACTCGACCTTCGCGATGATGCGCGAAGGCGCGTCGCGCGGCCACTCGCTGCTGGCCTGCGAGCCGAAGGACGTGGTGTGGCAGCGCGGCGGCCGCGTCACCGCGCGCCTGCGCGACATCGCGCTGACCGGCGACCCGCACCGCTGGTTCACCGAGCGCGATCCGGTCGAGCTCGCGCTCGCCGACGTCGACGCGGTGCTGATGCGCAAGGACCCGCCGTTCGACAGCGAATACTTCTACGCCACGCATCTGCTGGAGCAGGCCGAGCGTGAAGGCGCTCGGGTGTTCAACCGCCCGTCGGCCCTGCGCGACCATCCCGAGAAGCTCGCGATCCTCGAGTTCCCGCAGTTCATCGGGCCGACGCTCGTGACCCGTGATGCGCAGGCGATCAAGCGCTTCCACGCCGAGCACCAGGACATCATCCTCAAGCCGCTGGACGGCATGGGGGGCATGGGCATCTTCCGCGTGGGGCCCGACGGTCTCAACCTCGGCAGCATCACCGAGACGCTGAACCAGCACGGCGCGCGAACGGTGATGGTGCAGCGCTACCTGCCCGAGATCGCGCAGGGCGACAAGCGCATCCTGATCATCGGCGGTCGCGTCGTCCCGTTCTCGCTGGCGCGCATCCCGCAGGGCAGCGAGATCCGCGGCAATCTCGCGGCCGGAGGCAAGGGCGTCGCCCAGCCGCTGACGCCGCGCGATCGCGAGATCGCCGAAGGCATCGGCCCGGTCCTGTTCGCCCGAGGGCTGCTGCTCGTGGGCCTGGACGTCATCGGCGATGCGATGACCGAGATCAACGTCACCAGCCCGACCTGCTTCCAGGAGATCACCGACCAGGCCGGCTTCGATGTCGCGAAGATGTTCGTCGACGCGCTCGAAGCGGCGGTGCGCGACGCCTGAACGCAGCCGCGCCGGGCACGACAATGCGAGCTTTCCGCCTGCGCCTTCCGTCATGGCCGTCCTTTCCCTGTCCAATGCCCACCTCGCCTACGGCCACGTCGCGCTGCTCGACGATGCCGCCTTTTCGCTCGAAAGCGGCGAGCGACTCGGCCTGATCGGGCGCAACGGCGCCGGCAAGTCCTCGCTGCTGAAGATCGTCGCCGGCCTGGAGAAGCCCGACGACGGCCTGCTGCAGCTGACGCAGGGACTGCGCATTCGCTACGTGCCGCAGGAACCGGTCTTCGATGCCGCCGCCAGCGTGTTCGACGTCGTGAGCGAAGGCGTCGCCGAGGCGCGCAGCGTGCGGCAGCAGTACGAGGAGCACGCACCGGGCGTCGACCTCGACGCGCTGCAGACGCGCATCGAGGCGCTCGATGCCTGGAACTGGGAGCAGCGCGTCGAGACGACGCTCGCGCAGCTTCATCTCGACGGCGGGCGCATCGTCGGCGAACTCTCGGGCGGCATGAAGAAGCGGGTGGCGCTGGCGCAGGCACTGGTCGCCGTGCCCGACGTGCTGCTGCTGGACGAGCCCACCAACCACCTCGACCTCGATTCGATCGCCTGGCTGGAGGAGCTGCTGCGCAACTTCATCGGCAGCGTGATGCTGATCACCCACGACCGCGCCTTCCTCGATGGCGTCTCCACGCGCATCCTCGAGCTCGACCGCGGCGTGATTCGCAGCTATCCCGGCAACTTCAGCGCGTACGAGCGCCTCAAGGAGGACCAGCTCGGCGCCGAGGCGCTGGCCAACGCGCGGGCCGACAAGCTGCTCGCGCAGGAGGAGGTGTGGATCCGCAAGGGCGTCGAGGCGCGCCGCACGCGCAGCGTGAGCCGGGTGCAGCGGCTGCAGGCGTTGCGCGCCCAGCGTCAGGCGCGCCGCGAATCGCTGGGCCAGGTCCGGCTCGAGATCGATGCGGGCGTGCCGAGCGGCAAGATCGTCGCCGAGCTGCGCGAGGTCACCCTGCGCTTCGGCGACAAGCTGATCGTCGACCGCTTCAGCGCGACCCTCCTGCGTGGCGACAAGGTCGGCGTCATCGGCCCCAACGGCGCCGGCAAGACGACGCTGCTGAAGCTGATCCTCGGCGAGCTCGCGCCCACCTCCGGCGCGGTGCGGCAGGGCGCGCGGCTCGAAGTGGCCTATTTCGACCAGATGCGCAGCAAGCTGAACCTCGAGGCCACTCTGGCCGACACCATCAGCCCCGGCAGCGAATGGGTCGAGTTCGGCGGCGCCCGCAAGCACGTGATGAGCTACCTCAACGACTTCCTGTTCGCCCCCGAGCGCGCCAACTCGCCGGTGCGCACGCTGTCCGGCGGCGAGCGCAACCGGCTGCTGCTGGCCCGCCTGTTCGCCCTGCCGGCCAACGTGCTGGTGCTCGACGAGCCGACCAACGACCTCGACATCGACACCCTCGAGCTGCTGGAAGAGCTGCTGCAGAACTACGCCGGCACGGTGTTCCTGGTCAGCCACGACCGGCGCTTTCTCGACAACGTCGTCACCAGCACCATCGCCTGGGAGGGCGATGAGGCGCCAGGGCTGTGGCGTGAATACGAAGGCGGCTACGAGGACTGGAGAACGCAGCGCGATCGTGCGCGCGCACTGCGCGAGGCTGCCCGGCCCAAGGTCGTGGAGAAGCCGAAGGCCGAGCCCGCCAAGGTGCCGGCCCGGCGCGGCAAGCTCAGCTACAAGGAGCAG
This sequence comes from Piscinibacter sp. XHJ-5, assembly GCF_029855045.1. Lineage (GTDB taxonomy): Bacteria > Pseudomonadota > Gammaproteobacteria > Burkholderiales > Burkholderiaceae_C > Albitalea. The sequence goes on from NZ_CP123228.1 coordinate 264,564, forward strand.
CGCGAGCTCGACGAGCTGCCCGCGCTCATCGAGGCGTTGGAGGCGGAGCAGAAGGAGCTGGGCGACCTGCTGGCCAAGCCAGAGCTGTATGCGAGCGAGCCGAAGCGGGCGGCGGATGCGCAGGTGCGCTACGCGCAGATCGATGCGGAGCTGACGGCGGCGCTGGAGCGCTGGGAGGCGCTGGGCTCGCGGTGAGGGGTCACAACCCCTTGAATTTCCAGATCTCGTTGATGGCGTCCGGATGCGACCGGCTCACCATCAGGCCGGCCTGCAGATACAGCGCATTGAGCAGCCGCACCGCCCGCTCGCGGTCCATGCCGGGCCATTCGGCGATGTCGCTCATCGTGCTGCTCTCGCTGCGAAGCCGGTAGATCGCGGCCAGCAGCGGGCCGTTGACCGGCAGGCTGCCCAGGTGCAGTCCCGGCGTGACGCGGTACACGGCGGGACCACCGATCTCGGGCAGCAGCTCGGCGCGGCCGCCGCGCATCGCGAGTTCCCACAGCAGAGGCCCGAGCGCGAAGTGCAGCCGAAGCTCGCCGATCAGCGCGCGCTCCGTGTCGCCCGGCGGGCGCAGCAGTGCAGGCTCGACATGCAGCACCCGCAACTCGGTCAACGGCTTCGCCAGCAGCTGGTCCATCGTCAGCGGGCAGTGCACCAAGCGCTCGTCGGGAAACACGGTGAGCGGCACCACGTGGTCGCCGCTCTGCAGCTGGATCGTGACCCGCTTGGCGTGGCGCACGCAGGCGGCCACCACCTCGAGCACTTCGGACGTGCCGCCGCCGGCCTCGAAGCGGTACAGGTCCGCGCGCAGGGACGGACTCAGGGACGAGATGCGCGAGCTGACGCCGCTCTTCGCCGCGTCGTCGTCGAGCTCCTGGAGGTATAGCTTGTATGCGCTGGCGCGCATCAGTTCGGGTTCACCGAACGGAATGGTGGGCTCGAACATGCGGCATCGGTCAGGTTGTGACGAACTGTAGCGGCTGCGGCGATCCGCGCCAATCAAAGCCCCTGTCGTGCTTGCGACAGGGCGCGCCAGAAGCGCGCGTCCTGCGTGGTGGCGAAGTTGATGCGCATCAGCGAGGTCGGCCTGTGGTTGGCGTGGAACAGCGCTCCGGGGGCCAGCAGCCAGCCGTCGTCGAGCATCACGCGTGCCAGGCGCTCGGTGTCCACGCCGACGTCGACCCAGCCGAAGAGTCCGCGAGGCGCGGCCGCGAAGCGGCAATCGTGGGCCTCGGCCAGCTTGACGGATCGGGCGCGGGCCGCATCGAGCTTGGCCGCGACCCGCTCGGCGTGGCGTCGCAGCAGCCCGTGCTCCAGGCAGTGCGCCAGCGCCTGCTCGGTGAGGCTGGGTGTGGTCAGCGTGCTGAGCAGCTTGGTGTCGATCAGCCGGTCCACCAGCGCGCTCGGCGCGGCGATGAAACCGACGCGCCAGTTGGGCGCGAGGATCTTCGAAAAGCCGGAAACGTAGAGGGTCCGCTCCAGTGCGTCCAAGGCCGCCATGCGCGGCAGGTGCATCGGCGCGAGGTGCGCGTAGCTGTCGTCCTCGACGATGTGCAGGTCGTGCGCCTGCGCCAGCCGCAGGATGCGGTGGGCCGCTCCCAGCGGCAGCGACGCGCCGGTCGGGTTGTGCAGCACCGACACCGTCACGTACAGCCGGGGGTGATGCGCCTCGATGAGACGCTGCATCACCGCCAGGTCGGGACCGTCGTCGCCGCGCGGCACCGGCAGCACCCGCAGCCCGAGGGCGGCCAGGCGGGCGTACTCCACCGACCAGCCGGGCTCGTCGACCAGCACGCTGTCGCCGGCACGCACCAGGGTGCGCGTGACCACGTCCAGCGCGTGCGTGGCGCCTATCGTCGTGACGATCTGTTCGGGCGTGGCCGCGACCCCGTGATCGGCCAGCCGCGTGGCGAGGACCCGGCGCAGGCGCTCGTCGCCGGCGGGCTGGCCGTATTGCAGTGCATGCGGCGCGAGGTGCGCCCCGGTGCTCACGCGGCGCAGCGCGGTGCTCAGCATCGGAAGGTCGAGCCACTCGATCGGCAGCGTGCCCAGACCCGGCATCGGCAGCGCGCCGGGGGGCTGGAACATGCCGCGCATCAGCGTGGTGGCGCTGATCGGCAGTGGCGCATGCGGCGCCTTCGCGGCCGGCGGCGGGGCCGGCTCGGGCGCGTTCTCGCGCACGAAGAAGCCGCGCTGGCGGCGCGCTTCGACCAGCCCTTGCGCCTGCAGCTGGTCGTACGCAGCCACCACCGTGTACGCGCTGACGCCGTGGCGCCGGGCGCATTCGCGCACCGAGGGCAGCCGGCTGCCGGGGGCCAGCAGCCGCTGGCGGATGTGCTCCGAGAAGCGCGCCGACAGCTGCTCGGTGAGCGTGCTGTCGGCGCCGCGGGACAGGACGATGGGCGCGGTGGCGGGTTTCATGGTGTGCTGGCGGGGTGGCCAATACAGAACGAGAAATGTAAGGGCCAAGTGTACTGGCTCTGTGTTGGCCGCCGAACGTAGACTGCGCCGCATGTCCCCCGAGGAGTTCATGACCCTGCTCGCCTTCGCGACCGCGATGAGCTTCACGCCGGGTCCCAACACGACGCTGTCGGCCGCACTGGCCGCCAACCACGGGCTGCGCCGCGCGGTCGGGTTCATCATCGCCGTGCCTACGGGATGGACCCTGATGATGGTGGCCTGCGGCCTCGGCCTGGGCAGCCTGGTGCTCGCGGTGCCGGCGCTGCGCTGGGCGGTCAAGGTCGTGGGCGTCCTGTCGCTGGTGTGGATGGCCTGGAAGCTGGCCGGTTCACGCTCGCTCGGCGAAGCCGACCCGGCGCGCCTGGAGGTCACGTTCTGGCAGGGTGTGGCGCTGCAGTTCGTCAACATCAAGGCCTGGATGCTCGCGCTGGCGATGGCCGCCGGCTGGGTCACCAGCGCCGCCGGCCAGCCGGCCGCCAACCCCGGCCAGCGGCTCGCGATCGTCTGCGCGGTGATGCTGGTCTTCGCCCTGACGAGCAACCTCACCTATGCGCTGGTGGGCTCGTTGCTGCGCCACTGGCTGTCGCAGGGCCGAAGGCTGATCGGCTTCAACCGGCTGATGGCGGCGCTGCTGCTGGCCACCGCCGCCTGGATGGCCGTGGCATGACGGGGCTGTCCGACAACGAAAGACGTGGCCTGTGGTTCGGCCTGCTCGGCGTCGTCATCTTCGCGATGACGCTGCCCATGACACGGCTGGCCGTCGGCCCGGCGTCGGACCCGCAGCTTCCGCCGCTGTTCGTCACCGCCGGACGCGCGGCCTTTGCCGGCGTGCTCAGCGTCGTCTACCTGCTGCTGACGCGAGCGCCTCGCCTGCACGGAGAGGACCTGCCGGCGCTCGCGGTGTCCGCCGCCGGCACCGTGGTCGGCTTTCCGCTCTTTCTCGCGCTGGCGCTGCGCCATGTCGACGCCACGCATGCGGCCGTGATCACCGGCGTGCTGCCCCTGGGCACGGCGCTGGCCGCCGCGCTGCACCTGCGGCAGAGGCCGTCGAACGGCTTCTGGATCTGCGCCGTGCTGGGCTGTGCCCTGGTGCTGGCGTTCGCGGCGTACCGCGGCAGCGGCGCCCTCGTTGCCGCCGACGGGCTCCTGCTGCTGGCCGTGGCCAGCGCGTCGATCGGCTACGTGGCCGGCGCCCAGCTGTCGTCGCGCATGCCCGCCGAGCGCGTGATCTGCTGGGTGCTGGCTGCCAGTCTGCCGCTCACGGCGCCGGCCGCCTGGCTCGCGTGGCCGGTGCAGCCGGCGAGCGCGTCGGCGTGGGCAGGCTTCGGCTACGTCACGCTGTTCTCGATGTGGCTGGGGTTCTTCGCCTGGTACCGCGGACTCGCCCTCGGCGGGACGGTGCGCGTGAGCCAGGTGCAGCTCGTGCAGCCTTTTCTCGCGCTGCTGTTCGCCGTGCCGGTGCTCGGCGAGCAGCTCGATGCGATGACCGTGGCGTTCTCGCTGGCGGTGATCGCGACGGTGTTCGCCGGAAAGCGCATGCCGGTCGATGTGCGGCGCCATGCCGCTTCCCTTCGGAGTTCCTGATGACCTTCCAGCAAGCCCGCCGTGCCGCGCGCATGAATCCATCCATCATTCGCGAGATCCTGAAGGTGACCGAACGGCCGGGCATCATCTCGCTGGCCGGCGGGCTGCCGTCGCCGGACACCTTTCCGGTCGAGGCGATGCGCGACGCGGCCGAGCGCGTGCTGCGCGACTCGCCGCGCGAGGCGCTGCAGTACGCGGCGAGCGAAGGCTACGGGCCGCTGCGCGAGTGGGTGGCCGGCCACCTGGCGGGGCAGGGCCAGCGCGTCGAGGCGTCGCAGGTGCTCATCACCACCGGCTCGCAGCAAGGCCTCGACCTCGTCGGGAAGGTGCTGATCGACGCCGGCAGCCGGGTCGCCGTGGAGTCGCCGACCTACCTCGGTGCGCTGCAGGCGTTCGCGCCGTACGAGCCGGAGCTGGTCTCCGTGGCCTGCGACGACGACGGGCCGCTGCCCGAGGGGCTCGATGTGGCGCGCGGCGCACGCTTCCTGTATGCCCTGCCGAACTTCCAGAACCCCAGCGGACGCTGCATGAGCGAGGCGCGCCGGGCCGCGCTGGTCGAGCGCGCGCTGGCGCTCGGGCTGCCGCTGGTCGAAGACAACCCCTACGGCGACCTGTGGTTCGATGTCGCCCCGCCGGCGCCGCTGGCGTCGCGCTGGAGCGATGGCGTCGTCTACCTCGGCTCGTTTTCCAAGGTGCTCGCGCCCGGGCTGCGGCTGGGTTACGTCGTGGCGCCCAAGCCGCTGTGTCCCAAGCTGCTGCAGGCCAAGCAGGCCGCCGACCTGCACACGCCCAGCTTCAACCAGCGCTTGGTGCACGAGGTGATCCGCGACGGCTTCCTGCAGACCCACGTTCCGACGATTCGACAGCGCTACCGCGCGCAGCGCGACGCGATGCGCGCGGCGCTGGAACGTCACATGCCGCCGGGGTGCCACTGGAACGTGCCGAGCGGCGGCATGTTCTTCTGGCTCGAGCTGCCCGAAGGCGTCGATGCGATGCAGCTGCTGCCGCATGCGGTCGAGCGCGGCATGGCGTTCGTGCCGGGCGCCGCGTTCTACGCCGACCATCCGAAGCCGAACACGCTGCGCCTGTCGTTCGTGACGGTCTCGCCGGAGCGCATCGAGCAGGGCATCGCGATGCTCGCGCAAGCGCTGAAGGAGAACGCACTGTGAACCGCTTCGATTTCACGCAGGTCGACGTCTTCACCGATACGCCGCTGCGCGGCAACCCCGTCGCGGTGGTGCATGCGGCAGTGGGCCTGAGCGACGCGCAGATGCAGGACTTCGCCCGCTGGACCAACCTGTCGGAAACGACCTTTCTGCTGCCGCCCACCTCGGCCGAGGCCGATTACCGGCTGCGCATCTTCACCCCGGGCGGCGAGCTTCCGTTCGCCGGCCATCCCACGCTCGGCAGCTGCCACGCCTGGCTGGAGCGCGGCGGCGTGCCGCGCACGCCGGGTCGCGTCGTGCAGCAGTGCGCGCACGGCCTGGTCACGATCCGCCTCGATGGCGCGCGCACGGCGTTCGCCGCGCCGCCGATGACGCGCGGGCCGGTGGACGCGGCGCTGCTGGAGAAGGTGCGCGCGGCGCTCGGCCTGCCGGCCGACAAGGTGCACGCCGCGCAGTGGCTCGACAACGGTCCGAAGTGGCTCGGCCTGCTGCTGGACAGCGCGGCCACCGTGCTCGCGGTCGAGCCCGACCATGCGGCGCTGAAGTCGCTCGCCAAGGTCGGTCTCATCGCCCGGCATGCCGCGCACGCGCCGTGCGCAGTCGAGGTGCGGGCCTTTGCCGATCCGGTCGGGATTCCCGAAGACCCGGTCACCGGCAGCCTCAACGCCAGCTTCGCGCAATGGCTGATCGCTGAGGGCCACCTGCCGCGCCGCTACGTCGCTGCGCAAGGCACGCGGCTCGAACGCGACGGCCGGGTGCATGTGGACAGCGACGGCGACACCGTCTGGGTCGGCGGCGCGAGCGTGAGCTGCATTCGCGGCGAGCTCAGCCTGTGACGGTCGCACTCGATCATCTGGTCGTCGCCGCGCGCACGCTCGACGAAGGCGTTCGCTGGTGCGAGCAGACGCTGGGCATCAGCCCGACATCGGGCGGAAAGCATTCGCTGATGGGCACGCACAACCGCGTCTTCTCGATCTCGTCGGCACGCTTTCCACGGGCGTACCTCGAGATCATCGCCATCGATCCCGAGGCGACGGCCCCGGCACGGCCGCGCTGGTTCGATCTGGACAGCGTCGAGCTGCAGGCGGCGCTCGCGCACGGTCCGCAGCTGGTCCATTGGGTCGCTCGTTGCGAAGACCTCGACGCGCGGCTGGCCGCGCTGCGCAACGTGGGCATCGATCGCGGCGAGCCGGTCGCTGCGGAACGCGACACGCCGCACGGGCTGCTGCGCTGGCGCATCAGCCTGCGCGCCGACGGGCAGCGGCTGGCACGCGGGGCGCTGCCCACGCTGATCCAGTGGGGCGATCGGCATCCGGCCGACACGCTGCCGGCCAGCGACGTCGCACTCGAGAGCCTGCAGGTGGCCGGCGTGCCCGAAGCCGCCTGGCCGCTGTGTGCAGCGGCTGGAGTCGAGGCGGCCGCCGGCGGCGCGCCGTTGGCCGCCGTGCTGTCGACACCCCGCGGGCGGATCGCCCTTCATTCATCCCACTGAGGAGTCGCCGATGTACAGCCGCGAGTCGCTGCAAGCCGCCCAGGACACCGTCTATCGCGCCTTCGCGCCCACGCCGCAGCAGCGCTGGCCGCTGCTGGAGCGCCGGCTCGGCGCGCAGGTCTGGGTCAAGCACGAGAACCACACGCCGGTCGGCGCGTTCAAGGTCCGCGGGGGTCTGACGTACTTCGAGTCGCTGCGCGAGCGCGACCCCGGATGCCGCGGCGTGGTGAGCGCGACGCGGGGCAACCATGGCCAGTCGGTGGGGCTGGCGGCGCAGCGGCTCGGCCTGACGGCGACCATCGTCGTGCCGCGCGGCAACTCGGTCGAGAAGAACGCCGCGATGCGCGCGCTCGGCGTCGAGCTGATCGAGCACGGCGACGACTTCCAGGCGTCTCGCGAGCATGCCCGGCAGCTGGCCGAACGGCATGGGCTGCATGTGGTGCCGTCGTTCCACGACGACCTGGTGCGCGGCGTGGCCACCTACTGGATCGAGTTCTTCAGCGCCGTGCAGCCCGACGTCGTGTTCGTGCCGATCGGGCAGGGCTCGGGCATCTGCGCGTGTGCGGCGGCGCGCCGCCACACGGGCGCGCGCACGCGCATCCTCGGCGTGGTGTCGGCCCACGCCACGGCGTACCAGCAATCGTTCCGCGAAGGCCGCCTGATCGAATCGCCGGTGACCACGCAGCTGGCCGACGGCATGGCCTGTCGCGTGCCCGACGCGCAGGCGCTGGAGTGGATCCGCCGCGAGGTCGACGATGTCATTGCCGTCAGCGACGACGAGGTCGCGACCGCCATGCGCGCGTTGTTCGCCGACACGCACAACGTGGCCGAAGGAGCGGGTGCGGCGTCGCTGGCCGGCGCGCTGCAGCAGAAGGAGCGCTGGGCCGGGCGCACGGTGGGTGTCGTGCTGACCGGCGGCAATGTCGACAGCGCGGTCTTCGCCAGGGTGCTGGCAGGGTAGACGCGGGCTATTGCGCTTCCGCGGCGCGCCACCCCACCCTACGATCGGCGCGATGCAGCGCCGCCCATTCCTCGCTTGCGCCGGTGCCGCGTGCCTCGCCGCCTGCGGTGTCGACATCACGGTCGTCGACGGCGCCGACGCGCCGTCGTTCGAGCTGCCACGCGCGCCGGCGCGGCTGGCGCTGGTGCTGGCGGCGGGCGGGCCGCGCGGCTTCGCCCATGTCGGCGTCGTTCGCGCGCTGCACGAGCTCGACGTGCAGCCCGATCTGATCGTCGGCGCCTCGGTCGGTGCACTGATCGGCAGTGCGATGGCGGCGGGCCTGTCCATCGAACGCATCGAGTCGCTGGCCTTCGATTTCGACTTCTACCGCCTCGCCCGCTGGTCCCCGATCGACGGCCTGCGCATGGACGGCAGCCGCATCGCCGCGCTGGTGCGCGAATCGCTGGGCGTGCGGGTGTTCACGCAGTTGCGCACGCCGCTCGCGGTGGTCGCCACCGACCTGCAGGCGATGAAGCCGGCGGTGTTCAACCATGGCGACCTCGCATCCGCAGTGCAGGCGTCATGCGCGATACCGGGTCGCTTTGCGCCCGTTCGGGTGCGGGGCCGAGAGATGGTCGACGCCGACCTCGTGAGCCCGCTGCCGGTGCGCACCGCGCGCGATCTGGGCGCACGCAAGGTCATCGCCGTGGACGTGGCGGTGCACATGGACAAGCCGCGGCCGCCAGGCGCCGAGCGCTACCTCGAGGGCGATCGCGCGAAACGCGAGCAGATCGATGCCGAGGCGAGGCTGGCCGACCTGGTGCTGCATCCGTACTTCGGCTATTGGGTCAACCTCAGCCGCGAGTACCGCGAGACCACCGCACGGGCCGCCTACGAGCAGACGATGCAGCGTGCGCCCGCGCTGCGAGCGCTCGCGGCCTCGGCCTGATGCCGCTCGGCGCCGGCGGCGGTCAGCGCCGCCAGTGCCATGCGCGGCGCAAGACCTGCCAGGATTGCGCGCCCTGCGGGTCCACTTCGCGAACGAAGGCGGCATAGCGGCGCCAGAGGACGAACGCACATGCGCCCAGCAGGCCGAGCAGCGTGCCGACGATGGTGATCAGCGCGCGGGAGGGCTTGGACTTGTGGTCGGGCGGCAGCGCCTTGTCGACCTGCTGGAGCGTGGCGCCTTCCTTGGCCTCGTCCAGCTTCGCGATCTCGTACTGGCGGACCATGCCTTCGAGCAGGGTCTCCTGCAGCTTCACTTCGCGCCGGGCGCGCACGTAGTCGACGCTGGCGGCCGGGATCTTGCCGACGGGCATGTCGACCGCACTGCCGGCTTCGCCGTCGCGACGCGACTCCATGCGGCTTAGCTCGGCGCGCAAGGCGCGCAGCTCGGAACTCAGCCGCAGCACATCGGGGTTCTGTTCGGTGGCCGCCGTGCGCAGGACCTTGAGCTGAACCTCGCGCTCCGCAATCAGCGCGCGAATCTGTGCCGCGCCCCCGATCAGCGCCTCCGCCTGCTTGTCGAGCACGATCACGCCGGACTTCTCCTGAACCTTCTGCAGGTCCTGCTCGGCCTTGATCAGATGCTCCTTGGTCTCCTTGAGCTGCTGCTCGTAGAACACCCGACGCTGCTGCGCCTCGGACACCGCCAGGCGGCCCAGCAGCTTGGTCAGCTCCTCGGGATAGGCATTGGCGAGATCGGCAGCGAACTTGGCGTCCTCGTCGTCGACCTCGAGGCCGATCACGCCGCTCTTGCGATCCGGAAGGACGCGAACGCGCGTCGGCAGCAGCTTGCGCAGCGTGTCGTCCAGCTTGATCTTGTAGCGCGCCTTGAGGTCGAAGCGCTGGTCCAGCGCCCGCATCACGCTGTCGCTCTTGAGCAGCGCCACGTAGAGCTCGTCGGGCGACTTGCTTGCCAGGCCGCCGGCCAGGCCGCCGAGCGAACCCAGCGCTGCCAGGGCCGCGGCCGAGCCGCTCTGCTGCTGCGAGCCGGGAGGCAAGAGGGTGGTCCGCGCCGTGAAGATCGGCGTGAGCAGCATCGAATAGCCGAGCGCCAGCGCACCCACCGCCACGGTCGCCGTGGCGATCAGCCGCTTTCCCTCGCCCAGCCAGGTGAGCAGGTCCACCAGCCCGACGCTCGGGCCGTCATCGTCTTGCGCGCGCTCGGCGACGCTGTCGTCTCGGGAGTCCATCGATGAGCCGCTGAATGCGTCGTCAGTTGTTGCGCAGCGTCTGGATGGCCGCCGCGCCCAGGCCGAACTGGTAGAAGATCTGCGACCAGTCCTTGAGGTTGCGCACCAGGGCACGTCCCCAGGTCTCGTAGTCGAGCTGGCTCGGCACCACCACGGCGTCTCCCGGCTGCAGGGGCTGCGATTCGATGCCGCCGAAGCCGAAGAAGCCACGCCGGTCGTTGCCGCTGCTCACCGTGCCGTCGGCGCGCAGGATGAACATGGACGAGCGGTCCGCCGCTTCTTCGAGGCCGGCCAGCCGCACGTAGTCGCCGGCGGTGCGGCCCGGCTTCCAGAGGAAGGCGTTGTTGTTCGCGACCGCGCCCGCCACGGTGACGAAGCCCGGCCGCGCCGGCACGCTGATCTGGTCGCCGTTTTCGAGCGGCACGTCGGGCAAGGACTCCAGCGTCAGGGTTTCGGGCGAGAGCTCGAGCGCGATGCGGCCGTTGGGCTGCAGCTGCGCCAGCCGTGCGAGCTGCGCCTGCGTGGCAGCGTTGCTGATGGCGGCGCTGCGGTCGGCCGACGTGTCGTCGCGCCGGTTGGCCGCCTCTCGAGCGGTCTGCGTGGCCGACAAGGCCTGCAGCCGGTTCAGGGCCGCGTTGAGGTTTTCGCGCTGGCGCCGGCGGGTTTCCTCGCGGGTGAATTCGAGCCCGTAGACATAGGCATGCGGGCTGAAGCCGCCGGCACGCGTGATCAGGCCCCGCAGGGTTTCGCCGGGGATGAGCTGGTAGACGCCCGGCGCGGCGACCTCGCCCTCGAGGGACACCAGGCGCGTCTGCCTCGACACCGGCACGCGGATGTCCTTCTGGCTGAATACCGTGACCACGTCCCCGGGCTGCAGCTCGATGTTGGCCGATGAGTCGTTCTGCAGGATCGCGCGGCCCAGGTTGAACGGAATGACCTGCGTCGTGAGGTTCTCCCGATTGAGCCGCTCGATGACCGCGTAATCCCAGTTGAGCTCGTCGAACAGCGGCGTGAGTCGCCGCTTCTGGCTTGCGGCCGCCGCAGCCTGTTCGTTCTGGTCCTGCGCACGCCTGGACCGGCGGCTTCTGGAAGGATCGCTGGTGTCGTCCTGCGGCTGCACCTGCGGTGCGACCATCCCGGGCGTTCCCGCCTGATTCGCACCCGGCACCGCCTGAAGCTGGTTGAAGCCCTGCTGCGCCGGGTTCTGCCACGGTGGCTGCTGCTGTTGCTGTGGCTGCTGTTGCTGCTGCGAGGGGTCGGCGCCCTGCATGCCCAGGCGGGCCTGCCGCCGCTGCCGCGCCGCCAGCTCGTCTTCATCCTCCTCCTCGATCATCTGCACCAGCAGGTTCTTGCGGCGGTAGAAGTCCGGCGAGATCAGGGCTTCCTTGTCGGGAATCAGGTCGCGGACCCGCATGCCCGGCGTGTAGGGGTAGCGCAGCGGCTGGGCGACATGGCCCTTCAGCGTCACGGCGTTGGCGAACTGCGGGGAGATCTCAAGCAGCGTCACCACGTCGCCGTCACGCAGCGGCTTGGCCAGGCCGGCGGCGTCGAGCTTGAACTCCTCCACCAGGCGGGGTGCGTTCGCCTTGGCGGGATCGATGCGCTCGAGCTGTCCCCGGTTCGGGTTGGCAAGCACCGGTGCGCCGCCGGCGTAGCGCAGCACCTCGCGCAGCGGCTCCTGGCTTTCCTTGAGCTCATAGATGCCGGGTGTCTCCAGGGCACCGGTCAGCGCCACGCGGGGACCGACCGGCTGGAACACGACGACGTCGCCGGGCGCGAGCTGCAGGTCCTTCGACTTGTCGCCCTGGACCAGGAATTCGTACACGTCGAGCTCGGAGACGACCCGCCCGTCGCGTCGCAGGCTCATGCGGCGCATGGAGCCGTTGGGTCCCGGGCCGCCGGCGGCGACCACGGCCGACAGCATCGTGGACTGGCTCGGCAGCGTGTACACGCCGGGACGCTGGGCCGGCCCGACGACGAAGACCTTGACCCCGCGCAGCTGCCCCAGCGTGACGTTGAGGTTGAAGTTGGTGTACACGCGGCCGATCTGCGCGCGCAGATGGCGCTCGATGTCGGAGGCCCGCACCCCGGCGACGCTGAAGCTGCCCACCTTCGGCAGGTTGATCTGCCCGTTGCGGTCGACAGTGGCACGGTAGTCGACGTCGATTGAGCCCCACGCGCGGATGATGAGCTCGTCGCCCGGGCCGATGGTGTAGTCGCCGGACACCGGGACGTTGTCGAGCTGGCCGCGGGCCGCTGCGTCGGCGAAGAAATTCGCGCCGAACACCGGCAGCATCCGCCCGGTGGCCGACTCGACGAACTTCTGGAACTCGCTCGGCTTCGGCCGTGGCAGCACGGTGAGCCGCGAGAACGGGTCGATGGTTCCGTCGGGGCGCACGCCGGGCGTGGGTCCCGGGGTGCGTACCGGGCCGGTGGTCCCGGTGTCGGTGGTGCTTCCGGGGAGCGGCGTGCCGGGCTGCGTGCCGGCCGCGCCGCGTTGAGGGGCTGCGGGAGACACGCCGTATCCCGGCGTGGTGAACGTGCCGCCGCTGGTGGCCGGATCGGTCTGCGCCGCGGCGGCCGCGAAGAAGCCCGCCAGGCACAAGGCGACAAGGAGGTGGAATGGGCGCATGCGACGGGGAGGCGGCAAGGCGGTGAGGAATCGAAGGCGCGCAACCACCAAGACTGGCACGTCGCGCCGCGAGAAGCTCGGAACGCCGGCGTTCGGCACCGGCAACCCGCGATGGTAATGGATGCCCCCGACGGTCCTATGATCGACGCGGAGGTCGGCAATGAACCAGGTTTCGCAGCAGGCGCCCACCGCGGAGCTGTTCCGCGAAGACGCGCGATTGTCGGAATGCCAGGCCAGCGTGCTGAGCGTCGATGCGCGCGGCATCCGCCTCGACCGCACCGTGTTCTATCCGCAGGGCGGTGGACAGGCCGGCGACAGCGGCGAACTGGTGCTGCCCGACGGCTCGACCATCGCCATCGCCGACACGCGCAAGGGCGAGTCTGCCGGCGAGATCGTTCACGTGCCGGCGCCCGGCCAGGATGCGGCGCTGGCGGCATTGCAGCCGGGCAGCCCGCTCACGGCCCGCATCGACTGGCGCCGCCGGCATCGGCACATGCGCTTTCACACCGCCACCCACCTGCTGTGCGCGCTGGTGCCGCATCCGGTGGACGGCTGCTCGATCACCGCCGACTATGCGCGACTCGACTTCCACATGAGCGAGCCGCTCGACAAGGAAGCGCTGACCCAAGGGCTGGCGCGCCTGGTGCTCGAAGCGCATCCGGTATCGCATCGATGGATCAGCGATGCCGAGCTGGAGGCGAATCCCGGCCTGGTCCGCAGCATGAGCGTGCAGCCGCCGCGAGGGACCGGCCGGGTGCGGCTGATGGAGGTGGATGGCGTCGACCTGCAGCCTTGCGGTGGCACGCATGTGGCCAACACGGCGGAGATCGGCAGGGTGATCGTGACGAAGATCGAGAAGAAGTCGGCGATGACCCGTCGCGTGGTGCTGGGGTTCGCCGACTGATCGAAGTGGAGCGGCGGCCGACGGCCCGTCGCCCCCTGGCTTCAGTCCTTGCGGAAGTTGTCGTGGCAGGCCTTGCACGACTGGCCGACCGGGCCGAAGGCGGCCTTGACCGTGTCGAGGTTGCCCGACTTGGCGGCCGCGTTCAGCTTGGCCATCTCGTCCAGCATCTTCGACGTGGCGGCCTTGAACTTGTCGTTCTCGCTCCAGACCTCGGGCTTGGCCTTGGTCTCGCCCTTGTCGGTGCCTTCCACGAAGCCGGTGAAGGGCAGCCTGGCAAGCGCCGCGACGAGGTCGGCATTCTCTTGCACGACTTTCGGATCGAACGGGGCGCGGCCGTTGACCATGGCGCCGATGCGCCCGAAATGAGCGGCCATCACGGTGAACGAGGCCTTGCGGTACTTGATCGCGTCCTCGGGCTTGGCAAACTGCGCGGCCGCGGGCAGCGCGCTTGTCAGGCCGGCGACCGCTGCGACGGCCAGCATCATCTTCTTCATTCGAAGCTTCTCCGGGAAAACGGGTGTTGGAACGCACGTCCGATGGCAGCCGACTCTGCCGCCATCGAACGCCCGCGAGTGTACGTACGGCGCTCCGGCGCCCCGGGATGCCTGGGGTAAATCCCAGTGGAAAGCTGCGCCGATGGGAAGCGGTCGCGGGCCTGCGGTTATCTTTGCGGCTTTTCGCGTCGATCCAGGACACCGATACATGAGCGAGCCGCTGCTGCCCACCCGGGTCTGGGACCTCCCGACCCGCGTCTTCCACTGGGTCCTCGCCGGCTGCGTCATCGCGTCGGTCGTCAGCGCGAAGATCGGCGGCAACGCGATGGCGTGGCACTTCCGCTTCGGCTACGTCATCTTCACGCTGCTCGCCTTCCGGCTGGTGTGGGGCCTGGTCGGCGGCCACTGGTCGCGATTCGCCAACTTCATCTATTCGCCGTCGGTCGTGCTGCGCTATCTGCGTGGCGACAGCGGCGACGAGCGGCACGACATCGGCCACAGCCCGCTCGGCGCGCTGTCGGTGTTCGGCCTGCTCGGCATCCTGGCCGCCCAGGTCGCGACGGGCCTCGTGGCCGACGACGAGATCGCGAACACCGGACCGCTGATCAAGTTCGTGTCGGGCGCCATCAGCAGCCTGGCCACCTCGTGGCACAAGACCTGGGGCCAGTGGCTGATCATCACGCTGTCGCTGCTGCACGTGGGCGCCATCGTGTTCTACCTGGTTCGCCGCAAGCGCAACCTCGTGCATCCGATGATCGTCGGCGACAAGCCGCTGCCTCCCGGCGTGCCCGCATCGGCGGACCACTGGACGGCGCGGGGGCTGGCGGCGGCGCTGTTGACCCTGTGCGGCGCCGGGGTTGCGTGGCTCGTCAGCCTGGGGGGCTAAACTCGCCCTCCCGCAGTTGCTGCCATCCCGGATGGACGCCCCTGAGATAGGTCTGGTCTTCCCGGACACCCCCGAGCTGATCTCCGCCGCACGCGAGATCTTCCGCGAGTACGCGGCCAGCCTCGAGGTCGACTTGTGCTTCCAGAACTTCGAGGCCGAGCTGGCTGGCCTTCCCGGCGACTACGCGCGCCCCGGCGGCTGCCTGCTGCTCGCCTTCGTCGATTCGGCGCTTGCCGGCTGCGGGGCGCTGCGCCCCCTGCCCGAAAGCGACTACGCCAACGCGTGCGAGATGAAGCGCCTGTACGTCCGCCCCGCCTTTCGGCGCTTCGGCCTGGGCCGCGTGATCGCGCAGGCGCTGCTCGACGAAGCGCAGCAGGCCGGCTATTCGGAAGTCCTGCTGGACACGCTCGACGACATGGAAGCCGCACGCGAGCTGTACGCGTCGCTGGGCTTCGAAGAGATTCCGCCCTACTACTACAACCCGATCCCGGGCGCGCACTACCTCAAGTGCACGCTGGGGGTGACCTCCTCGCAGTACTGACCCGCCGGGGCCGACATGAACGCATTCCGACAACTGCTGAAGGCCTCGGGTGCGCATCCCCCCGTGGGCACCTGGATCAGCTCCGCCCATCCGCTGGTGGCCGAAGCGATCGGCTGGGTCGGCTTCGATTGGGGCCTGGTCGACATGGAGCATGCGCCGCTCGAGCTGATGGGCCTGGTGCACGTGCTGCAGGCCCTGGCCGGCACCAAGATGCTGCCGGTGGTGCGCGTGCCGTGGAACGATGCAGTGACCGTCAAGCGCGTGCTCGACGCAGGCGCCACCACGCTGATGTTCCCTTTCGTGCAAGGGCCGGAGGAGGCGCGCCGTGCGGTGGCCGCGACGCGCTATCCGCCCGATGGCGTGCGCGGCATGGCAGGCACGACACGCGCCACACGATTCGGCACCACGCCCAACTACTACCGCGGCGCCAACCAGAACATGGGCGTGATCGTGCAGATCGAGACGCCGCACGCCATCGAGCAGATCGAGGCGATCGCCGCGGTGGACGGTGTCGACGCGCTGTTCGTCGGGCCGAACGACCTGTCGGCGGCGTTGGGCCACATCGGGGAGATGACCCATCCCGCCGTCGTGGGGCTCATGGCGCAGGCGGTGCAGCGGTGCAAGGCGCTCGGCATGCCGGTGGGCACGCTGGGCAGCAGCGCAGAGGCGGTCGCACAGTACCGCGCGATCGGCTTCGACTATGTCGCGGTGTCATCCGACATCGGCTTCATGATGCGCGCCGCCAAGGAGGCGATCACGGCACTGCGCACGCGCGACACCGAGCACGTGCACACGCTTGCCGGCGGGACGCAGCAGCCCGCCGCCTGAGTCGGGCCGATTTCATCGCGGTACGGGCGTACGATGGGTCGACCCGCGCCCTCCCGCCAGGAAGCCATGACCGGATCCCGCACCCCGACCTCCATCGCCCACACCTTCGAACTCCATGCCGGCGCGCTGCGCCTGGCCCTGCGTCCCGATCTCGGCGGCAGCATCGCCGGGCTCTGGCATCGCGAGACCGCGATCCTGCGCTCCACCGCACCCGCGCAGCTCGACAACGCACGAGCCTCCGCCTCGTTCCCGCTGGTGCCCTACTCCAATCGCCTCGGCTACCGGCGCTTTCGCTGGAAAGGCCGCGACTACACGACGCTGCCCAACTTCGGCGAGAGCCCGCACTCCGTGCACGGCATCGGCTGGATGCGCGAGTGGGACGTGGTCTCGCACAGCGGCATTGCCCTTGCGCTCGCGTTGCGCCACGGCGGCGACGGCCACTGGCCGTTTCCGTTCGAGGCGCAGCAGCACTTCTCGCTGACGCCCGAGTCGCTGGTCGCGACCCTGTCGATCACCAACACCGGCGATCTGGCGCAGCCGGTGGGCCTCGGCTGGCACCCGTATTTTCCGAAGCGGGCGCGCAGCAGGCTGCACATCGACTGCAGTGATCGCTGGGACACCGATGCGGCGCAGCTGCCGGTGCGCAAAGTCGCGCAATCGGGCATAGACGCCGACGTGGCCCACCTCGCCTTCGACAACGGGTTCGAAGGCTGGAAGGGCCCGGCGCGCATCCGCGACGAGAAGTTCTCGCTGCAGCTGCGCTCGTCGCTGCCGTATCTCGTGGTCTACACGCCGCAGGACAGGGACTACTTCTGCGTCGAGCCGGTGAGCCATGTCGGCAACGCCATCCACATGGCCGATCCGGCGGCGCACGGGCTGCGCACGTTGGCGCCTGGCGAGACCTTCGAAGCCACGATGACGCTGGACGTGGCGGTGCTGTGATGCGAGAGCCCGATGCCGGCGTCTCGGTCGCGGTGGCGTCCGCCAGCCGGCTCGGCGAGTCGCCGATGTGGCATCCGCGCGAGCAGGTGCTGTACTGGTGCGACATCCCGGGACGGCGCCTCAACCGCTTCGATTCGCGGACCGGCGCGCTGTCGCACTGGGACTTCGACTGCGAGCCCGCGAGTTGCGCGCCGTGCCTCGACGGCACGCTGCTGCTCGCCATGCGCGACGGCCTGTGGCGCTTCGACCCGGCGAGCGGCAAACGCACGCGTCTGGCCAAGCCGCCGTACGACCCGGCCCAGGAGCGCTTCAACGACGGCAAATGCGATCCGCAAGGCCGCTTCTGGGTCGGCACGATCTACGAGCCGCGCGACCCGGCGCTCGCGGCGCTGTACTGCTTCGAGGACGGCGAGCTGACGCGCAAGGCCGAGGGCATCACCACCTCCAACGGCCTCGGCTGGAGTGCGGACGGGCGCACGATGTACTGGAGCGACACCAAGGCCCACACCGTCTACGCCTTCGACTTCGATCCGCCCAGCGGCAAGCTGTCCGGACGCCGCGTATTCGTGAGCTTCCCGCCGCGACAGCCTGGCCAGGACCTGTCGCACTACGGCGGCCGGCCGGACGGCGCGGCTGTCGACGCGGAAGGCTTCTACTGGGTCGCGATGTTCGAAGGCCAGCGGCTGCTGCGCCTGTCGCCTTCGGGCGAGATCGCGCGTGAAGTCGCGTTGCCGGTGCGCTGCGCGACCATGCCCTGCTTCGGCGGTGCGGACCTGCGCACGCTGTACATCACCACGGCGCGCGAGAACAGGCCGGCGGCCGAGCTGGCCGAGCAGCCGCTCGCCGGCTGCGTGCTGTCGCTGCGCGTGGACGTGCCGGGGCTGCCGGTGCACCTGTTCGGCTGAGGCCGGGACGTGGACCGCGCCGCCCAGCTCGCCCGCCTGCGCGACACGCCTGCCTTCGACATCGTGGTAATCGGCGGCGGCGCCACCGGCTGTGGCGTGGCGCTCGACGCGGCAGCGCGCGGCTTTCGCGTGGCACTGATCGAGGCAAACGACTTCGCCAAGGGCACGTCGTCGCGCGCGACCAAGCTGGTGCACGGCGGTGTGCGCTATCTTGCGCAGGGCAACGTGGGGCTGGTGCGCGAGGCGCTGTACGAGCGCTCGCTGCTGCTGGACAACGCGCCGCACCTCGCGCAGCCGGTCGCATTCGTCATGCCGAGCTATCGCTGGTGGGAGCGCGGCTTCTACGGCATCGGCCTGAAGATGTACGACGCGCTCGCCGGCCGCCGCGGGCTCGGCGACACGCAGTTCCTGTCGGCATCGCAGACGATGGCGCTGTTGCCGACGCTGCGACGCGACGGGCTGACCGGCGGCGTCAAGTACTGGGACGGCCAGTTCGACGACGCGCGGCTGGCCTTGGCCATCGCGCGCACCGCCGAGTCGCAGGGCGCCTGTGTCGTCAACCATTGCGCCGTGACCGGCCTGGTGCGCGAGGACGGCAAGGTGCGCGGCCTGCGGGCCGAGGACGGCGAAAGCGGCGAAACCTTCATGCTTCGCGCCGGCTGTGTCGTCAACGCAACCGGCGTGTGGGTCGATTCGATCCGCGAGATGGATGCCGATGCCGGTGCGCCGCGGCGCGCGCCCATCGTCGCGCCGAGCCAGGGCGTGCACCTGGTCGTCGATCGCGCCTTCCTGCCCACCGATCACGCGCTGCTGATCCCGAAGACGCAGGACGGCCGCGTGCTGTTCGCGGTTCCGTGGATGGGCATGACGGTGCTGGGCACCACCGACACGCCCAGTGACGACATCGCCCCCGAGCCGGTGCCGTTCCGCTCCGAGGTCGAATTCATCCTCGGCGAGGCAGCAGGCTGCCTGAGCCGCGCACCCACACGCGCCGACGTGCGGTCGGTGTGGGTCGGGCTGCGCCCGCTGGTGCGGCCGTCGGACGACGACGGCGCCGACACCAAGGGCATCAGCCGCGAGCACACCGTCATCGTCGGCCGCTCCGGGCTGGTGACCGTGACCGGCGGCAAGTGGACCACCTACCGCGCGATGGCCGAGGACGTGCTCGAGCGCTGTGCGCATGCCGGCCTGATCGAGGCACGGCCCGCCTCGGCGACGGCCTACCTGCCCCTGGTGGGCGCGCCGAAGCGCTCGTCCGAGTCGTTGTCGCAGCCGCCCGGCGAGCATCTCTACGGCACCGAGGTGGAGCGGCTGCGCGCGTTGCCGGGAGCCGATCGCTGGCTGTGGCCCGTCGGCGGCGGCGGACTGAGCGAGGCCATGGTGCGGTTCGCCGCACGCTATGAGATGGCGCGCACGGTGGAGGACGTGCTGGCGAGGCGATGCCGCCTGCTGTTCCTCGATGCCGCGCGTGCCGCATCGCTGGCCGACGAGGTCGCGCGGCTGCTGCGCGACGAGCTCGGGGAGGGCTTCGATGCGGCCGCATCGGCGGCATCGTTCGAGGCGCTCGCGGCGCACTACCTGACGTTGCCGTAGCGGACGGTCGGGCCGATTTCGTCGATCCCGTCGCGTCGCGTCAGCTCGTCGACAGGGTGCCCGACGACACTGCCGGTCGGGTCGGACGGGGCCGCACGGGTTTGCCCGTATATAATCCCGAGGCTTTGCCGAAACCGACTGCAAATCTGGCCGTGAACCATCAGTTGGGCGATCCCCACGACCACGGCAAGACCTCCCAGGGTGGGGCAGATCCGGTGGAGGACCCGCCTTTCAAGCCGCTGACGTCCGATGAGGCGCAGGCCTTGAGGGCCAAGCACCCGCCGACGTCGCCTTGGCGGGTGGTTGCGGCGCAAGCCGTTGCAGGTCTGGTGTGTGCCGCCCTCGCGTGGGCCATCACGAACCGCAGCGGCACGGCATGGTCGGCACTGTACGGTGCCGCCGCCACCGTCCTTCCGAGCGCGCTGTTGGCGCGAGGGATGACAAGGCGAACCAGTTCCAACCCGGGCGCGGCCGTGTTCGGGTTCATGTTCTGGGAGATGGTGAAGATTGCTGTGGCGGTCGCCATGCTGGTGGCCGCTCCAAGAGTGGTACCCGATCTGAGCTGGCCAGCGCTGCTGGTCGCCATGATCGTGTGCGTGAAGGTGAACTGGCTGGCGTTGCTGTGGCAGCGGCGTCCGGTGGGTGCAACAAAACAGAGACTCTGATTCGACATGGCTGCCGACGCTTCCGCTGCTGACCACGCGACCCATGGCCCGACCGCTGGCGAATACATCCAGCACCACCTGCAGCACCTGCGCTCCAAGGAGCAGGCCAACATCATCGACTTCTCGGTGATCAACCTCGACACCGTGTTCTGGTCGATCCTGATGGGCGTGCTGGGCCTGTGGCTGCTGCGAACCGTCGCCAAGAAGGCCACCTCCGGCGTGCCGGGACGCCTGCAGGCTGCCGTCGAGATCGTGCTGGAGATGGTCGACAACCAGGCCAAGTCCATCGTCCACAACGCCACCTCGCGCAAGTTCGTCGGCCCGCTCGCGCTGACCGTGTTCATCTGGATCTTCCTGATGAACTCGATGGACTTCCTCCCCGTCGACCTGCTGCCGCGCGTCTGGGAATGGATCTACGGCGCCGCCGGCCACGACCCGCACCACGCCTACCAGCGTGTCGTGCCCACCGCCGACCTGTCGGCCACGCTCGGCATGTCGATCGGCGTGCTGCTGGTGTGCCTGTACTACAACGTGAAGATCAAGGGCCTGGGCGGCTGGATCCACGAGCTGTTCTCCGCCCCGTTCGGCGCCCATCCGGTGCTGTGGCCGTTCAACTTCCTGATGCAGATGATCGAGTTCCTGGCCAAGACCGTGTCGCACGGCATGCGGTTGTTCGGGAACATGTACGCCGGCGAGCTCGTGTTCATGCTGATCGCCCTCCTGGGCGCGGTGGGCTTCGCGTCGGCCACCGGTGTCTTCCTGTGGATTGCCCACGTCATCGCGGGCACCGCCTGGGCCATCTTCCACATCCTGATCGTCGCGCTGCAGGCGTTCATCTTCATGATGCTGACCCTCGTCTACGTGGGCCAGGCGCACGACAAGCACTGATCGCCCGAAGTTCTCTCTTCCACCACCCCCCATCCTTCCCCTACTAGGAGTCTTTCATGGAACACGTTCTTGGTTTTGTCGCCCTGGCCGCCGGTCTGATCATTGGTCTGGGTGCCATCGGCGCCTGCATCGGCATCGGCATCATGGGCAGCAAATACCTCGAATCGGCCGCGCGTCAGCCCGAGCTGATGAACGAGCTGCAAACCAAGATGTTCCTGCTGGCCGGCCTGATCGACGCGGCCTTCCTGATCGGCGTGGGTATCGCGATGATGTTCGCGTTCGCCAACCCGTTCGTGCTGCGCTGAGAGACATCCGACCAACCCAAGCTGCAAGAAAGGTGTTGCCGTGAGTATCAACGCAACCCTGCTGGCACAGCTCGCGGTGTTCTTCATCCTGGCGTGGTTCACGATGACCTTCGTGTGGCCGCCCATCACGAAGGCGCTTGACGAGCGTGCGAAGAAGATCGCCGACGGCTTGTCCGCCGCCGACAAGGCCAAGGCCGACCTGACCGCCGCCAACAAGCGTGTGGAAGAGCAGCTCGCCGCCGCCCGCAACGACGCAGCCCAGCGCCTGGCCGACGCCGAGCGCCTGGCCCAGCAGCTGATCGAGGAAGCCAAGGTTCGCGCGAACGAAGAGGGCGCCAAGATCGTCGCCGCCGCACGGGCCGAGGCCGAGCAGGCCGTGGTCAAGGCGCGGGAGGCGCTGCGCGAGGAGGTCGCCGCGCTGGCCGTCAGGGGCGCGGAGCAGATCCTGAAGCGCGAGGTCAACGCCGGCGTGCACGCCGAGCTCCTGTCCCGTCTGCGCACCGAGCTGTAAACCATGGCCGAGCTTGCAACCATCGCGCGTCCGTATGCCGAGGCGCTGTTCAAGTCCGCCGGCCAGGGCGCGCCGCGCGAGCTGGCCGACCAGCTCGACGCGCTCAGCCAGGTGACCAGCCTGCCCGAGCTGCGCCAGTTCGCCGACAACCCCAAGGTCGAGCCGGCGACGGTCTACGACGTGGTCACCGGCGCGCTCAGCAGCGTGGTGCTGGCGCCCGTCGTCCAGAACCTGCTGCGCACCGTCGTCGACAACAGCCGCCTGGCCGCCATGCCCGAGATCGCGTCGCAGTACCGCGCCCTGGTCAACGCGATGACCGGCGTGTCGGATGCGACCGTGTACAGCGCGTATCCGATCAACGGCACGCAACTGCCCGAGGTCGTGCAGGTGCTCGAGAAGCGCTTCAATCGCAAGCTCAACGCCAGCGTGGTGGTGGAGCCCGAGCTGATCGGCGGCATCCGCGTGGTGGTCGGTGACGAAGTGCTGGATACCTCGGTCAAGGCCCGACTCGAACAAATGAAGGTGGCTTTGACCGCTTAAGACGTCTCTTCCCACAGCGAGCCCCGGCGGGCCGCGACCGGAGAAAGCAATGCAACTGAATCCCGCAGAAATTTCCGAACTGATCAAGAGCCGCATCGAGGGCCTCGGCGCCGCGGCCGACATCCGCAACCAGGGCACGGTGGTCTCGGTCACCGACGGCATCTGCCGCATCCATGGACTGTCGGAGGTGATGGCGGGCGAGATGCTCGAGTTCCCGGCCGGCAAGGACGGCCAGCCCACGTACGGTCTCGCGCTGAACCTCGAGCGCGACTCGGTCGGCTCGGTGATCCTGGGCGAGTACGAGCACATCTCCGAAGGCGACACCGTCAAGTGCACGGGCCGCATTCTCGAAGTGCCGGTCGGGCCGGAGCTGATCGGCCGCGTCGTCAACGCGCTGGGCCAGCCGATCGACGGCAAGGGTCCGATCAACGCCAAGATGACCGACGTGATCGAGAAGGTCGCGCCGGGCGTGATCGCGCGCCAGTCGGTGTCGCAGCCGGTGCAGACCGGCCTCAAGTCGATCGACTCCATGGTGCCGATCGGCCGCGGCCAGCGCGAACTGATCATCGGCGACCGCCAGACCGGCAAGAGCGCGGTGGCGATCGACACGATCATCAACCAGAAGGGTCAGAACATGACCTGCGTCTACGTCGCCATCGGGCAGAAGGCGTCGACGATCAAGAACATCGTGCGCGCGCTCGAGCAGAACGGCGCCATGGAATACACCATCGTCGTGGCGGCGTCGGCGTCGGAGTCGGCCGCCATGCAGTACGTGTCGGCCTACTCGGGCTGCACGATGGGCGAGTACTTCCGCGACCGCGGGCAAGACGCGCTGATCATCTATGACGACCTGTCCAAGCAGGCCGTCGCGTATCGCCAGGTCTCGTTGCTGCTGCGCCGTCCGCCGGGTCGCGAAGCCTATCCCGGCGACGTGTTCTATCTCCACAGCCGCCTGCTCGAGCGCGCGGCCCGCGTGAACGCGGACTACGTCGAGAAGTTCACCAAGGGCGAGGTCAAGGGCAAGACCGGCTCGCTGACGGCGCTGCCCGTCATCGAGACGCAGGCCGGCGACGTGTCGGCCTTCGTGCCGACCAACGTGATCTCGATCACCGACGGCCAGATCTTTCTCGAGACCTCGCTGTTCAACGCCGGCATCCGTCCCGCGATCAACGCCGGCATCTCGGTGTCGCGCGTCGGCGGCGCCGCGCAGACCAAGCTGATCAAGAACCTGTCGGGCGGCATCCGGACCGACCTGGCGCAGTACCGCGAGCTCGCGGCTTTCGCGCAGTTCGCCTCCGACCTCGACGCGGCCACCCGCAAGCAGCTCGACCGCGGCGCCCGAGTGACCGAGCTGCTGAAGCAGCCGCAGTACTCGCCGCTGCCCATCAGCCTGATGGCTGCTTCGCTCTTCGCGGTCAACAAGGGCTTCCTCGACGACGTGGACGTGAAGAAGGTGCTCGCCTTCGAACATGGCCTGCACCAGCACCTGAAGTCCAGCCACGCCGCGCTGCTGTCCAAGCTCGAGAACGACAAGGCGCTCGACAAGGACGCCGAAGGCGACCTGACGAAGGCCATCGAGGCGTTCAAGAAGTCGTTCGCGTGACATGACACCCACCCCCGAAGCGGCCTGCGGCCGCCTCTCCCTCCAGGGAGCGACAACGGCGGCCCGGCAAGGCCGGATCCGCGGTGTCCGCCCGATGGGGTCGCAATGGCGCGTCGCGTGCAGCGCGGGCCAAAGGAGTCTTTGAAATGGCGGTCGGCAAGGAAATACGCAGCAAGATCAAGTCGGTGGAGAACACCAAGAAGATCACCAAGGCCATGGAAATGGTCGCTGCGTCGAAGATGCGCAAGGCGCAGGACCGGATGCGCCATGCGCGCCCGTACAGCGACAAGATCCGCAACATCACGGCCAACCTGTCGCAGGCCAATCCCGAGTACCACTCCGCCTACATGCGCGTCACCGAGACGCCCAAGGCGATCGGGTTCATCGTCGTCACGACCGACAAGGGTCTGTGTGGTGGACTCAACACCAATATCCTGCGCGCGGTGACGGCCAAGATCCGCGAAGTGCAGCAGGCCGGCGGCACGGTGCAGACGGTGGCGATCGGCAACAAGGGCTTCGGCTTCCTCAACCGCGTCGGCGCGCAGGTGGTGTCGCATGTCACGCAGCTCGGTGACGCGCCGCAGCTCGACAAGCTGATCGGCCCGGTCAAGGTCATGCTGGACGCGTTCGTCGAGGGCCGGATCGACGCCGTGTACCTCTGCTACACGAAGTTCATCAACACGATGAAGCAGGAGCCCATGGTCGAGCAGCTCCTGCCGCTGAACAGCTCGCGCCTGGAGCAGACGGCCGAGGAAAAGAAGGCCTACGGCTGGGACTACATCTACGAGCCCGACGCGCCGACGGTCATCGAAGACCTGCTCACGCGCTACATCGAAGCGCTGGTGTACCAGGCGGTGGCAGAGAACATGGCGTCCGAGCAGTCAGCGCGCATGGTCGCGATGAAGTCGGCGACCGACAACGCCGGCAATCTGATCGCCGAACTGAAGCTGGTCTACAACAAGACCCGCCAGGCCGCGATCACGAAGGAACTCTCCGAGATCGTCAGCGGCGCGGCCGCGGTCTGATCCAGCACCCGAATACGAAATTTGCAGAAGGAATCGACATGGCGAACACTCAGGGCAAGATCGTCCAGTGCATCGGCGCGGTGGTGGACGTGGAATTTCCGCGTGACAGCATGCCGCGGGTCTATGACGCGCTCAAGCTCGAAGGCGGCGCGCTCACGCTCGAAGTGCAGCAGCAGCTCGGCGACGGCATCGTGCGCACCATTGCGCTGGGTTCGTCCGACGGCCTGCGCCGCGGGCTGATGGTCACCAACACGGGCAACGCGATCACCGTGCCGGTCGGCAAGGCGACGCTGGGCCGCATCATGGACGTGCTCGGCAACCCCATCGACGAGCGCGGTCCGGTCAGCACGGAGCTCACCGCGGCCATCCACCGCAAGGCCCCGGCGTACGACGAGCTCTCGCCGTCGCAGGAGCTGCTCGAAACGGGCATCAAGGTGATCGACCTGATCTGCCCGTTCGCCAAGGGCGGCAAGGTGGGCCTGTTCGGCGGCGCCGGCGTCGGCAAGACCGTGAACATGATGGAGCTCATCAACAACATCGCGAAGGCGCACTCGGGCCTGTCGGTGTTCGCCGGCGTCGGCGAGCGCACACGCGAGGGCAACGACTTCTATCACGAGATGATGGAGTCCAACGTCGTCGTGTCCGACAACCTGGGCGAATCGAAGGTGGCCATGGTGTACGGCCAGATGAACGAGCCGCCGGGCAACCGGCTGCGCGTCGCGCTGACCGGCCTGACGATCGCCGAGTCGTTCCGCGACGAAGGCCGCGACGTGCTGTTCTTCGTCGACAACATCTACCGCTACACGCTGGCCGGGACCGAAGTGTCGGCGCTGCTGGGCCGCATGCCGTCGGCGGTGGGCTACCAGCCCACGCTGGCCGAGGAGATGGGTCGCCTTCAGGAGCGCATCACCTCGACCAAGGTCGGCTCCATCACGTCGATCCAGGCCGTGTACGTGCCCGCGGACGATCTGACCGACCCGTCGCCCGCCACGACCTTCGCCCACCTCGACGCCACCGTCGTGCTGAGCCGCGACATCGCCTCGCTGGGCATCTACCCCGCGGTGGACCCGCTCGACTCCAACAGCCGCCAGGTCGACCCCAACGTCGTCGGCGAAGAGCACTACAACACCACACGCGCCGTGCAGGCCACGCTGCAGCGCTACAAGGAACTGCGCGACATCATCGCGATCCTGGGCATGGACGAGCTGTCGCCGGAAGACAAGCTGGCCGTGGCGCGCGCGCGCAAGATCCAGCGCTTCCTGTCGCAGCCCTTCCACGTCGCCGAGGTGTTCACCGGCACGGCCGGCAAGTACGTGCCGCTGAAGGAAACCATCCGCGGCTTCAAGATGATCGTCAACGGCGAGTGCGACAGCCTGCCGGAGCAGGCCTTCTACATGGTCGGCACCATTGACGAAGCCTTCGAGAAGGCGAAGAAGATCCAGTGATGGAACGCCCTCGGAGCGCCCTTGGCGCTTCCCCCCAGGGGGGCGCCGCCACCGGTCCGGCAAAACCGAACCCGCGGCGCCCGCTTGATTGCGTCGGATCGATGCGCCGTGAGCGGCGCTCCGGCGCCACGGAGAGTTAAGTTATGGCCACCATCCACGTCGACGTCGTCTCCGCCGAAGAGCAGATCTTCTCCGGCGAGGCGAAGTTCGTCGCGCTGCCGGGCGAGAACGGCGAGCTGGGCATCCTGCCGCGCCACACACCGCTCATCACGCGCATCAAGCCCGGCGCGGTGCGCATCGAGCGCGCCGACAACGGCGAGGAGGAGTTCGTCTTCGTCGCCGGCGGCATCCTCGAGGTGCAGCCCGGAACGGTGACCGTGCTGGCCGACACCGCGATCCGCGGCAAGGACCTCGACGAAGCCAAGGCCGCCGAGGCCAAGCGACTGGCCGAAGAGGCGCTGCGCAACGCCAAGAGCGACATCGACATCGCGCGCGCGCAAAGCGAGCTGGCCGTGCATGCCGCGCAGATCGCGGCGCTGCGCAAGTTCTTGAAGAAGTGACCACGCGCCGCTGTCGCGAGGGGTGCACGCGGCCAGCGGCGGCGGTTGCGACCCGTCGCTGACGCTCGCAGCGCACGCAGTCATCAACGCCGCCCCGTGTCCGGGGCGGACCACTAGAGAATCTGCGGCGTGTCGGGCAGCTCGTTGGCGTTGGCTTGTCCAGCCACGAGCGGAAAGTGTTGGAGAAGCAGCCTGTCCACCGTGTCGATCGCCGCGTTGAGACCTTCCTCGAACCGGCCTGCCTTGAAGGCCGCCGACATCTCGTCGAGCAGCGATCGCCATTGCGCCTGCGACACGTGCCGGTCCAGGCTGCGGTCGGCCACAACCTCGATGCGGTGCTCGGCCAGCAGCAGGTAGATCAGCACGCCGTTGTTGTCTTCGGTGTCCCAGACACGCAGCTTGCCGAACAGCGTGACGGCGCGTTCGCGGGCCGTCGCGTCGCGCCACAGATAGGACAGCGGCAGGCTCGCCTCGACGCAGACACGGATCTCCCCGGTGTGCCGCTTCTCGCTGGCCGCCACGCGCGCCTCGATGCGCTGCAAGGCCTGCGCGTCCAGCATGCGGCGTGCATCGGCTTCGTCGAGCCAGCGGTGCTTGAGGATGCGCAGCAGCTTGTTCATGGGCGTCTCACCAGTCGCCACCCGCGCCGCCGCCGCCGAAATCGCCGCCGCCGCCCGAGCTGAAGCCACCGCCCCCCCCGCCGCCAAATCCACCGCCACCGCCCCACCCGCCGCCGCCACCGCCCCAGATGACGGGACCGCCGCGCCGTCGCAGGCCCGAGCCGCCGCGCGATGAACCGATGCCGAGCAAGCCGACCAGCACCAGCGCGAGCAGCCCGGCCGCACCCGCCAGCAGCAGGCTGGTGGACAGCCACCACGCCATGCCGCCAGCGAGTCCGCTGGTGACCAGCGACCCCAGCTTGCGGCCCAGCATGCCGGTGAGCACCGCACCGACCACCGGCACGGCGACGAAGAAGAAGATCGCCAGCTCGTCCCATTGCGGTCCCGCGTCGGCGCCGCGCTCGCCACGCGAGCCCGCGCTCGGCGCCGGCAGGTTCTCGCCCTTGATGCGCGCCGCGAGCTGGTCCACGGCTGCATTGAGGCCGCCGGCGAAGTCGCCGGCCTTGAAGGCAGGCGATATCCGCTCGGTGATGATTCGCTTGGCGGCAAGGTCGGGGATGGCGCCTTCCAGCGCCTTCGCGATCGTGATCCACACCCTGCGGTCGTTCTTCGCGACGACGATGACCACGCCGTCGCCGATGTCGCGGCGCCCCACCTTCCACTGGTCCGCGACGCGCTGCGCATACGACGCGATGTCCTCGGGCTGCGTCGTCGGCAGCATGAGCACGACGATCTGGCTGCCGGTCTGCTGCTCGATCGCGGCCAGCTTGTCGGTGAGGGCTGCGTTCTGCGCAGCCGAGAGCGTGGCCGTCTGGTCGATCACCCGGCCGCTGAGGGGCGGCACCGGCAGCACGTCCTGCGCGCCGGCGGCCGCGGCCACCAGCCACAGCAGCACGGCGGCCAGCAGGGCGCGCGCGGCTTCGCGCATGAGGGTGTCAGCGAGAGGCCGCGGGGGCCGCCGGCTTCTCGAAGCTCACCGACGGCGGCGTGGAGATCTGAGCCTCGTTCTGCACGGTGAAGTTGGGCTTGGGCGAATACCCGAAGACCATCGCCGTGAGGTTGGTGGGGAAGCTGCGCGCCAGCACGTTGTAGTCGGCCACCGACTTGATGTAGCGGTTGCGCGCGACGGTGATGCGGTTCTCGGTGCCTTCGAGCTGCGTGCGCAGGTCCTGGAAGGCGGCGTTGGCCTTGAGGTTCGGATAGGCCTCGGCAACCACCATCAGCCGGCTCAGTGCGCTCGTCAGCTCGCCCTGGGCCTGCTGGAACTTGTTGAACGCCTCGGGGTTGTTGACCAGCTCCGGCGTGGCCTGGATGCTGGTGGCGCGGGCGCGCGCCTCGATGACCTTGGTGAGCGTCTCCTGCTCGAAGTTGGCCTCGCCCTTGACGGTGGCGACGATGTTCGGAATGAGGTCGGCGCGCCGCTGGTATTGGTTGAGCACTTCCGACCAGGCGGCCTTGACCTGCTCGTCGAGCCGCTGGAAGTCGTTGTAGCCGCAGCCGCTCAGGAGCACGACGGCGGTCAGCGCGAGGGCTCGCCAGAAGGTTCGAATCATGGTGTCTGTCCTCCGATGTCCGGGGCGCATGCTACCCCGCGTGACCGACGTGGGGGCGCATAGGCCTTGCTTCAAGCGGGCACGCCTGCCGCGATACTGCGCACCATGAGGCTTGTGCACGACGCGCTGCGCGCGGGTCAGGCGGCGCCGCCACGAACGCCGGCGAGGGCGCGGCGGGTGCTCGTCGCCGGCGGCGCCGGGGCGCTGGGCGCGGCCGTGCTCGAATCCCTGCTGGCGAGCCGCGGTTTCGACGAGGTGGCGGTGCTGGTGACGCAGCCGATCAACGCGGCGCTGCGCGGCCTGGCGACGGTGTCGAAGGCGCAACTGGAAGACGGTGCGGTGAACGCCGAGGACACCGCACTCGTCGTCTTCGACCGCGAGCGGCACGCCAACGGCCGCGAAGCGGCCTTTCTCAGGCCGCAGCCGCAGGCGCTGCCGCTGCTGGCCGCGGCGCTGTACCGGCGGGGCGTGCGCGACCTGATCGTCGTCATGCCGCACGCGACTGCCACGCTGCCCGATGCGCTGAAGCGCGGCCTGGCCACCCTCGACGAGCAAGCGGTGGCCGCGCTGGGCTTCGATCATCTCGTCTTCGTGCGCTCGGCGCAGCCGCCGGCCGCGCTGCGTGCCGCGAGCGCGCTGCAGCGCGTCGCCGACTGGGTGCTGTCGCAGCTGCAACTGATGATTCCGCAGCGCGAGCGGCCGGTGCGTGCACAGAAAGTCGCCCAGTTCGTCGTTCAGGTCGCGCTTCGGCTGCCGGCCACCGCGCACGGCACGCGCGTGGCGCCGCCCGAGCTGGTGTGGGAGGCCGGGCAGACGAAAGACCTGGAGGGGTTGGCCGCCGGGTGGTTGGCGTGAGTCGCGAGATCGCGACGTCACCGCGGTGACCAGCCCGGCAGTGCCTCCACCAGCGCCTGCCGCTTCTCCGCCCGCATCGGCCGCATGTGCGCAATCACCCAGCCGACGCGCTCCTCGTTCACCTGACCGCTCGCCTGGTACCGCGCCCACTCCCGGTCGGGGCTGTGCAGCAGGCTGGCCAGCCACGCGGCCTCCGTCGGCGTGAGCCGGTCGACGCGCTTGTGCAGGTGGTGGCGCGCCGCTGCCGCCGCGCCGCACTGGCCGTCGCCCCACGGCGCCATCGCGAGGTACAGCTCCAGCACGCGCGCCTTGCCCAAGGTGCGATCGAGCTCCACGGCATACAGGAGCTCGCGCAGCTTGCGCAGGTGATGGCGCTCGCTGCCGGTGTAGAGCAGCTTGGCGAGCTGCTGCGACAGCGTGCTGCCGCCGCGCGCCGTGCCGCGCTCTCGATGGTTCAGCATCCAGGCGGCGGTGATCTCGCGCATGTCGTAGCCGGGATGCTCGTGGAAGCGCTGGTCCTCGGCTGCGATCACGGCACGCGGCAGCCACGTGCCGAAGCCGTGTGCCGGCAAGGGGCCGCAGGCCGGCTCGGCATGCAGCAGCGAATCGGTGCCCAGCCCGTCGACGACGAAGCCTTCGATGTGCGGCGTGACGGAGAGCTGGCGCTGCGGCAGGCTGAGCCGAGCGTCGAGCCGCAGCGTGCCCTCGATGCGTGCCCGTCGCAGCTCGGGCAGCTCGTGCTCGAACAGCCGGTAGGCGCTGTCGAGCGGCGTCGGCGGCAGCGTCATCTCCAGCGTGGCGCCGCGTGCATCGAACGAGGCCTTCCATCGCGCCTTCACCCGGCGATCGTCGCCCAGCGCCAACTCGCCGCGCCATCGGTCCTGGGCAAGCCGATGCGCGTCGATGGTGACGCGTGCCAACGCGACGGCATCGTCGCCCAGCTCGGGCAGGTGGATCCGGCACGGCGCGCAGGCGATCTGCCAATGCTGCGGATCCTCGCCGCTCTGCCATTGCACCGGCCCGAAGCGTGTCGCCAGCGTGCGGCCTTCGAGCCGTCGCAGCACCACCGGATGGGTGGCGATGCGCAGCAGCGTGGGCACGCTCGCGTCGAACCGCCACGGGCCCCATTGCACGGGATGCGACCACTCGCCTGGCGCGGCGCGCAGCAGGATCCAGCCACCCCATGCCACCGCGGTGACCACCAGCATCCCGGCCAGCAGCACGCCGCCAGCCAGGAGCGCCACGCGTCTCACAGCGGCCTCGCAAGCGTGATGGCCTGCCAGGGACCGGTCGACTGCCCCAGCTGCGCGGCCCAGAACCAGCTGGAGGCGTCGGTGTAGGCCTGCCCCCGCGCATCGACGATGCGCTCGCAGACGCGCAGCCGCATGCCGTCGCGTTCTGCCACGAAGCAGCGCCACAGCCGTTCTTCGCCGTCGCGCTCGAGGCGGGCCTGCTCGATGCGGTAGCCGAGTCCGCGGTAGCAGTCGGTGGCCGGATGCAGCATGCGCGTCGGCGCCGTCACCTCTCGCCAGACGAGCACCTGCTCGCCATCGGTGAGTCGCGCGATGCGGCCGGGAAAGCGATCGGCAAAGCGCTGCTCGACGGCGGTGAGCGCCAGCGGACGCAGCTCCCGGCCTTCCCATTCGATGGGCGACTCGCTGCCCGCGCGGGACATCGGCGCAGGCGATGTGTGGGCCAGCGGCAGCAACGCACAGCTGATTGCGACGCCGACGAACAGGGCGCGCCATCCGTCAGTTCCGCAAGCCGCCGATCCCCCGCGCAGCGGCCGCGCCAGCGCAGCGCCGGGAGCGCGCACGACCAGTGCCGCGACGGCCGTGCACACCGCGGCCAGCACGACCAGGCCAACGCCCTGATGCGCCGCCGCGGCGACGTCGCCGCGTGCCTCCAGCGCCACCAGCACGCTGTTGCGCAGCACGTTGCCGAGCAGCACGATGGCGCCCGTCCACGGCAGCCGGCGCAACAGGCGCCGGTCGTCGATCCCGGTGAACAGGGCCACCGCGCAGGCGCAGAAGTACGCCATCCACACCATCTGCACGCCGGCGCACGGCGCGTCGACGATGACCAGCCGGCCATCGACGACCAGCGAGGCGCCTGCCCGCTGTGCGCTCCAGCCGAGCAGCTGCAGCGTCCAGGCGCTCAGCTGCGCAGTGGCGAGTCGCAGCGGATAGCCGGCATAGAACTGCAGCGAGGACACCACCGGCAGCGCGAGCACCGCCAGCCCGGCCAGCGGCAGAGTGGGCTGACCCGTCGGCATGAAGGCGCGCAGGCCGCAGGCCAGCGCGAGCGCGGCCAGCAAGGCGCCGACCAGCGGCGGCGCGACGAACACCGCTGCGGTCGATGCGGCGCTCAGCAGCAAGGCGGCGGCCAGCCATGCCGGGCGCGGCTGGCCGCGCAGCTGCGGCGCCAGCCGCCACACGGCCCACGCGAGCACGCCGAGTGCCGCCACGCCCAGCGGGTCGTCCGAGCCGTCGGCCATGCGCGCCGCGGCCCAGCGCCAATGCACCCACAGCGCCGCCGCCTGCAATGCGAGCCAGCCCCAGGGCGGGATGGCGGCGATGCGGCTGCTCCAGCGCGCGCCGGGGGTGGTGAAGATCACGCGATTCATCGGCCGTCCCTCAACCGCGGCGGCGCCGCTCGATGACCGTGGCGACCACGATGCCCAGCACGATCAGCAGAGCGAGCCAGGCGGCCGGCTCCGGCGTGCTCGGCACCTCCGCACCGATGGCGAGCGTGCTCACCCCTTGCGGCAGCGGTGTCGGCTGCTGGACCCTCGCCGTGAGGTCGGGCTGCGGATTGCGCACCAGCTCGTCCACCGCCACGAAGCTGGTGTAGGTCGTCAGCAGGCCGTACTTCAGTCCGAGCTCGGTGATCGCCGCCTTGTGGCGCGCTCCGCCTTCGAGCGCCTCCTGGTCGCCCAGCATCGCGATGCGCCGACGAGCCCACAGCTGTCGCAGCGCCGCGGTGGTCTGGCTGTCGCGGCCGTCGATCTCGATCTCGTTGCGATAGGGGCCGAGCGCGCTGCGCCCTTCGACGATCAGCCGGCCCCCGGGCGCGCGTGCCGCGTCGCCGCGCCACTTGCCGAACACGATCACCGGACGGCCTGCGAGCACGTCGGGCAGCTGCACCGGCTCGACGTCGTAGACCTCCAGTCCCTCGAAGCGCGCCCGTACCTGCGTCAGCACCGGCGAGGCGATCATGCGGCGCAGGCGTTCCGCCGCGGCGGGCGCTTCCTCCGGCTTGGTGACCACGAAGGCTTCGCCCTGGCCGGCCCGCGCGATGCCCTCGATCAGATGGCGATTGACGCTCGAGCCGATGCCGAAGGCGAACACATTGGTGTCGCCCAGCTGCTGGCGCACGAGCTGGAACACCTCGTTCTCGACCGCCACGTAGCCGTCCGTGATGACGACCACCGTGCGCGAGACGTCGGGCGCCTTCGGCAGCGCCGCGATGCGCTTGAGCGCCGGCACGATCTCGGTGCTGCCGCCGCCGCCGGCTTCGGCGATGGTGCGCAGCGCCTGGTTGATGTTGGCCAGCGTCGCCGGCACCGGCTGCGGCGAGAGCATGCGGCTGCTGCCGGAGAAAAGCATCACGTTGAAGGTGTCGCTGGGACGCAGCCCGCCGATCAGGTGCTGCAGCAGCAGCTTGGCGGTGTCCAGCGGGAAGCCGTGCATCGAACCGGAGATGTCGACCACGAAGACGTAGTCGCGCGGGTTGATCTGCCGCGCCGGCACCGCGGCCGGCGGCTCGACCATCGCGAGGAAGAAGTTCTCCTCTTCGCCGCGGTACAGCATGAGGCCCGACTCGATGCGATCGCCGGCCAGACGCCAGTGCAGGATGAAGTCGCGGTCATTGGCCGGCCGGTCGGTGGGCTTGAGCGCGACCCTGACCTGCGCGCTGCCCATTCCATCGATCACCGCCTCGTGCGACGGCGAGGCGATGTCCTTCACCGCGATAGGCGCGTCCAGCGTGACCTGGATGTCCAGGCCCGCGGCCGCGGAGGCATCGCGCAGGTAGGGCGACGCGATCCACGTCTCGTTCGCCGCGGCGCCCTGCGGGCTGTTGTAGCGCGGGCCGACAACGGTGGGAAAGACGAAGCCGTACTGCGCGTCCTGCGGCGTCAGCAGCTCGGTGTAGCGCAGCTCGACCGCGACCTCGTCGCCGGGCAGGATGTTGGCGACGTTCATCTCGAAGACGTTGGGCCGCTGCTGCTCGAGCAGGGCGCTTGTCCTGCCTTGGCGCCTGGCCTGCTCGTAGACGATGCGCGCCTGCTGCTTTTCCCGGATCGTGGCCGTGAGCAGGCGGTCTCCGAGGCGCACGTTCATCGCATGCACCGCGGCGTGCGTCGAGCCGGGAAAGACGTAGCGCGCCTCCAGCGGGCGCTGGCCTTCGTTGCGATAGTGCTGCACCACCGTGACGTCGGCGATCACGCCCGCGATGCGCACATCGACGCGCGTCGACTTCAGCGGCAGACGGTCGGCACCCGGCTCGCCGCCGTCGACGACGAAGTACGGGCTTTCGGTCTTCGCCTGCGTCGGCGGACTGACCATCATCAGCAGCGCCGCCAGCAGAGCCAGCTCGACGCAGAGCAGCACACGGCCGGTGTCGGTGAGTGGACGCACCGGATATCGGAACAAGGACATGGCGTTCTCCTGAAGCACGGGGCTCAGGATGGAAGCGGCATGCGAAGCGGTTGGGAAGTGCGCTGCGGTTCTGTGTGAAGTCGGCGTGAAGCGCGGGATGGCCCCCTCACGCGGGCATCGCCGGCACCGACAGGGTCGCCACCGCTCCGCCGTCGGCAGCGTTGGTCAGGCTCACCCTGCCGTGGTGCAGCGACGCGATCTCCTTGACGAAGGCCAGCCCCAGTCCGGTACTCCGCTTGCGCGTGTGCGGCCGGGCCAGCGAATAGAACTTCTCGAACACCTTGTCCTCGGCGTAGTCGGGAATGCCGGGCCCATGGTCCCGCACCACCACGTCCACCATGCGCCCGCGCGGGTTCAGCGCCAGGGTGACGGCGCCGCTCGCCGGAGAGAAGTCGATGGCGTTGTCCAGCAGGTTGGCGATGGCCCGGCGCAGCAGGAAGGCATCACCCTCGACGACGACGTCGGCGCCTGGAAGCACCTCGACGTTCAGCGCACGCGCTGCGCCGGCCGCGCGCGCGCTGGCGGCGAGATCCTCGATCAGCGGTCGCAGCGGCACCGGCCCCGGCGCATCGAGGCTGCGCCGCGATTCGAGCGCGGTCAGCTCCATCATGCGGTCGACCAGCTCCTGGATGCGCTGCGTCTCGCGCACGATGTTGGCGACGAAGCGCGCGCGGTCCGCGTCGGGCATGGGTTCCTGCAGCAGCTCGGCGGCGCCGCGGATCGCCGACAGCGGGCTCTTCACCTCGTGCGTCAGCGTCTGCACGTAGTCGGCGACGTAGTTGCGGCCCGCGAGGGCATCGCGCATCTCCTCGTACGCCGCGACCACGGCAGCGAGCGCGCGGCGGGCCAGCCGCGGCACGCTGATCGAGCGCTGGGCGCGCACGTAGCGTACGTAGTCGGCAATGACGCCGAAGGGCCGCGCCAGCCAGACCGAAACGATGACCGCGAACAGCAGCACCGCGACCGCGGAGGTGGCGCCGACCAGCACGGTCTTGCGGCGTGCCGCATCCACGAACTGCCCGAAGCTCTGCACCGGCTTGCCGGCGCTCACCGCGCCGGCAATCTCGTCACGCAGGCGGATCGGCGCGGCGACGTACATCACCGAGGTCTCGGGCCGGCCTTCGACATCGGGCGTGGTGCGCGCGCCGTAGAGGCCGGCGAGCGCGCGCCGCACGTCGTTCCAGCGCGAGTAGTCCGCGCCGACACTGCGACCGCGCGAATCGAACACCACGCGTCCGATGCGGTCGACGACGACGACGCGCAGCTCGACGCGTGTCTTCTCGAAACCGAAGATGTCCGCCTTGAAGCGCCGCGCATAGAGCGACTGGAACACCGGCTGCAGCATGTCGGCGCGCAGCACGCCGTCGGGCGAGGCGGCTTCGATGGTGGCGGCCATCAGGTGCGCGGTCTCCACCAGCGACTCTTCGGCCGACTCGCGGTAGCGCGGATCGATGTCGCCCAGCAGGCGGTACAGCAGCACGCCGACGCCAACGGCGTAGGCGAGCAGGATGCCGATGAAGATGCGGGTGCGCTTGCTCACGCCGCGCTGGCCGGCCTTCGGACCGGCCTTGTCACTTCAGCGCCTGCGCGGGAGTCTGCCGCGCAGAGTCCTGCGCTTCGAGCACTTTGGGAACGATGGTGTCGATGGCCGTGCGGGTCACGCGTTTCAGGGCATCGAACTTCTGCTCCGTGGTCATCGCGTCCCAGGGCACCAGGGCCGCCTTCGAGGCGGCGGTCGAGACGGTCTCGGAGGCCGTCGCCGCCTCCTGGCGCAGGGGGCGCAGCGTGGCCATGTCGAACGCCGTGACGCTCAGATAGGCATACGGTGCGACGAATCCCGTGCTGTGGTTGCCGGTGTCGCGCTCGGTCATCCGGGTCTCCTTGTCGACATAGAAGCCCAGTCCGCTCAGGCGGCCGCTGCCGATGCTGCCGTCCAGCACCCGCAGACGGGCTTCGGCGCGATGCTTGGTGATGAGCAGCAGGTGCGAAGCGCTGGACGATGCCAGCAGCGGCTTCAGCTGCTGCGCCAGCGCCGCCATGTCGTCCTTCGAGTCGGTCAGCTTGTCCTGCAGGGCCAGCAGCTTGGGATCGCGGGTCACGAACAGCGAGGTCTTGGCATTCGCCTGCAGGCGCCTGACCGCGTCGTCGGCCGCGAAGGCCGCCATGCCGTGGAGCGTGTCGTCCGGCATCGGCACCTCGATGCGCCGGTTGGCGTCGAGGTTGCTGCCGGTGCCGATCTGGTGGATGACCAGGGTCATCTTGTCGCCCACCATCGACATGATCGCGTATGACGGGGCCGGCGCCGCCGGCTGGGCTTGTGTCGCGAGGCTCGCGACCAGCGGGGCGGCGACCAGCGCGTTGCGGAGTCGGTTCAGTCTCATCGGTTTCTTCCCGGCGGCGCGGGCTCGTGTCAAGACGGAAGGTTCGCCGGCAGATCCTCCGCCAGCGCATAGCCGGTGCCGCGGTGCGTGCGGATCGGGTCGAGCGTCGGTGCGATCGCCTTCATCTTGGCGCGCAGCGTCTTCACGTGCGCGTCGACCGTGCGGTCGAGGCTCTCGCCGGGGTCGTCCCACACGCGCTCGAGCAAGGCGTCGCGGGTGTACACATGACCGGGCCGCGCCGCCAGCGTCTTCAGCAGGCCGTATTCGTAGCGCGACAGCTCCAGCAGCCGGCCGTAGAAGCGGATTTGCCGGCGGCCGTCGTCGATGTGGATCGGCGTCGGCGCGCCGTGCGGCGCCACTGCCGGCTTGGCCGCGCGGCGCAGGATGGTGCGCACCCGGGCCACCAGCTCGCGCGGCGAAAACGGCTTCGGCACGTAGTCGTCGGCGCCGAGCTCGAGCCCGACCACGCGGTCGATCTCGTCGCTGCGGGCGGTGAGGAACAGCGCCGGCACGTCGGCGATTTCGTGCAGCTGCTTGAAGAGCTCGAAGCCGTTCAGATCGGGCAGCCCCACGTCGAGGATCACCAGCGCCGGCGGCTGCGCGCGGAACTTCGACAGCGCCTCCTCGCCGGTGGCCGCCCAGGCCGGCTCGAAGCCGTCGGTACGCAGCGCGTACTGCAGCGTGTCGGCGATGCCGGGCTCGTCTTCGACGATGAGGATGCGGGGCTTGGCCACGGCCGGTTCACTCCGTGGGCAGGAAGCCTTCGATCGACAGGTAGCGCTCGCCGGTGTCGTAGTTGAAGCCGAGCACGGTCGCACCCTTGGGCAACTCGGGCAGCTTCTGCGCGATCGCCGCCAGCGTCGCACCCGAAGAGATGCCCACCAGCATGCCCTCTTCGCGGGCCGCGCGGCGCGCCATCTCCTTGGCCGCCTCCGCCTCGACCTGAATCACGCCGTCGAGCAGCCCGGTGTGCAGGTTCTTCGGGATGAAGCCCGCGCCTATCCCCTGGATCGGGTGCGGCGCCGGCTTGCCGCCGCTGATCACCGGCGAGGCGGCCGGCTCGACGGCGAAGACCCTGAGCTTGGGCCACAGCGGCTTGAGCACCTGCGCGCACCCGGTGATGTGGCCGCCGGTGCCGACGCCGGTCACCAGCATGTCGACCCCGCTGGGAAAGTCGGCCGCGATCTCCTCGGCGGTGGTGCGCACGTGCACGTCGATGTTGGCGGGGTTGTCGAACTGCTGCGGCATCCACGCGCCCGGCGTCGCGGCGACGATCTCGGTGGCGCGCGCGACGGCGCCGTTCATGCCCTTCTCTCGCGGCGTGAGCTCGAAGCGGGCGCCGTACGCGAGCATCAGCCGGCGGCGCTCGATGCTCATGCTCTCGGGCATGACGAGGATCAGCCGATACCCCTTGACGGCAGCGACCATCGCGAGGCCGACGCCGGTGTTGCCCGAGGTCGGCTCGACGATGGTCGAGCCGGGCTTCAGCAGGCCGGCGGCCTCGGCGGCCTCGGTCATCGACAGCGCGATGCGGTCCTTGATGGAGCCCCCGGGATTGCTGCGCTCGCTCTTGATGTAGACCGTGTGCCCGTTGCCGAACAGCCGGTTGATGCGGATATGCGGCGTGTTGCCGATGGTGTGCAGGATGTCGTTGGCAAGCATGCGCGGGTCTCCTCGAGTGCGGCGATTATCGGGCGCGATAATCCCGCGATGTTCGCGCCTCTCCAGAACGACACCTTCCTGCGCGCCTGCCTGCGGCAATCCACCTCCCACACGCCGGTCTGGCTGATGCGCCAGGCCGGGCGCTACCTGCCCGAGTACCGCGCGACGCGCGCCAAGGCCGGCAGCTTCATGGGCCTGGCGACCCACCCCGACTACGCCACCGAAGTGACCCTGCAGCCGCTGGAGCGCTACCCGCTCGACGCGGCGATCCTCTTCTCCGACATCCTCACGATTCCGGATGCGATGGGCCTGGGACTGAGCTTCGCGCTCGGCGAGGGCCCTCGCTTCGCGTCGCCGGTGCGCGACGAGGCGGCGGTGGACCGGCTCGCAGTGCCCGACATGGAAAAGCTGCGCTACGTCTTCGATGCGGTGGCCTCCATCCGTCGCGCACTCGCCGGCCGGGTGCCGCTGATCGGCTTTTCCGGCAGCCCGTGGACGCTGGCCTGCTACATGGTCGAAGGCGCCGGATCCGACGATTACCGCCTGGTCAAGACGATGCTGTACGCACGACCCGACCTGATGCATCGCATGCTGGCTGTCAACGCCGATGCCGTCGCCGCCTACCTGAATGCACAGATCGAGGCCGGCGCACAGGCGGTGATGGTTTTCGACAGCTGGGGCGGCGTTCTGGCCGACGGCGCCTTCCAGATGTTCAGCCTGGACTACACGCAGCGTGTCCTGCGCCAGCTGAAGCGGGAGCATGCGGGGCAGCGCATCCCGCACATCGTGTTCACCAAGGGCGGCGGCCTGTGGCTCGAGGAGATGGCCGCCATTGGTCCCGACGTGCTGGGCCTGGACTGGACGGTCAATCTCGGCGCAGCGCGCCGGCGTGTCGGCGACCGGGTCGCGCTCCAGGGCAACCTGGATCCGAACGTGCTGTTCGCCGCGCCGACGCAGATCGAGGCCGAAGTGGTTCGGGTGCTGGACAGCTTCGGCGCGGGCCCCGGCCATGTCTTCAATCTCGGCCATGGCATCAGCCAGCACACGCCGCCCGAGCATGTGAGCGCGCTGGTCGAGGCGGTGCATACCCACTCGCGGCGCCAGGCTCACGGCGCCTGAGCCGCGCGGCTCATCGGTCTGTCACGCGCGTGAAATTTTTCGATGGGTGCGCACTCAGGCCTTGACTTATCCCCATCGCTGAGTTGAGCGGGCGAAGCACTTCCGATGTGCTGCGGTGCAGCATATCGTTTTCACGAACCTTGGCTAAGTCATTGATTTCATTGATTC
The DNA here is from genome assembly GCF_029855045.1 of Piscinibacter sp. XHJ-5. GTDB lineage: Bacteria > Pseudomonadota > Gammaproteobacteria > Burkholderiales > Burkholderiaceae_C > Albitalea. The sequence goes on from NZ_CP123228.1 coordinate 304,687, forward strand.
TCGGAGGATGCTGCGAAAGCGGGCAGCGCAACAGCTGGTCCGACGAATCAAGCATTTAGCCGCGCTTTGTGCAGGTTGCCCACAAAGTTGTCCACAGGCGGAGTGGACAGTCGCGAAAGGCGCGTCGAATCAATGACTTAGTGGCGTTCCTTCGTGCTTCCTTGTAGCTTTTGCCAGTAAGTTCTACCAGGGTTACAGCGTCTGTGACAAACCGAGTACGAATTGCAGTCGAGACGCCTCAACACAGTGGCTTGGGCGCACCGCTCGACTATCTGAGTGAGCAGATGCTCCTGCCCGGAACGTTGGTGCGCGTGCCGCTGGGTCGACGGGAGGTCCCGGGTGTCGTGTGGCCGGGCGAGGTGGAGGAGCCTGCGCCTTCCGGGCTCAAGCCCGTCGGCGCCGCGCTGACCTCCCTGCCGGCGATGACCGCGGCCTGGTGTCGGCTGGTCGAATTTGCCGCCGGCTACTACCAGCGCGGCACCGGCGAGGTCGCACTGGCGGTGCTGCCGCCCGAGTTGCGAAAGCTCGACGATGCGCAGATCGCCAACCGCATCGCCAAGCTGGTCAAGCGGCTGGGCGACGCCCCCGGCGCTGCGGCGCCGTCCAGCGCAGCCCCTTCGCTCAGTGCCGAGCAGGCCTCGGCATTGCAGCAGCTGGCGCAGCTGACCGCCGCCGAGTCTGCGGGCACCGTGCTGCTGCATGGTGTCACGGGCAGCGGCAAGACCGAGGTCTACCTGCGGGCCGCGGAACAGGCGCTGGCGGGCGGGCGGCAGGCGCTGGTGCTCGTGCCCGAGATCAATCTCACTCCGCAGCTGGAAGGCCGGTTTGCCGAGCGGTTCGCGGGCCGACACATCGTGTCGCTGCACAGCGGGCTCACGCCCGCCCGCCGTCTGGCGCACTGGCTGGCCGCACACCTGGGGCTGGCCGACCTGGTGCTCGGGACGCGGCTGGCGGTGTTCGCCTCGATGCCGCGCCTGGGTCTGATCGTCGTCGACGAGGAGCACGACCCGTCGTACAAGCAGCAGGAGGGCGCCCGCTATTCGGCACGTGACCTCGCGGTGTACCGCGGCAAGCTCGAAGCGGCGCCCGTGCTGCTCGGATCGGCCACGCCGTCACTCGAAACCTGGCAGCGCGCGCAGGACGGCCGCTACCGCTACCTCGGACTGCCTTCGCGCATCGGCGGCGGCGCCTTGCCCCGGGTGCGGCTGGTCGACATGAATCAGCTGCCCAAGGCCAAGGGCGTGACGACCGCGCTCTCGCCGCCTCTCGTGGCGGCGCTGCAGCAGCGCATCGAGCGGGGCGAGCAGAGCCTGGTGTTCCTCAACCGGCGGGGGTATGCGCCGGTGCTGCATTGCGGGGACTGCGGCTGGAAGAGCGGTTGCCCGCACTGCAGCGCGTGGCGGGTGTTCCACAAGCTCGACCGCACGCTGCGCTGCCACCACTGCGGCCTGGCCGAACGCGTGCCGCGTGCCTGCCCGGAGTGCGGCAACCTGGACATCGCGCCGATCGGCCGCGGCACCGAAAGGCTGGAGGAGCAGCTCGGCGCTCATCTGCACACGGCGGACGGACGGCCCGCCCGCATCGCGCGGATCGACGCCGACTCGACGCGCGCCAAGGGAGCGCTCGAGGCGCAACTGGGCGCGGTGCACGCCGGCGATGTCGACGTGCTGGTGGGCACGCAGATGGTCACGAAGGGGCACGACTTCCGCCGCATCACGCTGGTCGCCGCGGTGAATCCCGACACCTCGCTTTTCAGCAGCGACTTTCGCGCGCCCGAGCGCTTGTTCGCGCTGCTGATGCAGGCCGCGGGGCGCGCGGGCCGGGATGCGGAGCACGCCGAGCGCAGCGAGATGTGGGTGCAGACCTGGCACCCGCAGCATGCGCTGTACGCGGCGCTGCGCCGGCACGACTTCGCCGCATTCGCGGCCAGCCAGCTGAAGGAGCGCGAGTCGGCCGGGCTGCCGCCGTACTCGCACCTGGCCATGCTGCGTGCCGATGCGCGCACCGCGGACGCCGCGCGGACGTTCCTGCAGGCGGCGTCGGACCTCGCCGGCACGCTGCCGCAGGCCGGCCCCGTGACGATCTACTCGCCCGTGCCGCCGGCCGTCTCGCGGGTGGCGGACGTGGAGCGCATGCAGATGCTGGTGGAGTCGGCCTCGCGCGCGGCCTTGCAGCGCTTCCTGGCGGTGTGGCTGCCCGCGCTGCATGCGGTGCGCAGCGCCGGGGAGCCTCGCATCCTGCGCTGGGCCGTCGACGTGGATCCCCTGGCGATCTGACGGGACTCAGTCCACGTTCGCACCCCGTGCCTTCAGCGCTGCGCGCACGCCGCGTCCATACGCCGGATCGGCCTTGTCGAAGTGCGCCAGCTGCAGCTGCTGGATCTCGGCACTCACCTGCGACAGCGGCCCGGCGATGTTGTCGAACAGGTTCTGCTGCTCCTGCGGCGGCAGCAGGCGGAACAGCAGGCCGGCCTGCCAGTAGTCGTCTTCCTGTGACCGCGCGTCGTAGCGGGCCGCATCGCCCGACAACGGCAGCGGCGGCTCACCGTGACCCAGTCCGTGCGGGTTCGCGCCGTCGGCCTCGACCGTCGCGTAGTTCGGCTGCGCGCCGAAGTTGGCAACCGCCATGCTGCCGTCGCGCTGCTGGTGGTGCACGGGACAGCGCGGGCGGTTCACCGGCAGCTGCTGGTGATTGGTGCCGACGCGGTAGAGCTGCGCATCGTGGTAGGCGAACAGGCGTCCCTGCAGCATCTTGTCGGGGCTGAATCCCAGGCCGGGCACCACGTTGGCCGGCGAGAAGGCCACCTGCTCGACCTCGGCGTGGTAGTTGTCCGGGTTGCGGTTGAGTTCCAGCACGCCGACCGGAATGCGCGGGGACTGCGCATGCGGCCACACCTTGGTCAGGTCGAACGGATTGAACGAGAGCGCCGCCGCCTCGGCTTCGGTCATCACCTGGATGTACACCGTCCAGCGCGGGAATTTGCCCGCGGCGATGGCGTTGAAGAGGTCGCGCTGCGCGTAGTCGGGGTCGGTGCCGGCCAGCCTCACCGCGTCGGCCGCCGACAGGTTCCTGATGCCTTGCTGCGTCTTCAGGTGGTACTTGACCCACACCCGCTCGCCGCGGGCGTTGATCATGCTGAAGGTGTGGCTGCCGAAACCGTCCATGTGGCGGTAGCCGTCGGGCGTGCCGCGGTCGGAGAACAGCATCGTCACCTGGTGCAGCGACTCCGGCGCATGCGACCAGAAGTCCCACATCATCGCCGGCGACTTGAGGTTGGTGTGCGGACAGCGCTTCTGCGTGTGCACGAAGTCGGGGAACTTGATCGGGTCCTTGATGAAGAACATCGGCGTGTTGTTGCCCGCCAGGTCCCAGTTGCCCTCCTCGGTGTAGAAGCGGACGGCGAAGCCGCGCGGGTCGCGCTCGGTGTCGGCCGAGCCGCGCTCGCCGCCGACGGTGGAGAAGCGGACGAAGGTGTCGGTCTTCTTGCCGATGCGCTCGAACAGCCGGGCCTTCGTGTACTTGCGGATGTCGTGGGTGACGGTGAAGGTGCCGTACGCACCGGAGCCCTTGGCATGCACGACCCGCTCGGGGATGCGCTCGCGGTTGAAGTGCTGCAGCTTCTCGATCAGGTGGAAGTCCTGCAGCAGCAACGGGCCGCGAGGCCCGGCGCTGATGGAGTTCTGGTTGTCGGCGACCGGGATGCCGGAAGCGGTGGTCAGGGGCGAACGGCTCATGAGGTTCCTTCGATGTGCCTGGACGGGCGATGAAGGAAATTCTGGAAACGGCCGACCCTTCTGAGAAATCGATTGCCGCTAGATCATCGATAGCGAACGCCAATACCATCAGCCGCCCGCGCCCAGCACCCAGGCCAGGAGCGAGAAGGTGACGAAGGCCAGGATGGTGCTGGCCATGATGATGCGGGCAACGCGGCCGTTGTCCGCGCCGTAGCGTTCGGCCAGCAGCGACACGTTGCTCGCACTCGGCAGGGCCGCTGCCAGCACGAGCACCGTCAGGCCGAAGGCCGACACCGCCAGGCCGGCCCATCGCGCCAGGAGACCCACGCTCAGCACGAGCAATGGATGCAGCAGCAGCTTGAACAGCGCCACCGGCACGAACTGGCGCAGCGGGGTGCGCGTGTGCACATGCTGGCCGGCGCGCCACAGCACGGCGCCTATGGTGAACAGCGCGACCGGTGTCGCCGCGTCGGCGAGCATCTTCACGATCTGGTCGAGGGGCCCGGGAAAGCGCAGGCCCGCGGCCGCGAACACGGCGCCCAGCGCAATGGCCCAGGGCAGCGGGTTCGTCATCGCGCTGCGCAGCGAGCGCATGACGGCCGACGTCACGCCCGACGACTCCGGGTGGGCGTGCGCCTCCTCCAGCTGCGCGATCACGATGCACAGCGTGCTGGTGAGAATGAGGTCGGTCAGCACCGTGCCGATCACCGGCCCGGCGGCCCGGTCGCCGTACAGCGCCACCAGCAGCGGCACGCCCATGAAGCCGGTGTTCGGAAAGGCCGCCACCAGCGCGCCGAAGGCGGCGTTCTTCAGGTCGACACCGCGCGCGCTCTCGTTGCGGCGCCAGGTCGCGGCCACCGTGAAGAACACCAGCAGCAGCGCACTCGCCGCGTAGATGCCGATCAGCACCGGATCGATGAGCTGCGCGAACGGCATGCTGGCGCCGAAGCGGAACAGCAGGCAGGGCAGCGCGAAGAACAGCACGAAGATGTTGAGGCCGGGGACCGCCGCCTCGGGCAGCACGCGGCGCTGTGCCGCGAGGTAGCCGCACAGCACCAGCGCGAAGAACGGAATGGTGACCGCGAGGATCGCTTGCATCGGCGCGAAGTATCGGCGACGCTTTGCGAGATCCGATCGCGAAGGAGACGCTCATGTTCACCACCGCCATCGCCGGCAGCCTGCCCAAGCCTGCCTGGCTCGCGGAAACCGAAAGGCTGTGGCCGTCGTGGAAGCTGGCCGGTGCCGAGCTCGCCCAGGCCAAGCTCGATGCAACGCTGCTGTGGATCAAGGCGCAGGAAGACGCCGGTCTCGACGTGATCGGTGACGGCGAGCAGTCGCGCCAGCACTTCGTGCACGGCTTCCTGGAGCAGGTGCAGGGCATCGACTTCGAGCATCGCGTCGAGATGGGCATCCGCAACGACCGCTACAAGGCCATGGTGCCGCAGGTGGTGGGGCCGCTTTCGCTCAAGGGCCGCGTGCATGCGGCCGAAGCGCGATTCCTGCGCGCGCACACGGCGCGCCGCATCAAGTTCACGCTGCCGGGCCCGATGACCATCGTCGACACCGTGGCCGACCGCTTCTACGGCGACCGCGTGAAGATGGCATTCGCCTTCGCCGAGCTCCTGAACCAGGAGGCGCTTGCACTGCAGGCCGACGGCGTCGACATCGTCCAGTTCGACGAGCCGGCGTTCAACGTGTACCTCGACGAGGCCGCCGACTGGGGGGTGAAGGCACTGGAGCGCGCGGCCCAGGGCCTGAGCTGCACGACGGCCGTGCACATCTGCTACGGCTATGGCATCGCGGCCAACATCGAGTGGAAGAAGACGCTCGGCGAGCAGTGGCGGCAATACGAGAAGGTGTTTCCGGCACTGGCGGCCAGTCGCATCGACCAGGTGAGCCTCGAGTGCATTCACTCGCACGTGCCTCCCGAGCTGATGGCGCTGCTGGCCGGAAAGGACGTGATGGTCGGCGTGATCGACGTGGCGAGCGACAGTGTCGAGACGCCCGACGAAGTGGCCGACACGATAGGCCGCGCGCTGCAGTTCGTGCCGCGCGAGCGACTGGTGGCCTGCACCAACTGCGGACTGGCGCCAATGCGCCGCGAAGTCGCCGAGGCCAAGCTGCGTGCGCTCGCGGCGGGCGCGGCGCTGGCGCGGCAACGACTCGGGTGACGCGGTGGCGTGGCAGGCGTCACCGCCCGCGCTGATCGCCCGCTTCGGCGAGCTGGTGCCGCACGATCCGCGCATCGAGCGCAGGAAGATGTTCGGCTATCCGGCCGCGTTCGTGAATGGACACCTGTTCGCCAGCCTGTACCGGGCCGGCCTCGTGCTCAAGCTGCCGGCCGCCGATCGTGCACTGCTGCAATCCGGCGGACATGCCAGGCCCTTCGAGCCGATGCCCGGCCGGGTCATGGGTGAGTTCGTCCTCATCCCCGGCAATACCTTGCCTCATGGGCCGGTGATGACGGCCTGGATGACGCGGGCGCTCGAGCACGTGGCGTCATTGCCGCCGAAGGCGCCGCGCAAGAAGGCGGTGCGCGGCGGCTGACGGGTCCACCGACGAGCTTCCGGCCTACGCCCACTCCACCATCACCGCCTGGTGATCCGATGCATCGCTGGCGGCGTCGACCTGCACGTCGCGCAGCCGGGGCACCAGGTCCTCGCTCACGAAGACGAAGTCCCAGGTGAACGGCGGGCCCGGGAACTGGCTCCGGTCGTGGAGCGCCACGGTGGGTGCACGCGGCTTGCCGGGATGCAGGCATTCCCACGCATCGCGGTACGAGGTCGTCGTCGGATCGATCGGCGTCATCAGCCGCACGTGCTCGGGCGAATCGGGCATGAAGTTGAAGTCTCCGGCGAGCAGCGACGGCGCCGCGCGCGCGACGCGGTCGAAAGGCCCCTCGTCCGGCGTGCCGGGGCGCGGGCTGGCCGCGTGGGCGCACGCTTCCCGGTGCAGCTCGCGCAGCCGCTCCACCTGGGCGGCGCGCTGCCAGGCCGAGTAGTACTCGAGGTGGGTGGTCGTCACGCGCACCGGTCCCTGGGGCGTGTCGAGGTTCGACTCGAGCGCGATGCGCTGCATGCTCGGCACCGTGCTGTCCGCCGGCCACGGCAGCAGGTGGCGGAACACCTGGCGTACCGGCAGCCGCGAGAGCACCAGGTTGCCGAAGCGCCGCCGCCCGCCCGACGGATGCGGCGTGTCGGTGGCGACGCCGTCGATGCGCGTGAAGCCGGGAAAGCGCGCGGCCAGGGCCTCGAACTGATCGCTGCCGTCGCAGCCCGGGAGCTCGGGATAGCCGGCCGACACCTCTTGCAGGCACAGCACGTCGAAATCCGCGAAGCGACGCGCGTGCGCCGCGATGCGGTCGAGGTCGACGCGGCCGTCGACGCCTCGGCCCCATTGGATGTTCCATGTGACGAGCTTCATGAAGCACCTCCGGTGCTCGATGATCGGCCGCGTGGCACGGGGCTGCTTGGCTATCATGGCGCGCCCTTCTTGCAGTGCGCCCTTTTCGTGTCGTCGTCGGCCCCTCCTTCGCTCAATCCCGCCCAGCTCGATGCCGTTCACCACCTCGGTGGCCCGTGCCTGGTCCTTGCGGGCGCCGGATCGGGCAAGACGCGCGTCATCACGCACAAGATCGCGCGGCTGCTGCAGGCCGGCTACGAGCCGGGTCATATCGCGGCGATCACCTTCACCAACAAGGCCGCCGCCGAGATGCGCGAGCGGGCCAGGCAGCTCGTCGGCCCGCGCGCGGCCAAGCAGCTCCTGATCAGCACCTTCCATTCCCTGGGCGTGCGGCTGCTGCGCAGCGAAGGCGAACGGCTGGGGCTGAAGCCGCAGTTCAGCATCCTCGACAGCGACGACGTGCTGGGCATCCTGCGCGACGCCGGCGGCAGCAGCGACAACGCGCTCGCGCGCCGCTGGCAGTGGGCGATCAGCCTGTGGAAGAACCAGGGGCTGAACAGCGAGCAGGCCGAAGCCGTTGCGGCAAACGACGACGAACGGGTCGCCGCTCGCGTGATGAAGCGCTACGAGGAGCGGCTGGCCGCCTATCAGGCAGTGGATTTCGACGATCTGATCGGTTTGCCGCAGCGCCTGCTCCAGCGCGACGCCGAATGCCGGGCCAAATGGCAGGACATGCTGCGCTACGTGCTGGTGGACGAATACCAGGACACCAATGCCATCCAGTACGAGATGCTGAAGTCGCTGGTGGGCGAGCGCGCCATGTTCACCGCGGTCGGCGACGACGATCAGAGCATCTATGGCTGGCGCGGCGCCACCATCGACAACCTGCGCCGCCTGCCGCAGGAGTTTCCGCAGCTCAAGGTGATCCCGCTGGAGCAGAACTACCGCTCCACCGGGCACATCCTGCGCGCCGCCAATGCGGTGATCGGGCACAACCCGAAGCTGTTCGAGAAGAAGCTGTGGAGCGACTTCGGCGACGGCGAGCCGGTGCGCGTCGTCGAATGCGACGGCGAGGAGCACGAGGCCGAGCGCGCCGTGGCGCGCATCCAGTCCCTGCGCGGGCAGGGCGGCGAGGTGCAGTTCAAGGATTTCGCCATCCTGTATCGCGCCAACCACCAGGCCAAGTCGTTCGAGAAGGCCCTTCGCCGCGCCAACCTGCCCTACAAGGTGTCCGGCGGCCAGAGCTTCTTCGACCGCGCCGAGATCAAGGACCTGTGCGCCTGGCTGCGTCTGCTGGTCAACAACGACGACGATCCCGCCTTCCTGCGCGCGGTGACCACGCCCAAGCGCGGCATCGGTCACCAGACGCTCGCAAGCCTCGGTGAGTTCGCCGGCAAGTGGCGGGTCAGCCTGTACGAGGCGCTGTTCGCCGACAGCCTGTCCACCGCGGTGAGCCCGCGCGCCATCGGCTCGCTGCACGAGTTCGGCCGCTGCGTGAACGACCTCGAGTACCGCGCTCGCCACACCGTCGGTGCGGAGGATGCGAAGTCGTTCCTCATGGGCTGGCTGAAGGAGCTCGATTACGAGAAGCACCTGTACGAAGGCGAGGACAGCGAGAAGCTGGCCGCGGCGCGCTGGAGCAACGTCGTCGACTTCGTCGACTGGGTCGCTAGGCGATGCGGCGGCGAGATCGAGAACGACGGCGGGCTCACGGTGGAGACCGAGAAGAAGAGCGTCCTCGATGTCGCGCAGACGATCTCGGTGATCATCAGCCTTGCCGAACGCGGCGACGAGCAGAACGTCATCACGCTGTCGACGCTGCATGCCGCCAAGGGCCTGGAGTGGCCGCACGTCGTGCTCGCGGGCGTCAACGAGGGGTTGCTGCCGTTTCGCAGCGAGGACGAGGAGATGACGGCGCAGCGGCTGGAGGAAGAGCGGCGGCTGATGTATGTGGGCATCACGCGTGCGCGCACCACGCTGGCCGTGAGCACGCTTCGTCGTCGCAAGCGCGGACGCGACACGGTGGCCGGCGTGCCGAGCCGCTTCATCAAGGAGATGAAGCTGGACGAGGTGACGGTGAAGGAGGATCCGCGGGAGAAGCTGAAGGCGTTGCGGGCCGCCGCGGCGGCACGGGCGGCAGCCGGCTCCGCGGGATGATCGCGGGCATCGTCGCCTGCGCTCACTTTCCCCTGACCGGATCGAACCACATCTCGGGCCTGGTCTTCCTCGTCGCCTGCGTCTGCGGCGACAGGAAGGGGTTGTCGATGCGGAACGCCCGGCGCGTCGTCAGGTGCGCGCGTGCCATCAGCGGTCCCTTGCTCTTCAGGAAGTAGGCGTCGAAGCTGCCGTCCTTGATCATGCGGTTGAGTCCCGCTTCGATCCGGTCCGCCAGCTGCTGGCCTTGCTCGCTTCGTTGCACGAAGAACAGCCGCGTCGTCGTGAAGTGCAGCAGCAGCCTGTCCTCGACGCGCATGTCGGGCAGCAGCTCGCGGCGCTCGTCGTACTCGCGGTACGCCTCGTCGGCGCTGCGCGAGAAGCAGTCGAAGCGCCTGGCCACCAGCATGCGAAACAAGCCCTCGTAGCTGTCGCCGGTCACGACGCGAAAGCCGGCTTCACGAAGGATGCGGGTGTCGGCCCAGGTCGCGAACGAGCCGACGCTGAAGCGGCGGAGCTCGTCGAGCGACTGCACCTCGGCGAAGCGCGGCTGCATGTCGTGGCGGATCAGGAACACGCGGTAGCTGATGAGGCCTTTGTCGATCGGGATGCGGATGGGCAGGAAGCGCTCCTCATGCTCCTGCGTCGCCGAGCGCGCGAAGACGTTGACCAGCCCGCTGCCCACCGCGATCTCGTCGCCCGCGCGCGCCTGGTTCATCGACGCGACCGACTGCCGAAGCACAAACGGGCCGTGGGTGGCGACGGTGGCTTCCAGCGCCTGGCGCAGCAGCTCGTAGTCGTAGGCGTATTGCGTGTCGACGGCCGATTCGGACCGCGGGTAGATGAGCACCATCGTCGCGGCGGTTGCGGCCATCCCGGCCAGGCAGGCTGCCAGCCCCATTCCAGCAACGACGCTGCGTCGCCTCATCGCATCCCCGACGACGATGTTGACGCGCTGATTCTCGAACGTGATGTAGTGCCTCGGCATCGCGAGTTTCCCCAGAAGCGCTGGCAAAAAAGCGCTCTTCGTCACGGCCGGCACTGCCATACTGGATCAAGTCCCAGGGGAGGGATGCCGAGAAACGGCATGGAGCCAAAAGCCGTCGGAACCACCCGACGCCACGACAACGATGCTGCGCCAGGGGGCAAGAAACATCACCTTGAACCGACCACTGCCCGCCTTGGCGCGTTGGCTGGAGAAGGTCCGTCCGCGGCGGCTTGCGCCTCGCCTGCTCGCGGCCATCCTCGTGGCCAGCACGGCGCTCGCACTCGTGGCCACCGCCGTGCAGCTGTGGGCCGACTACCGCAGCGACCTGCGCGCCATCGACGAGGAGCTCGCGCGGATCGAGCGCAGCACGCTCGACGCGCTGGCGCACAGCGTGTGGTCGTACAACGAGACGCAGATCAAGTTGACGCTGAACGGCCTGCTGCAGGTGCGCGACGTCCAGTATGTCGAGGTGCGTGCCGGACGCGACGAGCTGTTCTCCTCGGGGCAGCCGTCGCAAGGCAGCGTGCTGGACCGGATGTACGAGCTGCGCGAGCCCACCGGACGCGGCGTGCAGCTGGGCACGCTGCACGTGCAGGTGTCGCTGGACGGCGTGCACCAGCGGCTGGTCGACCGCGCCGTGATCATCCTCGTCGCGGAGTCGACCAAGGCCTTCCTGATCGCGCTGATCATCCTCGTGCTGGTCAACCGGGGGGTCACCCGGCACCTCGAGCGCATGGCCGGCCACGCGCGAGAGCTGAGCCTGGACCGCCTGGGACGCGAGCCGCTGCAGCTGCAGCGTGCCGCGGGGGCCGGCGACGAGCTGGACCAGGTGGCCACCGCGCTCAACGAGATGAGCGACGCGCTCGCCAAGGAGCTGGGCCGGCGCTTTGCCGCTGACGCCGAGCGCGAGCGGCTGTTCGATGCCTACGAGCAGAACCGCTGGCTGCTGCAGTCCATCATCGACAACACCCCGGCGCTGGTCTTCGTGCGCGACCTCCAGTCGCGCTTTCTGCTCGTGAACCGCCGCTACCGCGCAGCCTTCACCGGCGGCGCGGACGTGGTCGGGCGGCACATGGAAGAGGTGGTGGGTCCGGCCGAAGCGGCCGGCTTGATCATCGAGGACCAGCGCGCCGTGCTGGCCGGAGGGCACAGCGAGCTGGAGGTGGAGGTCTCGCAGGGCGACGGCAAGCGCACCTACCTCACGCAGCGCTTCCCGTTGCGACGCGCCGACGGCGAGCTGTTCGCGATCGGCTGCGTCGCCACCGACATCACGGAGCGCAAGAGCCACGAGGAACGCATCCGGTACCTGGCACAGAACGACGTGCTCACCGGCCTGCCCAACCGCACCCTGTTCCGCGACCGCGTCGCGCAGGCCATCGCGCAGGCGCAGCGCAGCGGTGCGCATGTCGCGGTGATGTTCCTCGACCTCGACCACTTCAAGAACGTCAACGACTCGCTCGGCCACGAGACCGGCGACGAGCTGCTCAAGGCCGCGGCGAACCGGCTGCGCGGCTGCCTGCGCGCCGGTGACACGGCAGCGCGCCAGGGTGGCGACGAGTTCGTGATCTGCCTGCCCACGCTTGCCGAAGGCTCGCACGCGATCCCCATCGCCGAAAAGCTGCTCGAGGCGCTGCGCCAGCCGTTCTCCGTCGGTTCCAACGAGCTGCATGTGCGCGGCAGTGTCGGCATCAGCGTGTTCCCCGGCGACGGTGCCGACGCCGACGAGCTGATGCGCGCGGCGGACGCGGCGATGTACCACGCGAAGGAAAAGGGCCGCGACACCTTCCGCTTCTTCACTGCCGAGCTCAACAACACCGCGCAGCGCCGGCTGGCGCTGGCCAACCGCCTGTATGAAGCGCTGCAGCGGCGCGAATTCGTGCTGCACTACCAGCCCAAGGTTGAGCTGCAGACCGGACGCATCTTCGGCGCCGAGGCGCTGATCCGCTGGCCGCAGGTCGATGGCAGCTACATCGGGCCGCACGAGTTCGTCCGCGTGGCGGAGGAGACCGGCCAGATCGGCCCGCTGGGCGAGTGGATCCTGCATGAGGCGTGCGCCGAGGCCGCGCGCTGGCATCGCCTGGGCCACCACGGCATCAGCGTGGCGGTGAACCTGTCGCCCCAGCAGTTGCTGCGTCCGGGCTTCCCCGAGTTCGCGCAGAGCGTGCTGCGCCAGACGGGCTTGCCGCCGCAATCGCTGGAGATCGAGATCACCGAGGGCGTGCTGATGGCGCGCAGCGCCGAAAACATGTCGGCGCTCGAAGCGCTGGCCGGCCTGGGCATCGGCCTGGCGATCGACGACTTCGGCACCGGCTATTCGAGCCTCGCGTACCTGCAGCGCTTTCCGGTGAGCGTGCTCAAGATCGACCGCAGCTTCACCGATGGCGTGGGCGTCGATGCGGGCGACACGGCCATCGTCACCGCGATCATCGCGATGGCGCACAGCCTGCGGCTGGACGTCGTCGCCGAGGGCGTCGAGACGATCGAGCAGGCCCAATTCCTGAAGGCCCACGGCTGCCGCGGAGCACAGGGCTTCCATTTCAGCCGCCCGGTGCCGCCGGAACGATTTGTGCGGCTGCTGAGCGAGACCGGGGTCGACGCCGACGGGATCGCACCGCTGGCCGCGGTGGCCGGACGGGGAAGGTGAGCACCGCGCTGCTCGCGGGCGCCACGCTTGCCAGCGCGGTGCTGGCCATCGCGTCGGCGCTCGGTCTGCTGGCGCCGGGACTGCTCTTCGTCTTCAAGCCGCTCACCACGGCGCTGATCCTCTGTCATGCGGCGCGCGCCCGCGCTGAACGGCCTGCGCGCCGGTGGGTGATCGCCGGATTGGCGCTGTCGTGGTGCGGCGACGTCGCCCTGCTGTGGCCGCAGCGCGGATTCCTGCCGGGGCTGGTGTGCTTCCTGCTCGCCCATGTGGCCTACCTGGTGGCCTTCACGCGTCCGGTTCGCCTGGCCGCCCGTCCCGCGCCGTTCATCGTCTATGCCGCCGTGGCCGGAGGCGTCCTCGCACTGCTGTGGCCGGATGTGCCGGCCGGGCTCAAGCCGCCGGTCGCGGTCTACGTCGTCTTCCTGGCCGCGATGGCGGCGCAGGCGGCGGTGGTGTGGCGCACGGCGGCCGATGGGGGCGACCGGCCGGCGGGCGGGCTCGCGGCCGGCGGCGCGTTGTTCGTCTTGTCGGATGCGCTCCTTGCCACGAACAGGTTCCAGGCTGCGCTTCCGTGGGCCTCGCTGTGGATCCTCGCCAGCTACTGGGCGGCGCAGTGGTGCATCGCGTCTTGGGGAAAGCCCGCGCTTCGTCGCTCCTGAGTGGAGATCCGTGCAATACGCACAGGCAGGAGAGCCGCCTTCCCACGTTCAGGGGCTGGGCGTCGCGTCGCCTGCGCCTTCCAATCCCTGCATGGGGGTTTGAGGGGACCTTTCGATGACGCTGCGCCGCGTTCTTGCGCTGACCCTGCTCGCCTGCGCGCCGTTGGCCGTGCACGCGCAGCTGGCCGTGATCCTGGTGCGCCATGCCGAATTCCAGGGCGAGCCCCTGACGCCGCAGGCCGAGATCCCGCTGTCCAAGGCCGGGGAGGCGCGTGCCAAGCGGCTCGCCGCGATGTTCAAGAACGCCGGCATCGCGCAGATCTATGTCACCGAGTTCGTGCGCACGGCCAAGACGGCGGAGCCGCTGGCGCGCCAGATCGGCCGCAAGCCCACCGTGCTGCCCAAGGCCGACGTGGCGGGGCTGATCGACAAGCTGCGCACGACCCACCCTGGGCAGCGCGTGATGGTGATCGGCCACAACGACACGCTGCCCGACATCCTCAGCGCGCTGGGGCATCCCAAGCACATCCAGCTCAAGCCCTACGACTACGGCAACGTGTTCGTCGTGGTCCCGAACGGCAGGAATCCGCCCGCCGTGGTGAGGTTGCGCAGCGACTAGCGCACTGAACGGCCCTGGCCCGCCGCCGTGAACCTGCGGTTCACATCCCCTTGAACAAACCCGTGAAGCTGCGGCTCACCTCCAGCTTCTCGGGATGCCCCTTCACGCTGACCAGCTGCCTTCCCCGCAGATCACGGCTCACGCCCGCGATCGCCCGGATGTTGACCAGTGTCGAGCGGTGGATCTGCCAGAACAGGTTCATGTCGAGCTCTTCGATCAGCTCCTTGATCGGCTTGCGGATCAGCGCCTCCAGCGTGGCCGTCTGCACCCGTGTGTACTTCTCGTCGGAGATGAAGAAGAGCACGTCTTCCACCGGAATCATCTGGATTTGCTGACCGACGGTGGCCTGGATCCAGTTCAGCTTGGGGGCGGTGTTCGGATTGATCTGGGCCGCCAGCTTCTGCAGCAGCTGCTGCATGTCGGGCGTGTGCGCGGGCAGCGTCTGCGGCTCGGCGTCCGGCAATGCGCGCTCGCCGATGCGCTTCTTGATGCGCCCCACGGTCACCAGCAGCCGCTCGCGCTCGGCCGGCTTGAGCACGTAGTCGACGACGCCCTGCTCGAAGGCCTCGACCGCGTACTGGTCGTAGGCGGTGATGAAGACGATCTCGCAGCCGGGCCAGCCGCCGGCGTCTTCATCGGTGGGCAGCTGCGCGATCTGCCGCGCCGCGTCGACGCCCGTCATCCCCGGCATCCGGATGTCGAGGAACACCAGGTCGGGATGGTGCTTCTCGGTGAGCTCGACCGCCTCGAGGCCGTTCTTCGCCTCGGCGACGATCTCCAGCTCGGGCCACACCTCGCCCAGTCGCGAGCGCAGCTGCTCGCGCATCAGGCGTTCGTCATCGGCAATGAGGGCGCGCGTCATGCGGCCATCTTAGAAGGCGGCGAAGCGCGGCGCCACAGCCACCAGGCGAAGGCAACCAGCAACAGCAGCGGCGACAGCGCGAGCAGCATCAGCAGCAGCCCGACCAGCAGCGGAACGCCGAGCCCGAACAGCAGCCCGATCGCCAGCGCCGCCAGCCCGACCACCAGGGCGACCGGCACGACGACGAGCACCACCAGCAGCGCGGCCAGCAGGCCGAGGACGATCGCGACCTTGTGGCCGTCGGTCAGCGTCGCCAGGTCGAAGCTCAGGGCCTCGCTGCCGTCGATGACGATGTGCACCGGTGTCATCTCGAAACCCGAGAGCCAGCCGACGACCGACACGGTGGCAAGCAGCGCGACCGCGAACAGCGCCACGATGGCCCACACCCAGCCGGGCGTGCGTGCGCGCCGGAGTGATCCCGTGTTCATGCGGCTTCTCCTTGGTGGTGATGCATGGTGTACGGCACGGTGATGGTGACCGCGGTGCCGCCGCCCGGGTTCTCGGCGACGGTGAGGCTGGCCTTGCTGCCGTACAGCAGCTGCAGGCGCTCGCGGATGTTGTTCAGGCCGATGCCGGTGCCCGCGGTCGGCGCCTTGCCGAAGCCCAGTCCGGTGTCGGCCACGGTGACGGCCAGCTTGCCGTGCACGATCTCGGCGCTGACGGTCAGCGTGCCGCCCTCGGCCTTGGGCTCCAACCCGTGCTTGATCGCGTTCTCGACCAGCCCCTGGAGCATCATCGGCGGGAAGTCCGCCGACAGCAGGCCGTCCGGCACGCGCACGTCGGTCCGCAGCCGCTCCTCCATGCGCACCTTCAGGATCTCGAGGTAGGGCCGGATCACCGCCAGCTCGCGGCCGAGGTCCCGCGTGCCCCGTGCGTTCGCCTCGCGCATCGTCGGCATCGAGGCGCGCAGCAGGGCGATGAGGTTCTTCTGCATGGTCGAGGCGCGCGCCGGGTCCGTCTCGATCAGGTGGTCGATGCTCGCCAGCGTGTTGAACAGGAAGTGCGGCTCGACCTGGGCCTGCATGGCCGCCATGCGGGCCTCGACGACCTGGCGCTTGAGCGCTTCCGATTCGGCGATCTCGGTGGCCTGCACCGCCTGCGCCTCGGCCTTGAAGCGGCCGGCAGCCATGATCTTCACGATGATGGAGAAGAAGATCCACAGCATCATCCAGCCGACCATGTGGTCGCCCAGGCGGAAGGCCCGGATGGTGCGCACCTTCGGCTTGGCGTCGGCGATGGCCTCCTCGACCTCGTTCTGCGCCTCGGCGATCTTTTCCTCGAGCTTGGCCTGGGCGTCTTCTATGGCCTGCTTGATCTCGTCGGTGGTGGCGTTCTTGGGCAGCTCTATCGTCACGCCTTCCTTCGGCGTGACCGAGAGGCCGGGCGGCGGCGGTGCCGGTGGTGGTGGCACCACCGAGGCAGGCGGCGCCGGCGGTGACGGGACGCTGGGCACGGCCTCCGGTGCGGCGGGCCCGTTCGGCGTGATGTGCACGCCGCTCTCGTCGATGCTGATCGAATACGACTTGCCATCGCGCTTGACACCCTCGATGTGGATGCCGTCCTTGCCGATCGACACGTTGTCGCGCTTGCCGTCGCCTTGGCCGGTCCGGATCTCGGTGCGGTCCTGTCCCCACGGCAGATTGAACGGCGGCAGCTCCGACAGGATGCCGGTGACGATGATGGCCAGCACCGACAGCAGGAAGAAGCGCATCCAGGTGATGCTGTCCAGCCAGCGAGCGTAGGCGATGAACGCCCGGCGAATCGCCGAGAAGAAGCTTGCGATGCCGCCGGCGGCCGATCGCGATGCCGAGGAAACGTCGAAGGTCGATGCCATGCGGGCACTGTACGGCCGGCGGCGGGCGTGCCTCCAGGGCGACACGACGGATTGCACCGTGGTCCGGACAGGCTGCACGCTAGGCGGACAGCCGGTGCGGCAAACCCTGTCAAAGCGTTCCGCTGATCCGCAGGTGCTCCAGCCGCAAGGCGATCTGCTGCTGCAGATCCGCGAGTTCGCGCCGCAAGCCTTCGGCGGTGCCCGGATCGGCCGTCTCCGCCGCCCGCCTCAGGGCCGCGGCCCGGCGCATCATCTCCACTTCGTGCGGCACCATGCCCGCGTCCTTGAGAACCTTGAACGGCATGCGCAACTCGGGCGGCGTGTCGTCGTAGCCGTCGCCCAGGTCGAGCGGGCGGCCCCAGTCCCGCGCGCTGCGCAGTTCGCCCGACGCCAGGCTCTCCTGCAGATGGCGGGCGATTTCTTCGTCGAGAGTCGGCATGGCGGCGTCTCCTGCGTCAGGCGTCACTGTCGCGCGATCCGCATTGCCGAGCCCAGTGCCCGGTCAATGGCGTGTGCGCCTTGTGCTGCCGGCGCTCGGCCAGCAGCGCGCGGCACAGTGCCGATTCACCGGCCCGCGCGGCGGCGGCCCACAAGGTTTGCGTGATCAGGTCGCGCTGGGCGTGGCTGCCGCCGAAGCGATGGGCCTGGCCCCGCACCGGGGCGATGTCGCGGACCGCGGCGGAGAAGTCGCCACGCTCGAAGGCGAGGAGGCCGCGCATCAGCGGCAGTCCCACCTGGCGCGCCATCGCGGCGTTGTCGTCGCCGCCCGCCTGCGCCCGGTGCTCGGCCGCATCCAGCCAGGCCCGGGCCTCGGCCAGACGGCCGCGGCCGAGCATCACCATCAGCGCATGCACGTCATTGAAGGCCGAATGGCCGACCGCGTGCGGCGCGCAGTCCCAGCCGACGGCGGCGTCTTCCCAGCGCGCACCGACGTCGGCGCCGAGCAGGTGCAGGCGCCACAGCAACGCCACGCCGTCGAGCCGCTGCAAGGTGAGCTGCACATTGGCGCTGCTCAGATGCGTGTCGTAGGTGGCGAGCGCCCCGGCCAGGTCCAGGCCCTCGATCTGGAACAGCGCCGCATGCCACCAATGGTGACCGGCAAAGCCGTTGCCCTCGGCCCAATCGGCCTGTCGCTCCCGCAGCCAGTCGATGCCGTCCTCGAAGCGCCCCTGCATCTCCATCACGTGGGCCACGGCATGGGTGGCCCACGGCACTTTCGCCCGGCCGGCCACCGCCTCGCGGCCGGCCGCTTCCGCCTCGGCATAGGCGCCGCACTCCTCGAGGCCGAAGGCCTGCATGCCGAGCACGTAGGGCCGCAGCGGGTCGTCGTTCTCCCACGCCGGCAGCACGCGTTGCGGGCGGCGCCGCAACTGCGCCGCATCGCCGCGGTAGAAATCGAACAGATGCGCCCACTGCAGCGCGTGCAGGTCGCGCGGATGAGCGTGGAGCAGCGCGTCCCAGTCGCGGCAGGCGCCTTGCCAGTCGCCCGCGGCGCAACGTCGCGCGGCCGCAAGGTGGATGCGCTCGCGGTGCGGTGCCTGCGCGACCAGCGTCTCGGCCCGATCGAGCGCCTCGCGCGCTTCGGGCAGCAGGCCGGGCTCGGTGAGCGTCAGCAGAAAATTCGCGCGCATCACGTGCGGCAGCATCCACCCCGGATCGGCGGCAATGGCGGCGTCGATGTCGGCGAGGGGAGCGTCGAAGAACGACGCCATGCGCCACAGCGCCGTCTCGGCATGGGCCAGCGCTTGCGGCGAAGCCGTGCCGACGGGATTGCCGCGGGCGTCCTGCATGCCCATCGAGTGCGCCCCCGTGGTGGTTCAGTTCGGCTGGGGCCACGGGCGCTGCGCGGGGCGCAGGCCCTCCCAGGCGCGCGCGACCTGCAGGACGCCGAGGTCGTCGAATCGCTGGCCGGCGATCTGCAGGCCGATCGGCAGGCCGCTGGCCGTGTAGCCGCAGTTGATCGACGCGGCGGGCTGCTCGCTCATGTTGTACGGCAGCGTGAACGCGATGTGCTCCAGCGAGCGCGCCGGATCGTTGGTGGGTCCGGGCAGCTCGGCCTCGAAGGCGGAGATCGGCGCCACCGGCGACAGCACGTAGTCGAAGGGCGCGCAGGCGGCAACCGCGGCCTCGCGCAAGGCGCCCATCTGGCTGTAGCCGTCGAACACCTGCTCGCCGGTCAGCCCCGCGCCGCCGCGTGCCCACTCGACGATGAAGGGCAGCACCTTGGCGCGCCGTTCCTCGGGCAGCGCGGAGAGATCGATCCACGAGCGCATGCGCCAGAAGCGGTCCATGCCGTCGGCCATCGCTCGGGTGGTGAAGGGGGCGACCGGCTCGACGATGGCACCGGCAGCCTCGAAGGCGCGCGCCGCGGCCTCGACGGCTGCGCGTACCTCGGCGTCCACCGGCAGGCCCCAGCCGGGATCGAGCTGCAGGCCGAGGCGCAAGCCGCGCACCTCGCGCTCGAGCCGGCCCCAGGCGATGTCCTGGTATGGCAGGCTCATCGTGTCGCGCGCGTCGGGGCGGCTCAGCACGCTCATCAGCAGCGCCGCGTCTTCGACGGTGCGTGTCATCGGCCCCGCCACGCGTCCTGCATACGGGGGGTGGATGGGGATGCGGCCGAGGCTCGGCTTGAGCGTGAAGATGCCGCACCAGCACGCCGGCAGGCGCACCGATCCGCCGATGTCGGTGCCGACATGCAGCGGGCCGTAGCCGGCGGCCACGCCCGCGCCGGCGCCGGCGCTGCTGCCGCCGGGGCCGCGGCGCAGGTCCCAGGGATTGCGCGTCAGCGGATGGAAGCTCGACACGCCGGAGGACAACATGCCGTAGTCGGGCATGGTCGTCTTGCCGAGGATGACGGCGCCGGCTTCGCGCAGCCGCGCCGCCGGCGGTGCATCCCGCTGCGCCGGCACCAGCACGGTGGCCGCGGTGCCCAGCGGCACGGGCACGCCGCGCGTCGCGATGTTCTCCTTGATCATCGCCGGCACGCCGTCGAGCGGGCCTTGTGGAGCGTCGCGCAGCCAACGCGCCTGCGATGCCTCGGCCTGCGCGATCGCCGCGTGCGGATCGAGCGCGTAGGTGGCCTGCAGGTGCGGCTCCCACGCCTCGATGCGGGCCAGGATGGCCTGAGTGACCTCCACCGGGGACAGCGTCTTGCGGCGGTAGGCGTCGACCAGCTCGACGGCACTCAGGTCATGCAGCGCAGCCATCGGCTCACTGCCAGCTCAGCGCCGCCAGATCGTTGGCGAAGATCGGCGAGCTGCTCCACAGTCCTTTCAGCTTCTTGTTGCCCACAGCGAACTGCGGCAGCTGGAACAGGTACACGTTGGCCGCGTCGGTGGCCAGGTGCTTCTGGATGTCGCCCAGCAGCTTCAGCCGTCCCTTCGCGTCGGTGGTGCTGTTGTACTTGGCCAGCAGGTCGCGGTAGGCCTTGTTGTCGTAGCCCCAGTAGTAGCTCGGATCGCCGTAGCGGTCGAAGTCGAGCGGCTCCACGTGGCTGATGACCGTGAGGTCGAAGTTGCCCTTGAACGGCCCGGACAGCCATTGGGCCCACTCGACGTTCTCGATCTTCGCGTTGATGCCCACCTTAGCGAGCTGCGACGCGATGATCTCGCCGCCCTTGCGCGCGTACTGCGGCGGCGGCAAGGTCAGCGTGACGTTCAGCGGCGTGGCCACGCCGGCTTCCTTGAGCAGCGCCTTCGCCTTCTCCGGGTTGTACGGATTGAGCGCGGTCAGGTCGACGTAGCCGGCGTCGCTGGGCACCATGTGGCTGCCGATCGGCGCGCCGAAGCCTTCCTGCGCGCCATCCATGATCGCCTTGCGGTCGATGGCCGCGGCCAGTGCGCGGCGAACGCGCACGTCGTCGAACGGCTTCTTCCTGTGGTTGATGCTGACGATGGTCTTGCCTTCGGTGCCGCCGATGACCACCGCGAAGCGTGGATCGTCCTGGAACTGCTTGAGGCTCTGCGGCGCGCCGAAGCGCGGCATGCCGTCGATGTCGCCGGCGAGCAGCGCCGCCACCTGCGCCGCGGGATCGTTGATGAAGCGGAAGGTCACCTTCTTCATCTTCACCGCCGGCGCATTGCGATAGCCGTCCCACTTGCTCAGCGTGATCGCCGAGCCCTTGGCCCAGCTGTCGAACTTGAACGGCCCGGTGCCGACCGGCTTGGTGGCGGTGGTGGCCGCGCTCTTCGGGTCGAGGATCACCGCCGGGTTCTCGCCCATGCGGAACAGGAAGTTGCCGTCGGCGTTGTTCAGCACCACGATCACCGTGTGCGGGTCGGGCGTGTCGATGCGGCTGATGTTGTCGAACACCGCCTTCTTCATCTTGTTGGTGCTGCCTTCCGCCTTGGCGCGCTCGAAGCTGAACTTCACGTCGCTGGCGTCGAAGGCCTCGCCGTCGTGGTACTTCACGCCCTTGCGCAGCTTGAAGGTGTAGACCTTGCCGTCGGGGTCGATCGTCCAGCTTTCGGCCAGCAGAGGCACGATGCTGCCGTCCATGTTGATGCGGGTGAGGCCTTCCAGCACGTTGTAGTGGACCACCTCCCCGATCGCGGCCGCCGAGGCGGTGGTCGGATCGAGCCCGGGCGCCGGCTCGAGCACCATGGCGAGCACCACGCTGTCCTTGCGGGCCTGCGCCCCGGCCGCCAGCGCGACGGCGGAGAGCACCAGGGCGGCGATCAGGCTGTGGGACGTCTTCATCGTCGGTTTCTCCTGCAGCGAAAGGGTCGTTGGGACTCTACTGGAAGCGCCCGGCTCACGCCTTCAGCGTAGACCCGATGCGGCGCGGGCGCTGCATGGCGGATGCGCCCGGCTGCGGCACCGCGGCGATCAGCGCCTGCGTGTAGGGATGCTCGGGCTGTCGGAACAGGCGCTCCGGCGAGCCGCGCTCGACGATGCGCCCGGCCTGCATCACCGCCACCTCGTCGCAGACATGGTCGACCACCGCGAGGTCGTGGCTGATGAAGAGGTAGGTGACGCCGAACTGCGCCCGCAGGTCCTGCAGCAGGTTCAGCACCTGCGCCTGCACCGACACGTCGAGCGCGCTGACCGGCTCGTCGGCGACGATGAGCCGCGGTCGCGTGATCAGCGCGCGGGCGATCGCGATGCGCTGCCGCTGGCCGCCGGAGAACTCGTGTGGGTACTTGTCACCGTCGGCGGCGCGCAGCCCGACCGCATCGAGCGCTTCGCCCACCCGCTGGCGCCGCTCGCCGGCGGGCATGCGCGGCAGCGGCTCGGCGACGATGCCCGAGACGCGCATGCGCGGGTCGAGCGAGCCGTACGGGTCCTGGAACACCATCTGGAAGTCGCGCCGCGCGGCGCGCAGCTCGTGGCGCGACAGTCGGTGCAGGTCGCGGCCGAGCAGCGTGACGCGTCCGGCGGTCGGCGGCTCGAGCGCCATCACCAGGCGCGCCAGGGTCGACTTGCCCGAGCCCGATTCGCCCACGATGCCCAGGCTGCGCCCCGGCTGCAGCGCGAAGCTCACGCCCTGCAGTGCGTGCACGACCGGCGAGCGCTGCAGCAGGCTCTCGCGCGGGAGCCTGTACTCCTTCACGAGGTTCTCGACCTCCAGCAGCGGCGCTTCGGTCATTGGATCGGAGGCTCCATGTTGAAGCAGCGCGCCTCATGCCCCGGCAGCACCGGAAATGCTGGCGGCGGCTCGCGGCACACGTCGAGCACGCGATGGCAGCGATCGGCGAAGGGGCAGCCTCGCGGCATGTCGACCAGCTCGGGCACGCGGCCGGGAATGGTCGCGAGCTTGGCTCCACGCGCCGCGCCCAGGCGAGGCCGTGCGCCGAACAGGCCTCGCGTGTACGGGTGCGCGAGCCGCTCGAAGACGCTGCCGGTGGGGCCGCTCTCGGCGACGGTGCCGCCGTACATCACCATCACGCGCTCGACGTTTCGCGCCATCACGCCCAGGTCGTGGCTGATCAGCAGCAGCGCCATGCCGCTGTCGGCCACCAGCTCGGCGATCAGGTCGAGGATCTCGGCCTGGATGGTCACGTCGAGCGCGGTGGTCGGCTCGTCGGCGATCAGCAGGTCGGGCCCGCAGGCCAGCGCGGCGGCGATCATCACGCGCTGCCGCTGGCCGCCGGAAAGCTGGTGCGGATAGGCGTCCAGCCGCTGCGCGGCCTGCGGCAGGCGCACCCGCTCGAGCAGGCGCAGCGCCTCGGCGCGGGCTTCGCGCGCGCCCATGCCCAGGTGCCGGCGCAGCGGCTCGGCCACCTGCGCGCCCACGGTGTGCAGCGGGTTCAGCGCCGTCATCGGCTCCTGGAAGATCATCGCGATGCGGCGTCCGCGCAGCTGGCCCATCTGCGCGTCGGGCAGGCCCACCAGCTCCTGGCCGTCGAAGCGGATGCTGCCGCTCGTCGCGGCGCCATCGGGCAGCAGGCCGATCAGCGCGAGCGCCGTCATCGACTTGCCGCAGCCGCTCTCGCCGATCAGCCCCACGGTCTCGCCGCGGGCGATGGTGAGGTCGATGCCGCGCAGCGCTTCGGCGGGACCGCGCGCGGTGTCCAGGCGAACGCGCAGACCCTGGACGGCCAGCAGCGGCCCGGTCATCTCGCCCTCGCCAGGCGCGGATCGAGCAGGTCGCGCAAGCCGTCGCCCATGAGGTTGAGTCCGAGCACGCTCAGCGCGATGGCGACCCCCGGCCAGACGGCGAGCTGCGGCGCCTGGAACAGCATCGTCTGCGCCTCGAACAGCATGCGCCCCCACGACGGCTGCGGCGGCTGGGTGCCGAGCCCGAGAAAGCTCAGCGCCGCCTCGGCGAGGATCGCGTTGGCGAACTGGATCGTGGCCTGCACGATGAGACCGCTCGCGATGTTGGGCAGCACATGCGCGAAGGTGATGTGCCAGGTGCCCCTGCCGCAGGCGCGGGCGGCGGTGACGTAGTCGCGTGTCCAGACGCCGTTGGCGGCGGCGCGGCTGATGCGAGCGAACACCGGGATGTTGAAGATGCCGATGGCGAGGATGGAGTTGAACAGTCCGCCCCCGTAGATGGCGGTCAGCATGATGGCGGTGACCAGCGCCGGGAACGCGAAGGTGAAGTCCGCCAGGCGCATCACCAGCTCCTCGACCCAGCCTCGGCGGGCCGCGGCGAGCAGGCCCAGCGAGACACCGAAGCCCATGCCGATGCCGACCGCGATGAGGCCCACCGCGATCGAGTTCTGCGAGCCGACGATGAGCTGCGAGACGATGTCGCGCCCGAGGCTGTCGGTGCCCAGCCAATGGGCGGCCGACGGGCCCTGCAGCTTGGACGACACGTCGATGTCGGTGGCCGGATGCGGCGTCCACACGAGCGAGAGCAGCGCGGCCAACGACAGAAGCAAAACCAGCGCGCCGCCGATGACGAAGCTGGTGTGCCGCATGGCGCGGTCGGTGAAGGTGAAGCTCATCGGTGTGCCGCCCTCAAGCGCGGATCGATCACCGCATAGAGCACGTCGACGACGAAGTTGATGACGATGACTGCCGCCGCCAGCAGCATGACGATGTTGCGCACCACCACCAGATCGCGGTTGAGAATGGCCTGAAAGATGAGGCGGCCCAGTCCCGGCAGGCTGAACACGCTCTCGACGATGACAGTGCCGGCGAGCAGGTTGGCGAACTGCAGGCCCATGATGGTCAGCACGGCGACGAAGGCGTTGCGCAGCACGTGGCGCCACAGCGTCTGGCGCCGGCTCAACCCCTTGGCGCGCGCGGTGCGCACGAAGTCCTCGCGCAGGACCTCGAGCACGGCAGAGCGGGTGATGCGCGTCAGGATGGCAGTCTGGAACACGGCCAGCGCGATGGTGGGCAGCAGCAGCGCCTTCACGCCTTCCCAGAGGCTGTCTTCCCAGCCCGGAAAGCCGCCCGCGGACACCCAGTGCAGCTTCACCGCGAACAGCCACACCAGCAGGATCGCGAACCAGAAGGTCGGCACGGCGATGCCGAGCTGGCTCAGCACCATCACCCCGGCGTCGCCGGGCTTGTTGTGGCGCGACGCCGCGTAGACGCCGAGCGCCAGCGCCGCCACCGTCGTCAGCGCCATCGCCATGACGGCCAGCGGCAGCGTGACGGCCAGGCGCTCCTTCACCAGGTCGAGCACCGGCGTGTCGTAGGCCACGCTGGTGCCCATGTCGCCGCGCGCCAGGCCGGCCATCCAGTCGCCGTAGCGCGTGAGCGGTGGACGGTCCAGGCCCAGCCTGGCGCTGAGGGCTTTCATCGACTCGGGCGTGGCGCTTTCGCCGAGCATCACCTCCGCCACGTTGCCAGGCAGCACATCGAGCACCGCGAAGATCACCGCCGAGGCGGCCAGCAGCGTCGCGATGAAGGTGGCGAAGCGTTTGAGCAGGAAGAGGCTGATGGGATGTCCCCGCGCGCACCATGCGCCGCTGGCTGAATATCATGGCCCAAATCACAGGAGACACGAATGGGCGCAGGCATTCCGTTCGACACGACCCAGGTGCTCGTCGGCGGCGAGTGGCGTGCGGCCCACGGCGGCCAGACGCTGACGCTGGTCAATCCGTCCGACGGCAGCCCGCTGGCGGACATCGCACGCGGCACGGCCAGCGACGTCGATGCGGCAGTCGAGGCCGCGCGCTCGGCACTCGAAGGCGGCGCCTGGGGACGCATGACGGCTGCCGAGCGCGGCCGCTTGCTGGGCGCCATCGGCCGGCGCGTGCTGGAGCAGGCCGACGAGCTGGCGCGGCTGGAAGCGCTGGACGTCGGCAAGCCGCTGAAGCAGGGGCGCGCCGACGCGCTGGCGCTGGCGCGCTACCTCGAGTTCTACGGTGGCGCGGCCGACAAGGTGCACGGCCAGACGCTGCCTTACCAGGCCGGTTTCACGGCGCTCACCTGGCGCGAGCCGCACGGCGTCACCGGGCACATCGTGCCCTGGAACTACCCGATGCAGATCGTCGGCCGCAGCGTGGGTGCGGCGCTGGCGATGGGCAACGCCTGCGTGCTCAAGCCGGCGGAGGAGGCCTGCCTCACGGTCCTGGCGTTCGCGCGCATCGCCCAGGAGGCCGGACTGCCGCCCGGCGCGCTCAATGTCGTGCCCGGGCTGGGCGAGGAAGCCGGGGCCGCGCTGTCGGCGCATCCGGGCGTCGACCACCTGTCGTTCACCGGCTCGGTCGCGACCGGATCGCTGGTGCAGGCGGCGGCCGCGAGGAACACGATCCCCGTGACGCTCGAGCTGGGCGGCAAGAGCCCGCAGGTGGTGTTCGCCGATGCGGACCTCGATGCGGCACTGCCCTTCCTCGTCAACGCGGGCGTGCAGAACGCGGGCCAGACCTGCTCCGCGGCGTCGCGCATCCTGGTCGAGCGGCCGGTGTACGACACCGTGCTTGCGCGCATGGCCGAGCGCTATCGCGCGCTGCGGGTCGGACCGGCCCTGAGCGACCTGGACGTCGGTCCGATGATTTCGCAGCGCCAGCACGAGATCGTGTCGCACTACCTCGCCCTGGCGCGCGACAGCGGGCTGGCGATCGCGGCGCAGGCCGAGCTGGTGCGCGACGCGCCGGCGGGCGGCTACTACCTGCGTCCGGCGCTGGTGGCCGGCGTGCCCGACCGTCATGCGCTCGCGCAGGAGGAGATCTTCGGCCCGGTGCAGGTGCTCATTCCGTTCTCAGGCGAAGCCGACGCCGTGCGCATCGCCAACGGCACGCCGTACGGGCTGGTGGCCGGCGTGTGGACCCGCGACGGCGGCCGGCAGCTGCGCATGGCACGGGCGCTGAAGTGCGGCCAGGTGTTCATCAACAACTACGGCGCCGGCGGCGGCGTGGAGCTGCCCTTCGGCGGCGTCAAGCGCTCGGGGCACGGGCGCGAGAAGGGCTTCGAGGCGCTGTACGGCTTCTCGAGTCTGAAGACGGTTGCCATCCACCACGGCTGAAGGACCTTGCGATGAGACTTCAAGGGAAATCCACCATCGTCACGGGCGGCGGCTCCGGCTTCGGCGAAGGCATCGTGCGCAAGTTCATCGCCGAAGGCGCGAAGGTGCTGATCGCCGACCGCGACGAGGCGAACGCGAGACGCGTCGCCGAGGCCACCGGCGCGCAATGGATCCGCACCGACGTCGCGCGCGCCGAAGACACCAGGTCGATGATCGACGCGGCCGTCGAGCGCTTCGGGGCGCTCGATGTCCTGGTCAACAACGCCGGCATCGGCCACCTGCCGCAGCCGCTGGAAGACCTGCCGGAGGACGAGTTCGACCGCATCCTGGCGGTCAACGTGAAGTCGATCTACCTCGCCGCGAAGGAAGCGGTGCCGCGCTTCAAGGCGCAGAAGAAGGGCGTGATCCTCAACATCGCCAGCACCGCCGGCGTGAGCCCGCGGCCCCGCCTGGCCTGGTACAACGCGAGCAAGGGCTGGGTCATCACGGCCACGCGGGCGATGGCGGTGGAGCTGGCGCCTTTCGGCATTCGCGTGAATGCGCTCAATCCGGTGGCGGGCGACACGCCGCTGCTGAAGACCTTTCTCGGCGAGGACACGCCGCAGATGCGCGCGAAGTTCCTGGCGACGATCCCCATCGGTCGGTTCTCGACCCCGGAGGATCTGGGGAATGCGGCGTGCTTCCTGTGCAGCGACGAGGCGTCGATGATCACCGGCGTGGCGATGGAGGTCGACGGCGGACGCTGTATTTGAGGTGACGGTGGCGGCGGGCTAGGCCAGCACCGCCGCCATCGCGACCGCCGTCGCCTCGACATTCTTCGTGTTCAACCCCGCCACGCACATCCGCCCCGAGCGCACCAGGTACACGGCATGCTCCTCGCGGAGCCGGTCCACCTGCGTCGCCGTGAGCCCGGTGTAGCTGAACATTCCCCGCTGCGTGAGGAAGTAGTCGAAGTTGCGCGAGGGCAGCTTCGCGGTCAGCACCGCATGCAGGCTGCGTCGCATCGCGAGGATGCGAGCGCGCATGGCGGCCACGTCGGCTTCCCAGGCGGCGCGCAGGGCGGGCTCGGACAGCACCTTCGCGACCACCAGGCCGGCGTGGATCGGCGGGCTGGAGTAGTTGCGCCGCACCGTGGCCTTGAGCTGGCCGAGCACGAGCTCCGCTTCGTCGGCATTCGGGCACACCACGCTGAGCGCGCCGGCCCGCTCGCCATACAGGCTCATGCTCTTGGAGAACGAGTTGGCGATGAAGAACGACAGCCCGGCGCTGGCGAGCGAGCGCACGGCGAACGCGTCCTCGGCGATGCCGTCGCCGTAGCCCTGGTAGGCCAGGTCCAGGTAGGGCAGCAGCTCGCGCTCGCGCAGCACCGGGATCAGCTCTTCCCACTGGCGGCGGGTGAGATCCACGCCGGTGGGGTTGTGGCAGCAGGCGTGCAGCAGCACGATGCTGCCCGCCGGCAGGGTGCGCAGCGTGGCCAGCATTGCGTCGAACTTGAGGCCGCCGGTGGCGGCGTCGTAGTAAGGGTACGTGTGCACCTTGAGGCCGGCGCCTTCGAACATCGCACGGTGGTTGTCCCAGGTCGGATCGCTGACCCACACCTCGCTGGCCGCGAACCAGCGCTTGAGGAAGTCGGCGCCGACCTTGAGCCCGCCGCTGGAGCCGACCGTCTGCAAGGTGGCGATGCGGTTGCTCTTCACCGCTTCGTGGTCGTTGCCGAACAGCAGCTGCTGCACGGCCCGGCGGCACGCCGGCGCACCTTCGATCGGCAGGTACGGCTTGGCGGCGCCCTCGGCAAGCAGCTGCGCCTCGGCCTTGCGCACGCAGTCGAGCACCGGGATGTGCCCGGCATCGTCGAAGTAGATGCCGATCGACAGGTTGATCTTGTGGGGCCGCGGGTCGTTGCCGTAGGCCTCGTTCAGCGACAGGATGGGATCGCCGGCATAGGGCTCGAGGTGCTGGAACATGCGCTCACGCCTTCTCGGCCAGGGCCGCTTCGATGTCTTTCCTGATCGACTCGGGCGTGTCGGTCGGGGCGTAGCGCTTGAGGACACGGCCGTCGCGGCCGATGAGGAACTTGGTGAAGTTCCACTTGATGGCCTGGCTGCCGAGGAAACCGGGGGCTTCCGAGGTGAGCCACTTCCACAGCGGATGCGCCTGGGCGCCGTTGACCTGGACCTTGCTCATCATCGGGAAGGTCACGCCGTAGTTGAGGCTGCAGAACGACGCGATCTGCTCGTCCGAGCCGGGATCCTGGCCGCCGAACTCGTTGCTCGGGAAACCCACGACCACCAGGCCGCGCTCGCGGTAGGTCTCCCACAGCGATTCCAGCCCGCCGAACTGCGGCGTGAAGCCGCATTCACTCGCCGTGTTGACGATCAGCAGCACTTTTCCACGCTGTGTAGAAAGGTGGGCGGGTTTGCCCTCGATCGAAAGGGCCTCGAAATCGTAGACGCTGGTCGCCATGGCGTGCCTCGGGGTGGGACTGACCCGGCCATGGTAGCAAGCCGATGCTTGACGCCGCACGGTGCGCCCCCGACGATTTCCCCAAACCATCTCGTACCGGAGATCCGCCCCGATGGCCGTGCGCCCGTCCGAGCAGTACACCGTGGCCCTCCAGGGCTTCAGCACCTTCGAGCGCGGCGCGCTCGCCTCGTTCTTACGCCTGGCGGCACAGCGAACGCCGTCGTATGTGCAAGTCGACCGCCTCGACCGCTGCGACTTCGTCATCGCCGACGCCGACCATGCCCGCTCGGTGCAAGCCGTGCAGGCGGCGGGGCGCCTGTCCGACACGGTGTTCGTCGGCGCGCAATCGCCGCACGGCGCGATGGCGTGGCTCAAGCGACCCGTCGATCCGATGCAGATCCTGCGCGAGCTGGATTCGCTGGTCGAGCAGCGCCACTCGTCGCCCGGCGAGCTGGAGGCCGCACGCGAGCCGGTCGGGGCGCCGCGAAACATGCCGGCGCTGGGCCGGCTCGACGTCGCGGGCGACGGCTCGCGGCGCGACGTGCTGGTCGTCGAGGACAGTGCGATCGCCCGGCGCTTCCTGCAGGTGCGGCTGCAGAAGCTGGGCTACCGGGTGCATCTCGCCGCGGAGGGCAAGGAGGCCCTCGAATTGCTGAGGCGCGAGCGCTTCGCGCTGGTCTTCCTCGACGTGGGCCTGGGCCCGGCGGGCAGTCTGGACGGCTTGGCGGTGTGCCAGCAGCTCAAGCAGGACGTGGTCTTCGCCCGCCAGGGCGTGCCCAAGGTGGTGATCGTCACCGGCCTGTCCGGGGAGACCGATCGGGTGCGCGGTTCGCTGGCCGGCTGCGACGCCTACCTCACCAAGCCGCTCACCGAGCCGCAGCTGCACGACACGCTGCGCACGCTGGACCCCGGCTTCGCGGCACGCGAGAAGAGCCTGGCTCCGCCGGCGCCCTGAGGCGTCAGTGCGCTGCTGAAGCGCTTCGCGCCGACAGCAGCGCCGCGGCGACGATCAGCCCGCCGCCCACCAGCAGGGGCGCCGTGAGCCGCCCGCCGCCCAAGGCGATCGCCGAAACCGAGGCGAACACCACCTCGCTCAACATCACCACCGAGGTGACGTTGGCCGGCAGGCGCGAGGCGCCGTACTGCAGCGACAGGTTGCTGAGCAGGAAGAGGAGGGACAGCCCGAAGGCGGCCACGATCCAGCCGGGCGCGGGCCCCGGCGGCCACGGCACGGCGGCGTGCGATGCCAGAGTCGTCGCCAGCGTCCCCGCCACCAGCACGCCGCCGACGAACATCGCGAGCGCGCGTCCTTCCTCGGGGCGGCGGGCTTCGCGCCGCAGCATCACGTTGTTCAGCGCGAACGAGAAGCCGCCGAGCAGCCCGAGCCAATCGGCCAGCGAGCCGGGCAGGGGCAGGCCGCGGCCGGCGGGCCACAGCACGATCGCCGCTCCCGCCAGCGCCATCGCCACCCGGATGCCGGCCGCGGCCGTCAGCGGTTCGTGCAGCAGCAGCCGGGCCAGCAGCACCGTCCACAGCGGCATCAGATAGAACAAGAGCACGACGCGCACCACGTCGCCGATGACGACCGCCCAGTTGAAGCCGGCATTCGTGATGCCCGATGCCAGCATCAGGACCCACAGCGCCGGCGTCGTCGCGACCTGCACGAAGGCGCGCGGGCGCAGCACGCCGATCACGGCCACCGCCAGCACGTAGACGAACACCGTTGCCCACAGCGGATGCAGCGCCTGCGACTCGAGCAGGCGGAACGCCCACCACGAAGTGCCCCACACGAGGGCGTTGAACATCAGGCAGACGATGGGGGCCAGCGAGCGGATCTTCGACACGGCGCGCATTGTCGTTGTTTGGGGTTGCGGCACCCGTGCCGGCGGCCTATGGTCTCGCTCCACGGCAAAGGGGGTGCGGCATGGCGAGGATCGAGGTCTTTCAACCGGGGCAGGTGTTTTCCAGCGAAGCGCCCGACCTCGGCGGCTTCGGCTTTCGCTTCCTGGCCGAAGGCGATTCGTGGTTCTCGATCGGCACGCTGAATCCGCTGAAGAACTCGAACCTGCTGTTCGAGATGGTGTTCCGCCGCAGCGCTTGCGCCGTCAATTGCGCGACGCCGGGCGACACGCTCAAGCGCATGTCGCAGATCGGCACCGATCCCAACTTCGTCGAGCTGCTGTGCGGGCGCCAGGCGCGCTTCTGGGACGCGATCCTGATGTCCTGCGGCGGCAACGACCTGATCGAGGCGGTGCAATCGCCCTCCGTCGATGCACAGGGCGAGCCGGTCCCGCCCGAGCGCCGGCTGCTGCTGACCGAGGCGGAACGGGGCCCACCCGAGCTGGGCGCCCAGCGCTATCTCAGCGATGCCGGCTGGCAGACCTTCTGCGGCTACGTGCAGGCCAACCTCGATCACCTGATCAAGCTGCGCGAGCAGGGGCCGTCGAAGGGACAGCCGGTGTTCCTGCACGGGTACGCCTTTCCGACGCCGCGTCCGGCGGGCGCCGGCCTGGGAATCGGCCCCTGGCTGCTGCCGGCGCTCCAGGCCTACGCGGTGCCGGCCAACGACGGCATCGTCGTCGCCCGCGAGCTGCTGACGCGGCTGGGCGCGCTGCTGGCGGGATCGGCAGCCGACACGCTGCGCTTCCCGAACATGCACTTCTTCGACTCGACGGCGATCCCGGTCGACGCCGCCTTGCCCGATGCGACCGGCGTCAGCGGCGATTGGGTCAACGAGATCCACCTGACGAAGGGCGGCTACCGCAAGATCGGCCGGGCCTGGAGCGCATTCATCGAAAGCACTCTCGCAGGCGAGGTCCCCGTGCCCGCCGCCGCCGAGGAGACGGCACCGGCCTGATCCGGGGTCAGTGCCTGTCGCTGCGGGCGAGCGCCAGCAGGTGCGCCACCTCGTCGGGATGCTTCACGAGGTTGCCCTCGTGCCAGCGCTTGATCAGCCACATGATGGCCGCGACGGCCAGGCCGAAGATGGTGATCGCCCCGAAAGCCGACATGCCGAGCTTGGTCATGCCGGTGTAGAAGGCACCCAGCCCGAGGATGCAGGCCTGCTCGTTGAAGTTCTGCACCGCGATGGAGCGGCCGGCACCCATCAGGTTGTGGCCGCGGTGCTGCAGCAGCGCATTCATCGGCACCACCAGGTAGCCGCCGATTGCGCCGAGCACGATCAGGAACGGAGCGGCCATCCACACGTTGTGGATGAAGTTCATCGCAATGACCAGCACGCCCATCGCGATGCCCAGCGGGATCACGTTGGTCGCCTGGTCCAGCCGCATGCGCAGCGAGGCGACCACCGCGCCGACGGCGGTGCCGACGGCCACGACGCCGACCAGCGAGGAGGCCTGGGTCGTGCTGTAGCCGAGCGCAGCCGCCGCCCAGGCGAGCACGATGTAGCGCAGATTGCCCGAGACGCCCCAGAACAGCGTCGTGGTGGCAAGCGAGATCTGTCCCAGCTTGTCGTTCCACAGGCGCGCGTTGCAGTTGGAGAAGTCGCGCACCAGCGCGGCGGCGCTGTGGGCCAGCGGCTGCAGCGGCGCTTCGGTGCGCGGAATCTTCAGGTTGAACAGCGCCGCCAGCACGTACAGCAGGATGAGGGACGCGATCGCGGCTTCGGGCGGCGTGTCGATCCCCGTGTCGACCAGCGGCATCTCCAGCGACAGCAGGCGCGGCGCCACGACGTGACCGACGAGCTGCCCGCCCAGCAGCACGCCCAGGATGATGGACGCGATGGTCAGGCCTTCGATCCAGCCGTTGGCCTTGACCAGCTGGGAATTCGGCAGCAGCTCGGTCAGGATGCCGTACTTGGCGGGCGAATAGGCCGCGGCGCCCAGCCCGACGATGGCGTACGACAGCAGCGGATGCGTGCCGAACAGCATCATCAGGCAGCCGACCACCTTGACGAGGTTCGAGAAGAACATGACCTTGCCCTTGGGCACGGCGTCGGCGAAGGCGCCGACGAAGGGGGCGAGGATCACATAGAACAGCGCGAACATCGGCACCAGCGCGGCGCGCTGCCACTCGGCCTGACCGGAAGTCTTGAGCAGTTCGACGGCGGCGACGAACAGGGCGTTGTCGGCGAGCGAGCTGAAGAACTGCGCCGACATGATGGTGTAGAAGCCTTTTTTCATTCGCCCGAAGCGCTGCGCCTCTTTCCCCAGGATCTGTTCGGTTGTCTCTCCCGCGGCGCGGGTTATAGCACGCGGGTCATGGCAGTCCGCCAGGCGCAGGGCACGCAGTCACGGGCACGCAGATGAGGGGCGGGTGGCGTGCGGCAGAATTGCCGCATCCCCGTTCAGCCCCGTCAGATGCCCCGTCCGATCGAAGCCCTGATCCATCCCGACGCGCTCGCACACAACCTGCAACGGGCGCGCCGGGCGGCGCCGGATGCCAAGGTCTGGGCGGTGGTCAAGGCCAACGCGTATGGGCATGGCATCGAGCGCGCCTACCCCGGACTGCAAGCGGCCGACGGCTTCGCGCTGCTCGACCTGGCCGAAGCGGAGCGGGTGCGCGCCCTCGGCTGGCGCGGGCCCATCCTGCTGCTCGAAGGCTGCTTCGAGCCCCGCGACCTCGAGCTGTGCTCCCGGCTGGACCTGTGGCACACGGTGCACCGCGAGGCGCAGATCGACTGGCTGGCGGCGCACAAGACGCAGAAGCCGCACCAGGTCTTCCTCAAGCTGAACAGCGGCATGAACCGGCTCGGCTTCTCGCCGGCCGCGTTTCGCGCGGCCTGGCGGCGGCTGTCGGGACTGACGCAGGTCGACTCGATCTCCCTCATGACGCACTTTTCCGACGCCGACGGCGCGCGGGGCATCACCGACGCGCTGGCCGTTTTCGAGGCCGCGACGCACGACCTGCCCGGCGAGCGGTCGATGTGCAACAGCGCCGCGACGCTGCGATTCGCACCTGGTTCAGCGGCCGTGCGAGGCGACTGGATTCGTCCCGGCATCATGGTCTACGGCTCGTCGCCGGACTTTCCGGCGCACGACATCGCTCACTGGGAGCTGCAGCCGACCATGACCTTGCGCGCGCGGCTCATCGCGACGCAGGAGCTCACGCCGGGCGGCACGGTCGGCTACGGCAGCACGTTCCGCGCCGACGCCACGATGCGCATCGGCGTGGTCGCCTGCGGCTATGCCGACGGCTACCCGCGGCTCGCGCCGACGGGGACGCCGGTGCTGGTCGACGGCGTGCGCACGCGCCTGGTCGGTCGGGTGTCGATGGACATGGTGACCGTCGACCTCACGCCCGTGCCTCGGGCCCAGCCGGGCAGCGAGGTGACGCTCTGGGGCTGCGGGCCGAACGGCAGCTTCCTGCCCATCGACGAAGTGGCGCATGCGGCGGGCACCATCGGTTATGAGCTGATGTGCGCGGTGGCCCCGCGCGTGCCGGTGTCCGTGGCGTAACGCCCGACTCTCCTAGAGGTACGCCGGCTCCGGCCGTTGTCGCGCGACCGAGGCCTCGGCCAGCCGCGTCACGATCTGCCCCAGCTTCTTCAGCGACGCATCCATCTTCGCGGACCACGGATCGCCGTATTGCAGGCGGATGAAGTGGTCGAAGCGCCGGCTGATGCTGAAGGCCGCGCCCGGCGCGACGCCGATGTGCTCCAGCCGTGCCAGCGCGAACACCTCGCGCGAGTCGACGTGCCGGGGAAGCTCGATCCACAGCAGCAGCCCGCCCTGCGGCAGGCTGAGGCGGCAGCCCATCGGAAAGTAGCGGGCCACCGCGTCGGCCATCTGGTGGGCCTGCGTCTTCAGCGCGGCGCGCAGCTTGCGCAGATGGTGGTCGTAGCCGCCGTCGCGCATGAACTCGGCCAGCACCTCCTGCTGCAGCATGGGGCACGCCAGCGAGGTGCGGATCTTCAGCGCCTGCGTCTTGAGGAAGTGGCGCCCCGGCGCCACCCAGCCGATGCGGTAGCCGGGCGCTACCGTCTTCGTGAACGCCGAGCACAGGATGACGTCGTTGCGGGTGTCGAAGCTCTTCAGCACCGGCGGGCGCTGCTCGCCGAAATAGAGCTCGCCGTAGATGTCGCTTTCGATCAGGGTGATGCCGCGCTCGGCGGCCAGCTCGACGAGGCGGCGCTTGTGCTCCACCGGCATCAGGCTGCCGCCGGGATTGGGGAAATGGGGCAGCAGCACGCAGGCCTTCACCGCGCCGGGCGTCTGCGTGGCGAAGTCGAGCGCCTCCAGCGACATGCCCACGCGCGGGTGGCTGGGGATCTCGAGCGCGCGCATGCCCAGGCTTTCGATCGACTGCAGCAGGTGAAAGTACGTCGGCGATTCCAGCGCGATGGTGTCGCCGGGACCGGCCACGGACTTCAGCGCCAGGTACATCGCCTCCATGCCGCCGTTGGTGATGACGATTTCCTCCGGCCGCAGCTGCACGCCCGAGCCGACGGCGCGGCGTGCGATCTGCTGGCGCAGCGCGAGGCTGCCGGCCATGTGGTACTTGGTCGCGTACTCCGGATGGCGGCGGTTCACGCTCGCCAGGATGTGCTGCAGCTTGGCCTCGGGCAGCAGCTCGCGCGCCGGCGCCGCGTTGAACGACGGCAGCGCCTGCGGATCGTCGACCATCAGCAGGAACTCGTGCAGCACATGGTCCATGCTGACGAAGCTCGCGCCGTCGACGCGCAGGTCGAACTGCGGCTCCGGCAGCGCCGGCGCACGCGGCACGACGAAGTAGCCGGATTTCGGACGGGCCTGCACCAGGCCGCGGTTCTCCAGGCATCGGTAAGCCTGCAGCGCGGTGGTCATGCTGACGCCGTGCTGGTGGCTCAACTGGCGTACCGAAGGCAACCGGGTGCCGGCGCCCAGTGCGCCGCTGCCGACCGCCCGCTCGATCTCGTCCGCGATGCGCTGGTACAGAGGCGTTCGCGAATCGGCGGAGGCGTCCATCGGCCTATTGTGGACAGTTCGCCCGCGGCTGTACCGGCACAGAAGTGCCCATCTGTTGCCGATACAGACGCCCGTGCCGCGGGCTCTGTGCTGCTGCACTTTGGCCGGTGCTGGGTCTGTCGCCGCGGCGGCCGCGTGCCGACACTGGGTTCCCATCGAAGGAGAGCCCCATGTCGGATCGTGACCACCCCATCGTCCCCATCCACCTGCGCGACGGCGAACTGCTGCGTTGTGCCGACCGGCGTGATGCATGGGTCACCGTCGTGCGCGGGCGCGTGTGGATCACGCAGGCCGGCGACCCGGACGACCATTTCCTCGATGCGGGCCAGGCGATGCACCTTGCCGCGGGGTCGCAGTCGCTCGTGGGCGCCGAAGGCGCGGCGCGCATCATGGTGATGCAGGGCCCGGACCGGCCCGCCCCCCCGCGGCACCGCACAATCACGCAGGAGTTCCGAGCCACCCCCACCCATGAGCTTGCCGAAAGTTGATCCGGACGAGGTCGAGTGGACCGCGATCCGCGCGCAGGGCGCTGGCGGACAGAACGTCAACAAGGTGTCGAGCGCCGTGCACCTTCGGTTCGACATCGCGGCGTCATCGCTGCCGCAGGCGGTGAAGGCGCGGCTGGCGGCATTGAACGACCAGCGCATCACCGCCGACGGCGTGGTCGTCATCAAGGCACAGACACACCGCAGCCAGGAAAAGAACCGCGCCGAGGCACTGCAGCGCCTGCAGGAGCTGGTGGACGGTGTCGCGACGCCGCCGCGGCTGCGCAAGCCGACCAAGCCGACGCGCGCGTCCAAGGAGCGCCGGCTGGAGGGCAAGAGCCAGCGCAGCCAGGTGAAGGCGGCGCGCGCGAAGGTCGTCTAGGGCCGCGCGGCGAAGACCGCCTAAGCCGCGCGCTTGAACGTCGCCAGCAGCACGCCGACGCTGACGAACAGCGCGCCGAACACGCGGTTCAGCAGCTTCATCTGCGCCGGCTTCTTCAGCAGGCTCAGCACCCGCGACGCCAGCGCGGTGTAGGCGCCCATCACGACCAGGTCGGTGAAGGCGAGCGTCGCGCCGATGGTCACGTACTGCGGCCCCAGTGCCTGCGACAGGTCGAGGAACTGCGGCATCACCGCCAGCAGGAACACCGTGCCCTTGGGATTCACCGCGTTGACCAGCCAGCCGCGCAGCACCAGCGTGCGCCGCGGCAGACGTGCCTGGGCTTGCTCGGCGACCAGCGGCGCGGCCGGCGCGCGCCACTGCCTGATGCCCAGCCAGAGGAGATAGGCCACGCCCAGCCACTTGATGACCGTGAACGCGATGCTCGACGCCGCGATCAGCGCGCCCAGCCCCAGCGCGACCACCAGCACCTGGGTGAGGATGCCGGCGATCAGTCCGAAGCTCATGAAGTAGCCGCGGGCGAATCCCTGGTTCAGGCCCGCGCTCATCGCGGCGATGGCGCCGGCGCCTGGCGAGATGCTGATGGCCCAGGACGCGGCGAAGAAGGCGAGCCAGGTGGACAGTTCCATGGTGCGAGGGTGCTGGACACGGGAGCGGTCGGTTCTAACACGAGTGCGCCGGGCCGCGCACGCACGGTTCATTTCAAATGAAGCAGAGCCGTTGACGGCGACAATCGTCCGCATGGCCAAGGACAAGTCGATCTACATCTGCAGCGAGTGCGGCGGCACCTCCCCTAAATGGCTGGGCAAGTGCCCCGCCTGCGGTGCCTGGAACACGCTGGTCGAATCGGTCGCAGAAGCGCCGGCGAAGAATCGCTACCAATCGCTCGCAAGAAGCCAGCCGGTGGCCACGCTGTCCGACATCGAAGCCAGCGAGGTCGAGCGCCAGCCCACCGGCATCGACGAGCTCGACCGGGTGCTCGGCGGGGGCATCGTCGCCGGCGGGGTCGTGCTGATCGGCGGCGATCCGGGCATCGGCAAGTCCACGCTGCTGCTGCAGGCGCTCGACTCGCTGTCGCGCACCATGCCCGCGCTCTACGTCACGGGGGAAGAGTCGGGCGCCCAGGTCGCGCTGCGATCACGCCGGCTGGGGCTCGACGGCTCGAAGGTGCGGGTGCTGGCCGAGATCAACCTGGAGAAGATCGTCGCCACCCTCGATGCCGAGCAGCCGGCGGTGTGCGTCATCGACTCGATCCAGACCGTCTACAGCGAGCAGCTCAGCTCCGCGCCGGGCTCGGTCGCGCAGGTGCGCGAATGCGCGGCGCAGCTCACACGCACCGCCAAGAGCAGCGGCACGACCATCGTGCTGGTGGGGCACGTCACCAAGGAAGGCGCGCTGGCCGGGCCCCGAGTGCTGGAGCACATCGTCGACACCGTGCTGTACTTCGAAGGCGACACGCATTCCAGCTTCCGCCTGGTGCGCGCCATCAAGAACCGCTTCGGCGCCGTCAACGAGATCGGCGTCTTCGCCATGACCGAGAAGGGCCTGAAGGGCGTCGCCAACCCGAGCGCCATCTTCCTGTCGACGCACGGCGAGCCGGTTCCCGGCTCCTGCGTGCTGGTCACCCTGGAGGGCACCCGGCCCATGCTGGTGGAAGTGCAGGCGCTGGTCGACAGCGGCGGGCCGAGCCCGCGCCGGCTGAGCGTCGGCCTGGAGCGCGACCGCCTGGCGATGATGCTGGCGGTGCTGCACCGCCATGCGGGCATCGCGTCGTTCGACCAGGACGTGTTCGTCAATGCCGTCGGCGGTGTGCGCATCAGCGAGCCGGCCGCCGATCTCGCGGTGATGCTGGCCATCCAGAGCAGCCTGCGCGGCAGGCCCTTGCCGCGCGGCTTCATCGCCTTCGGCGAAGTGGGACTGGCCGGCGAAGCGCGGCCGGCGCCTCGCGGACAGGAAAGGCTGAAGGAAGCCGCCAAGCTCGGCTTCTCGGTGGCGCTCGTGCCCAAGGCCAACGCCCCCAAGAAACCCATCGAAGGCCTGACGATCCACGCGATCGAGCGGATCGAGCAGGCGATCGACCTCGCAAGGAGCCTGTGATGACGACCCCCTTCGCGAAAACCCCGCCGCCTCCGTACTACGCCGTCATCTTCTCGTCGCAGCGCACAGAAGGCGAACAGGGCTACGGCGCGATGGCCGACCGCATGGTGGAGCTGGCCGCGCAGCAGCCGGGCTTTCTCGGCATCGAGAGCACGCGCGATGAACACGGATTCGGCATCACCGTGTCGTACTTCGACACCCTGGAGCACATCGCGGCCTGGAAGGCCCACGCCGAGCACCTGCAGGCGCAGGCCCTGGGACACCGCGTGTGGTACCAGCACTTCGAGTTGCGCATCGCCAAGGTCGAGCGCGCCTACTCGAAGACCTCGCGATGAAGATCGCCGTCGTCTCCGACATCCACGGCAACCTGGCGGCGCTGGACGCGGTGCTGGCCGACATCGACGAGGCGGGCGCGGATGTCACCGTCAATCTCGGCGACATCCTCTCCGGTCCGCTGTGGGTGGCCGAGACCGCCGAGCGGCTGATGGCGCTGGAGCTGCCGACGATCGCCGGCAATCACGAGCGCCAGCTGCTCGAGCTGCCGCGCGAGCGCATGGGTGCGTCCGACGCGCATGCGGCGGCCCAGCTGGACGACCGTCGCCGCGCCTGGCTGGCCTGGCTGCCGAAGACGCTGCGCCTGACCGACGAGGTGCTGTGCTGCCACGGCACGCCCACCCACGACCTGGTCTATTTCCTCGAGACGGTGGTGGCACAGCCCGACGGGCCGGGCATCCGTGCGGCCACGCCGGCCGAGGCGCGCGAGCGCGCCGGCACGGCGATGGCCGGCGTGCCGCACGCGGTGATCCTGTGCGGCCACAGCCATGTACCGCGCGTTCTGCGGCTCGCCGACGGCCGGCTCATCGTCAATCCGGGCAGCGTCGGGCTGCAGGCCTATGACGACGGGCCCGCGCATCCGCACGTCGTCGAGAACGGCTCCCCGCATGCCCGTTACGCGATGCTGCGGCGTCGCGAGGCCGGCTGGCAGGTGGAGCTGCGCAGCGTGCCCTACGACGCCGAGGCAGCGGCGCGCCTGGCGGAGTCGAATCACCGCCCCGATTGGGCAGACGCGTTGCGCACCGGTTTCGTCGGCCGGCGGGCGGGCGTCGCCTGAGTTGTGGGAACTCCGCAGCGGCGCGTCGCCAGCCGCCCGTAGCATTGCCGGCATGAATCCCGTTCTTGGTTGGACGCTTGCCGCGCTGCTCGTCGCGGCGGCATGGCGGCAGTACGGCTGGCAGGGAGTGCTGTTCGCACTCACGGTGGTCGTCTTCTGGCTGCTGCTGCAGTTCAATCGCAGCATCCGGGTGATGAAGAACGCCTCGCACGAGCCTGTGGGCCGTGTCGGCAGCGCGGTGATGCTGCATTCGAAGCTGAAGCCCGGCGTCACGCTGCTGCAAGTGATCACCCTGACCAAGAGCCTGGGCCGCAAGGTGTCCGACAAGCCCGAGCGCTACGAATGGGCCGACGACGCGGGCTCCAGGGTGCTGATGACCTTCGAGAAGGGACGCTGCACCGCGTGGGAGCTGCAGCGGCCGGACGACGCCGGGTAAAAAAAAGGCCTCGCTGCGCGAGGCCTCTGAGCCGCTCGGCCGTTCAGGCCCGGCGACGCGAGCCCCAGGCCACGATACCGAAGCCCAGCAGCATCATCGCGTAGGTCTCGGGCTCGGGCACCGGCGTCACCACCGTACCCGACGTCGAGACCAGGCTGGCGCCGGCCGTCACGAGGCTGCGCACGTGCACGCCCGCGAGGAAGTCGCCCACGTCCACCGCCTGCTCGAGGCTGCTCAGGATGCGGAACGTCGCGCTCTCGCCGAAGTTGATGCCGTGAGTCGGCTGGCCCTGCCCGTCCGAGTCGAAGGCCTGGTCCGTCACGAACCCGACGCCGCCGCCGCCGGGCAGGCTGCCGGGACTGGCGCCCTGCACGAAGTGGACGTCGCCGACGCCACTGAGGAAGTTCGCCGACAGCTCGTCCGTCGAGAAGGAGAAGTAGACCTCCGAGACGTAGCCGGAGCCGTTGTTGGCGATCGTGAAATCAAGGCCGTTCCAGGCCCACGACAGCGTCGACTCGGCCAGGCCGCAATCAGCGGAGGTGCCGTTGATGCAGCTGAAGCTGCCGGTCTCCGCTTGTGCCAGTGCGGCGGCGCCCGCGAGCGCGGCGCCGACAAGGACGCGCCGCAGTGGGGATGTTCTGAGCTTCAAGTGCGTTCTCCGTTGTTGACCCCTTCGAGGGTGCCGGATTGTGATGTGAATCATGTCGGCGCCGCACCCCGCGGATGCGGGGAGCAGCGGCGCTCCACGGGCACCACCCGCCTCAATGAGGGGGGCGCAGGCACCGCCCGTAAAATCGATGCTTTGGACCAACGAGGAACCTCCATGTCGATGGAAGACCGGGACGGGAAGATCTGGATGGACGGGGCGCTGGTCGACTGGCGCGACGCGAAGATCCACGTGCTCACACACACGCTTCACTACGGCTGCGGGGCTTTCGAAGGAGTGCGTGCCTACAACACCGTCGCCGGCACGGCGATCTTCCGGCTGCGCGAGCACACCGAGCGGCTGTTCAACAGCGCCAAGATCCTGCGCATGAAGATCCCGTTCTCGTTCGACGAAGTGTTCGAGGCGCAGCGCACCGTGGTGCGCGAAAACAAGCTGGAAAGCTGCTACCTGCGCCCGCTCACCTGGATCGGCTCCGAGAAGCTCGGCGTCAGTCCCAAGGGCAACAAGATCCACCTGATGATCGCCGCCTGGCCATGGGGCGCCTACCTGGGCGAGGAAGGCCTCAAGCGCGGCATCCGCGTCAAGACCTCCAGCTTCACGCGGCACCACGTCAATATCACGATGACGCAGGCGAAGGCGGTCAGCAACTACAGCAACTCGATCCTCGCCAACATGGAGGCCACCGACGACGGCTACGACGAGGCGCTTCTGCTCGACGCGTCCGGCTTCGTCAGCGAAGGCGCTGGCGAGAACCTGTTCATTGTGAAGAACGGCGTGGTGTACACGCCCGACCTGTCGGCCGGTGCCCTGAACGGCATCACCCGCAACACCGTCTTCGCGATCTGCCAGGACCTCGGCCTCAAGCTGGTGGAGAAGCGCGTCACGCGCGACGAGATCTACATCTGCGACGAGGCCTTCTTCACCGGCACCGCCGCCGAGGTCACGCCCATCCGCGAGCTCGACCGCATCGAGCTGGGCAAGGGCTCGCGCGGGCCGGTCACCGAGAAGATCCAGAACGCGTTCTTCGACATCGTCAACGGCCGCAATCCGAAGTACGCCGAGTGGCTCACCAAGGTCTGATGCGCATATGAGCGAAGCCAAGGCAACGGTCGAGGTGACCGCAAAAGACCTGCAGGGACCCGGCGTGGTCTTCTGCCCGAACCCGAAGATGCCGCTGTGGAGCGGCCATCCGCGGGTCTTCATCGACGTGGCGAGCACCGGCCAGGGCAAGTGCCCGTACTGCGGCACGGTGTATCGCCTCAAGGCCGGCGAAGTCGTCGGTCACGCGCACTGAGCTCGGCCCTTCGCTCGCTGGTCATCGCGCCGCAGTGGATCGGCGACGCGGTGATGAGCGAGCCGCTGCTGGCGCGCCTTGCGGCGCGTGGCGAGCAGCTCACCGTCGCAGCCTTGCCGTGGGTGGCGCCGGTGTACCGCGCGATGCCGCAAGTGCGCGACGTCATCGATCTGCCATTCGCACACGGCCGGCTCGACTGGACAGGCCGGCGGCGCCTCGCGGCCGAGCTGCGCGGGCGCTTCGATTCGGCCTATGTGCTGCCCAACTCGATCAAGTCGGCGCTGCTGCCGTTCCTGGCGCGCATCCCGCGGCGCGTGGGGTATCGCGGAGAAGGCCGCTTCGGCCTTCTCAACGAGCGGCTGCCCAATCCTGCAGGGCGGCCGCCGATGGTGGCCTTCTACAGCGCGCTCGCGGGTCGACCCGACGCGCACGAGCGGCCGGCGCTTCGCTTCGCCGATCACACGCTGCGTGCGGCCACCCAGGCCGCCGGCGTCGAGCGGGACGGCTACTTCGCCTTCGCCCCGGGCGCCGAATACGGTCCGGCGAAGTGCTGGCCGGCGGCGCACTATGCCGAGCTCGCGCGTTCGCTGCACGCCGCGCACGGCATGCCCATCGTGCTGCTGGGTTCGCCCAAGGAAGCCGCGCTGTGCGAAGCCATCGCCGCCGAGGCGCCCGGCGCCTGCCGCGTGCTGGCGGGCAAGACGTCGCTGCTCGACGCCATGGCGTTGATCGCGGCTTCGCGCGGCATGGTCAGCAACGACTCCGGCTTGATGCATGTCGCGGCGGCCTTCGGCTTGCCGCAGGTCGCCGTGTTCGGCTCGACCAGCCCCGAGCACACTCCGCCGCTGAACCCCAAGGCACGGGTCTTGTGGCTGAAGGACGAACTGGAGCTGGATTGCATGCCTTGCTTCGATCGCACCTGCCGCTACGGACACTACCGGTGTCTGGTGGAGGTGGCGCCGGGCCGCGTCGAGCAAGCCCTGGAGCAGTCCTTGTAGGTGGCCGTCGGCTGCCGGTCGGCGACCGCTCTACGACGTCAATTTTCCGGCCCACAGCACGGGCCCGGTCGGCGCGCCGGTCGGCGAGCCACCCGGCGGCTCCAGGCTCACGGCCAGTGCCGCGGTGTTGTCCAGCACGCGGCCCTTCTTCACGATGGTCGTTCCCTGCGCCGAGATCAGCCCCAGCGAGCGCGGTGCGCCTTGCGGCGGCACGGCCCACAGCTCCAGCGCGCGGTCGGCCTGCAGGCTGACCTGCGTCAGCGGTTTGGTGACGAGCGCTCGGCCGTCGCCGCTGATGCTGGCGACGAAGCTGGCGGGCTGGATGGCGCCCTCGACCGGTGTGCCGGTGGAGCTCAGCACGACCACGATCGGCGCCTGGGCCGGCCCCGGCATCCCCAGCAGCAGCGAGAGGCTGATCGCCGCGACCGTGGCAAACGCGGTCAGGCCACGCCACACGGCGAGCTCGCTCCACCAGCGCCTGCGCGGCGGGGACGGCGCTGCGCTTGCGCCGCCGCCGATCCGCGCCTCGATGCGCTGCCACACCGCGGCCGGTGGCTTCTCGGGTGCGACGCTGGTGGTCAGCGGCATCAGGCGCATCTGCCATTCGCGCACCGCCGTGCGCAGCAGGGGGTGTGCGGGCAGCAGGGATTCGAAGCGGCGGCGCGCGGGTCCGCGCAAGGTCCCGGTCACGTAGTCGGCGGCCAGGCGATCGGCGAGGTCCGGGTGGCTGTAGTCCATCTCAGGATCCTCTGGTCGCGCCGTCGCGCGCCACCGCGCGTTCCAGGCAGCTCTTCAGCGACAGCAGCGCGCGCCGCACCCAGCTCTTCACCGTGCCCAGCGGCTGGCCCATCTTCTCGGCCACTTCGGCGTGGCTGAGTCCGTCGTAGAAGGCGAGGGCCACGCTCTGCCGCTGCGGCGCGGTGAGGTCGCGCATGCAGTCCGACAAGGCGCGGGCATCCGAGGCGCGGCCCAGCAGATCGAGCGGGCCCGGGGTGTCATCGGCGGTCTCGTCGTACACGTCGCTGTCCTCGTCGCCGGATGATG
Source organism: Piscinibacter sp. XHJ-5 (assembly GCF_029855045.1). Lineage (GTDB taxonomy): Bacteria > Pseudomonadota > Gammaproteobacteria > Burkholderiales > Burkholderiaceae_C > Albitalea. The sequence continues at coordinate 349,351 of NZ_CP123228.1, forward strand.
TGATGGTGCTCTGGAATTGCGGTTGCGTCTGGGCGCGACGCAGGCTGTCGATGGCCCGATTGCGCGCAATGCTGGTCAACCAGGTGAGCGGTTGGCTTTGCGCGGCATCGAAGCCGCTCGCAGCGCGCCAGACGTTGACATACACCTCCTGGAGGATGTCCTCGGCTTGAGCCCTGTCCCGACAGATACGCAGCACCACCGCGAACAGATGCGCGCTGCTCTTGTCGTAGAGCGCTGCGAAGGCGGCGCGGTCGCCCATGCCGGCCCGTGCGAGCAGCTGCGACAAGTCGCGGCTGCGTTCGGACCAGTCCTGGCTGGGGGCAGGGGGCATGACTCGCGATGCTCGTTCTTGGGCCGCGATTATGAAACCCCCTTCGTACAATCGCCACCATGCCCTCGCCCAACGAGTTCGTCCTCACGCTGTCGTGTCCCGATACCAAGGGCATCGTCTATGCAGTGTCGGGACTGCTCTACCAGGCAGGCTGCAACATCGTCGACTCGCAACAGTTCGGTGACGTGCAAAGCGAGGGTGGCACGGGGCTGTTCTTCATGCGGGTGCACTTCGAGGCGCCGCCGCATCTCGCCGGCCCGGGCACGCTGGAGCAGCTCTTCACCCACGTGCGCGAGCAATTCCGCATGGACGCCACCTTCCATGCGCTCGCGCGCCGGCCGCGGCTGATGCTGATGGTCAGCAAGCACGGTCACTGCCTCAACGACCTGCTCTTTCGCGCGCATTCCGGTCAGCTCGACGCTGACGTCGCGGCCATCGTGTCCAACCATCCCGATTTCGCCGAGCTGGCCGCCAGCTATCGCATCGCGTTCCACCACCTGCCGCTGGCGCCGGGCGCCGATGCGCAGGCCAAGCGTGCGCAGGAGCTGCAGGTCCAGTCGCTGATCGAAGACGCGCGCATCGACCTGGTCGTGCTCGCACGCTACATGCAGATCCTCAGCCCCGAGTTCTGCGCGTACCTGCGGGGCCGCGCGATCAACATCCACCACAGCTTCCTGCCGAGCTTCAAGGGCGCCAAGCCGTACTACCAGGCGCATGACCGCGGCGTGAAGCTGATCGGCGCGACCGCGCACTACGTGACCGCCGACCTCGACGAAGGGCCGATCATCGAGCAGGACGTCGAGCGCGTGGACCACTCGCTGGGCCCGGACGAGATCACCGCGGTCGGCCGCGACGTCGAGAGCGTGGTCCTGGCGCGCGCCGTGCGCTGGCACGTGCAGCACCGCGTGCTGATGAACGGACACAAGACGGTGGTGTTCGCATGACCCGCATCAAGCCGCCGCAGGCGCTGCTCGGCAGTCCCGACGAAATCGAAGCCCAGTTCTACGAAGCGCTGCAGCGCGGCGACATCGACCGGCTGATGGCCGTGTGGTCCGACGACGACGACATCGTCTGCGTGCATCCGGGCGGTCCGCGGCTGGTCGGCGCCGCCGCCATCCGCGGCAGCTTCGAGACGCTCTTCGCCAACGGTTCGGTCGATGCCCAGCCCGAGAAAGTGCGCCGCGTGCTCAGCCACTCGAGCGCCGTGCACAACGTGCTCGAGCGGGTGCAGGTGATGGGCAGCGACGGGCCGCAGGCGGCCTGGGTCATCGCAACCAACGTCTACCTGAAGGGCGCGCAAGGCTGGCGCCTGGTCTGCCATCACGCCAGCCCGGGCACGCCGCGCGAGCTGCAGGAAGTCATCGAGACCGCGACGACGCTGCATTGATGGAAGGCTATCGGGCTCCGCCATGGCTGCCGGGCGGCAACGCCCAGACGATCTGGCCGGCCTTGTTCGCGCGGCGCTTCGAGGGCTCGGCGCCGGCGTTCCGGCGCGAGCGCTGGACGACGCCCGACGGCGACTTCATCGATGTCGATTGGGGCACGCCCGACGTGTCGGTCGACGCTCCGCTGCTCGTCCTATTCCACGGTCTCGAGGGCTCGTCGCAAAGTCACTACGCCCAGGCCTTCGCGCATTGGTCGCGGGCGAACGGCTGGCGCTTTGCCGTCCCGCACTTCCGCGGCTGCTCGGGCGAGATCAACCTGGCGCCGCGGGCCTATCACTCCGGCGACTACGAAGAGGTCGGCTGGATGCTCGCCGGCCTGCGCGCGCGCCATGCGGGCACCATGGTCGCGGTCGGTGTCTCTCTGGGCGGCAATGCGCTGCTGCGCTGGGCGCAGGAAGCCGGCGACTCTGCGGCGCAGACCCTGTGCGCCGTGGCGGCCGTCTGCTCCCCGATCGACCTGGCGGCCGGCGGCCGCGCCATCGGGCGCGGCTTCAACCGGCTGGTCTACACGCGCATGTTTCTGCGCACCATGATCCCGAAGGCCTTGCGCAAGCTGGCGCAGCACCCGGGGCTGTTCGATCGCGACCGGCTGCTTGCGGCACGCGACCTCTACGAGTTCGACGACGTCTTCACCGCGCCGCTGCACGGCTACTCGGGCACCGACGACTACTGGAGCCGCGGTTCGGCCAAGCCGCATCTGCACCGCATCCGCATCCCGGCGCTGGTGCTCAATGCACGCAACGATCCCTTCGTGCCGGCCGATTGCCTGCCGCCGCCCCACGAGTCGAAGCCGCCGGTGACGCTGTGGCAGCCGGCGCACGGCGGCCATGTCGGCTTTCCGGCCGGCAGCTTTCCCGGCCACGTACTTGCGATGCCGCAAGGGGTGATGGCTTGGATGGCGGCTCACCTCTGAGCGAACATGCGGCATGGACGAGATCGTCAAGGCGGCGCTGAAGAAGTGGCCCAACGTACCGCACTGCTACGGCTGGCTGGCGCTGGATGCTCGCGGTGACTGGTACATGCGCGACGACCGCACGCAGGCGGCCGGGCCGTTCCCGCAGGTCAAGGGCAGCCGCATCCTGCATGACAAGCTGCGCGAGTTCATCCAGCGCAACTATGCAGGCGACGAGGCCGGCTGCTGGTTCTTCCAGAACGGCCCGCAGCGGGTCTACGTGGAGCTCGAGGCGGCGCCGTGGATCTGGCGGCTGCAGCAGCAGGACGAGGAGATCGTGGTGCGCAGCCACACGGGTCATCTGGCGCGCGTGGACACGGCATGGCTCGATGAAGGCGGCCGGCTGTTCCTCGACACCGACCAGGGCTTCGGCATCGTGCACACGCTCGACATGGAGATTGCGTCGCGCGCCGTCGAGCGGGGCCTCTGGCAGCCGGTCGATACGCGCTTCGCGGAGTTGCCGGCGCGGCACGGCTATCAGCTCAGTCCCGCCGCCACGGGTGCACCGGCGCGCAGCGGCGCTCGGACGCCCTGAGAAGACGCAGGTCGCGCCACGGAGGGCTGCTCGGACGCGGACAACAAAAAGGCCGACCAAGGGTCGGCCTTTTTGTTCGAGGGGCGACGCTTACTTGGAAGCGTTGACCATGTAGCTGACGGCGGTCTTGATGTCGGCGTCGCTGGCGGTGGTGCCACCCTTGGGCGGCATGGCGCCCTTGCCCTTGATGACGCTGGCCGTCAGCGCGTCGATGCCCTGGCCGACGCGCGGCGCCCAGGCTGCCTTGTCGCCCACCTTGGGCGCACCGGCGACGCCGGCGATGTGGCAGGCCGAGCACGCCTGGGTGTAGAGCGCCGGCGCCGCACCGGTGGCCGCGGCGGCCTGCGGTGCTGCCGTCGTGGTGGCCGCGGGCGCCGGCGTGGCGGCGGCCGCCGGAGCGGCTGCCGTCGTGGTCGCAGGTGCTGCGGGAGCCGCTGCGGCAGCGGCCGAGCCGGCTGCGGGCGCCTTCGGCTCTTCGAACTTGGCGCCCCCCTGGTTCGCCATGTAGACCACCGCACGCGCGATCTCGAGATCGGCGAAGTCGCCGCCGCCCTGGGCGGGCATGGCGCCCTTGCCCTTGAGCGCGCTGGTCAGCAGCTTGTCGAAGCCTTGGGTGATGCGCGGGCCCCAGGCGCCGGCATCGCCGAACTTGGGCGCGTTGAGCGTGCCGGTGGCGTGGCAGGCGGCGCAAACCGCGGTGTAGACCTGGTCGCCCGACTTCAATGCCGACGGATCGGAGACGTCCTTGACCTGCACCGAGCCGATCGGACGGATGCGCTCGTCCGTGGCCTTTGCTGTGTGCGCGTCGCTGCCGGCGGCCGATTGCTTCTCGGCGGCCACGAAGCTCACCAGCAGGATGATGGCGATGATGGGCACGACGAAGGCGAAGAACACCGCGAGGACGAGTTGCTTGGGGGTCCGGATGGGGCCGTGGTGGGGGCCGGCTTCGTCATGCGGGTGGTTGACTTCGCTCATGGAGTCCTCGGTATCGCTGGGGTCGTGCGGGGGTTGCGCAAAGATGAAGCAGCCCACCGGGAGGCGGGCGACGCAAAACCTGTCGATTATAGAGGGCCGGTCGCTGACCGAACCTGACGCCCGACCGGCCGCATCGAGCGATGCGATAATCCGCGCTTCGCGCCCGTAGCTCAATGGATAGAGTACTGCCCTCCGAAGGCAGGGGTTGCTGGTTCGATCCCAGCCGGGCGCGCCACTTCCGGGCCATCGCGCCGTTCGTGGTCATCGGTCACACCCCAGGCGCTTGCGTCGCTGCGCGCTGACCGAAGCCCCGGTGCCCCTGCGTATCATTCGCCGACTTCCACAGCCCCGGACCGGGCCGCCCCGCGGCAGCAGGTCTGCCCCCAACGCATGCTGATCGCGTCCCGTGGGCGTCGTTCGTTGTGTCAGGTTGTCCTGTGGCTCGTGCTGGCACTGCTGGCCGGCTGCGGTTCGGCGCCGTCCCGGCCTCCCGGATCGGCGACGACCGCGGTCACGCCGCGTGCCGGCCCGGCGCCCGCGGGCGAGCGCGACGGGGCGGAGGCCCGCGTCCCGCCCGATCTCGCCAACGTGCCGGATGCCGAGCCCCGCGTCGAGCCCATCCGCAATGGCGGGCCCAACAAGCCGTACGAGATGCTGGGCCGCGACTACGTGCCGATCACCGAGGACCGGCCGTTCACCGAGCGTGGCTTGGCATCGTGGTACGGCAAGAAATTCCACGGACGCAAGACCGCCAGCGGCGAGCCCTACAACATGTACGCGATGACGGCGGCGCATCCCACCCTGCCGATTCCGAGCTATGTGCGCGTGATTAACCCGGCCAACAAGCGCGAGGTGGTCGTGCGCGTCAACGACCGGGGCCCCTTCCACCGCGGCCGCGTCATCGACCTGAGCTACACCGCGGCGATGAAGCTGGGGGTGCTCAACGGCGTGGCGCCGGTCGAGCTGACCCGTATCACCTTCGACGAGATCCGCACCGGGGCGTGGCGGCGCAACGGGGCGGTGCCGGAGCCGGAGCGTCCGGCCACCGATGTCGCGGCGGCGCCGCCGCCCGCGGCCTCGGAGGCGGAGACACCGCCGTCGGGCGGCAACGAGGCGATCGCCGCCGCGGCGACGGTGGCAAAGCCGGCCCCGGGTTTCTGGGTGCAGATCGGGGTCTTCCGCCAGCGCGAAGGCGCCGACGGCTTCCATCGGCGCGTCATCGCCGACCTGGACTGGCTCGCTCCGCTGCTGGCGGTGTTCAGCGAGTCGAGCTCGTACCGCCTGCAAGCCGGGCCCTATCGCAGCCGCGACGAGGCGCAAGGAGCGGCTGCGCGCGTGCGCGAAGCGCTGAACCTGGTGCCGGTGATCGTCGAGCGGCGCTGAGCTAGCGTCCGCCGCCGACGTCGAGCAGCGCGCCAGTCGTGTAGCTGGCCTCGTCCGACAGCAGCCAGACGATGGCCTGGGCCACCTCGTCGGCTCGTCCGGGGCGCTGCATCGGGACCTGCGGTGCGAGCTCGGTGGCGCGGTCGGGCTGGCCCCCGGAGCCATGGATCTCGGTGTCGATGATGCCCGGCCGCACCGCGTTGACGCGTATGCCTTCGGCCGCCACTTCCTTGGCGAGGCCGACGGTGAAGGTGTCGATCGCCGCCTTGCTCGCGGCGTAGTCGACGTACTGCGCAGGAGAGCCCAGGCGCGCCGCGGCCGACGACACGTTGACGATGGCGCCGCCGCTGCCGCCGTGGCGGGTCGACATGCGCCGCACGGCTTCACGCGCGCAGAGAAAGCTGCCGACGACGTTGACGGCGAACATGCGTTGCAGGCGTGCCGCGCTCATGCCGTCGACACGCGCGGCGACATCGACGATGCCGGCGTTGTTGACCAGCGCGCCCAGCGGCGGCAGCTCGGCGTCGATGCGCGTGAACATCGCCAGGAGCTGCGCCTCGTCGGCCACGTCGGCCCGGATCGCCAGCGCCGTGCCGCCGGCACCGCGGATGCGCTCGACCATGGCCTGTGCCGCGGCCGTGTCGCGGGTGCAGTTCACGGCCACCGCCCAGCCGCGTTGCGCACAAAGCCACGCGACGGCCGCGCCGATGCCGCGACTGCCGCCGGTCACCAGCGCCGTGCGAACGGGATCACTCTTCATCGCTGGCGGCTTCGTCGCTGTTGCCGGTGTCGCGCTTCTTCGCCTTCGCGTCGAGCCTGGCCTGCAGCGGCGCGAGCTCACCGACGAAGCGCGCCGTGTCGACCGGGCGTGCGAGGCGCAGCGCCGGCGGGAACAGATGATTCATGTAGAGCTCCTCGCCGAGCTGGTCGCGATTCTGGTAGTTGAACCAGATGCTCAAGCCCACGCCCGCGACGAAGATGCCGATGGCGACCTGTCGCATGCGCGCCGGTTGGCGTGGCTCGACGCCCAGCGCATGGAAGTACAGCATCGCGGCGGCGACGGCGTAGGTGGGCACGAACGAGAAGTCGCTCGCGGCGGGCCACGACAGCGCAAAGGCGAGCAGCCGCGCCGCCGCGCCCGCCACGTCGATGGCGAGCACGCCCAGCAGCAGCACCCGCACATGCCACCAGAAGTGACTGCGACGAGTGAAGATCTTCGAGACCAGCGACCAGGCGGCGCACCACGCGAGACCGGCCGTCAGCACCGCCACCAGCGTGCTGGCCATCGCGCGCGTCCACTCGTCGGGATCGGTGTCCAGCCAGGTGCCGAACAGCAGGGCGGCCATCACCAGCACGAAGGCGGCGAGCGTCGGCCCCACCGCATGCCAGACATTGCGCGGCGTGCGCAGCGGCAGCTCCGCAGCGATGGGATGCTCGGCCAGCCGCAGGCAGAGGTGCGAGTCGCCGACGTCCAGTCTCAGCGGCGCCGCGCCGACCCGGATGCGCTCGCCGGCGCCATGCCGTCGCCCGTCGGCACGCAGGCCGTTGACGGTGTCGCCGACCTGCACGAACACGCCGGCCTCGTCGGCATCGATGCGGAAGTGCTGAGCCGCGATGTGCGGGTCGTCGAGCACCAGGTGGTTGTCGAGCGCCCGACCGGCGGTCACGGGCCAGCCGGCCACCGGCAGGTAGTACCGCACGTGGTCGTCGCGGTCCAGCACTTCGAGCAGCGCCAAGGCGGTCATGGGGTGTGCAGGCCGTAGCCCTCGAGGTAGTGCTGGCTCAGCTTGATCGCGTTGGCGAAGCTGAAGCCCTGCGCGTCGAAGCGTCCCTGGACGCCGCCCTGGTTCTGGTCGAGCGTGGCGACGAGCACCGCCACGTCGTAGAGCTGCGGCAGCTTCTTGTAGGCTCGCAGGCACACCACGGCGCGCAGCGGCAGGCCTTCGCGCTGCACGAAGTTCTCGTGGCACTGCGGCTTGGTCATCTGGTCGCCGCGCAGGCGCCGGAAGCTTTCGTTGCGAAAGCTCTGCGAATAGCGCGAGGCGAAGCGCAGCGTGCCGAGCTTGCTGCCGTCGTAGCTCTCGTGACGCACGCTGATCGCACCGGTGGTGTATTGGCCGACGAAGATGCGCGTGTCCATCACGCAGTCGGAGCGCTCGAAGTCCAGGCCGCCCGTGCGCGACTGCTCGGTCGATCCCCAGCAGCGCATGAAGCGGTCGGGCGGCACCGGCACCTTGTAGCGCGTGTGCGTCGCGGTCTTCCAGCCCTGCGACACGAAGCGCTCGGTGAGCAATGCCTGGTGCTCCGTCAGCTGGCGCGTGATCTCGGCATGTGCCGGGCCTTTCATCGGCGGCGCATTGCGGCCGCGCTCGAGCAGCGCCGCCGCGAAGGCGCCGGGCACGAGAAAGCTCACCTGCTCGCCGTCGACGCGGCGCGCCACGTTGACGCCGATGACGCGGCCTTCCTGGTCGAGCGCGGGACCTCCGCTCATGCCGGCCGACAGCGAGCCCGAGAAGAAGATCTGCGGGTAGAAGCTGCGCTCGACGAGGCCGTTGTAGTTGCCTTCGATGACGGCGAAGCCGACGTCCAGCGGGTTGCCCAGCGAGTACATGCGCTCGCCTTGCGCCAGCGTGAGGTTGGCCGGGCGAAAGCCGAGCGCATCGAGGTGCGGCGGCGCATCCTTCGACGGCGCGATCTTCAGCAGGGCCAGGTCGTGCAGCACGTCGAGCATCAGGATGGTGAGCGGCGCCTCGCGGCCGTCCGCGGTCACGTAGACGAGGTCGTGCGTGCCCGGCTCCAGCGCCACCTCGCTCACCACGTGGAAGTTGGTGACGATGTGGCCTTCCTTCGAGACGATGAAGCCCGAGCCGACCGAGGTCTGGCTGGCACGCCCCTTGAGCACCGTGCGGATCTGCAGCAACTGCGAGCGTGCCTGCTCGTAGACCTTGCGCGCCGACAGCGAGACGGCCGGCGCGCTCGCGGCTTCGGCCGGCCCGGCTGGATCGTTGGCGGCCCAGGCGGCCGGCGCGAGGATGCCCGCCAGGACGAGCGCGAGCGAACGAAGCATTCTCATCGTGGTCGATTCTACGGACTTGCCCCAGCAGCCCCGCACTCCGCGCTCGGTACAGTCGGTCCCTTCCTTCCGGAGAGCCTCGATGCACAGACGCGGATTTGTCCTGGCCGGCGCGGCCAGCCTGGCGTTGCCTTCGCTGGTGCGCGCGCAAGCGCTCGAGAAGCCCAAGCCGACCATCGCGGTGGGCGGCAAGAACCTGCTGTACTACCTGCCGCTGACCATCGCCGAGAGCCTCGGCTACTTCAAGGCAGAAGGGCTGGAGCCGACCATCGTCGATTTCGCCGGCGGCTCGCGCGCGCTGCAGGCGGTGATCGGCGGCAGCGCGGACGTGGTGTCCGGCGCGTTCGAGCACACGCTGAACATGCAGGCCAAGGGTCAGCGGCTGCGCGCCTTCGTGCTGCAGGGCCGCGCGCCGCAGATCGTGCTGGGCGTCAATCCGAAGACGATGCCGAACTTCAAGTCGGTGGCCGACCTCAAGGGCAAGAAGATCGGCGTGACCGCGCCGGGCTCGTCGACCAACGTGATGGCGAACTTCGTGCTCGCGAAGGCGGGACTCAAGCCGAGCGACGTCTCCATCATCGGCGTCGGCGCGGCCAACGGGGCCGTCGCGGCGATGCGCTCCGGCCAGATCGACGCGATCAGCAACCTCGACCCGGTGATCACGCTGCTGCAGCGAAGCGGCGACCTGAAGATCGTCTCCGACACGCGCATCGTCGCCGAGGCCGACAAGGTGTTCGGCGGCCCCATGCCAGCGGGCTGCCTGTATGCGCCGCAAGCCTTCATCGACAAGAACCCCGCGACGACGCAGGCGCTGGCCAACGCGCTGGTGCGCGCCGACAAGTGGATCCAGGCCGCCGGGGCAGGCGACATCATCAAGGCCGTGCCCGAGAGCTACCTGCTCGGCGACCGCGCGGTCTATGTCGATGCCTTCCTCGCCAGCAAAGGCGCGCTGTCGCCCGATGGCACGATCCCCGAGGCCGGCGCAGCCACCGCCATCCGTGCCTTGCAAAGCATCGACGAATCTCTGAAGGGCGTGAAATTCGATCCGGCGGCCGCCTTCACGAACGACTTCGTCAAGCGCGCCAACCAGAAGCACGCCAGGGCCTGATGGCTTCGCACGAACCCGCGCTGGCGCTCGACGACGTCACCTGCACCTTCGTCTCCAAGAACGACCCCGGCCAGCGCTACACCGCCGTGCGCGACGTCACGCTGACCGTCGCGCCCGGCGAGTTCGTGTCCGTCGTGGGACCCACCGGCTGCGGCAAGAGCACTTTGCTCAACATGGCCGCCGGCCTGCTGACCCCCAGCAGCGGACAGGTGCGGGTGTTCGGCCAGCCGTTGGCCGGCGTCAACGCACGCGCCGGGTACATGTTCCAGGCCGAGAGCCTGATGCCCTGGCGGACGGCGGCACAGAACGTGATGGCGGGGCTCGAGTTCCGCGGCGCCGCCAAAGCACGCGCGCAGGCCGAGGAGTGGCTGCGCCGCGTCGGCCTGGGCGGCTTCGGGGACCGCTATCCGCACCAGCTGTCCGGCGGCATGCGCAAGCGCACGAGCCTGGCGCAAACACTGGCGCTGGACCCCGACATCATCCTGATGGACGAGCCGTTCTCGGCGCTCGACATCCAGACGCGCCAGCTGATGGAGAACGAGGTCCTGGAGCTGTGGGCGGCCCGCAGGAAGGCGGTGCTCTTCATCACCCACGACCTCGACGAGGCGATCGCGATGAGCGACCGCGTCATCGTGCTGTCCGCCGGGCCCGCGTCGCGGCCCATCGGCGAATTCCGCGTCGACCTCGAGCGGCCGCGCGACGTCGCCGAGGTGCGCACCGCGCCACGCTTCATCGAGCTCCACCAGGCCATCTGGGATGTGCTGCGCGAGGAAGTGCTCAAGGGCTACAAGCAGCAGCTGGCCGCCTGACGCCATGTGGAGCCTCATCAAGCCCCATCCCCGCAACCTGCGCGCCTGGCAGCTCGCCGTGCTCGTGCTGGTGTTCGTCGGCTGGCACCTCCTGACCACACCCGGGCTGATTCCGCCGTTCCTGTTCGCCGACGACCGGCAGGCGGCGTTCTTCTTCGGCGAGCCGCTGAAGATCTTCGGCCGCATCTGGAGCTGGTTCGTCACCGGCGCCGACATATACCGGCACCTCGGGGTCACACTGCTCGAGACCGTGCTCGCATTCGCCGTCGGCACCGCGCTGGGGCTGGCGTGCGGGCTCTGGCTGGCCCTGAGCCCGCTGGCGGCGGCGATCTTCGATCCGTACATCAAGGCGCTGAACTCGATGCCGCGCGTCATCCTGGCGCCGATCTTCGCGGTGTGGTTCGGGCTCGGCGTCGCGAGCAAGGTCGCGCTGGGCGTCACGCTCGTGTTCTTCGTCGTCTTCTTCAACGTCTACCAGGGCGTCAAGGAGGTGAGCCCGGTGGTGCTGGCCAACGCGCGCATGCTGGGCGCCAGCCAGCGCCAGCTGCTGCGCCACGTGTACCTTCCGAGCGCCACCAGCTGGGTGTTCAGCTCGCTGCACACGTCGGTCGGGCTGGCCTTCGTCGGAGCAGTCGTGGGCGAATACCTGGGGTCGGCGCAAGGCGTGGGCTACCTCATCCTGCAGGCCGAGGGCAGCTTCGACATCAACACCGTGATGGCCGGCATCCTCGTGCTGACCTTGTTCGCGCTGCTGCTCGACGCGATCGTCGGGCAGGTGGAGAGACGCTTGATGAAGTGGCAGCCGCGCGCCGGGGAGACGGAGAAGCTGTAGCGCGGCAGGCGCCGGTATGAGTTTCGAGAATGGGTTGATCCACAACCGGCATTTCCGCCGGACGGGCTTGGCCCCTAGCATTGCGCGGCCTCACAACCACCCAGGAGACTCGTTCTTGAAAGACCTCATCCAGCTGCTCGCTCGCGGCGCGACGATCGGCTTCGTCGCCATGGCCACGGCATGCGCCCAGACGCCGGCAGCCACCTCCGCTGCCAAGCCCAATGTCGTCATCGTCGCCACCGGCGGCACCATCGCCGGCGCCGGCGCAACCTCGGCCAACAGCGCCACCTACCAGGCGGCCAAGGTGCCGGTGGACAAGCTGATCGCCGGCATCCCGGAGCTGAGCAACGTCGCCAATGTGCGCGGCGAACAGGCTTTCCAGATCGCCTCGGAAAGCTTCACCAACGAGAAGCTGCTGCAGCTCGGCAAGCGCGTCTCGGCGCTGGTGAAGGACCCCGGGGTCGACGGCGTGGTGATCACCCACGGCACCGACACGCTGGAAGAGACCTCCTTCTTCCTGAACCTGGTGATCCGCACCGAGAAGCCGATCGTGCTGGTGGGATCCATGCGCCCCGGCACGGCGATGTCGGCCGACGGCATGCTGAACCTCTACAACGCCGTCGTGCTGGCCGGCACGCCGAGCGCGCGCGGCAAGGGCGTGCTGGTGGCGATGAACGACGACATCCTGACCGGCCGGGACGCCGCCAAGCGCATCAACATCAAGACCAGCGCCTTCGCCAGCGCCTGGGGGCCGCTCGGCATGGTGGTGGAGAACCAGGCCTACTGGTTCCGAGCACCGGTGAAGCGCCACACGACGCAGTCGGAGTTCGACATCGACACGCTGCAGAGCCTGCCCGAGGTGCACATCGTCTATGGCTACGGCAACATGGCGCCCACGCTGTACGACGCGGCGGTGAAGGCGGGCGCGAAGGCCGTCATTCATGCCGGCACCGGCAACGGCTCCGTGCCCGACTACGCGGTCGAGACGCTGCGGCGCGTGCGCTCATCGGGCATCCACGTGATCCGCGCCTCGCGCATCGCCGACGGCTTCGTGATCCGCAACTCGGAGCAGCCCGACGACAAGTACGACTGGGTCGTCGCCCACGACCTGAATCCGCAGAAGGCGAAGATCCTCGCCGCGCTTGCGCTCGGCAAGACCAACAGCACCGCCGAGCTGCAGCGCATCTTCTGGGAGTACTGACCACCCCCCGGTGGACCGGCGCAGCCGGATCCGCGGCAGCCGCTTGAGGAGTCGGCCCCTGCGCCTGCGCCGGCTATGCCACCGCGACGCGGTTTCGGCCACCTTGCTTGGCGCGGTACATCGCGCGGTCGGCCTGGTCGAACAGCGTCGCGATGTCGTAGGGCGGCGCGTGGGCGATGCCCACGCTCAGCGTGACCTGCAGGCCGGGCGCGAGTGTAGCCCAGTCGTGGGCGGCGACACGCGCGCGCAGGCGCTGGCAGACCTCGACGGCCTGCGCTTCCGGCATGTCCGCGAACACCACCAGGAACTCCTCGCCGCCGATGCGCGCCAGCACGTCGCTGCTGCGGGTGTTCTCGCGCAACTGGTGCGCCATCTCGACCAGGACCTTGTCGCCGACGGCGTGGCCGAAGCGGTCGTTGATCTGCTTGAAGTGGTCGAGATCGATGAGCGCCACGGTGAGCGGCAGGCCCTGCGAGCGCGCCGCATGCAGCAGAAGCGGCATCCGCTCGTCCAGGTGGCGCCGGTTGCCCAGGCCGGTGAGCTGGTCACGCTGCGCGTCGGCGCGAAAGCCCGCGGCGCGCGAGCGTTCGAGCTGCGCTTCGCGCCGCGCCCGTTCCGCCTGCACGCGGGCCTGCTCGGCCTCGACCCGCGTGACGAAGAGCTGCGACTGCGCCTTCAGCTGGCTGGTGGCGCGCCTGCGCTCGAGGCGATCGTGCTGCTCGAAGTGGGCGAGTGCCTCTTCGATGAGGCCGAGGTCGCGGCTGGCGCGGTACAGCGCGTGGTGGACGCGGATGAGGGTCGAACGCGGGTCGGCGCCGGCCATGTCGTGCAGCAGTCCGTTCAGCGCGCCATGCGCCTCGCTGGCCTGTCCCTGGGCCAGCATCAGCTCGCAGATGGAGCAGCGGATGCGCCAGACCTGCGCCTCGTAGCCGTGCTCCAGACCGCGCTGCAGGGCGCCGTCGAGCAGCGTGCGCGCCTCCTGCGTGTTGCCCAGGTGCAGCAGCACCTCGCCGAGGTTGCCCTCGACGAAGACCGCAAAGAAGGGATCGTCGAACTGATGCAGCAGCGAATGGGCCTCGCGTGCGTGCACGAGCGCCCGCCTCAGTGCGGCGATCGCCTCCGCCGGCTCGTCGCCGCCGCGCAGCACGTAGAACGCGCCGGTGCACACCGCGCACAGGTTGTTCAGCGTCACCAGCTGCGCGAAGGGATCGCCCACCTCGTGCGCCACGCGCAGGGCATCGTCCATCAGGCGCTCGGCCTGCCAGGGATCGCCCATGCGCTCGAAGCAGGCGCCGAGGGCCGTCAGCGACAGCGCGAGCTGGCGCTGGTCGCCGATGTCGTGCGCCAGCGTGCAGGCCTCGTTGGCGTGCTGCATCGCGCGATCGAAGCGGCCGGTCTCGCAGCCGGCGAGCGTCATCCAGCGCAGCAGGTCGATGCGGGTCGCGCGCCGGGCCGGCGCAGCCAGCGCGCCCAGGACCTCATCGCCGATGTCGAGCAGGGCGGCGAGAGCGCCGAGGCGGTAGTTGAACAGGCACAGCAGGTGACCGGCCTCGGCGCGCTGGTCCTCGGATCCCGACTGCAGCGCCAGCGCCCACGCTCGCTCCGCGAGCTGCCGGCCTTCGGTCAGCGACGATGCGTCGCGCGCTGCGCGCGCGGCCTGCAGAAGGTCGGCAAGGGAGGAGCGGGAGTCGGCTGGCGGTGTCTGCATGTGGCGCGGCGAGCGCAATGGGCTGGAAAACGGCGACTTCGCGATCATGCGCCAGCCGGGCGAGATGTCGGAACTTGGGCCCCGTCGCTACACCAATTTTTTCGACGTCCTCGCGACGAATGGTCATCGGCGAATGCCGCCATGCCGCGGCTATGGTGCTTCCCATCCGCCGTGCGGCGTGGGAGATGCGATGAACTTGACCGAAGAAAGCGTCGGTATGCGTGACGAACAGGCTGAGCCCCCGCCTGCACCGCGGGAGCTCACCGAAGACGAGCTCAAGCGCGCGTCCGGCGGCAAGTGGTGCCTCTTCCAGTGGGTCGAGGGCGAACTCGTCGTCGGCTAGACCCAGTCGCTCCGGACCGGTCTCGCCCCGCCTCGCCACCGCCAGAAGATCCGGTGGCTTGCGACCCTCCGCCAGACCGGTTACTTCGCGGTCGGCATGGCGAACTCGGCACCCTTGGCCGTGCTTTCCGGCCAGCGCTGCATGATCGATTTCTGCTTCGTGTAGAAGCGCACGCCCTCTTCGCCGTAAGCGTGCATGTCGCCGAAGAGGCTGCGCTTCCAGCCGCCGAAGCCATGCCAGGCCATGGGCACCGGGATCGGCACGTTGATGCCGACCATGCCCACCTGGATGCGGCGCGCGAATTCACGTGCAATGTGGCCGTCGCGCGTGTAGCACGCGACGCCATTTCCGAACTCGTGGTCGTTGACGAGCTGCACCGCTTCGGCAAAGTCGTGAGCGCGCACGCATGACAGCACCGGCCCGAAGATTTCCTCGCGGTAGATGCGCATGTCGGGCTTCACGTGGTCGAACAGCGTGCCGCCGGTGAAGAAGCCCTCCTCGTGGCCCTGCACCTTGAGCCCGCGGCCATCGACGACCAGCGTGGCGCCTTCCTGGACGCCGACACCGATGTAGCCCTCGATGCGCTCCAGCGCCTGGCGGGTCACGATGGGGCCCATTTCGGCGTCGAGCTCCATGCCGTTCTTGATCTTCAGCGTCTTCGCACGCTCGGCCAGCATCGGCATGATGCGATCGCCCACGTCGCCCACCAGCACCGCCACGCTGATCGCCATGCATCGCTCTCCGGCCGAGCCGTAGGCGGCGCCCACCAGGGCGTCGACGGCCTGTTCGAGGTCGGCATCGGGCATCACCACCATGTGGTTCTTGGCGCCGCCCAGCGCCTGCACGCGCTTGCCGTGGTGCGCGCCGGTCTCGTAGATGTACTGCGCGATCGGTGTCGATCCGACGAAGCTGAGCGCCTTCACGTCGGGGTGCGTCAGCAGGGCATCGACGACGATCTTGTCGCCCTGCACGACGTTGAACACGCCATCGGGCAGGCCGGCCTGCTTCAGCAGCTCGGCCATGAACAGCGAGGCCGATGGGTCGCGCTCGCTCGGCTTGAGCACGAAAGTGTTGCCGCAGGCCAGCGCCAGCGGGAACATCCAGCACGGAACCATGCACGGGAAATTGAACGGCGTGATGCCGGCCACGACGCCCAGCGGCTGGCGCAGCGTCCAGTTGTCGATGCCGGTGGAGACCTGGTCGGTGTAGTCGCCCTTCAGCAGCTGCGGCACGCCGCAGGCGAACTCGACGATGTCGATGCCGCGCGTCACCTCGCCCTGCGCATCGGTGAACACCTTGCCGTGTTCGGCGGTGATCATGGCGGCGAGCGTGTCCTTGTGCTGGTTCAGCAGCGCAAGGAAGTTGTTCAGGATGCGCGCGCGGCGGATCGGCGGCGTGTCGGCCCAGGCAGGGAAGGCCGCCTTGGCCGCCGCGACGGCGGCCGCCGCCTCGTCGGCAGTGCCCAGCGCCACCTGGCGCGCGACCGTGCCGTGGGCCGGGTTGTAGACCGGCTGGCGGCGCCCGCCGGTGCTGGGAACGACGCGGCCGCCGATGTAGTGGCCGACTTCGGTCGTGGCAGTGAAGGATTCGGGGGCGCCCATCGTGTGTCTCCTGTCAGAGCGGGTGTTTCATCCAGTCTAGGCTGCCGACCCCGGGCTGCCAATCCGCCTACACTGATTTCATTGTTCACGGGTGCGAACAATGCCCACCGACCGAAATCGTACAAACCGATCCTCCGCCGAGCGCGCCGAGCTGCTGTGGCCGCACATCCACCTG
Organism: Piscinibacter sp. XHJ-5; assembly: GCF_029855045.1. Lineage (GTDB taxonomy): Bacteria > Pseudomonadota > Gammaproteobacteria > Burkholderiales > Burkholderiaceae_C > Albitalea. Next base: position 365,822 of record NZ_CP123228.1, read on the forward strand.
CTGACCGTCATCGCGCAGACGGGCAGCTTCACGCAGGCGGCGCAGCGGCTCACGCTCAGCAAGGCGGCTGTCAGCCAGCGCATCGCCGAGCTGGAGCGAGTCGTCGGACTGACGCTGGTGCAGCGCACCACGCGCTCGGTGCGGCTCACCGACGCTGGCCAGCGCCTGGTCGACGACACGGTCGAGTCATTCGCCCACATCGCGCGCAGCCTGGGCGGCGTGCGCGACCTCGCCGGTCAGCCGCGCGGACTGGTGCGGGTGTCGGCACCCGTGGCGCTCGGCCGACAGCAGATCGCGCCCACGCTGGAAACGTTCTTCCGCCGCCATCCGGAGGTGCGCGTCGAGCTGGAGCTTTCCGACCGCGTCGCCAACCTGGCGCACGAAGGCTTCGATCTGGCGGTGCGGCACACCAGCGCGCCGCCCGACAACCACGTCGCCTGGAAGCTCTGCGAGACGCGCACGCTGCTCGTGGCCGGCGCAAGCTACCTGCGGCGCCGCGGCATGCCCGAGCATCCTTCCGACCTGGCGACCCACGACTGCCTGGCCTACCTGCGCAGCGGGCCGGCGATGTGGTGGTTCGAGCAACGCGAGCGCGCGCGCGGCGCGCGCGAGCCCGAGCGGGTCAGCGTCGCGGTGCAGGGGCCGCTGCGCGCCAACAACTCCGAGCTCCTGCGCGACGCCGTGCTGTCGGGCCTGGGCATCGCGCAGGTCCCCGACTTCAGCGCCGGCGCGGCAGTGCGCGCGGGACGGCTGCGAGAGGTGCTCCCCGGCTGGCGCCCGGTGGGATTCTTCGGCGACGCGGTCTACGCCATCCGGCCATGGAGCCCGGTCACCCCGCGCGCCGTGCAGGTGCTGGTGGAGCATCTGCGCGAGCAACTGGCCGCGGGTTTCTGAGTCACGGCGCGGCCTGGTGCCTCTGCAGCATCGCCGGCAGGCGCTGCTCCCGCTGCAGCCGGGCGAGGCCCCCGTTGATGGCGTTGATCAAGGGCTGCGCATGTTCGTACTGGCGCGACACGATGAAGTGGATCCGCAGCGGCTTCACTTCCGGCAGCGCGGCGCTCGCCAGCAGCGCGCCACTCAACTCGGGCGTTCCCAGCAGCCGGAAGCCGTTGATCACCTCCTGGCCCTCCACGAAAGCGTCGCACCGGCGCGCCTGCAGCATGCGCACCAGTGCGGCGTAGTCGGCGGCGCCGGTGTAGACCTTGTCGGCCACCGGGCCGAGGTGGGCGTAGCTGATGCCGTTGAGCCCGCACAGCCGATAGGCGCCGAGGTCGTTCAGGGACGACAGCGCCAGGCCCTTCGGCCACTCGGCTGCAAGGAAGTACACCCTCGGCACGAGCGCCAGGTAGGACTCGCTGTAGAGAAACGACTGCGTGCGCTGGGCGTTGTGGAACGCGGCCATCACGATGTGCATCTGCTGTCCGGCGCGCGCTTCCGCGAGGCAGCGTGCGAACGGCAGCAGCGTCACCTCGGCCTTGAACCGGCTGCCCTGCAGGGCCGCGGCGAGCACATCCGGAGAGAAGCCGGCGACGTCGCCGGTCACACGCCCATCGCGGCGCAGGAAGTAGGAAGAGGGCGGCCATTCGTTGGCGCCCCCGCAGGCACGCACCTCCAGCGGCGAGGCCTGCGCCGGCATCCATGCCAGCACGAGCAGCGCAACCGCCCACAACATTCGCTTCAAACTGCCACTCCCGATTGCGCGGACGTCGTGCACCGCGTCGGCTGCCGATTGTGGGACGCCGGTGACGGCTCGACAAGTCGGTGCTCGCCTCGCCGCGGCAGCAAGCGTGTGCAGGGCATCACGGCCCGCGGTTGGCTATGCTCACGATGCCATCGCCGGAGACCTCCCATGCTCAGACCGCAAGCCACCGCGCAGTATTTCAATTCGTTCCAGGCCGGCAGCCTGCCCGACCGCTACGGCTTGCGCGTGACCGAAGTGGCCGAAGGTCGCGTTTGCGCCGAAATGGAACTGCAGCCGTGGATGCACGCCCCCAACGGCTACCTGCATGCGGCCAGCGTGATCCTGCTGGCCGACACCTGCGCCGGCTACGCCACCGTCGCGCATTTGCCGGACGGTGCGAAGAACTTCACCACCATCGAGCTGAAGAGCAACTTTCTGGGCACGGCCAAGGAAGGCGTGATCCGCTGCGAGGCAGTCGGTGAACACCTCGGCCGCACCACGCATATCTGGTCCGCCACCGTGTTCGGCCCGCAGGGGAAAAAGATCGCACTCTTCCGCTGCACCCAGATGATCCTCAGCTAGGGCGGAAATCAGCCGGCCCCAAGCCGGCTCGTCCATCAAGCTGGAGCCCCTCCCGCAGGGGTTGGGGTGCTGTCACCCATGGGCATGCTTTGGCCTCACCAAGTCAGGCCAAAAAAAAAGCCCACCCGCGTTGGCAGGTGGGCTGTGTCAAGTCCTCAAAAAAGGACGTCGTTGGGACGGTTGCTCGGTCGGGCACCCTGTGATGGGTTCTTCTTCTCTTGCGGGTGTTGCGACCTTGACGCGTGGGCTCTGAACCCCGTGTGACAGCGATGGGGGGACTGTAGGGGGCGGCCTGGAGGAGGGATATCCCCAATACGAGGGAGAACTGGGGCAACGAATTGTGGCAAGCGTATGTCCACGACAATCCTGCGATGCCTCACTCGTCGCGCCCTCGTCCGCCAGCGTCATCCCCGGGCGTGGAGGTTCGCCCTCTCGACGAGGGCGAGCTCGACGAGCTGCAACGGCTGCTCGACAGCGTGCCGGCGCCGCTCGAGCCCCTCGACGTGAGCATGCTCGATGGCTTCCTTTGCGGCGTGCTGGTGCAGCCGCAGCGGGTGCCCGAATCGCGCTGGCTGCCGCATGTCACGGATGCCGACGGCCGAGCCCTTCCGCCGCGCTTCGATGCGTCGCGGCTGCAAGTGCTGGCGCGGCGCCGCCATGCCGAGCTTGACCAGGCGATCGGGCGGCGGCAATGGTTCGATCCGTGGGTGTTCGAGCTCGCCGGCGACGGCCACGATGCGCCCGCCGACGAGGACCAGGCGCCGCCCGAAGTCGATGCGGTGTATCCCTGGGTGGCGGGATTCGCCACCGCGATGGAGCTCTTCCCGGCGTTGATGCAGCACGACGCCGCTGCGTTGACGGAACCGCTCGCCTTGCTGTATCGCCACCTCGATCCCGACGATCTGGAAGATGCCGACGATCTGCTGGCCGCGATCGAATTGCTCGAGCCGCCCACCGATCTGACCGAAGCGGTCGAGGAGCTGGTGCGCGCGACCCTGTTGCTCGCCGACGTCGGCCGTCCGCTCGCGGTTGCGGCGCGGCCGGGCCCGCGCCGACCGCCTCCGCGGCCGCGCCGCTAGCCGAACCAGCGCTGTGCGTGCAGGCCGAGTCCCGTGGCGACGCTGGCGAAGCGATCGCCGCGCACCGGCCGCGCCGCCGGAAACGCCGCGGCGATGCGCGTGGCGAGCAGCCGCAGGCCGGTCGAGCCGCCGGTGAAGTAAAGCGTCGCGATGCGCTCCGGCGCGATTCCGGCCTGTGCCGCGGTGGCGCGGGCCGCATCCACGATGCGCGACAGGTCCGCCTCGATGGCCTGCACGGCAGCGCGCTCGGTGAGGGGTACTCGCAGACCGCGCTCGACATGGCCCAGGTCGATGACCGTGTCGCCGCCGTCGGCCACCTCGATCTTCGCCTGCTCGGCCCGCGCCGCCAGCTCGTGCCCGAGGCGCTCGGTGACGACCGTCATCAGCCGCTGGTGGTGCAGCGGGTCGGCGTAGAACACCTTCATCTGGCGCAGCTCGGCGACACGCTGCGGCGTGTACACCGTGTTGATGAGATGCCACGTGGCGAGATCGAAGTACACGCCGCTGGGCACTTCGCGCGCCGGGGCGCCGTTGATGCTGGGGCCGTAGGCGCCATAGCCGAGCTCGCGCAGGATGCCGGCCAGCTCGATGCGCCGGTCGAAGTCGGTGCCGGCGATGTGCACGCCATGGTTGGCGAGGATGTCGTCCTTGCGGTCGGGGCGCGGCGCACGCTGCGGGCCGACGCGCACGACGGAGAAGTCGGACGTGCCGCCGCCGATATCGGCGACCAGCACGATCTCTTCGCGCTGCACGTGGCGCTCGTGGTCGAACGCAGCGGCGATCGGCTCGTACTGGAACTGCAGCTCGTCGAAGCCGACAGAGCGTGCCGCCGACTCGAGCGCCGCCTGCGCCTGCGCGTCGCGCGCGGGATCGTCGTCGACGAAGAACACCGGTCGCCCGAGGATGGCCCGGCGTATGGGCGCGGCGGCCTGCCCTTCGGCCTTGGCCTTCAGGTGGCGCAGGTAGCCGGCGATGACATCGAGGTACTTCACGCCGCGTCCGCCGCCGACGTCGGTGGTCTGGTCGACCAGGCTGGAGCCGAGGATGCTCTTCATCGAGCGCATCAGGCGCCCGTCAATGCCGTCGACATAGGCCGCCACGGCGGCGCGGCCGAAGGCCCGAGGCGGTTCCGGGCGATGAGCGCCGTCGGCGAAATAGAACACCGCGGTGGGCATGGTGCGCTGCCCGGGCTCCAGTTCGACGAGCTGCATCTGCGTGGCGCCGGCCGGAATCGCGATCGCGGAGTTGGAGGTGCCGAAGTCGATCGCGCAGTACATGGAAACCCTCTTCGCAAGGCCAATGCAGGGGGGCGCGATTGTAGGTTCCTGTCCACGCGCGCGGCATACTCTGCGCCGAACTGTCGAGGGGAGGTCACCCATGTCCGCCGCCGAAGACCTGCCGCAACTCATGTCGCGCGTGGCGCTGCGCGACCGTGTCGCCTTCGAGCGGCTGTACCGCGCCACCTGTGCGCATCTTTTGGGCGTCGCGTTCCGTATATTGAACAACCGCGACCGCGCCGAAGAGGTGCTGCAGGAAGCTTTCATGAACGTCTGGCACAACGCCGCCGGGTACAACCCCGCGGTCGCCTCCCCGATGACCTGGCTCATCAACATCGTCCGCAACAAGGCGATCGACGCCGTGCGTTCGGGCAAGACCGAGCGCAGCGCCACCGTGGCGCTGGACGACGAAGGCATGGACGTGGCCGCCGACGATTCGCTGCAGCCGCAGCAACTGCTGGACGACAGCCTGCTGAAGGTCAAGATCGATCGCTGCATGGGCGAGCTCAACGCCTCGCAGCGTCAGGCGCTGGCGCTCGCGTATTACCGCGGCATGGTTCACACCGACATCGCCGAGGCGCTGAACGCACCGCTGGGCACCGCGAAGGCCTGGGTCCGGCGCGGCCTGGACAAGCTGAAGAGCTGTCTCGAGGCGGCGGGAGTCGCGGCATGAACTACCTGCAGCCCGAGCGGCTCGACCGTCTCGCGCGGGAGTACGTCCTGGGCACGCTGACCGGCGCGGCGCGACGGCGCTTCGAGCGGCTGCTGCGCCAGACACCCGCCGCGATGCTGGCGGTGAGCGCCTGGCAGGAGCGCTTCAGCGTGCTGGCCGCCGGTGTGCCGCCCCTGCAGCCGCGCGAAGGCGTCTGGCAGGGGCTGGAGCACCGGCTCTTTCCCGGCGCCAGGGACGCTGCGCCCGCGCCGGCCCGTCCCCTGCAATGGCTGTGGAACCTCCTCTCCGCGAAGACCCTTGCCGGCGCCCTCGCCGGCGTGCTGCTGTGCGCGGTCGTGCTGCGAGTGCAGCCGGGGCTGATCGGGCTCGAGACCCAGACCGACGCGTTGCCCGCGAGCTACGTCGGCCTGCTGCTGGACACCGCCGGCAAGCCCAGCTTGCTGGCCAACTCGCGCCGCCACGGCAGGCAGCTCACCGTGAAGGTGCTGCAGCCGGTGGCCGTGCCGGCCGGCCAGATCGCGCAGCTCTGGGCGGTCACCAAGGACGGCGATCCGTTCCCGGTGGCGGCGTTGCCGCCGCTGCCGGCGAGGGGCTCCATCACATTGACGATGCCCGACACCTCGGAGAAGCTGTTCTCCAACGTTCCGCGGCTGGTGGTGACACTGCAGGCTGCGCCCGCGCAGCCGGGCGACAAGCCAGCGGTCGATCCGGTGCTTGCCGGCCACTGCGTGAAATTGTGGTGAGCGCTTTTCGAGTTTCTTGCGCGGCATCGGCGTCCAGGCCGTCCCGTCCTTCGTAAGTCGGCCCAAGACACCGCATCCCGTCGGTGTCTGCAACCTGAGGAACCACCATGACGTCCACTCTCTCCCGCATCCTTGCCGCCGGTGCGCTGGCTTTCACCTTCCACGCCGCGTACGCCGCCGACACCGAGCCCGTCGCCAACGACAAGCTGTCGCCGGTGCGCGCGCAGATCGCCGCCAAGCAGTGGCGCGGCGCGATCGACGAGCTGAAGAAGATCAACGACACCGGCAGCGCCGACTGGAACAACCTGATGGGCTACAGCCTGCGCAAGGCCAAGACGCCCGACTACGAAGGCGCCGAGAAGTACTACAGCGAAGCGCTGCGCATCGATCCCAAGCACCGCGGCGCGCTGGAGTATTCGGGCGAGCTGTACCTGATCAAGGGCGACCTGCCGAAGGCCGAGGAGCGATTGGCCGCGCTCGACAAGATCTGCCGCCTCCCGTGCGAGGAGTACACCGACCTGAAGAAGGCGATCGCCGCCTACAAGGCCAACGGCAACAAGTACGCCGCCAAGGACTGATCAGGCCGCCGCCATCCGCGGCTGCGGTGCCGGGCCCGCTTCGCCATGGAAGCCGAAGCCGATGCGCGGACGCCGTCCCGCCATCAGCTCGGCCAGCGCCCGGCCGGAGCCCGCGCCATGGGTCCAGCCCAGCGTGCCGTGGCCCGCGTTGATCCAGAGGTTGTGCACACGGCTGCGGCCGATGATCGGGATGTTGCTCGGCGTGCTGGGCCGCAGGCCCGCCCAGAAGTTCGGCTCGCTCGTGTCGGCCACGCCCGGGAACAGCTCCTCGTAGCGAGCAACCAGCGCCGCGCAGCGGCGGCGCGAGGTGCGGCTGTCGATGGAGGCGTCGTAGCCGGCCATCTCGGCGGTGCCCGCGACGCGGATGTGATCGCCCAGCCGGCTGATGGCGATCTTGCGGGCGTCGTCGATCATGCTGACCACGCTCGCATCCTGCGGGCGCTTCAGCTTCATCGTGGCCGAATAGCCCTTGGCCGGATAGATGGGCAGGCGGATTCCCAGCGGCCGCAGCAGCGGCGCGGTGAAGCTGCCCATCGCCGCCACATAGGCGTCGGCCTTCAGCACCGCCACGCGGCCGCTGGCGCGCTCGCGCACCTGCACGGCGTCGAGCAGGCGGCCGCCCGTTTCGAAGCCGAGCACATCGTGGCCGTAGAGGAAGGTGGCGCCCTGCTGCGCGCAGCGCCGGGCCAGCGCTTGGGTGAACACGCGCGCGTCGCCTGATTCATCGCTGGCCGTGAAGGTGCCGCCGAAGATGCGGTCGGCGAAGTGCCGCAGCGCAGGCTCGACCTTCAGCACTTCCTCGCGCGACAGCACGCGCCGGTCGACGCCATGACGGCGCATCAGCTCGGCGCCTGCGGCGCCGGCATCGAGCTCCTGCTGGCTCGAGAAGAAATGCAGGATGCCGCGCTCGAGGCGCTGGTACTCGATGCCGGTCTGCGCGACCATGCCCTTCAGTGTCTCGTGGCTGTAGCGGCCCAGCGCGACGAGCTGTGCCACGTTGCGCTCGAACGCAGCGTCGTTGCACTGCGCGAGGAACGCAAGACCCCAGCGCCATTGATGCGGATCGAGGCGGGGGCGAAACAGCAGCGGCGAGTCGTCGCGCAGCAGCCACCTGGCCACCTTGAACGGCGCCTGTGCGTTCGCCCAGGGCTCGCAGAAGCTGACCGAGATCTGCGCGCCGTTGGCGAAGCTGGTCTCCATCGCCGCATCGGGCTGGCGGTCGATGACCGTCACGCGGTGGCCTTGCTCGAGCAGGTGCCAGGCGGTGCTGATGCCGATGATGCCGGCGCCCATGACGATCACGTTCATGCGATGGAGACTCTCGGTGTGTTCAAAGCGGATTCGAAAGCAGCTGCGCGGCGACGACGAACATCACCCCCGCCACGCTGGCGTCGATGACGCGCCACGCGGCCGGACGCCGAAGCAGCTGCGATGCCGCCGCTGCGCCGAAGCCGAGCGTGCTGAACCACATCAGCGACGCAAGTCCCGCGCCGGCGGCGAAGGCCGCACGGCCAGCCCCGGGCTGCTGTGCGCCCACGCTGCCGAGCAGCACGACGGTGTCCAGGTACACGTGCGGGTTGAGGTAGGTCAGCGCCAGCGTGGCGCCCAGCGTCGACGCGAGGCTGCCCGCGGCACCGCGGGTGCGCAGCGCGTCGCCGGCCGGACGCCAGGCGCGGATTGCGGAGCGCAGGCCGTACGACAGCAGGAAGGCGGCGCCGCCATACCGGAAGAGCTCGAGGGTGGCCGGGGAGGACTGGATCCAGGCGCCGAGCCCGAACACGCCCAGCGCGATCAGCAGCCAATCCGATGCCGTGCACAGCGCGACCACGGCGGCCACATGCGAGCGCGCCAGGCCTTGCCGCAGCACGAGCGCATTCTGCGCGCCGATGGCCACGATGAGGCCGGCGGTCATCAGCCAGCCCTGGGCGAATGCGGCGGACAGCATGCTCATGGTCCGGCGATTCTGCGCAAGCCGGCGGCGGTCATGAAGCGCCATTGATATTTCTCCCGCTACATTAGAACGACTTATGAAGCCGCTCGACACCGCCTCCCTCGACTGCCTGGCAGCGCTGGCCGACGATGGCAGCTTCGAGCGTGCGGCGCAGCGCCTGTCGATCACGCAGTCGGCGGTGTCGCAGCGGCTGCGCACGCTCGAGGCGCAGGTCGGGCAGCTGCTGGTCGTCCGCTCGCGCCCGCTGCGTCTCACCGAGCCCGGCAAGGTGCTGTTGCGCTTCGCCCGCCAGATGCAGGCGATGCGCGAAGACGTGGGACGCGAGCTCGGCGTCGGTCCGTCGCCCGGCGAGCGGCTCACGATCGCGGTCAATGCCGACAGCCTGGCCACGTGGGTCATGCCGGCGCTCGATTCACTGGTGCATGAGGGCCTGTCGCTCGAGCTCATCGTCGACGACCAGGACTTCACCCACGACTGGCTGCGTCAGGGCGCGGTGCTCGGCTGCGTCAGCACCGTCAGTGAAGCGCTGCGCGGCTGCCGTGCCGTGCCGCTGGGCGTGATGCGCTACCTCGCCGTGGCCAGTCCGGGCTTCATCGAAGAACACTGGAACGGGCGGCCGGACGGCCTCGACCGCGCGAGCTTCAGCCGGGTGCCCTTCCTCGTCTTCAACCGCAAGGACGACATGCAGCACCAGTGGGTGTCGCGTGCCTTCGGCGTGCGCGGGCCGCGACTGCGCGAACGCTTCGTGCCGTCGTCCGAAGCCTACGTGCGGGCGGCGCTGATGGGCTGGGGCGTGGGCGTCGCGCCGGAGATCCAGGTGCGTGGCCTGATCGATTCAGGTGCGCTCGTTCCGCTGCGGTCCGAGGTGACGCTGGCGGTCAAGCTCTTCTGGCACCAGTGGAAGCTCGCGCCCGACGGCGCGCAGGCGTCGCCGCGGGTGGCCATGCTCGACCGCATCGGTGGAGCACTCGTCGACGGCGCGAAGAGCGCCTTTGCCACCGGCCCTGCAAGGCGGCCGGCTCGCCGCCAGCTCAGCGGGCGCCTGCGTTCCTAGCGGCGTTGGGCGCCGCCGGGGCCGCAGCGGCCGAGCGCTGCTTCGCCTTGACGGACGGGGGTTCCGTGTTGACGCGTGTGCCCGGCTCCGTGCGCTTCAGTCGTGACCAGTCCGGAAGTGCGGATTCGCCCGATGCGAGCAGCACGGCGCTCAGGACCGCACCGGTGACGGTGCCCCAGGTGAGCGCTTGGAGCGAGGTCAGCGTCATTGTTGGTGTCTCCCTCGCGGGCCGGCAGACGGCGCCGGACAACGCCTTGCAACGATAGAACCGGCCGGGCCGGATTTCCATCGCTCATTGAGCGGGGGTCGGCGGCGCAGTGCAACCAACCGCAACCGGCGGTGGCCATCCGTTGCAACGTGCTCGGCGTCTTCGTAACGAACTGCACGCGAAGCGCGGCGCATTTCGCTTCACCGGCCGCGCCAAATGCCGTTGACACTGGGATGATGGGAACGTCGTGAGGGGTCGGTCATGAACAAGGTTCCGAACATTCCGTGGTGGTCTTCCATGGGCCTGCGCAAGCCGGAACCGGTGCCCGACACCGACTACGCCGACATGGGCACGGCCTTCGGCCTCGATGCCAGCCTGTCACCGCGTGAAGAACCGCTGCCGGCCGAGCCCGGTGATGCCGGACCCGCGACCGATCGCCTCAACCGGCGATCCGTGATCTGACCGCACGCCTCACACGTCGACGCTGAAGCCGCCGTCGAAGCCGTCGGCCTCCCCGCGGCGCGAATGCCCGCGAGCGTTGCACACCACGCGGGTCTCGCCCTGGGCGTGCGGCACCCGGTAGTCGTGCCGGCAGTGCAGGTGGCCATGGATCCACAGCTGTGCGAACGGCAGCAGGTCGTCGTCGGCGTTGCAGAAGCTGGCGGTGCCGGGCTGGCCGCCATAGCGCGGATCGGCGCTGCGCAGGCTCGGCCCGAAGTGCGTGATGGCGACGGTGGCGTCCCAGCCGTCGGCCGGCGCCGCCAGCGCCTGCGCCAGCCAGTCGCGGCAGGCGAGCGCTTCGGCGCGAACCGCCGGCGGATCGAACGGGCGGCCGTGCTGCATCGAGTGCTGAACGTGCATGAAGTAGGAAGCGGCGCGCAGCACGCGCTCGTTGTGCGGGTCGCCGAACAGGCCGAAGTCGCACCAGCGCGTCGTGCCGACGAAGCGGATGCGGCGCCCGTCCGCGCCGCTCAGCACGATGGTCTCGCGCTCCAGCAACTGAAAGCCCAATTCCCGGCTGCGCTCGCGCAGAGCCGGCCAGGCGTCGTCGAGGTCGCGATCGTCGAACTCGTGGTTGCCGGCGACGAAGATCACCGGCTGCGGCCAGCCGCGAAAGCGATCGAAGCCCGCCCAGGTGCTGTCGATGTCGCCGGCGATCACCAGCGCCTCGGCGTCCGGCGCGGGCTGCGGGTCGAAGGCTTCGGTTTCGAGGTGGAGATCCGACAGGATTTGCAGTCGCATGACAAGCTGCCGGCAAATCACTTGCCGTGGCAGTGCTTGTACTTTTTGCCACTGCCGCAGGGGCAGGGGTCGTTGCGGCCGACCTTGGGCGTGTCGCGGATCACCGTGTCGACCTTGTAGCGCAGGTCCTGCGTGAGGTCGGACAGATCGGCCACGGCGACCACCAGGTCCTCGATGGCCTCGTCCAGGCTGGCGAGCGGCTGTTCGCGGTCGAGCGTGGCCACGATCTCCCGCTCCTCGTCGGTCTCGGCCGGCAGATGGCGGTACAGCCGCGCCAGCGCCGCCATCACGGCGTCGTCGGGCATCTCGGCCAGATCGGGAAAGCACAGCGTCGCGTGCTGGAAGCCGGCCACCCAGGGCATGAGCGCCTGCGAGATCGGGTTCATGCCGGCCAGCGCATCGTCGCTGCCTTCGGCCGCGGCGGCCGGGTGCTCCTCGTCGAATTCCAGGATCAGCGGATCGAACCAGCCGTCTTCGCTCATGGCGCGCTGGAGGACGGCGTGGCGGCGCAGGATCAGCGCCTTCGTGCGCTCCAGCCAGGCCGGATCGACGTCGTCGGGCAACGGCTGCCCTTCGAAATCGAACACGTGCGGCAACCACGTTTCCGCGGCCAGCAGCACCGGCTGCACCAGCACGCCGCAGAGGAAGCCGTCGAGCATCACCGCATCGCACGGCTCCAGCGGCTCGGGGGTGGCGGCGAGCAGCTCGTCGAGCTCGGCGAATTCGGCGTCGGTGAGGTCGCGGGTGGGAGGCGATTTGGGCGAGTGCATCCCGCGATTGTCACGCCGGCCGGCCTGCGGCCTCCGGCACCGAGAAGCTGCCGATCAGCCGGTAGCGGGTGCCCGGGTGGTACAGCCGTGCGATCGAGGCGACGGCGCCCTGCGAAACGGTGCGCCTCGACACCATCAGCAGGGCGCTGCCGGGCAGAACGTCGAGCAGCAGTGCCTGCTCCGGTGTGGCGAGGACCGCCTCGATCACCTGCTCGGCCTCGGTGAGCGGCGCGTTCTCGAACAGCACCGCCGACGGCGTGATCTGCGACAGGTCGCGCGTCAGCAGGTCGGGCACCAGGGACGCATTGACGTGGCGGTCCTCGTACTGGATCGGCACGCCGTTTTCCAGATGGACCAGCTGGCAACGGAACACCGCCGTGCCCTTGCGCAGCCGCATCGCGGCGGCGATCTCCGCGCTCGCCTTTTCCCTGGCGACGCTGCAGACCTGCGTGGTGTGCAGATGGCCGCGCTCGGCGATCTCCTCGCGGATGTCGCGCACCTGCAGCAGGTTGGAGATGGGGTGCAGCTCGGCGACATACGAGCCGGAACCCTGGCGCCGCTCGATCAGGCCTTCGGCTTCGAGCTCGCGCAGCGCGCGATGCACCGTCATGCGCGCGCAGCCGAACTCCTGCACCAGCTCGCGCTCGGACGGAAGCCGCACGCCCGGCTGCCACCCGCCTTCGGCGATGCGCCGCTGGATCGAGGTCTTGACCACCTCGTAGGACAGGGTGCGTTTGCGCCGGGCGTTCATCGGCGGCATTCTAGGGGACTGCATGCTAAAGTTGTCTAGACCACTTGCTGAGGAAAACCCCCATGCCGCAGACCGTCACGCCCGGCCGCCTCGACCAGCCGCTGCTGCAGCGCGCGCTCGACGGAGGCGAGTCGTTCGTGCTGGACGAGGCGGCGCGCCCGGCCATCGCGGCCAGCGTGCGCGCGGTGCGCGATCTGGTGTCGCGCCATGAGGCCGTCTACGGCATCAACACCGGCTTCGGCAAGCTCGCACAAACCCGCATCGCCGACGATCAACTTGCCCAGCTGCAGAAGAACCTGGTGCTGTCGCACAGCGCCGGCGTCGGTGCCCCGCTGGCCGCGCCTGTGGTGCGGCTCATGCTGCTGCTCAAGGCCGCGAGCCTCGCCCACGGCGTGTCGGGCGTTCGCGGCGACGTCATCGATGCGCTGCTCGCGCTGCTCAACGCCGACGTGCTGCCGGTGATTCCCGAGAAGGGCTCGGTCGGCGCATCGGGCGACCTGGCGCCGCTGGCGCACCTGGCCGGCGTGCTGATCGGCATCGGCGAGGTCAGCGTCGAAGGTCGTCGGCTTGCCGCGGTCGACGGGCTGGCGCGCGCCGGCCTGCGCCCCTTCGATCTCGGCCCGAAGGAAGGCCTGGCGCTGCTCAACGGGACGCAGTGCTCCACCGCACTGGCGCTGCACGCGGCACTGCGGCTGGAGCGCATCTTCGAGGCCGCGGTGGCGGTGGGCGCCATGACCGTCGATGCCGCCAAGGGGTCGGACACGCCGTTCGACGACCGCATCCACGCGGTGCGCGGCCAGCGCGGACAGCGAGAAGCCGCGGCACGCTACCGCGACTGGCTGCACGACAGCCCGCTGCGCCAGTCGCACCTGCATTGCGAGAAGGTGCAGGACCCTTACTGCCTGCGGTGCCAGCCGCAGGTGATGGGCGCCTGCCTCGACCAGATGCGGCACGCCAAAGACATCCTGCTGATCGAAGCCAACGGCGTGTCCGACAACCCGCTGGTGTTCGCCGACACGCTGCAAGCGCTGTCGGGCGGCAACTTCCACGCCGAGCCGGTGGCATTTGCCGCCGACAACCTCGCGCTGGCCATCGCCGAGATCGGCGCGCTGTCGGAGCGGCGCACCGCGATGCTGATGGACCCGGCGATCTCGGGCCTGCCGGCCTTCCTGATCGAGCATGGCGGGCTGAACTCGGGCTTCATGATCGCGCAGGTGACGGCCGCGGCGCTCGCCTCGGAGAACAAGTCGCTGGCACATCCGGCCAGCGTCGATTCGCTGCCGACCTCGGCCAACCAGGAGGACCACGTGTCGATGGCCACCTATGCGGCGCGCCGGCTGCACCAGATGCTGGACAACACGGCCGGCATCGTCGCCATCGAATGGCTCGCTGCCGCGCAGGCGCTCGAATTCCGCCGCCCGCTGGTGTCGTCGCCGCCCTTGGAGGCCCTGCATGCGCGCTTGCGGGAGCGGGTGCCGTTCATGCACGAGGATCGGCTGATGGCGCCCGACATCGCGGCCGCGACGGCGCTGGTCGAGGCCGGCGTACCGCAGCCCTGATGCCATGGCCGACGCCACCCCCCTGTTTCTCGACAGCCGCGCCGTGGCGCGATCGTTGCCGTGGGACGAGCTCATCGACGCCCTCGAGCAGGCGTTCGTCGCCGGTGACGCGACCGTGCCGCGGCGGCTGCACTATCCGCTCGGCCAGGCCGGCGACGCGCCCGCCATGCTGCTGCTGATGCCCGCGTGGAGCGAGCGCCTCGGCATAGGCACCAAGGTGCTCAGCATCCATCCTTCCAATGCGCAGCGGGGGCTGCCGTCCATCCATGCGCTTTACGTGCTGATGGATGCCGCGACCGGCCGGCCGCTGGCCGTGCTCGACGGGGGAGAGCTGACAGCGCGCCGCACGGCGGCGGCTTCGGCGCTCGCCAGCCGCTGCCTGTCGCGCGCCGACAGCCGCTGCCTGCTGATGGTCGGCACCGGGCGCCTGTCGCACCATCTGCCGCTGGCCCATGCGCGCGCGCGGCCGATCGATCGCGTGCTGGTCTGGGGACGCTCGCTGCAGAAGGCCGAGGCGACGGCGCATGCGCTGCGCACCGAAGGGCTCGAGGCGAGCGCCGCGGCTTCGCTCCCCGAGGCGGTGGCGCAAGCCGACATCGTCAGCTGCGCCACGCTGTCGGCCGAGCCGCTGGTGCGCGGCGACTGGCTGCGGCCCGGGACGCATGTCGACCTGGTCGGCGCCTACACGCCTTCGATGCGCGAGAGCGACGAGCGTGTGTTCGCGCGTGCGAGCTCGGTCTGGTGCGACACGCTCGACGGCGCGCCCCGGGAGGGCGGCGACATCGTGCAGGCCGTGGCCAGCGGCGCCTTCTCTGCCGACGACATTGCGGGCGACCTCGCCGCGCTGTGCCGCCGCGGCGCAGCGGCGCGCGGCGCCGAGACGGACATCACGGTCTTCAAGTCGGTCGGCATGGCGCTCGAAGACCTCGCAGCGGCAAGCCTGGCCGTCATGCGCTTCAATGCCGCGACCAACCCCTGAGGAGCGAGCCATGGTTCAACGATTCGAGATCGGTCCGCGCATGTCGCAAGTGGTGGTGCACAACGGCACCGTGTACCTCGCCGGCCAGGTCGCCGACGATCCGACGCAGGACATCGCGGGTCAGACCCGCCAGGTGCTGGCCGCGATCGATGCGCTGCTGGCGAAGGCCGGCGCCGACAAGCGGCAGATCCTGATGGCGCAGATCTTCCTGGCCGACATGGCCGATTTCCCCGGAATGAACTCCGTGTGGGACGAGTGGGTCACCCCGGGATACACGCCGGCGCGCGCGACGGTGCAGGCGAAGCTCGCGGACGCGGGGTGGAAGGTGGAGATCGTGGTGACGGCAGCGGTGGAGTGAGCGTCGCCGCTCACGCCGCCTTCTGCGCGCCACCGCGCCACTGCGCCATCAACCCGTCCCACTTGGGCCGCGCGGCCAACAGGTGCCGCTCCTTGACATGCCCGTATCCGCGGATGTCCTCCGGGATGCGGGCGATCTCGATGGCGAGCGGCAGGTTGGCGGCAGTCAATCCGCGCAGCAGCTCCTCGATGCAGTTGCGGTACTCCCCGATCAGCGCCCGCTCCATCTTGCGCTCCTCGGTGCGGCCGAACAGGTCGAGGGGCGTGCCGCGCAGGCCCTTCAGCTTGGCCAGCACGCCGAAGGCCTTCAGCATCCAGGGGCCGTACGCTTGCTTGACCAGCTCGCCCTTGTCGTTCTTCTTCGCCACCAGCGGCGGCGCGAGGTGGTAGTTGAGCTTGTAGTCGCCCTCGAACTGCGACGCGATCTTGTCGAGGAAGGACTTGTCGGTGTGAAGCCGCGCCACCTCGTATTCGTCCTTGTAGGCCATCAGCTTGAACAGGTAGCGCGCCACCGCCTCGGTGAGCCTGGTCGACTGCAGCGGCTGCTCGGCGGCGCGCACCTTGTCGACGAAGGCCCGGTACTGCGTCGCATAGGCGCCGTCCTGGTAGCCGGTGAGGAATTCCACGCGCTGGCGGATCAGGTCGTCGAGGTTGGTCGACTTGCGCACGAACTGCACCACCTGCGCGGGCTTGAGCAGCGCCTGCACTGACGCCAGGTCGTGCGCGGCGCGGCGGCCCCATTCGAAGGCGGCCTTGTTGTTCTCGACCTGCACGCCGTTGAGCTCGATGGCGCGGATCAGCGCCGCGTGCGTGAGCGGGATGCGGCCCTTCTGCCAGGCGTAGCCGAGCATCAGCGGATTGGCGTACAGCGAATCGCCGATCAGCTCCACCGCGATCTGGTCGGCATCGAGCGCGCCGATGTTGGCCGCGCCGGCGGCCGCCGCGATTGCGCTCTCGCAGTGGCCGGCCGGGAACTGCCAGTTCGGGTTGCCGACGAAGGCGGCCGTCGGCGAGCCGTGGGTGTTCAGCGCGACGAAGGTGCGGCCTTCGCGCATCGTCGCCAGGCTGCTCTTGTTCGCCGCGACGATGGGATCGCAGCCGATCACGACATCGGCTTCAGCCGTGCCGACCTTGGTCGTGTGGATCGCCTCCATGCGGTTGGCGATCTGGATGTGGCTCCACGTCGCGCCGCCCTTTTGCGCCAGGCCCGCGGCATCCTGCGTGACGATGCCCTTGCCCTCGATGTGCGCCGCCATGCCGAGCAGCTGTCCGATCGTGATGACCCCCGTGCCGCCGACGCCGGCCACGACGATGCCCCAGGCGGTCTCGGCCAGCGGCAGCGACGGCTCCGGGATGGCCGGCAGCGCGAACGGATCGGGCCGCGTCTTCGCGCCCTTCCTTGCGCTCTTGAGCGCGCCGCCCTCGACGGTGACGAAGCTCGGGCAGAAGCCGTTGACGCAGGAGTAGTCCTTGTTGCAGCTGTTCTGGTTGATGCGCCGCTTGCGGCCGAACTCGGTCTCCACCGGCTCGACCGACAGGCAGTTGCTCTTGACCGAGCAGTCGCCGCAGCCTTCGCACACCAGCTCGTTGATGACCACGCGCTTGCTCGGCTCGACCAGGGTCCCGCGCTTGCGGCGGCGGCGCTTCTCGGTGGCGCAGGTCTGGTCGTAGATGATGGCCGTGGTGCCCTGGAGCTCGCGGTACTCGCGCTGGATGCGGTCGAGCTCGTCGCGGTGGTGCACCGTCACGCCGGCCAGCAGGTCGACGCCCTGGTACTTGGCCGGCTCGTCGGTCACGATGCAAAGCCGGGAGACGCCTTCGGCCTTCAGGCTCTGCATGATCTGCAGCACCGAATGACCCTCGGGCCGCTCGCCCACCTGCTGCCCGCCGGTCATCGCGACCGCGTCGTTGTAGAGGATCTTGTAGGTGATGTTGACGCCGGCCGCGATGCTTTGCCGGATGGCGAGCAGGCCGCTGTGGAAATAGGTGCCGTCGCCCAGGTTCGCGAAGATGTGCCGGTCGGTCGTGAACGGCGCCTGGCCGACCCAGGGAACTCCTTCGCCGCCCATCTGCGTGAAGGTCGACGTGGACCGGTCCATCCACACCACCATGTAGTGGCAGCCGATGCCGGCCACCGCGCGCGAGCCTTCGGGCACGCGGGTGCTCGTGTTGTGCGGGCAGCCGCTGCAGAACCACGGCGTGCGGTCTCCGCTGGAGACTTCGAGCGCCTGCAGGCTGCGCTCCTTGGCTTCGATGATCGCGATGCGCGCATCCATGCGCGCGGCCGTGTCGGCGTCGACCCCGAGCTTCTTCAGCCGCTTGGCGATCGCCTTGGCGATGAGCGAAGGCGTGAGATCGGCTTGCGCGCGCAGCAGCCAGTGACGGCCCGGATTCGCATGCGACCACTCGCCGCCCGAGCTGTCGCCGTCGCTCTCGTCGAACTTGCCGAGCACCGTGGGCCGCACGTCGGGGCGCCAGTTGTAGAGCTCTTCCTTGAGCTGGTACTCGATGACCTGGCGCTTCTCCTCGACGACCAGGATCTCCTGCAGCCCGAGCGCGAAGTCGCGCGTGATGGTGGCCTCGAGCGGCCACACGACGTTGACCTTGTGCAGCCGGATGCCCAGGCGCCGGCAGCTGTCATCGTCCAGGCCGAGGTCGTGCAGCGCCTGTCGCGTGTCGTTGTAGGCCTTGCCGCTGGCGATGAGGCCGAAGCGGTCGTTCGGGCCGCTGATGACGTTGTGATTGAGCTTGTTGGCGCGCACGTAGGCGAGGGCCGCGTACCACTTGTAGTCCATCAGCCGCGCTTCCTGCTCCAGCGGCGGGTCGGGCCAGCGGATGTGCAGGCCGCCGGGCGGCATCTGGAAGTCCTCGGGCAGGACGATGTCGACGCGGTCCGGGTCAACGAAGACGCTGCTGGCGGATTCGACGATCTCCTGGATCGTCTTCATGCCCGACCACACGCCGGCGAAGCGGCTCAGCGCGAACGCGTGCAGGCCCATGTCGAGGATGTCCTGCACCGACGACGGGAAGAACACCGGCAGTCCGCAGGCCTTGAAGATGTGGTCGCTCTGGTGCGCCGCGGTGGAACTCTTGGCGATGTGGTCGTCGCCGGCGATCGCGATGACGCCGCCGTGCCGGGCCGTGCCTGCCATGTTGGCGTGCTTGAAGACGTCGGAGCAGCGGTCCACGCCCGGGCCCTTGCCGTACCAGATGCCGAAGACGCCGTCGAACTTCCTGCTCTGCGGATAGAGGTCGAGCTGCTGCGTGCCCCAGATGGCGGTGGCGCCGAGCTCTTCGTTGACCCCGGGCTGGAAGACGATGTTCTGCGCCGCCAGGTGCTTCTTCGCCGCCCAGAGCGCCTGGTCGTAGGTGCCCAGCGGCGAGCCGCGGTAGCCGCTGATGAAGCCCGCGGTGTTGAGGCCGGCGAACGCGTCGCGCTTGCGCTGCAGCATGGGCAGGCGCACCAGCGCCTGCACGCCGCTCATGAAGGCGCGGCCGTTCTCCAGGCTGTACTTGTCGTCCAGCGAGACGGTCTCGAGCGCCCTGCGGATCGACTCGGGCAGCGGTGCATTCATGGGCGGAGGCTCCTCGTAGCGAAGGCGACAAGTTTAGGATGGCGTGCCCTAGAAGTCTTTTCTTTCTGTGCCTGATATGCCGGGTCTTCAGCAATAATCTTGCTGTGAAGAACGGCAGATCGGAAGAATGAAGCCAAAACCAACCCTGGCCAGGAGCGAGCCGGCCGACACGGCGGAGCCGCACGGCGCAACGCTGGACCGCTACGACATCGCGATCCTGCGCGAGCTGCAGGCCGACGCGCGGCTGTCCAACACCGAGCTCGCGTCGCGCATCGGGCTCTCGGCGGCGCCCACCTGGCGGCGCGTCAAGTGGCTGGAGGAGCAGCGCTACATCACCGGCTACCGCGCGGAGATCGATCGCCGCCGCATCGGCCTGGGCGTGCTCGCGTTCGTGCGCGTCGATGCGATGCGCAACACCGCCGCCGACACGCGCGCGCTGGAAGACGCGATCCGCACCATCCCCGAGGTGATCTCGTGCCACTACATCTCGGGATCGGGGACCTTCGAGCTGCAGGTGATGACGACCGACCTCGACGCGTTCTCCCGCCTGTCGCTGGAGACGCTGCTGAACCTGCCCAACGTGAAGGACCTGCACACCAGCTTCTCGCTCGGCGAAGTGAAGAGCGGCGGCGCGCTGCCGCTGGGCCACCTGCGGGCGGGCTGACATGCTGGACCGCCTGCTCGGCCAAGAGCCGCGCCAGCGCATCCGCCTCCTGCGGACCTCGATCGCGATGCTGCTGATGGGCGCGAGCGCGGCCGGGGTCCTCTACCTGGCGTGGGCCGGCGTCACGCCGCGGGCGCAGGCGCTGTGGTGGACCTTGCTGACGCTGGGCAGCTTCATCGGGTTCTTCGCCCTGATCCGCAGCGGCTTGAACCGGCGTTTCGCCGACCCCTCGCTCACGGTGGCGCAGATGGTCGTCGCGTTGCTGAGCAGCGTGTGGGCGTACGCGATCGTCGGCCCGGGCCGCGGCGCGGTGTTCCCCACGCCGATCGTGGTGCTGATGTTCGGCATGTATTCGCTGCGGCCGCGCACGGTGCAGCGCCTGGCCTGGCTGGCCATCGCGCTGTTCGGCGCGACCATGACGACGATGGCGCTGCGCGACCCCGCGGTCTACGCGCCGCGCATCGAGGTCGTGCACTTCTTCGTGCTGTCGGTGATGCTGCTCGCGGTCGGGACGCTGGCGGGCCAGCTCAGCCGGCTGCGCCAGCGGCTGCGCTCGCAGAAGGCGGAGCTCGTCAAGGCGCTGGAGCGCATCCAGGACCTCGCCACGCGCGACGAGCTCACCGGCCTCATCAACCGTCGCTCCATGCAGGAGGTGCTGCAGCTCGAGCACCAGCGCTGCGTGCGCTCGGGCCATCCGTTCTGCGTCGTGATGGTCGACCTGGATCACTTCAAGCACATCAACGACACGCTGGGCCATGCGGCCGGTGACGCCGTGCTGCGCGCCTTCGCCGCCGAGGCTCGTGCGGTCATTCGCGTGTCGGACGTGCTGGGCCGATGGGGCGGCGAGGAGTTCCTGCTGCTGATGACCGACACCCGGGGCTGGCTGGCCCGGCAGGGGGTCGAGCGGCTGCGCGAGCGCGTCGCGGCGTTGCATCCGGCGGTCGGCGCCTCTTCTCTGCAGCTCACGCTGTCGGCGGGGCTGGCCGAGCACCGCGCCGGCGAGCCGCTCGCCGACACCATCGCGCGCGCCGACCAGGCGGTGTATGCGGCCAAGGCCCAGGGACGCAACCGCGTGGTGCTGATGTAGCTCGGGCATGTCGTTTGCCAGTGGTGCGCAGCCCATTCATGGACACCGCACAGCACACCGCCGAAGAAAAGCCTCGCTCGGGCGTGCCGTCCTTCCTTCGCAAGGTCGGCCCGGGCATCGTGACCGGCGCCGCTGACGACGATCCGTCCGGCATCGCGACCTATACCCAGGCCGGCGCGCAGTTCGGCACAGGCGTGCTGTGGACGGTGTTCCTCACGATGCCGTTCATGATCGCGATCCAGCTCGTCAGCGCGCGCATCGGACGTCAATCGGGCAAGGGCATCGTCGCCAACCTCAAGACGCAGGCACCGCGCGGCTTCGTCTACGCCATCGTCGCGCTGCTGCTCATCGCCAACACCATCAACATCGCCGCCGACATCGCGGCGATGGGCGCCGGGCTCGAGCTGGTGATCGGCGGCGCGCCGCAGGTCCATGCGCTGCTGTTCGGCGTGGCGACCGTGCTGCTGCAGGTGTTCGTGCCGTACCGGCGGCTCGCGCCCATCCTGAAGTGGCTGACCTTGAGCCTGTTCGTCTACGTCGGCGCGGCGTTCACGATCCGCATTCCCTGGGGCCAGGTGCTGCACGACCTGGTGGTGCCGCAGATCGTGCCGACGTCCGCGTTCTGGATGACGCTGGTGGCCATCTTCGGCACCACCATCTCGCCGTACCTCTTCTTCTGGCAGGCGTCGCAGGAGGTCGAGGAGATGCAGCAGCAGGGCATCCGCCCCAGGCGCGAGAAGCTGCGCCACATCTACCGCGCGATCCAGCGGATGCGCATCGACACCGTGATCGGCATGCTGTTCTCGAACACGATCGCCTTCTTCGTGATGCTGATGGGCGCGGTCGTGCTGCATGCGGGCGGACAGACCGACGTCGCGACCGCGGCGCAGGCCGCCCAGGCGCTGCGCCCGCTCGCGGGGGACCTGGCGTTCTCGCTGTTCGCCGTCGGCATCATCGCCACCGGCATGCTGGCCGTTCCGGTGCTCGCGTCGTCGGCCGCGTACGCCGTGGCCGAGGCCTTCGGCTGGCCCGAGGGGCTGGAGCGGCATTGGCGCGAGGCGCGCGGCTTCTATGGGATCGTGATCGTCGCCACCCTGGTCGGCACGCTGCTGGGCTTCACGCCGATCAACCCGATGAAGGCTCTGGTGTGGGCGGCGGTGATCAACGGCGTGGTCGCCGTGCCCATCATGGCCGCGATGATGCTGCTGGCCGCCAATCCGGAAGTGATGGGACCGCTGGTGGTGCGGCGGCACACGCGAGTGCTCGGCTGGGGCGCGGTCGGCGTGATGGCGGCGGCGGTGGTGATGATGGGGCGCGACATGATGGGCTGAGCGCGTGGCATGGCGCTTGCACCGGCGAGTCCGGCCCGGCAGGTGCACCGAACGAGTGCTCGGCTCGCGGCCGCGTCTTCATCACGCTTTCCACCGGCGAGGAGCCACCGTCATGAGCCGTCTCGAAGTCACCGAGAAGATCGTCGCGACCAAGGTCGCCAAGGGCCTCAAGTGGGCCGACGTGGCCCGCAAGGTCGGGCTGAGCAAGGAATGGACGACCGCCGCGTGCCTCGGCCAGATGACGCTGACGGCCGAGCAGGCCCAGGTCGTCGGCGAGATCTTCGGCCTCACGGACGCCGAGCAGAAGTGGTTGATGGTCGTGCCGTACAAGGGCTCGCTGCCGACGGCGGTGCCCAGCGATCCGCTGATCTACCGCTTCCACGAGCTCGTCAGCGTGTACGGCACCACGTTCAAGGAGCTGATCCACGAGGAATTCGGCGACGGCATCATGAGCGCGATCGATTTCAGGATGGACCTCAAGCGCGAGCCGCATGCCGCCGGCGACCGCGTGAACATCGTCATGAGCGGCAAGTTCCTGCCGTACAAGACCTACTGACACCGACGCGCCTCACAGGCGGATCAGGTGCGCATCGACGCGATGCCACACCGTGAACCGCGGCGGCGCGATGCGCTCGAGCAGGCGCGCATGCTCGGCGTCGAACGCCTCCACCTCGTCGGCTGACAAGGTCGCGCCGACCCCGCGGCAGGCCCGCATGCGGCCGCGCCACGCTTCGCGCGTGAACGGCACTGCCTCGTCGAACCAGAACATCGCCGCCACCTGCGCGCGCCCGACCGTCCAGGACGGCACGCTCGGCACCCGGCCGTCCCAGTGCGCGCCCTGCCACGCCGGGTTGAAGTGCAGCACCAGCTGCTCGCTGGCGCGCGCCAGCGCGTCCGCTTGCGGCAGCCAGCTGAAATGCGTGGTCACCAGCATGCCGCCGGGCCTCAGCACGCGCCTGAGCTCCGTGCAGGTGCGCTCGACATCGAAGTACATCCAGCATTGGCTCGCCGTGACGACGTCGAAGCTCGCGTCGGGGTGCGGGCAGGCCTCGGCCGGCGCCACCTGGAAGTCGATCGACAGCCCGTCGCGCTGCGCCTGCTCCTGCGCCGCTGCGATCTGCCCGGCCGCGATGTCGGTGCCGGCGACGACGGCACCCCGGCGGGCGAACTCGCGCGCGACCAGTCCCGTGCCGGTGCCGATGTCGAGCAGACGCTGGCCAGGCAGCCCGATGCCCAGCAAGGACAGCATGTC
This sequence comes from Piscinibacter sp. XHJ-5, assembly GCF_029855045.1. Lineage (GTDB taxonomy): Bacteria > Pseudomonadota > Gammaproteobacteria > Burkholderiales > Burkholderiaceae_C > Albitalea. Next base: position 389,215 of record NZ_CP123228.1, read on the forward strand.
GTACAGCCGCTGCGGCGGTCCGGGACGGTGCGCGGCGTAGTCGCCGGACGTCCGGCTCCAGTCGATGTGCCGACCGGGATCGATGGCGCTCGGGTCGTGCATGGCGCGTCCGGGGCCCTACGGCTGGCGCGGCCAGAGGACCCACATGCGCAGCGGCTGCTTCATGCGGCCCGCCTGCTGCTCGGCCTGCTCGCCCCAGCCCCAGAAATAGTCGGCGCGCACGCCACCGGTGATGGCGCTGCCGGTGTCCTGGGCCATCACGACGCGGCGCAGCGGCGTCGCTGTCAGCGGCTCGGTGGTGTCCAGCCACACGGGCGTGCCGTACGGCACGCTCAACGGGTCGACGGCGATCGAGCGGCCGGGGGTCAGCGGCACGCCTTGCGCGCCGCGCGGCCCGAGCGCCGGATCGGGCAGCGGCTCCTCGCGGAAGAACACGACGCGCGGATTGCTCCACAGCAGCTCCTGGACGCGCCGCGGGTTCTTGCGCGCCCAGCCCTTGATCGCCGGCCACGATGCCTGGTCGGTCGCCAGCTCGCCCTGCTCGATCAGCCATTTGCCGACCGACTTGTACGGCTGCTCGTTGTGGCCGGCGAAGGCCATGCGCACGAGCTTGCGGCTGCCGTCGGACTCGGTGAGCTGCAGCCGTCCGGAACCCTGGATCTGCAGGATCAGCACGTCCATCGGGTCGGTGACGAAGGCCAGCTCGCGCCCGCGCAGACCGGCCTTCGCCGCGGGCAGGGTGTCGAGCTGCTCGCGCGTCCAGTAGGGCTTGCGCGCGGCCAGGTCGGCAGGCGGCTGGTGCAGCGGAACGCGATAGCTCCCACGCGGCGTGCGGCTGGCCTCCACCAAAGGCTCGAAGTAGCCGGTGACGAGTCCCTCGGCGCCGTTGTCGAGCGACTCCACGCGCCACGGCTGCAGGTGCTGCTGCAGCCACTCGCGCGCGGCGGCATCCGAGGCCGGCGCCGCGCTGCGGGCCTGCGCGCACAGCCGCGTCCATTCGGGCGCCGGCTTGTCGCAGCTGCGCAGGAGCGCGGGCCACAGCTCGGCAGTGCGGTCGTCATACCAGCCGGGCAGGTCGAGCCAGTCGACGGCGATCCAGCGCGAACGCGGGCGCGTCAGCGTCGCGGCATCGCGAGGACCGGCAGGCGCGGCAGCAGGTGACGTCGCCGGCGCGGGCGACTTGTCGACGACCGGCGGGGGCGATGGCGGCAGCGGCGTCGAGCACGCTGCGAGCACTCCTAGAATCGCGGTCCACGCGGCTCGTCGGAACGACTTCAACATCATGTGGGTGATTCTGCTGGAAGCCCTGGGCGCGCTCGCACTGCTGGTGCTGATCGTCTGGTGGACCATGTTCTCGGGCCGCCGCGGCGGCGAGCGGCGCAAGCCCGGCGACGAGGGCTGATCCAGGCCGATCAATGCAGCGAGGACGCCAGCGTGAGCCCGAATTCCGCGATCGGCGCCTCGAACGGCCACGCATCCTCGGTCATGCAGAAAAAGGTGCCGCGCATGGTGCCGTTGGGTGTGCCCAGGCGCGTCCAGCTGGTGTACTCGAACTGCTCGCCGGGCCGCAGCAGCGGCTGGTGGCCCACCACCGCGAGGCCACGCACTTCCTCGGTGTGGCCGTTGGCGTCGGTGATGATCCAGTGCCTGGCGATGAGCTGGCCCGTCACCTCGCCGCTGTTGACGATGGTCACGGTGTAGGCGAAAGCGTACTGCCCCGCGTCCGGTTGCGATTGCTCGGGCAGCGGACGTGCCGCGACACTGACGGTGAACTGGGGTTGGGCCATTGATCCATTCTAGGGACCCGATGGGTGCCCTTCTAGAATTCCGTGATGAGCGCCAAGACCTATCGCATTGCCCCCAGCATCCTGTCCGCCGACTTCGCCCGCCTCGGCGACGAGGTGCGCAGCGTCATCGACGCGGGTGCCGACTGGATCCACTTCGACGTGATGGACAACCACTACGTGCCGAATCTCACCTTCGGTCCGATGGTCTGCGAGGCACTGCGCCGGCACTCGGTGCGCGCGGATGGCACGCCGGTGCCCATCGACGTGCACCTGATGGTGCAGCCGGTCGACGCGCTGGCGCAGGCCTTCTGCAAGGCGGGGGCCGACCTCGTCAGCTTCCATCCGGACGCCTCGGCCCACGTCGACCGCACGCTGCAGGTCATCAGGGGTGAAGGGCGCCAGGCGGGGCTGGTGTTCAACCCGGCAACGCCGCTCGATGTGCTCGAGTGGGTCATCGACAAGGTCGACCTGGTGCTCGTCATGAGCGTGAACCCGGGTTTCGGCGGACAGAGCTTCATTCCCTCGGCGCTGCGCAAGATCGAGCGGGCGCGTCGTCTCATCGACGCGAGCGGTCGCGACATCCGGCTCGAGGTGGACGGCGGCATCAAGGTCGACAACATCCGCCAGGTGGCCGATGCCGGCGCCGACACCTTCGTCGCGGGCAGCGCCATCTTCGGCCAGAACGACTACCGGCGTGTGATCGACGCGATGCGCGAGCAACTGGCCTGATGCCGCTTCAGCCGAAGCGGCACGTCGTCGTCAACAGGAACACCGGCACCAGGCTCCACGCGATCCCGATTGCCGCGAGCAAGGCGCTGACCGCGCTCACGACGGCCAGCAAGCCCTCGCGGCGCGTCCGGCACGCGCGCACCAGCTGCCACGAAAGCGCGACCAGCGCGAGCGCGCTGGCCGCCAGCAGCGGCCCACGGACCCACGCCCCGCTCAGGCCCGCATGGCAGGCGGCCGCCACCCACCCATAGCAGAAGGCGAACTGGCCGGCCCACAGCCACAGCGGCGACGAGCCGCGCAGCACCCCGCGCAGAAGCGGCGAGCGCATCACGACAGCCACCCCGCGACGGCGTGGGGCCACACGGCGACGATGACGCCCTGCGCGCAGGCGTAGGTCCACAGCAGCAGCACGTTGTCGAAGGTCGCGCGCTGGCGCGGCGTCACCAGGCCTTGCCAGATGCGCGCGCCGAGATAGCCCGCGACCAGCGGCAGCAGGGCGACCTGCCACCCGTGGTAGGCCAGCAGCGCGGCCACCGTCGCGCTCCAGGCCTGCGCCGTCGGCTCCAGTCCTGCCTGCCGGTGTGCACCGAGCAGCATGCCGAAGGCGACGAGCGCCAGCGCCGTCGCGAGCAGCAGCGGCACGCAATGGCGGCGCGCCAGTGCGCCGCCTTCGAGGCGCCGTCCGCTCCACCACAGCAGCACGGCACTGGCCACGCCGGCCGCGCTCGACGCTGTCACGGCCGACCACGAGGGCAGCGCCGCCGACGCCGGCGGACAGACATCGGCGCGCAGCGCCACATGCAGATGCGAGAAGGCGATCGAGGCCAGCACGGTCGCATCGACGACCAGGAAGATCACCGTGGCCCACCACGACGGCGCTTGCCGTCCTGCCCCGCCCACCGGCAGCCGCACGCCCGCGGCCACGTCCGCGACGGCCACGCCGGGGCTGCGGTCCGACTGCCACAGCCACGCGATGGTCGAGCCGACCGCAACGGCGCCGAAGGCCGTCGCGAGCGCCACCCACTTCACGGTCAACAGCAGGAAGAAGCCCGCGGTGCCGATGCCCGCGACCAGCGGCAGCAAGCTGTCGCCCGGCAGCACGGCGACGTGATGCGGCAGTGCCGCCCGCGGCGTGGTCACCAGCGTCTCGCGGCCGCCGGTCGCAGTGCCGGGCAGCCAGTGCCGGCCCTCGGTCAGCTCGTCGCCCAGCGATGGGTGGCGCCACAGCGGATCGCGCCCGTCGACATCGGGAATGCTGCGCAGCCCGTGCGCTTCGGTCGGCAGCCATTCGAGCGTCGGCGCACGCCACGGGTTGCCGTGCGGCTGCCGTGGGCGACGCAGGCTCTGGACGAGCGACCAGGTGAACAGCGCCATGCCCGCGCCGAGCACCGCCGCGCCGATCGACGACAGCAGGTTGGGCCACTCCCACCCGAGCCCGGCCTCGTAGCTGGCCACGCGTCGCGGCATGCCCAGCAAGCCGGCGATGTGCATCGGAAAGAACGCGAGATGAAACCCGCCGAAGATCAGCGCGAAGGACCAGCGTCCGCGGCGTTCGTCGACGCGGCGTCCGTTGACCAGCGGGAGCCAGTAGCACAGCGCCGCGAGCACCGGGAACAGCGTGCCGCCGATCAGCACGTAGTGCAGGTGGCCGACGACGAAATAGCTGTCGTGCGCCTGCCAGTCGAAGGGCAGCACGGCGACCATCACGCCGGTGAGGCCGCCCAGCACGAAGGTGAACAGGAAGCCCAGCACGAACAGCATGGGCGTGTGCAGCACGATGGTGCCGCGCCACAGCGTGGCGATCCAGGCGAACACCTGCATCGCGGCGGGCACCGCGACCGCCAGGCTCGCTGCCGAGACGAAGCTCATCGACAGGCTGCCGAGGCCCGCGGTGAACATGTGGTGCGCCCACAGCGCGAAGCTGAAGAAGCCGACGGCCAGCAGTGCCGCGACGATGGCACGATGGCCCGCCAGCGGCGTGCCGGTGAGCGCCGGAACGATGGCCGACACCATGCCGGCGGCGGGCAGGAAGATGATGTAGACCTCGGGGTGGCCGAAGAACCAGAACAGGTGCTGCCACAGCAGCGGATCGCCGCCTCGCGCGGCGTCGAAGATGGGCCAGTCGAAGGCGCGCTCCACCTCGAGCAGCGCGGTGCCGGCGATGACGGCGGGGAAGGCGAACACGATCATCGCGCCGACGATCAGCATCGCCCAGGCATACACCGGCATGCGGCCGAGGCTCATTCCCGGCGCGCGCGTCATCAGGATGCCGAGGATCAGCTCGATCGCGCCCGCGATCGCGGAGATCTCGATGAAGCCGATGCCCAGCAGCCAGAAGTCGGTGTTGAGTCCGGGCGAGTGCACGCGACCGGTGAGCGGCGGGTACATGAACCATCCACCGTCCGGCGCGAGCCCGACGAACAGGGTGCAGAAGAACGCCAGCCCGCCGATCGCGTACGCCCAGTACGCATAGGCCGACAGGCGCGGGAACGGCAGGTCGCGTGCGCCCAGCATGTTGGGCAGCACATAGACCGCGATCGCTTCGACGACCGGCACGGCGAAGAGGAACATCATCACCGTGCCGTGCATCGTGAACACCTGGTTGTAGGTGGCCGCCGACAGCAGCGTGCTGCCCGGCACCGCGAGCTGGGCGCGCATCAGCAGTCCGAGCGCGCCGGCCAGCAGCAGGAACAGCAGCGCCGTGCCGATGTACAGCAGGCCGATGCTCGTGTTGTCGACCGCGCCCAGCCGCCGCCAGCCGCGCGGACGTCGCCAGGCCTCGCGCAGCCGCTGCAGCTCGATGCCGGGTCGCGGCAGCGGATTCGGCAGGCGGCGCTCGGGTGCGGCACCGGTGCTCATCGGCGTGTCACTGCAACTGCCCCAGGTAGTCCGCCAGCGCGGCCCGCGTGGGCGCGTCGAGGTGGCCGAAAGACGGCATGCGCGCGCCGGGCTTGAGCTGTTGCACGTCGGCAATCCAGCGCGCCAGGGCGCCCGCGTCGTTGCGCAGCACGCCCGCGCCGAGGAACAGCCGGCCGCCCACGTGCGTGAGGTCGGGGCCGCCGATGCCGCTTTCCGACACGCCGCGCAGCGGATGGCAGGCCGCGCAGCCGCCGTCGAGGAAGGCGCGCCGGCCGCGTTCCTGCGCTGCGTCGCGCGGTGCGGCGGCGGGCCGCGCTTCGCGCGCGAGCCAGGCGTCGAATTCGGCCGGCGGGAGCGCGATGACGTGCAGCGCCATGCGGGAGTGCTGCTCGCCGCAGAACTCGGCGCACTCCCCGCGCTGCACGCCGGCGCGGCTGGCGGTGATCATCAGCCTGTTCGTGCGGCCCGGCACCAGGTCCATCTTGCCGCCCAGCGTCGGGACCCACACGCTGTGGATCACGTCGGCCGACGTCAGTGCGAGCCGCGCCGCGCGCCCGACCGGCAGGCGCAGCTCGTTGGCGAGGGCGATCTCGCGCCCGCTGACAGGATCGCGGTAGTGGACCTCCCACCACCACAGGTGCCCGGTGACGGCGATGACCAGGGGCGCGTCCACCGGGGCCTCGTCCAGTCCGCGCGTGCGCCAGGTGCTGTAGAGCAGCAGCGCGCTCAGCACGACCACCGGAAGCGCGATGCCGCCCCCCAGCACCCACCACGCGGTCGGGATGGCGGGCTTGCGTCGGGCGAAGCTCGCCGCGACGAGCGCCATCGTCAGCACGAAGATCACCGATGCGCCGACGATCAGCACCCAGCTGACCTCGGCGAGTGCATCGGCCTGCACGCCGGCGGGCGACAGCACCGACGGCGGCTCGACGACCGACGCGGCGCTCATCGCAAGGACAGGAGATAGGCGGCGATGTCGCGCGCATCGCCGGGCGACACGCCGAGCTTGGGCATCGTCGTGCCGGGCACGGCCGCCGCCGGGTCCTGCAGCCAGCGTTGCAGCGCCTGCGGGCCATTGGGCAGCTGGCCCGCGATGTAGCTGCGGCGCGCGAACTGCGCAAGCGAGGGCCCGATGCGGCCTTCGGCGGCAGGGACGTCCGGGATGGTGTGGCACCGGCCGCACTGGTACTGCGCCATGAGGTCGCGGCCGCGATCACGATCGCCCTGGGGCACCGTGGTGAAGCGCGCGTCGGGCGGCGACGCCGGCTGGCAGCCGGCCACGGTGACCATCACGGCAAGGGCCGCCGCAAGCGTGGGCACGCCGCGTGCTGGGCGAAAACAGGCGGACGCGCGCAGGCGAGTCATGGTGACTTGGGATCAAGAAACATGCCCGGCTCGGTCCGCATGAAGACCGTGCTCGCGACGCTGCTGATCGCCGCGCTGCTGGCGCTCGCAGGCATGGCCGTGTTCATCGCCGGCGGCTTCTACGACATCTCGGCGACCGAGCCGCACACGCCGCCGGTCCATGCGCTGCTCGAGGCCACGATGCGCCGCTCGGTCAAGGTGCGTGCGGCCGACATCGTGACGCCGCCGCTCGGCGATGCCGCGACGGTCGAGCGTGGCGCCGCCTGCTACCGCGACCACTGCCTGCAATGCCATGGCGGCCCCGGCGTGCCGCACGGCGACATCGCCAAGGGGCTGCAGCCGCTGCCGGATCCGCTCGCGGGCGCGGTGCGCCAGTGGCGGCCGCGCGAGCTGTACTGGATCGTGCGGCATGGCATCAAGATGAGCGGCATGCCGGCCTGGGAGACCCGCCTGCCCGACGCCGATCTGTGGGCGGTGGTCGCCTTCCTCGATCGCCTGCCGGAGCTGTCGCCTGCGGCCTTCACCGAGACCCTGGCCGCAACGCGCGGCGCTCGCTGCCTCAGCGCGTCGCAGGGCTGCGAAAGCCCGGGCTGCCGGCCCATCGAAACCGCCGACACCCATCCGCTGCAGCATCGCGATGCGCAGGAGCGGGCGAAGCTGCTGCTGCGCCAGTACGCCTGTCCTGCCTGTCACATGATCCCCGGCATCGTGGGGGCGCAAACGCATGTGGGACCGCCGCTCGCGGGACTGGGACGGCGCGAGCGCATTGCCGGCAAGCTGCCCAACGACGCCGACAACCTCGTGCGCTGGATCCGCTCGCCGCAGAGCGTGGATCCGTCGACCGCGATGCCCGACATGGGCGTCACCGAAGCGCATGCGCGCCAGATGGCCGCCTACCTCGAGTCGCTGCGCTGAAGGCGGCCCGGCTTTGCGGCAAGTTCTTCCAGCATCCGGGACGGGAACCTACACTCGTCCTCCCTCGTCATGCAAGTCGTCCTCGCCGGTGCCTGAAGCCATCACCCTCGCGGCCCTGCAAGCCATCCTGGATCCGCTGCTGCCGGGCCTTCTCGGCGTGCGCCTGCTCGAAGCCCAGGCCGATCGTGTCGTCGCCGAGCTCGAGGTGCGCCCCGAGCTGTGCACCACCGGCGGCGTGATGCACGGCGGCGCATTCATGGCCTTCGCCGACACGCTCGGCGCGGTGGGGACCTTTCTCAACCTGCCGCCGGGCCATCGCACGACCACCACGGACTCGAGCACCAAGTTCATCGCGGCCGCCCCCGTCCATGGCAAGGTGATCGGCGAAGCGGTCGCCCTGCATCGAGGGCGCACGACCCATGTGTGGCAGACCTCGGTCCGGCGCGCCGACGCGAAGCTGTGCGCCGTCGTCATCCAGACGCAGCTCGTCATCCCGGGAGACCCGCATTGAGCACGCCTTCGCTCGAGATCCATCCGTTGTCGCCCGCGCGGCTGCCCGATTTCCTGCACTTCTTCGACGGCGAAGCCTTCGTCGACAACCCGCGCTGGTCGTTCTGCTATTGCCAGTGCTTCTACGAGGACCACACGCGCATCGTGTGGAAGGACCGCACCGCCGGGCAGAACCGCGCCGCCGCCTGCGAGCGGGTGGCCGATGGCCGGATGCAGGGCTACCTCGCGTACGTGGATGGCCGGGTCGCCGGGTGGTGCAACGCCGCGCCGCGCCGGCTCATCCGTGCCCTCGACGACGAACCGATCGCCGACGCCGATGAGGTCGGCGCCATCATCTGCTTCCTGGTCGCACCGCCGTATCGCGGGCGAGGCGTGTCCACTGCGCTGCTGGCCGCTGCCTGCGAGGGGCTGCGCGCGCAAGGGCTGCGCATCGCCGAAGCCAATCCGCGGCCGAATGCCGCCACGCCGGCGGACAACCACTTCGGCCCGTTGTCGATGTACCTCGCCGCCGGCTTCACGGTGCACCGCACCGACAGCGACGGCAGCGTGTTCGTGCGCAAGGTGCTGTAGGCGGCATGCGGCGCTTCGTCCTCCTGGCCGCATGCACCGCGCTCGCCGGCTGTGCGTCCGCGCCGCCTGTCCCGTGCCGCGCCGGCGAGCAGCCGGCCGCATCGGACCTGCTGTATTTCGGCACCGCGAGGCCCCGCGGCGTGGTGTCGGCGCAGGAGTGGCAGCAGTTCCTCGAGCGCAGCGTCACGCCCCGCTTCCCGCAGGGCTTGAGCGTGTGGCCGGCTGCGGGGCAATGGCGCGGCGCCGACGGCCAGGTCGTGCGCGAGGGCTCGCATGTCCTGAATCTCGTACACCCGGACGACGAGGCCAGCGAGAAGGCGGTGCAGGAAATCGTGAGCGCCTACAAGGCGCAGTTCGAGCAGGAGGCCGTGCTGCGCGTCCGATCGCGCGCGTGCAGCTCCTTGTAGGCTACGCAGGCCGGCGCACCACCCGCTGCAGCAGCCGCTGCGCCGCCATCTCGAGGTCGTCCGCCCGTCCCGTGTGCACCGGCGAGGTCTGGATGCTGGTGCTGCGCGGCGCGACCAGCCAGTCGAAGCGCTCTCGCAACGACAGCCGGCCGACGGGGCCGGCGCGCTCGCCGCCTTCGCAGATCAGCGGCAGTGTTGCGAGCGTCGTGCGGATGGCTTCCAGGTCGGCGGCGGGATCCAGCGCCAGCAGCCGTGCCTCGTCGAGCTCGATGCTTGCCTTCAGAAAGCCGGCCCGGGCGCACGACACGATGACGCCGGCGTTGATGAACTCGCCGCGGTCGACCCGCGGGACCACCCGCACGATGGCGTAGTCATACAGATGCGGACTGGGCACGAAGCGCCTCCTCGACGAATGCGCGCGGCGACTGCAGGCGGCTGACCAGGTGATCCACGTAGGCGGCGCGATGCGCGTCGACGCCGTCGAACGCGGCCTCGCCTTCCAGCCACCCGTGCGGCACCAGGTCCACGACACGCTTGACCACGTCGGGCGTGATGCGGCGGGTGAGCTGCTCGTCGGCCTGCCCCAGCCCGGTGGCCAGGCGCAGGAGCACGTGGTCCTTGATCAGCGGGAAGGGGCGCCGGCTGCGTTCCGCCGGGCCGCTCCAGTCGTGGTGGAAGATGAGCGCGGCGCCGTGGTCGATGAGCCACAGCCGCCGATGCCAGCACAGCAGGTTGCTGTTGCGCGGCGTGCGGTCGACGTTGGTGATGAAGGCGTCGAGCCACACCACCGCCGACGCGACGTCCGCGCTCGGCGGCGCGGCGAGCGGGTCGAAGGTGACCGAGCCGGGCAGGAAGTCGAGCGCAAGGTTGAGGCCGGCGCTCGCGCGGATCAGGTCCTGGATCTCGGGATCGGGCTCGGTGCGGGCCATCTCGGGATCGAGCTCGATCAGCACGATCTCCGGCACGTCGAGTCCCGCCGCGCGCGCGAGCTCGCCGCCGATCAGCTCGGCGATGAGCGCCTTGCGGCCCTGGCCCGCGCCGCGAAACTTGAGCACGTACATGCCGTCGTCGTCGGCCTCGACCAGCGCGGGCAGCGAGCCGCCTTCGCGCAGCGGCGTGACGTAGCGGGTGGCGGCGACGGTGCGAAGCGGCATGGCGCCCGCATTGTCCCGCAGGCTGAAGATGGCTACAGGTACACGCTGCCGCCTCCGGTGATGGCACGGAAGGCTTCCGACATCGGCGTGGTGCTGGCGTGCACGAAGCGCTGCGGCGTGAGGCCGGTGAGCTCGCGCACCCGGCGCGACATGTGCGCCTGATCGGCGAAGCCCGCCGCGGCCGCCGCACCGGCCAGCGATTCGCCCCGGCGCACCAGCCGCGACACCATCTGCACGCGCGCCACCTGCGCCAGATGCCCTGGCGAGACGCCGAACCAGTGCGCGAAGTCGCGCTCGAGCTGCCGGCGCGACAGCAGCTCGTCGCCGGCGATGTCCTCGATGCCGGCCAGCGGCTCGGCCACCACGCGCATCGCAGCGCGCGCGGTGCGCATCGCCGCCGCGCTGACATGGCGCGGCGCCGCGGCACGCTGCTCCAGCCAGGCAGCGAGCGCGCGCAGCTTGCCCTCGAGCGAAGCGGCCCGCGCGACGTCCGACTCGAGCGCCCGCGTGAGCCGGCGATCGAGCAGCTCGTCGACGCGCGCGCGGATGCGCGGCACCGGCGCCAGCGGCTGGCTGCCGAGCAAGGTCACGGCGCCCAGCGGCGTGAGCAACGCGAACAGCGTCATGCAGTCGCCTGCCGGCACGAAAGACCCGCGCCAGCGGCGTATGCCGGTGAGGCGCGTGTTGTCGCCCAGCGCGCCCTTCTGTTCGGCCCCATCGGCGCCGCGGCCGAGCTGCACGCTGAGCACCATCGCTTCGTGCGGCGCCACGGCCTGCTCGATGGGCGGCACGCGGTCGACCTCGACCGCCATCAGGCCCGACACATACGGCGTCAGCGAGCCGGCGACCGGCATCACGATCGGCCGGAAGGCCGCGTCGACGGAGAGAGCGGTCTCGTTCATGCGCCGACCTACGACGGCGTGGCGTCGGCGGACGCATCGAGGACGCCCTTGCAAGCTAGGGGGTGAGCCGATGTCGGGATCCGGCGCACGGATCCGATTCACCGGGAGCGTCCTAGCTAGTGGCCTGTAACGGCCGATTCGGAAGTGCCTGCCGCGCAGGCGACGCGCATGGCGGCGTTGCAAATGCTCGCGATGCCTACGGGCATCGCTGCGCTTTGCGCCTTGCCCTGCGCGCCGCCTGCGCGGCCTTCACTCCCGAATCGACCGTTACAGGCCACTAGGGATCCCCGTGTCGCAAACCGACAAGAACCTGTCGGCCGGTCCACGGAATCATCCGCCCCATCCACTTCTTCTTCATCGAGCACTGCAATGCGCTGGCTGTTCGTTCCTGCCCTCCGACACTGGATGCTCCTCGCGGCCGCGGCGAGCCTGCTGCTGAATCTCGCGCTGCTGATGCCATCGCTGTACACGCTGCAGGTGTTCGACCGCGTGTTCGCGAGCCGCAGCATGCCGACACTGGTGATGCTGAGCCTGCTGACGGCTCTGGCGCTGGCCTTCGGCTACTGCATGGATGTCGGCCGCTCGCGCGCCCTGGCGGCGGCGGGCCGCCGTCTCGACGCGCTGCTCTCGCCGGCCGCGCTGCAGCGCGCATTGCGGCAAGCCGGCGCGGGACGTGGTCGCGAAGAGAGCGACCGGCTGCGCGACATCGCCACCCTGCGCCAGTTCCTCGGCGGCAGCGGCGTGCAGGCGCTGTTCGACGCACCGTGGCTGCCGATCTATCTGCTCGTCATCGGCCTCATGCATCCGCTGCTCGGCATCGCCGCGGCGGGCGGTGCGGCGGCACTGGCGCTGCTGGCCGTCGCCACCGAGCGCCTGACGCGCGAAGCGGCCGGCAACATCGTGCGCGACTCGCGGCGCGTGGCCCGTCATGCCGAGACGCTCACGCGGCACGCCGAGCTCGTCGTCGGCATGGGGATGGGAGCAGCCGCGGGTGCCGCATGGCGCGAGCAGCACGAGGCGCTGCTCGACGATCAGGCGCGGCTGGGCCTGCGCTCGTCGCGGCTTTCGGCGCTCGCCCGCATGGCGCGCCAGGGCGTGCAGATGGGCGTGCTCGGCATCGGCGCTTGGCTGGTGGTCGGCGCCGACGCGTCGCCCGGCATCATGGTCGCGGCCACCATCCTGCTCGGGCGCGCACTGCAGCCGGTGGAGCACCTGATCAGCGGCTGGAAGCAGCTGGTCGATGCACGTGGCGCGTGGCGCCGCCTCGCGCAGCCCGATGCCGGCGCGCAGCCGCCGCGGCTGCGCCTTCCGGCGCCGGCAGGGCGGCTGTCCGTCGAGCGCGTGGTGTACGCGCACGACCGCACGCGGCCGCCGTCGATCAAGAACATCTCCTTCGCCGTCGAGGCTGGCCAGAGCGTGGGCATCGTCGGCCCCAGCGGCTCGGGCAAGACCTCGCTGCTGCGGCTGATGCTCGGCGTGTGGCAGCCGCAGAGCGGCGCCGTGCGGCTGGACGACGCCGACATCGCCCACTGGGACCGGGATGCGCTGGGGCCGCACATCGGCTACCTGCCGCAGGACGTCTCGATGTTCGCCGCCAGCGTGGCGGAAAACATCGCACGGCTCGGCGCGGTGGATGCCGAGCAGGTGGTGCAGGCAGCGCGGCTCGCACAGGCTCACGAGATGATCCTGCGCCTGCCCGACGGCTATGACACACGCGTCGGCGACGGCGGCGTGCGGCTGTCCGGCGGCCAGCGTCAGCGCATTGCGCTCGCGCGGGCGCTCTACGGCGCGCCCAGGCTGGTGGTGCTCGACGAGCCCGATGCGCACCTCGACGCCGAAGGCGAGCTGGCGCTGCGCCTTGCGCTGCTGTCGCTGAAGACGTGCGGCACCACGGTGATCGTCGTCGGCCACCGCGCGGGGCTGATGGCGCAGATGGACAAGCTGGCGGTGCTGCACGACGGCGCGTTGGAGGCCTTCGGCCCGGCCGCGGCGGTGCTCGCCCGCATGAAGGGCAAACCGGCGCGCTCACACACCGGCAAGGAGGCCGCAGCATGAACGGATCGACGATGACCCCGGGCGGCGCGTTGGCCGACCTGCTGGCGCAGGCCGCGCCCGGCGACGACCGCCGCCGCGAGTGGCGCGCCGACGTGCGGCGCCTGGCGCTGCCGATGGCGGTGGCCGCGGCCCTGCTGGCCGCCTGGTCGGCGACCGCGCCGCTCGCCGGCGCGGTGATCGCGCCGGCGCAGGTGAAGGTCGAGCTCAAGCGGAAGACGGTGCAGCACCAGGAAGGCGGCATCGTGCGCGAGATCCTCGTGCGCGACGGGCAGACGGTGCGAGCGGGCGATCCGCTGCTGGTGGTCGGCGACCTGCGCACCGAGGCCGATTGGCGCCTGCTGCAGGACCAGCATCGTGCCGCGCGGGCACGGCTCGCGCGTGCCGAGGCGGAGAGCCGGCTGGCCACGCGCTTCGAGGCGCCGCAGGACCTTTCGGATGAAGCCGCCGCCGGCCACGTTGCCCGCGAGCGCTCGGTGTTCGCCGCGCATCGGCAGGCGCTGGACGAGCAGAGCGCGCTCGTGCAGGGACAGGTCCAGCAGGCGCATGCGCAGGCGGCGGCGCTCGAGTCGCAGATCGCCGCCACCGGGGTGTCGGGCAAGCTCTCGGACGAGGAGCTCGCGATCAACGAGAGCCTGGCCAGCCAGGGGTTCGTGCATCGCACGCGGCTGATCGGGCTGCAGCGCACGTCGGCCGACTACCAGAGCCGCCTCGGAGAACAGCGCGGCGAGCTGGCCGCGGCGCGCCAGCGCATCGCCGAGCTGCGCGCGCGTGTCGCCCAGCTGCGCATCGCCTACCAGACGCAGGCGACCGACGAAGCCAAGGAAGCGGCCGACCGCGTGCGCGAAATCGAGGAACGGCTGCGTCCGTCGAAGGACCAGCTCGAGCGCCAGGTCGTGCGCGCGCCCGTCGACGGCGAGGTGATGTCGCTGCGGGTGGCGGGGCCCGGCGCCGCGATCGCGCCGCGCGAGGCGCTGCTCGACGTGGTGCCACGGCACGAGAAGCTGGTCGTCGAAGGGCGCGTCGAGCCGCACGCCATCGAGCATGTCCACGTCGGCGGCACTGCCGAAGTGCGCCTGGTGACGGCCGATGCGCGGGATCTGCCGCCCCTGCCCGCGACGATCAGCTTCGTTTCCGCCGACCGCGTGACGCAGCCGGAAACCGGCCGCGCCTGGTACGACGTGACGGTGGAAGTGGATGCGCGCTCCCTGCAGCGCAGCCCGCTGCGCCTGCAGCCCGGCATGCCGGCCGAGCTGTTCGTGACGACCGGCGAGCGGACGCTGCTTGCCTACCTGCTGAAGCCGCTGCGGGCGTTCTCGCAGCGGGCGATGCGTGAGCCCTCCTGAATCAACCCATCCCATCATGACCATGAACGCCTCTCTCATCCATTGCCACACCGGACGCCGCCGCCTGGCCGTCCTCGCGGGCTGGCGCAACGCCGCCGCGCGCTTCGTCGCGACGGTGCTCGTCGCCGTCGTCTCGGCCGCCTGTGTCGGCGGACTGGAGACCGCGGCGCCCCTCGCCGTCCAGCGCAGCGCCCCGCCGGTCGCGTCGGACACCGCCTATTTCCCGAGTCAGTTCGCCCCACCGGCGGGTGACATCGAGCCCCTGCCGCCGCAGTTCTGACGGCGGTCCTCTCCCCACCTCCACCTCGCCCTTCAGGGAGTTCCCATGCCTTCATTCAATCCGCTGGACGCCCAACCCGTCCTCGCGACCCCCACGACCCGCAAGTCCGCGTCGACCACCGACCTCGCCAGCGCCACCCTCGCCGGCGACGTCACCACCCAGGCCGTCTCCGGCAGCTTCAGCTCGGGCGTGCTCAGCGTGTTCGGCGATGCGCTGGCCAACAACATGACGATCAGCCGCAACGCCGCCGGCAACATCCTCGTCAACGGCGGCGCCGTCGTCGTGGGCGGCGGCACGCCGACGGTGGCCAACACCAGCGTCATCCAGGTCTTCGGCCTTGCCGGCAACGACGTGATCACGCTCGACGAGTCGAACGGGGCGCTGCCGCGCGCCGTGCTGTTCGGCGGCACCGGCAACGACGTGCTGACCGGCGGCTCGGGCGCCGATCAGCTGTTCGGCCAGGGGGACAACGACACCCTGCTCGGCAAGGGCGGCGCCGACCTGCTGTTCGGCGGCGCGGGCAACGACGTGCTGACCGGCGGCGATGCCGACGACCAGATGTTCGGCGAGGCCGGCGATGACCGCATGATCTGGAACCCGGGCGACGACACCGACCTGCACGAGGGCGGCACCGGCATCGACACCTCCGAAGTCAACGGAGGCAACGGCACCGAGGTGTTCACCGCGACGGCCAACGGCACGCGCGTGCGATTCGACCGCCTCGATCCGGCGCCGTTCTCCATCGACATCGGGACCACCGAGAACCTCGTCGTCAACATGAACGGCGGCGACGACACCTTCTCCGCCACCGGCAACCTGGCCGCGCTGATCAAGATCACCGTCGATGGCGGCGCGGGCAACGACACCATCCTCGGCAGCAACGGCGCCGACGTGCTCCTCGGCGGCGACGGCAACGACTTCATCGACGGACAGCAGGGCAACGACACGTCCTTCCTGGGCGCCGGCAACGACGTCTTCCAATGGGATCCGGGCGACGGCAGCGATGTCGTCGAGGGGCAGGACGGTGCCGACACGATGCTGTTCAACGGCAGCGCCGCGAACGAGATCTTCGAAGCGTCGGCCAACGGCGGGCGGGTGCGCTTCACCCGCAACGTCGGCAGCATCGTGATGGACCTGAACGACGTCGAGCGCATCGATCTCAACGCGCTGGGCGGCACCGACACGGTCATCGTCAACGACATGACCGGCACCGACGTGACGCAGGTGAACGTCAACCTGGCGGGCACCCTCAACGGCACGAGCGGCGATGCCGCGGCCGACGCGGTGATCGTCAACGGTCGCACCGCCGCGGACACGATCGACGTCGTCGGCGCCGGCACGTCGTTCTCGGTGATCGGATTGCCGGCACTCGTGAACGTGGTCAACAGCGAGGGCGCGCTCGATTCCCTGGTGATCAACGCGCTCGGCGGTGACGACACGATATCCGCCACCACGCTTGCGGCGGGTGTCGTCAAGCTGACCATCGACGGCGGCGCCGGCAACGACACCATCTTCGGCAGCCAGGGCGCCGACGTGGTGCTCGGCGGCGACGGCGACGACTTCGTCTTCGGCGACAACGGCAACGACGTGGCGCTGATGGGCGCCGGCAACGACCTGTTCCAGTGGAACCCGGGCGACGGCAATGACACGGTCGAGGGCCAGGACGGCACCGACACCCTGCTGTTCAACGGCGCGAACATCGCCGAGAACATCAACATCGTCGCCAACGGCGGGCGCGCACTGCTCACCCGCGACGTGGCCAACGTGGTCATGGACCTGAACGATGTCGAGCGCATCGCGTTCAATGCGCTGGGCGGCGCCGACAACATCGTGGTCGGCGACCTGACCGGGACCGACGTGACCCAGGTCGACATCGACCTGCGCGGGCCCAACGGCGGCGGCGACGCGGCGGCGGACGCCGTCACCACGAATGCCACGCAAGGCGATGACGCTTTCAGCGTCGCGAGCGGTGCGGGCGGCGTCTCGGTCTCCGGACTGCAGGCCAAGGTGAACCTGTTCTTCCAGGAGGCGGGCGACCGGCTCACGCTCAACGGCCTCGGCGGCAACGACGTCATCGACGCCAGCGCCCTCGCCGCCGACAGCATCCAGCTGACGATCAACGGCGGCCTCGGCCTGGACCGGATGATCGGCAGCGCAGGGGGCGACCTGTTCAACGGCGGCGACGGCAACGACCTGGCGCTGATGGGCGCCGGCGACGACACCTTCGTCTGGAACCCCGGCGACGACAACGACATCCTGGAAGGCCAGGCGGGCAGCGACACCATGCTGTTCAACGGCGCCAACGTGGCCGAGAACATCGACATCGCGGCCAACGGAGGACGCGTGCGCTTCTTCCGCGACGTGGCCGCGGTGACCATGGACCTCGACGACGTCGAGACCATCGACTTCAACGCGCTGGGCGGCGCCGACAACATCGTCGTCAACGACCTGAGCGGCACCGATGTCGAGACGGTGAACATCGACCTCGGGGCGGCGAACGGCGCCGGCGACGCCGCGAACGATGTCGTCACCCTGGTCGCCACCAACGGCGACGACGCGATCGGCCTGTCGCTGCAGAACGGCGCGCTGGTGGTGGACGGCCTGGCGGCGCGCGTGGTCATCGAGCACTTCGAGCTGGGCGACCAGTTGCGCATCCTCGGCCTGGGCGGCGACGACGTCATCGACGCGAGCGCGCTGCTGGCCGGCGGTCCCGCCCTGACCTTCGACGGCGGCGCGGGAGCCGACGTGCTGCTCGGCAGCGGGGGCGCCGACACGCTGCTGGGCGGCGACGGAGACGACGTGGCCCTGGGCAACGACGGCGACGACGTGCTCGAAGGCGGCGCGGGCGACGACGTGCTGATCGGCGGCAACGGTCTCGACGTCCTGATCGACGGCGAGGTCGTCATCCAGGCGGTGGCGTCGCCTGCACCCTTCCTGGTCTAGGGATTTGCGTCCGGGGCCACGCCCCGGCCGTAAGTCTCTTCGGTGTGAGCGTTGGCAGGTTGGGGTGAGTCACTCACCGCCAACCTGTCTTTTTTTTTCCATGAACACGCTCAGCGGATCTTCCGCGTAGTCGCCGAACGGGCCGCGCCGCGTGAAGCCCAGGCGCTCGTACAGTGCCAGCGCCTCGGGCTGGCGGATGCCGGTCTCGAGCATCAGGCGTGTGCACCCGCGCCTGGCGGCTTCGGCCTCCAGCGCGCCGAGCAAGGCCTTCGCCAGGCCGGCGCCGCGCAGCGAGGGCCGCACGAACATGCGCTTGACCTCGCCGTAGCCGGCCTCCAGCACGATTGCGCCGCAGCCCACCGCTGCGCCCTGCGCATCGCGCGCCACCGCGAACAGCACGTTGGGGCGGCTCAGCGCCCCGATGTCGATGCCGTGGTGGCTCTCCGCCGGATAGAGCGGCTTCTGATAGGCGTCCAGCTCGTCGATCAGCGCGATCACATCGGGCTGGTCGGCGGCCTCCAGGGCGATGCGGAAGGCGGGATTCATGCGCAGGTGCAAGGCGTTGTCTTGGCAGGTCGGGGGGTGGGCCGGCGGAGTCCGGAGCCGGCCCCCCGAAGGGAAAGCATATCCCGGGGGAAACCCCGATGGGTTTCGCTTGCGCCAAATTTGTATGATGACCCGATGACATGGCAACTTCCGGCGAGCGCCTCTGCGGCCCCCCGGCTGGCCGCCGATCGCCTCTCCGACCGGCTGGCGGCGCGCCTGCTGGCGCAGGTCGAGGCCGGCCAGCTGTCGCCCGGCGACCGCCTGCCCACCGAGCAGCAGCTCGCCGAATCGCACGGCGTGTCGCGCACGGTGGTGCGCGAAGCGGTGCACCAGCTGCGCTCGCGCGGCCTGCTGGTGTCGCGGCAGGGCTCGGGTGTCTACGTCGCGCAGCCGGCCGCCAACCAGCCGCTGGCTTTCGATCCGCGCGTGCTCGATTCGTTGGCCGCCGTGGTGCAGATCGTCGAGGTGCGGCGCGCGCTCGAAGGCGAGATCGCCGCGCTGGCCGCGCAGCGCGCCACGCGGTCGCAGATCGCCGGCATCCGGCGCGCCTTGCGAGCCATCGAGACCGCGGTGGCGGCGGGCGGCGACGGCGTGGACGAGGACCTGGCGTTCCACCGCGCGATTGCCGAAGCCTCCGGCAATCCGCAATTCACGCGGCTGCTCGGCTTCCTGGAGCAATACCTGCGCGAGGCGATGCGCGTGACCCGCGGCAACGAGGCCCGCTTTCGGGGCTTTGCCGATGCGGTGCGCGAGGAGCACGGGGCGCTGATCGATGCGATTGCGGCGCGCGACGCGGCAGCCGCGCGCCGCCTCGCCACGCGCCACATGGAGCTGGCCGCACGCCGGCTGGAGGCGGCCGGCGTCGTCCGCGGGCCCGAGCGCAAGCGAGGAAAGACACGATGACTGCAGCACGCAAGGCCACCCTGGGTGTCGTCGGCCTCGGATCCATGGGCATGGGCGCGGCGGTGTCCGCGCTGCGCCGCGGCGTGGACACCTGGGGGCTGGACACCCGCGAGGAGGCCCGCCGCGGCTTCGAATCGGAAGGCGGGCGCGCCGCGGTTTCGACGGCCGAGCTGGGCGCGCATTGCGACGTGGTGGTGGTGCTCGTGATCAACGCCGCGCAGACCGAGGCGGTGCTGTTCGGCGCGGGCGGCCTGGCCGAGAGCATGCGTTCCGGCTCGGTGATCGTCGCGTCGGCCACGGTCGACCCCGCCCTGCCGCCGCAGTGGGAGTCGCGCCTGGCCGAGCGGGGCCTGTGGCTGATCGACGGCCCGGTGTCCGGGGGTGCGAAGAAGGCCGCGCAAGGGGAGATGACGGTGATGGCGTCCGGGCGGCCCGAGGCCTTCGAGGCTGCCGGTGAGGTTCTCGACGCCATCGCCGGCAAGGTCTACCGGCTCGGCGACCGCGCCGGCATCGGCTCGACGGTGAAGATGGTCAACCAGCACCTGGCCGGCGTGCACATCGCGGCGGCCTGCGAGGCGATGGCCCTGGGCCTGCGCGCGGGCGCCGACGCGCGCCAGCTCTACGAGGTGATCTGCAACTCGGCGGGCTCGAGCTGGATGTTCCAGAACCGCGTGCCGCACATCCTCGACGGGGACTACACGCCGCTGTCGACGGTGAACATCTTCGTCAAGGACCTCGGCATCGTGCTCGACGCCGCGCGCAAGCTGCAGTTCCCGCTGCCGCTTGCGGCCGCCGCGCACCAGCTCTATCTCGCGACGGCGGCCGCCGGCCACGGCGCGGAGGACGACGCGGCCGTGATCAAGTTCTACGCGGCGCTGGCGGGCATCGAGCTGCCCGGGGTGGCGACATGATCCTGGGCGTCATTGCCGACGACTTCACCGGCGCGACCGACGTGGCCAGCATGCTGGTGCGCGCGGGCATGCGAACGGTGCAGCTCATCGGCGTGCCGCATGACGACGCCGCGCCTTCGGCCGACGCGTTGGTGATCGCGCTGAAGTCGCGCACCGTGCCGGCGGCGCAGGCGGTGACCGAGTCGCTGGCCGCGTTGCGCTGGCTGCAGCGCGCCGGGGCGCGGCAGTTCTATTTCAAGTACTGCTCGACCTTCGACTCGACCCCGGCCGGCAACATCGGCCCGGTCGCCGAGGCGCTGTTGGAGGCGCTCGATGCCGATTTCGCGATCGCCTGTCCGGCCTTTCCCGAAAACGGCCGCACGGTGTTTCGCGGCCACCTGTTCGTCGGCGACCAGCTGCTGTCCGACTCGGGCATGCGCGACCACCCGCTGACCCCGATGACCGACGCCAACCTCGTGCGCGTGCTGCAGGCGCAGTCGCGTGCTGCGGTGGGGCTGGTTCGGCACGACATCGTCGCCGCGGGCGCCGAAGCCGTGCGGGGACGCTTCGACGAGCTGCGCGCTGACGGCGTTCGACTGGCGGTGGCCGACGCGATCGCCGATGCCGATCTGCGCGTGCTGGCCGAGGCCTGCGCCGGATTGCCGCTGATCACCGCGGGCTCGGGCGTCGCCCTCGGCCTGCCGAGTGTGTACGCGGCGCGCGGCTGGCTGCGCCCCGACGCCGCGGCCGCATCGCTGCCGGCGGTCGGCGGCCACGCCGCCGTGGTCTCCGGCTCGTGTTCGACGGCCACCAATGCGCAGGTGCGGCACTGGCTCGAGGCGGGCCGGCCGGCGTTTCGCATCGACGCGCGCGCGCTGGCCGCAGGCGAGCCGGTGGCGGCGCAGGCACTGGATTTCGCCGCCGCGCGCCTGCCCCACGAGGCGGCGCTGGTCTATGCGACGGCTTCACCGGAGGACGTGAAGGCCGTGCAGGCGGCGCTGGGCGCCGAGCGCGCCGGAGCGCTGGTCGAGGAGTGCCTCGCGGAGGTGGCCGCGTCGCTGGTGCACGCCGGCGTGCGTCGCCTCGTCGTGGCCGGCGGCGAAACCTCCGGCGCCGTCGTCCAGGCCCTGGGCGTGCGCGTGCTGCGCATCGGCGCCACCATCGCGCCCGGCGTGCCATGGACGCAGGCCGAGGGACGGCCGCTGCTGCTCGCGCTGAAGTCGGGCAATTTCGGCGCGGCGGATTTCTTCTCGCGCGCGCTGGCGCAGGTGGCCTGATGGACGAGCCTGCGCTGCGCCGCGAGATCTGCCGGGTCGGCCGCTCGCTGTTCGAGCGCGGGCTGGTGCACGCGACGGCCGGCAACATCAGCGGGCGCCTGTCCGGCGGCGGCTTCCTCATCACGCCCACCGACGCCTGCCTCGGTTTTCTCGAGCCCGATGCGCTGGCGCACGTCGGCGCCGATGGACAGGCGCTCGCCGGCCCGCGCGCGAGCAAGGCGCTCGCGCTGCACCGCCGCATCTACGACAGCGACGCCGGCGCGCAGTGCGTCATCCACACGCACAGCACCCACCTGGTCGCACTGACGCTCGCCGGCGTCTGGAGCGCGGCCGACATCGTTCCGCCGATCACGCCGTACTACGTGATGAAGGTGGGCCACGTGCCGCTCATTCCGTACCACCGGCCCGGCGCGCCGGCGGTGGCGGACCTGGTGGCCGAGGCCATGCGACGCGTCCCCATCCGCGCGGTGATGCTCGAGCGGCTCGGGCCCACCGTCTGGCATGAAACGCCGGCGGCCGCGATGGCGACGCTGGAAGAGCTGGAGGAGACCGCGCGGCTGTGGCTGATGACCCACCCCAAGCCGGCGCCCCTGGCCGAATCGCAGATCGACGAGCTGCGCCGCCATTTCGGCGCGCGCTGGTGAAACCCCGAGAGACGACCCATGCCCCGCTTCGCCGCCAACCTCTCGATGATGTACACGGAGCACGACTTCCTCGACCGCTTCGCGGCCGCGGCGCGTGACGGATTCCGTGCCGTCGAGTACCTGTTCCCGTATGCGTTCGAGCGGGCCGAACTGGCCCGGCGCCTGGCCGACCAGGGACTCGCGCAGGTGCTGTTCAACGCACCGCCTGGCGACTTCGACGCCGGCGAGCGCGGTCTGGCCTGCCTGCCCGGGCGCGAGGAGACGTTTCGCCGCGCCTTCGTCGAGCAGGCGCTGCCGTACGCGCAGGCGCTGCGCTGCCCGCGCATCCACGTGATGGCAGGCCTCGTCCCGCCCCATGTCGAGGCCGCCGCGCTGCGCGCAACCTACCTGGCCAACCTGGAGTGGGCCGCGCAGCAGGCGCGCAGCGCCGGCGTCGACGTGCTGATCGAGCCGATCAACACCCGCGACATCCCGCGCTACTTCCTCAATCGCCAGGACCATGCGCACGAGATCATCGCCGAGGTGGGCGCGGGCAACCTCAAGGTGCAGATGGACCTGTACCACTGCCAGATCGTCGAAGGCGACGTCGCGATGAAGCTGCGCCGCTACCTGCCCACGGGCCGGGTCGGCCACCTGCAGATCGCCGGCGTGCCGCAGCGGCACGAGCCCGATGCCGGGGAGCTGAACGGCGCCTACCTGTTCGGGGTGCTCGATGAGCTGGGCTGGCAGGGCCATGTCGGCTGCGAATACCGGCCGCGCGCGGGCACGTCGGCGGGGCTGGGCTGGTTCGCTCCGTATCGCGCCTCGCAAGCGAATGACACATGAAGCTGCAAGAGATCACCCAGCCAGGAGACAAGTGATGACGAAGACGATGTGGACCTCCACGCTCGCCGCGACTGCGCTGCTCGCCGCTGCCGGCGCCTCGGCACAAACGGTGCTGAAGATCGGCTACGCGACGAGCAAGGAATCGCACTACGGCGTCGGCACGACGGCGTTCTGCGACGAGCTCGAGAAGAGCACGCAGGGTCGCTACAAATGCCAGCAGTTCCCCGCGTCGGCGCTCGGCGGCGAGCGCGAGCAGATCGAGGCGGTGCAGCTCGGCACGCAGGACCTCACCAACACCTCGACCGGACCGCTCGGCAACTTCGTGCCGGAAGTCAAGGTCGTGGACATCCCGTTCCTCTTTCGCGACTACGACCATGCGCGCAAGGTGATGGACGGGCCGATCGGCCAGGATCTGCTGAAGAAGATGCAGGGCAAGGGCCTGATCGGCCTGGCCTGGACGGAGAACGGCTTTCGCCACATGACCAACAACAAGCGGCCCATCGTGCAGGCGAGCGACGCCGCCGGCCTGAAGGTGCGCACCATGGAGAACAAGGTGCACATGGACGGCTACCGCACCTTCGGCCTGCTGCCAACGCCGATGGCCTTCCCCGAATTGTTCGGCGCCCTGCAGCAGGGCACCGTGGACGGCCAGGAGAACCCGATCCCGGTGATCCTCTCGTCCAAGTTCTCGCAGGTGCAGAAGCACCTGTCGCTCACCGGCCATGTGTACTCGCCGGCGGTGATCCTGCTGTCGCCCAAGGTGTGGGACAAGCTGTCCGAGCCCGACCGCAAGCTGTTCGTCGCGGCCGCGCAGAAGGGCGCTGCCGCGCAGCGCAAGAAGGTCAACGACGACGAGGCCAGCGGCATCGCGCAGCTCAAGAAGGAGGGCATGCAGGTGGTCGAGCGCGTCGACGGCGAGAGCTTCCGCAAAGCGGTGCAGCCGGCCTACGCGAACTTCGCGAAGGAGTTCGGCGCCGACAGGATCGCGGCCATCCAGGCGGTCAAGTGAAATCGCCGCGGGCCGAGCGCCGGGCCGCTCCGAAGCCGGCCCGCATCCCCGAGGCGGATGGGTCGAGGTCCATCGAGGGATTCCCGTTCGAGCGGCGATTCCTGGCGGTCAACCGCTGGGCGCTGATCGTGATGCTGGCGGCGATGGCGGCCATCATCTTCGCCAACGTGGCGCTGCGCTACCTCACCGACCAGTCCATCGAATGGGCGGAGGAGGTCGCGCGCCACCTGATGATCTGGCTCACCTTCCTCGGCGCGGGCCCGGTGCTGCGCTACGGCGGCCACATCGCCGTGGAGAACCTACAGGACGGCCTGCCGCACGCGGCCGCGGTCGCGCTGCGCGGCGTGATCGCGCTGCTGCTGCTCGGGTTCTTCGGCTTCATGATCTGGTACGGCTGGCTGTACATGCTGCGCGCGCAATACCAGACGACCGCGGCGACGCAGATCTCCTTCGCCTACGTGTACGCGGCGATGCCGGTGGGGGGCGTGCTGCTGGTGGTGCACTGGCTGCTGATCGTGCGCGACTACCTGCGCGCGCGGGTGTTCGCGAGCGATGCGCACTTCGATGCCAACGCGAGCGCGTCGCTATGAGCGCGAGCCTCATCCTGCTGCTGAGCGCCTGCGTCTACCTCGCGATCGGCGTGCCGGTCGCCTTCGCGCTGGGGCTGTCCACATTGACCGCGCTCGTCCTGGGCGCCGACTTTCCGCTGTTCGTGCTGCTGAAGGAAACCTTCACCGGCATCGACAGCTTTCCGCTGATGGCGGTGCCCTTCTTCATCCTCGCCGCCGAATTGATGAGCGGCGGTTCGCTGACCGAGGTGCTGCTGCGCTTCGCGTCGCAGTTCGTCGGCCACAAGCGCGGCGGGCTGGGCTACACCAACGTGGTGGGGCTGACGTTCTTCTCGGGCATCTCGGGCTCGGCGCTGGCCGACGCCGCCGGTCCCGGCTCGATGATGATCCGCATGATGGACAAGGCCGGCTACGACCGCGCGTATGCGGCGGCGCTGACGGCCGCCACCGCCATCGTCGGGCCCATCATTCCGCCGTCGATCATCATGATCATCTACGCGCTGCAGGACGAGAGCGTCTCGGTGGGCGCGCTGTTCGTCGCCGGCCTGCTGCCGGGGCTGCTGATCGCGCTGGGCATGAGCTTCGTCAACTGGCGCATCTCGACGCAGCGCAACTACCGCGGCGACGAGGAGCAGCCGGGCTGGCGCGAGATCGCCGTCACCAGCGTCAAGGCGTTTCCCGCCCTGCTGCTGCCGGTGCTCATCCTCGGCGGCATGCGCGCCGGCTGGTTCACGCCGACCGAGGCCTCGGTGGTGGCGGTGTTCTACGCGCTCGTGTGCGGCAAGTACATCTACCGCACGCTGGAATGGAAGGCGCTCCCCGACATCCTGGCGCGCTCGGCGCTGCTCACCGCCTCGGTGCTGATCATCATCGGCATGTCGGCCGCGTTCGCCTGGGTGCTGACGATCGAGGGCATGCCTCAGAAGCTGGCCGAGTGGATGGCGGCGCAGCACTTCTCGGCGATCGGCTTCCTGCTGGCCGTCAACGTGTTCCTGCTGCTGTTCGGCATCTTCATCGAGCCGCTGCCCGGCGTGATGGTGCTGGTGCCCATCCTCGCGCCGGTGGCGGCCAAGATCGGCGTGGAACCGATCCACTTCGCGATGGTGGTGATCTTCAACCTGACGCTGGGCATGATCACGCCGCCGGTGGGCGGGCTGCTGTTCGTCACCTCGAACGTGTCGCGCGTGCCGCTAACCGCGCTGGTGCGCGAGCTCAGGCCCTTCCTGTGGGCGCACGGGCTGATCCTGCTGGTGATCACCTTCGTGCCGGCCTTGAGCACGTGGCTGCCGCACGCGCTCGGGTTCAAGTGAAGGACGGGCGCGCAGCGTCAGTTGAACGGATCCTTCGCCGGCGCGGCCTTCGCGACGCCGAGCAGCGCATCCTTCAGCTGCGCGTCGGCCGGCGCCTTGCCGAGCCAGATCTTCATCAGCGCACTGAAGAATTCCGGCTCCTTGATCGGCTCGGCGGCAGGCTTGCCGTTCACCACGATCGTCGAGCCGGTGCCCGGCACGTAGTCGATCGAGAAGTAATCGCCCGAGGCGAGCTTCTTGCGCGCGGCGAAGATCTCGCCCAGCTTGATCACGCCCGGGATGACCTTGGAGAACTCCTCGCGCGAGGCGTTCTGCTCCATGCCGCGGGTGAACAGCTTGCCGAGCTCGTTCGCGTCGATCTCGCGCAGCATCACGATGTGCATGCGGCGAGGGCCGGTGGCGGCGAGAACGGCCTCGGTGGTGGCGGCCTTCTGGGGCAGGTACAGGCCGGCGGCATAGACCTTGAACACCGCCTTGTAGCGCACGCCGGCGCCGTTGAGCTGCAGCTTGGTCCCGCCGAGCTGCGTGGTCTGTTCGAACTTGATGCCGCCCACCTCGGTGGTCTCGGCATGGCTGGCGACGGGCAAGGCGAGGACGAGGCTGGCAGCGGCCAGCAAGGCAAGGCGACGGATCACGACACGACTCCTGGATGGTCATGGGGCCGGAGGCCCTCTTTGGAAGGACGAGAGTGTCACTTCGCACGGTCGTACGTGTCCAGTCACAATGTCACAAAGCCTGCGCAGCCGGGACGTCGCGGCTGCTACACTTTTCGGATGTTCACACCGCGCAAGCAAACCCGAGGGTCGCACGACCGGGGAGCATGGCCCTGGCGGGCCTGATCCCATGCGCACGGCGGCATTCGCCGCCTGACACGCCAGGTTTGTTCTCGCCGCGGCCGCAACGCCTTCGCTTCGATGGCCAGGCCCCACGGCTCCACCGGTGACCTTCGGGTCGCCGAACTTTCCGACACTGCATCACCATGCCGGCGCCCCGCGCGCCGCGGCCGGGCTGTGGAGGGCCCTCGATGTGATCACCGAACTTGAATTCAAGAGCCTCGCCGGACAAGGCTTCAACCGCATCCCGCTGATCGCGGA
This sequence comes from Piscinibacter sp. XHJ-5, assembly GCF_029855045.1. Classification (GTDB taxonomy): domain Bacteria; phylum Pseudomonadota; class Gammaproteobacteria; order Burkholderiales; family Burkholderiaceae_C; genus Albitalea. The sequence continues at coordinate 416,101 of NZ_CP123228.1, forward strand.
AGCCTTTGCCGACCTCGAAACCCCGCTGTCGCTGTACCTGAAGCTCGCCTACGCCTCGGGCGGCGGCAAGCACAGTTTCCTGCTGGAATCGGTCGTCGGCGGCGAGCGCTTCGGCCGCTACTCGTTCATCGGACTGCCGGCGCGCACGCTGCTGCGCGCCACGGGCTTTCGCACCGAGGTCGTCACCGACAGCGAGGTGATCGAGACGCACGACGGCAATCCGCTCGACTTCATCGCGGAGTACCAGCAGCGATTCCGGGTCGCGCTGCGGCCCGGCCTGCCGCGCTTCTGTGGCGGCCTGGCCGGCTATTTCGGCTACGACGCCGTGCGCTACATCGAGCCCAAGCTCGCGAAGACGCGGAAGACCGGCGGCATCGACACGCCCGACGTGCTGCTGCTGCAATGCGAGGAGCTGGCCGTCATCGACAACCTGTCGGGGCGGCTGTACCTCATCGTCTACGCCGACCCGGGTCAGCCCGAGGCTTTCCACAAGGGCAAGCGGCGTCTGGCGGAGCTGGCCGACAAGCTGCGCTACAGCGTCACCGCGCCGGCGGTCAAGCGCGTCGCGGCGCACGGCGTGGAGCGCGAGTTCTCGAAGGACGACTACATCGCCGCGGTGCTCAAGAGCAAGGAGTACATCGCCGCCGGCGACATGATGCAGGTGCAGATCGGCCAGCGCCTGCGCAAGCGCTACACCGAGTCGCCCCTGTCGCTGTACCGCGCGCTGCGCTCGCTGAACCCGTCGCCCTACATGTACTTCTACGACATGGGCGACTTCCAGATCGTCGGCGCCTCCCCGGAGATCCTGGTACGCCAGGAACACACACCCGAAGGCGACAAGGTGACGATCCGCCCACTGGCCGGCACGCGCCCGCGCGGCGCGACGCCCGAGCAGGACAAGGCGTTGGAGACGGAGCTGTCGGGCGATCCGAAGGAGCGCGCCGAGCACCTGATGCTGATCGACCTGGCGCGCAACGACATCGGCCGCATCGCCAAGACCGGCAGCGTGCAGGTGACCGAGGCTTTCGTCGTGGAGCGCTACTCGCACGTGATGCACATCGTCAGCAACGTCGAAGGCCTGCTGAAGGACGGCATGACCAGCCTCGACGTGCTGAAGGCGACCTTCCCCGCCGGCACGCTCACCGGCGCGCCGAAGATCCGCGCGATGGAGATCATCGATGAGCTCGAGCCGGTCAAGCGCGGCATCTACGGCGGCGCCTGCGGCTACCTCAGCTTCGCAGGCGACATGGACGTGGCCATCGCCATCCGCACCGGAATCGTGAAGGACCAGACCCTGTACGTGCAGGCCGCCGCCGGCATCGTCGCCGACTCGGTGCCCGAGCTGGAATGGAAAGAGACCGAGGCCAAGGCCCGTGCGCTGTTGCGCGCGGCCGAGCTGGTCGAGGAGGGCTTCTGAAATGCTCCTGATGATCGACAACTACGACAGCTTCACCTTCAACCTCGTGCAGTACTTCGGCGAGCTCGGTGAAGACGTGCGCGTGTTCCGCAACGACGAGATCACGCTGGAAGGCATCGCCGGGCTGCAGCCCGATCGCCTCGTGCTGTCGCCCGGGCCGTGCTCGCCGGCCGAGGCAGGCATCTGCATCGATGCCATCCAGACCTTCACCGGCAAGCTGCCCATCCTCGGCGTGTGCCTGGGCCACCAGGCGATCGGCGCTGCGCTGGGCGGCAAGGTGATCCGCGCGCAGAAGCAGATGCACGGCAAGGCCAGCGTCATCACCACCGACCAGCGCGGCGTGTACACCTCGCTGCCGCGCCAGTTCAGCGTGATCCGCTACCACTCCCTCGCGATCGAGCGCGAGACCATGCCGGCGGTGCTGGAAGTCACGTCCACGTCGGAAGACGGCGAGATCATGGGCGTGCGCCACCGCGAGCTCGCCGGCACCAAGGCGCCGCTCGAGGGCGTGCAGTTCCATCCCGAGTCCATCCTCAGCGAGCACGGCCACGCGATGCTGAAGAACTTCCTGGAGTTGGCACCATGAAGATCGTCGACCTGCGAAGCGACACCGTGACCCGGCCTACTCCCGGCATGCGCGAAGCGATGATGCGCGCAGAGCTCGGCGACGATGTGTTCGGCGACGACCCGACCGTGAATGCGCTGCAGGAGCGCATCGCGGCGATGCTCGGCAAGGAGGCGGCGCTGTTCGTCACCAGCGGCACGCAGGGCAACCTCGTGGCAACGATGAGCCACTGCCAGCGCGGCGAGGAGGTGATCTGCGGCCAGGCCTCGCACACCTACCGCTACGAAGCCGGCGGCGCCGCGGTGCTGGGCAGCGTGCAGCCGCAGCCGATCGCGCACCAGCCCGATGGCACGCTGGCGCTGGCCGACATCGAGGCGGCGATCAAGCCCGACGACGCGCACTTCGCGCGCACCCGGCTGCTGGCGCTGGAGAACACGATCGGCGGCAAGGCGCTGCCGATGGCCTACACGGAGCAGGCGACGGCGCTGGCCCGCAAGCGAGGGCTCGCGACGCACCTCGACGGCGCACGCCTGTTCAACGCGGCCGCCAGGCTCGGCGTGCCGGCGCGCGAGATCGCCGGGCAGTTCGACACGGTGTCGGTGTGCTTCTCCAAGGGCCTCGGTGCGCCGGTGGGCTCGGCGCTGGTCGGTCCGCGCGAGCTCATCCAGCGTGCGCACCGCTGGCGCAAGATGCTGGGCGGCGCCCTGCGGCAGGCCGGCGTGCTCGCCGGTGCCGCGCTGTACGCACTGGACCACCACATCGACCGGCTGAAGGACGACCACGTGCTGGCGCAGCGGCTGGCCGACGGGCTGCAAGGCATCCCGCAGCTGACGGTGGAGCCGCCACAGACCAACATGGTGTTCGTCGAGGCGCGCGGCGAGCGCGCGGCCGGACTGGTCGAGCATCTCAAGACACGCGGCGTGCTGACCACCGGCATCTACCAGCTGCGTTTCGTCACGCATCTCGATGTCGACGCCGCCGGCATCGACCGCGCGATCGCGGCGGTGCGCGAACACTTCCACGCCTGAGGAGGACGGCCCATGGCCATCTCGAACAACGAAGCGCTGACGCGCACCATCGAGCACCGCGAGATCTTCCACGACGAGATGCTGGCGCTCATGCGCCGCATCATGAGCGGCGAGATGTCCCCGGTGATGACTGCCGCGCTGCTCGTCGGCCTGCGCGTGAAGAAGGAAACCATCGGCGAGATCACGGCCGCGGCGCAGGTCATGCGCGAGTTCTCCACCAAGGTGCAGGTCGCGGACCGGACGCACCTGGTCGACATCGTCGGCACCGGCGGCGACAGCTCGCACACCTTCAACATCTCCACCTGCAGCATGTTCGTCGCTGCCGCCGCCGGGGCGCGCGTCAGCAAGCACGGCAACCGCGGCGTCTCGAGCAAGTCGGGCAGCGCCGACGTGCTCGAGGCGATGGGCGTGGCCCTCACGCTGCCGCCGCAGGCGATCGCGCAGTGCATCGCGGACACCGGCATCGGCTTCATGTTCGCGCCCAACCACCATCCGGCCATGAAGAACGTCGCGCCGGTGCGCAAGGAGCTGGGGGTGCGCACCATCTTCAACATCCTCGGTCCGCTGACCAACCCGGCCGATGCGCCCAACATCCTGATGGGCGTGTTCCATCCGGACCTGGTCGGCATCCAGGTGCGCGCGCTGCAGCGCCTGGGCGCCGAGCATGCGCTGGTGGTGTACGGCCGCGACGGCATGGACGAGGTCTCGCTGGGCGCGGCGACCATGGTCGGCGAATACCGTGATGGCGGCATCCACGAGTACGAGATCCATCCCGAAGACTTCGGCCTCACGATGGCCAGCAACCGAACGCTGAAGGTCGAGTCGCCCGAGCAGTCGATGGCCCTGCTGCGCGCGGTGCTCGACAACGAGCCGGGACCGGCGCGCGACATCGTTGCGCTGAACGCCGGCGTGGCGCTGTATGCGGCGAACGTCGCGAAGACGATGGGCGACGGCGTGGCGCTCGCGCGCGACGTCATCGCCTCGGGCAAGGCGCTCGCCAAGATGCACCAGTTCGTCGCCCGGACCAAGGAGCTGCAGGCGTCATGAGCAACATCCTGGACCGGATCATCGCGGTCAAGCGCGAGGAGATCGCCGCGGCGAAGGCCCGGCGCGACCCGGCATCGCTGCGCCGCGACGCCGAATCGCTGGGCGGCCAGCGCGACTTCGCGGCCGCGCTGAGGCAGCGCATCGCCGCCGGCCGATCCGCGGTCATTGCCGAGGTCAAGAAGGCCAGCCCGAGCAAGGGCGTCCTGCGCGAGCGTTTCGTTCCGGCGGAGATCGCCGCCAGCTATGCCGAGCACGGCGCCGCGTGCCTGAGCGTGCTGACCGACGCGCAGTTCTTCCAGGGGGCCGGCGCCTACCTGGAGCAGGCCCGTGCCGCCTGCGCGCTGCCGGTGCTGCGCAAGGACTTCATCGTCGATCCGTACCAGGTTTACGAGGCGCGCGCGATGGGCGCCGACTGCATCCTGCTGATCGTCGCCTGCCTGCCCGACGCGCAGATGGCCGACCTGGAAGCGCAGGCGCGCGCGCTGGGCATGGCGGTGCTGGTCGAGGTGCACGACGGTGCCGAGCTCGACCGCGCGCTGAAGCTGTCCACGCCGCTCGTCGGCGTCAACAACCGCAATCTGCGCACCTTCGAGGTGACGCTGGACACCACCCTGGACCTGCGCGCGCGGGTGCCGTCGGACCGCATGCTGATCACCGAGAGCGGCATCCTTACGCGGGCCGACGTGCAGCGCATGCGCGATGCCGACGTGCATGCGTTTCTCGTCGGCGAAGCGTTCATGCGCGCCCCCGAGCCGGGCGTCGCGCTCGCCGAACTGTTCACGTGAGCGTGCCGCCCGACAACGGCCTGCGCGAGCCGCTGTCGCGGGTCTTCGAGCGCGTCGCGCCGCAGTGGAAGCAGGTCACCGATGCCTTCCTCGCGAGCCCGGCGGGCGGGGAGCTGGCGCGCTACGTGGACCGTCGCGTCGCCGAGGGCGCGGTGGTCTATCCGGCCAACGTGTTTCGCGCGCTGGAGCTCACGCCGCCCTCGCAGGTGCGGGTCGTCATCCTCGGACAGGATCCCTACCACGGTCCGGGCCAGGCGCAGGGACTTGCCTTCTCGGTGTCCGAGGGCCAGAAGCTGCCGCCGAGCCTGCGCAACATGCTGCAGGAAGTGCAGGCCGATACCGGCTTGCCGTCGCAGTGCCGAGGCGACCTGAGCGCATGGGCGCGCCAGGGCGTGCTGCTGCTGAACACCGCGCTCACGGTCGAGGACGGACTGCCGCAAAGCCACGCGGGACGCGGCTGGGAGGCGCTGACCGATGCGCTGCTGGCCCATGTCGCGGCCCAGCCGCGGCCTGTCGTCTTCCTGCTGTGGGGCGCCGCCGCCCAGCGCAAGCGCGCGCTGGTCGAGCGGCCGCCGCACCGGGTGCTGACGGCCAACCACCCATCGCCGCTGTCCGCGCGGCGGCCGCCGCAGCCCTTCATCGGCTGCGGTCACTTCAGCCAGGCGAACGCGCTGCTGCGCGAGCTCAGACCGGATACGCCGCCCATCGTCTGGTAAGGCTTTCTCTCGCACTGGTATGGCCCGGCCTGGGTGAGATGAGCCATACCAATTGACGCAGTGGTATTACTGGTACTAAACTGGTAGCATCAATGGGGAATCAGGCAGACCGGCTGTCTGCTCCCCAGCGGGAGTCCTTGGACATGAACTTTTCCCAGCAGCAAGCGGATCCGCGGCGCCACGCCGTCGGCTTCTCGTTCGTCGTGGTGTTGCACGTGGCCGTGGTCTATGCGCTGGTCTCGGGCCTGGCGAAGAAGGTCGTCGACGTGGTGCGCGCGCCGATCGATACCAAGGTGATCGAGGAGGTGAAGAAACCGCCGCCGCCTCCCGAGGTCGTCGTGCCGCCGCCACCGCGGCTCGAAGCGCCACCGCCGCCCTTCATCCCGCCGCCGGAAGTGCAGGTGCAGGCGCCCCCGCCGGTGCAGCCGACCATCACCGCCGTCACGCCGACGCCGCCGCCCGCGCCGGTCGCGATGGCACCGGTGACGCCGCCGGCGCCCGCACCGACCGCCCCACCCGCCCCGGTGTCGGCCGCGGTGGTCTGCTCCAACTACGCCAGCGTGATGGGCGATGCAGGCTTCCCCAAGGAGGCCATTCGCCAAGGCCTGGAGAAGGGCGACGCCACCATCCAGTTCACGCTGGGGGCCACGGGCGCCATCAAGGACATCCGCGTGGTCAGCGCGTCACACCCGGTATTCGCGCGCAACAGCCTGCGCATCGTCGGCGAATACAAGTGCCAGGGCCAGGGCCGCGAGATCCTCGTGCAGGTGCCCTTTGGCTACAAGCTCGAGTAGCGCTGCCCTGCCTGCCGCTGCGTTCATTCATCTCTTGCCGATCGGATTCAACATCATGTCGCTTCGCCATTCGCTTGTTCTTCGTGCCCTGTTCGCCGTCACGCTGTGCGCGTTGCTGGCCCTGTTCGTGCCGCTGCCTGTGCACGCGCAGGGGCCGGCCGCCTCCGATGCGGCTGCCACTGCGCCGGCGCCGCTGGCGGCATCGACGACCAAGGAGACGATCGACAACCCGTACGGGCTGAGCGCGCTGTGGGCGCAAGGCGACTTCGTGGCCAAGGGCACGCTGATCATCCTGGTGATCATGTCGATGGGCAGCTGGTACATCCTGATCACCAAGCTGTACGAGAGCCTGAAGATCGCCAGCGAGGCGAAGGCGGCGCGCCGGGGCTTTTTCAAGCATGCGAGCCTGGGTGATGCGGCCAAGACGCTCAAGGAAGGCAGCGCGTTCCGCTTCATTGCCGAGAGCGGCATCCAGGCCAACGACCACCACGAAGGCGCGCTGACCGAGCACATCGACCGCAACAGCTGGGTGACGATGAGCGTGCAGCGCAGCGTGGACGATGTGCAGTCGCGGCTGCAGGACGGGCTGGCGTTCCTGGCCACGGTGGGCTCGACGGCGCCGTTCGTGGGGCTGTTCGGCACGGTGTGGGGCATCTATCACGCGCTGACGGCCATCGGCATCGCGGGGCAGGCGTCGATCGACAAGGTGGCCGGCCCGGTGGGCGAGGCGCTGATCATGACGGCGATCGGTCTGGCCGTGGCGGTGCCCGCGGTGCTGGGCTACAACTGGCTGGTGCGGCGCAACAAGGTGACGATGGAAGCGGTGCGCAGCTTCGCGGCCGACCTGCACGGCGTGCTGATGGGCGCTGGCATGACGGCCCCTCGGCTGGGAAGCATCCCAGCCGATCCCCCGGGGGGATCGGGCCGGCTTGGGGCGGCCCGGCGCACGAGCCCGGCTTGAGGCCCGGTTCGAGCGAGGAGTAAGCCATGGCCATGAACGTCGGAAGCCCCGACGGCGGCGAAGACGAAGTCGTCTCGACCATCAACACGACGCCGCTGGTGGACGTGATGCTGGTGCTGCTGATCATCTTTCTGATCACGATCCCGGTGGTGACGCAGACGGTGGCGCTGAACCTGCCCAAGGAAAGCAACATTGCGCGGCAGACCAAGCCGGAGAACATCGAGATCTCGGTGAACAAGGACGGCGATGTGTTCTGGAACGCGCAGCTGGTGGCGGACAACGAGGCGTTGTTCCAGCGGCTGAAGAAGATCGCGACGATGAATCCGCAGCCGGAGGTGCACATCCGCGGCGACGAGAAGACGCGCTACGAGAGCATCGGGCGGGTGGTGTTCGCCTGCCAGCGCGCGGCGATCCAGAAGATCAGCTTCGTCACCGAACCGCCGCCGAAGGGCTGAGCCCTTCGGTGGCGGTTGCACCGCCGAACGCACCGCTCCCCCAGCCCCCTCCACGAGGGGGCTCCAGCAAGACCGACGAGAGAGAAAAACCATGGCCATGACACTGAACACCGGCGGGGGCGAGCCCGACGTGATGGTGGACATCAACACGACGCCGCTGATCGACGTGATGCTGGTGCTGCTGATCATGCTGATCATCACGATCCCGATCCAGCTGCACTCGGTGAACCTGAACATGCCCGCGGGCAATCCGCCGCCGCCGACGGCCGAGCCGGTGGTGGTGACCATCGACATCGACTTCGACGGCACGGTGCTGTGGAACGGCGAAGCGCTGGCCGACCGCGCGGCACTGGAAGCCAAGCTGGCGCAGGCGGCCGCTGTTGCGGATCAGCCGGAGGTGCACATCCGGCCGAACAAGCTGGTGGAGTACAAGTCGGTGGCCACGGTGCTGGCCAGCGCGCAGCGCCTGGGCGTGACCAAGCTCGGGATGGTGGGCAACGAGCAGTTCGTGAAGTAGAAGCGGACACATACCAGATGCGACACGTTGTGGTGATGAAGGTGCTGGGCGCGGCGCTGCTGAGCGCGGCGGCGCTGGGCGCGCAGGCGCAAGGCGCGGTGCGCCCGGAGGTCGGCAAGCCGCTGCAGGCCGCGCAGGAGCTGATCCGCGCGCAGAAGTACAAGGAGGCGCTGGCCAAGGTGCGCGAGGCCGATGCGGTGGGCGGCAAGACGGCGGCGGAGAACTCGCTGATCGAGCGCATGCGCATTGCCGCGGCCAGCGGCGCGGGCGACGTGGAGACGGCGGCCAAGTCGTTCGAGGCCATCAGCGGGCAGGTCAGCGCGGCCGAGCGGCTGCGCATGATCGAGAGCCTGGCGGGGGGCTACTACCGGGCGCAGAACTACGCCAAGGCGATGCAGTGGGCCAGCGCTACTTCAAGGAAGGCGGCACCAGTCCGGCGATCCGCACGCTGCTGATCCAGAGCCAGTACCTGGCGGGCGACTTCGCCGGGGCGGCCAAGGAGCTGACCACCGAGATCCAGCACGCGGAGAAGGCGGGCAACCCGCCGGGCGAGGACCGGCTCAAGCTGCTGGTCAACGCCACGCTCAAGCTCAACGACACCAGCGGCTACGTGTGGGCGCTGGAGCGGCTGGTGACGTACTACCCGAAGAAGGACTACTGGGTCGATCTGCTGGGGCGGCTGCAGCGCAAGCCCAACTTCAGCGACCGGCTGGCGCTGGACACGTACCGGCTGGCGCTGGCGACGGAGACCTTGGGCGCGAGCGCACGGCCGCCCGAAGCCGCGCCCATCCGCTCGGGGGATCGCTCGCGGCCTGCCGCGAGCGAGGGGCCGTGGGTCCACAAGGCCAGCGACTACATGGAGATGGCGCAGCTGGCGGTGCAGGCGGGGTTCCCGGCCGAGGCCAAGCAGGTGCTGGACAAGGGCTTTGCCACCAACGTTCTGGGGCAGGGCGCGGAAGCCGAGCGGCACAAGCGGCTGCGCGAGCTGGTGGCCAAGCGGCTGGACGAGGACAAGAAGAACCAGGCCACGAGCATCGCCGAGGCGCAGGAGGCCAAGGACGGCACGGCGCTGGTCAACGCGGGGATGAACCTGGTGTTCCAGGGCGACAAGCAGAAGGGGCTGCAGCTGATGCAGCAGGGGCTGGCCAAGGGCAACCTCAAGCGCGCCGAGGACGCCAAGCTGCACTACGCGATCGCGCAGATCATGGCCGGCGACAACGGCAAGGTGCAGGCCACGCTCAAGAGCGTGGCCGGCAACGACGGCACCGCCGACCTGGCGCGCCTGTGGGCGCTGTACGCCAGACGGAAGTGACATGCCGCTGTGTTAGATTTGGCCTCTAACTGGTATTGACCACAGGCGTTCCGCATGCCGGCGCCGCCAAGCGGATCCCGGGCCTCGCCAGTGGGCAACATCCGCAAGTGATCGCCTGACGCGGCACGCGATCACATCAAAAGACAGTAATACCAATTGACACATTGGTATTACTGGTACTAAACTGGTTTTATCTCGCGGGCCAAGCCCGCATCAACACACACACACGCGCCGAAAGGCGATCCATGGTCGAGTTTCTGGTCGGAGTGGATGGGGGCGGCACGGCCACGCGTGCGCTGGTGGCACGACGCGATGGTGCGGTGCTGGGCCAAGGTCATGCCGGGCCTTCGGCGCTCGGTCAGGGCATCGCGCCTGCGTGGACGCAGGTGCAGCTCGCGATCCGCCATGCATTCGATGACGCCGGCTTGCCGGTGCCGGGATGGAACCGTTGCGCGCTCGGCGCGGGCCTGTCGGGTGTGAGCAACCGGCCGTGGCGCGACGAGTTCGTCGCGCGCAACGTGGGCTTCGCGCGCCTCATCGCGGAGACCGACTCGTTCACCATGCTGCTCGGCGCGCACGGCGGCAAGCCGGGCGCGATCGTCGCGGCAGGCACCGGCAGCATCGGCGAGGTGCTGCGACCCGACGGCTCGCGCTTCTCCGTGGGCGGCTGGGGCTTCCCGGTGAGTGACGAAGGCAGCGGCGCCTGGCTCGGCTTGCGCGCCGTCCGGCTCGCGCAGTGCGCGACGGACGGTCGCATCAACGCGGGGGCGCTGGTGCGCCACATCTGGGCCCACTGCGGCGCCGATCGCGACACCTTGCAGGCCTGGTGCGACCATGCCGGCCAGTTCGCGTACGCCCAGCTCGCGCCGGCCGTGTTCGACAACGAGCCCGCCGATCCGGCAGCCGCACAGCTGCTGGCCCATGCGGCGGCCTCGCTCGACGCGATCGCGCTCGCGCTGGATCCGCAGGGCGGCCTGCCGCTGTCGGTGTGCGGCAGCATCGGCCGCCGCCTCGCGCAGCGCTTGTCGCCCGCGGTGCGCAGCCGCCTCGTCGATGCGGCGGACGGTCCGGCCGCCGGCGCGCTCACCCTCATCCGACGTGCCGTCGAGACGGAACCGAACTTCGAATGAAAAGAGCCACCTTCGAATTCAAGCCGGATGCGCGCGACAGCTCTCCGCTGTACGTGCAGCTCGCACGCAAGCTCGGGCAGGCGATCCGCGAGGGCCGGTACCAGGCCGACGAAGCGCTCCCGTCCGAGCGCCTGTTGTCGGAGTCGCTCGACGTGTCGCGCGTCACCGCGCGCAAGGCGATCGACCAGCTCGTCGAGCAGGGTCTGATCGTGCGGCGGCGCGGCTCGGGCAACTACATCGCGCCGCGCATCGAGCAGCCGCTGTCGCGGCTCACCAGCTTCTCCGAGGAGCTGCACCAGCGCGGCTACACGCCGTCGTCGAAGTGGCTCGAGCGTGTCATCACCGCCGCCGTGCCCGACGAGCAGCTCAGCCTCGGCCTGTCGCCCGGCGCGCGCGTCGCGCGGCTGGAGCGGCTGCGCCTCGCCGACGAGGTGGTCATGGCCTACGAGGTCAGCGTGCTGCCGCAAAGCGTGTTGCCGCATCCCGAGGCGGTCGACGGCTCCCTGTACGAGTACCTCACGAGCATTCGCCAGGCTCCGGTGCGCGCGCTGCAGCACATTCGCGCGCTGAATGCGCAGCCGCGGCTGGCGGAGCAGCTCGGCGTGCCGGTCGGGCAGGCGGTGCTGTTCATCACCCGCATCGGCTACCTCGAATCCGGCCAGGCCGTCGAGCTCACGCACTCGTACTGCCGCAGCGACTACTACGACTTCGTCGCCGAAATGAGGCGCGAAGGATGACGCGCCTCGCCGGACACATCCTCACCCCCCACGGCTTCATCGCGGGGACGATCGAATTCGCCGACGGCCGCGTCGCGCGCATCGAAGGCTCGCCGATCGGCGCCGATGCGGTGCGCGGGTCCGACAAGCCGAAGGTGCTGCCCGGCTTCATCGACCTGCATGTGCACGGCGGAGGCGGCCGCGACATCATGGAAGGCGGCGATGCCGCGACGCGGGTGGCCGAGCTGCATGTCGCGCACGGCACCACCTCGCTGCTGGCGACGACGATGACCGCCCCGGTCGCCGACCTGGAGACTGCCTTCGCCGGCTTGAAGGCGGTGTGCGCCGGCGGCTCGCCCAACACCGCGCGCGTGCTCGGCGTGCACCTCGAGGGCCCGTACATCAATGCCGGCAAGCTGGGCGCGCAGCCCAACTACGCGCGGCCCTTCGACGCCGCCGAGCTGAAGCGCCTGAACGACATGGCGCCGATCCGCCTGATCACGGTGGCGCCCGAAGTGCCGGGCAACATGGAAGCGATGCAGGCGCTGATCGCCGCCGGCTACAAGGTGCAGATCGGCCACACGCTGGGCACCTACGAGGACGGCGTCGAGGCGCTGGCGCGCGGTGCGGGCGGCTTCACGCACCTGTTCAACGCGATGACGGCGCTGCACCACCGTGAGCCCGGCATGGTGGGCGCGGCCCTCGCGCACGCGACCTACTCCGAGATCATTCCCGACCTGCTGCATGCGCATCCGGGCGCGATTCGCGTCGCGCTGCGCTCCATTCCGTGCCTGTACTGCGTCACCGACTCGACGGCCGCGGCCGGCATGCCCGACGGCCAGTACCGGCTCGGCCGCCACCGCGTCACCAAGTGCCTGGGTGGCGTGCGACTGGCGGACGGCACGCTGGCCGGCTCCACGCTGACGATGGACCAGGCGCTGCGCAACCTGGTCGACAAGCTCGGGCTCGACCTGGCCGACGCCTCGCGCCGCGTCTCCACCTTCGCGGCCGACTACATCGGCGCCCCCGACCGCGGCCGCCTGGCGACCGGCGCCTGGGCCGATGCCGTCGTGCTCGACCGCGACCTGAAACTGACGGACGTTTATGTGGAAGGGAATCCCATTGACCGCCAGCGATGACCGCCCCGCGCGCGCGCGGCCCTCGCGCATGCTCGTCGAAGCGAGGGACGCCGCGGCCGCCGTGTCGCGCCAGCTCGCGCAGGACGACCTCGCATACAGCAACTTCGGCGCGCTGCTGCGGCTGAAGGCGCCGACGTCGCTGCTGACGATCGCGCGCGGCAGCTCCGACCATGCGGCGCATTTCATGGCCTACCTGATCATGGCGCGCCTCGGCCGGCTGGTGACGTCGCTGCCGATGTCGCTGATCACGCTGTACCAGTCGCAGATCGTCTGCGATGGCCTGACCTCGTTCGCGTTCTCGCAATCGGGCCAGAGTCCCGACCTGGTCGCGCCGACGCGCTTCTTCAGCGAAGGCGGTGCCACCACGGCCGCCTTCGTCAACGATCCCGACTCGCCGCTCGCGCGCGCCGCACAGTGGGTGTTCCCGCTGCATGCCGGCGAGGAGACCAGCGTGGCCGCGACGAAAAGCTTCATCGCGCAGCTCGTCGCCGGCGCCCGTCTGGTGGCCGCCTGGCAGGACGACCTGGTGCTGCAGGCGGCGCTGTCGGCGCTGCCCGGCGTGCTGTCGCGCGCTGCGCACACCGACTGGGGCGCGGCGATCGAGGCCTTGCAGTCCACCGACCGGTTGTTCGTGATCGGCCGGGGCACCGGGCTGCCGGTGGCGCTGGAAGCGGCGCTGAAGTTCAAGGAGACCTGCGCGATCCAGGCCGAGGCGTTCTCCGGCGCCGAAGTGCAGCACGGGCCGATGGCCCTGATCGATGAGGGCTATCCGCTGCTCGTGTTCGCGCCGCGCGGACCCGCGCAGGCGGGCCTGCTGTCGCTGGCCGACGAGATGCGGCTGCGCGGCGCGCGCGTGCTGCTGGCCGCGCCCGCCGGCACGCCGGGCTGCACGCTGCCCATCGTCGAGACCGCGTCGGTGGAGCTCGACTCGATCTCCCTGATCCAGAGCTTCTATCCCATGGTCGAGGCACTGGCGCGCTTGCGCGGCTTCGACCCGGACCGGCCGCGCCATCTTCACAAGGTGACGAGGACCCAATGAGCGGGCGGCCCTTCTTCCCCGGCGAGCTCGTGATGGTCGACATCCGCGGCACCTCGCTCGACAAGGCGCAGGCGGCCTTCCTGCGCGACCACCACATCCGGGCCGTGTGCCTGTTCCGCGGCAACCTCGGCACCGAGGCCGAAGTGCGCCGGCTCACCGCCGACCTGCGCGACGCGATGGGCGAGCATGCGCTGATCGGGCTCGACCAGGAAGGCGGCTCGGTGGTGCGCGCCACGTTCCTGCCGCAACCGCCGGCCGCAATGGCGCTCGGCGCCGCGGGCGACGAAACGCTGGCCGAGGACGTCGGCGCCGCCGTGTCGCGCGGCTTGCGCAGTCTGGGCATCAACTGGAATTTCGCGCCGGTGCTCGACGTCAACAACAACCCGGCCAATCCGGTCATCGCCGAGCGCAGCTTCTCCGAAGATCCGCAGCAGGTCGTGCGGCTGGCCGGCGCCTGGATGCGCGGCGCGCTGCGCGAAGGGGTGGCCTGCTGCGTCAAGCACTTCCCGGGGCACGGCGACACCCACGTCGACTCGCACCACGACCTCCCGGTGGTCGACAAGCCGCTGGAGGCGCTGCGCGCGCTCGAGTTCCTGCCGTTCGAAGCGCTGAAGGACGCGGCGCCGGCGATGATGACCGCGCACATCGTCTACCCCCAGCTCGACCCCGACCACCCCGCGACGCTGTCGCGCCGCATCCTCGGCGAGCTCTTGCGCGAGCGCTGGGGCTACGACGGCGTGGTCATCACCGATTCGCTGGTCATGAAGGCCATCCATGCACGCTACGGTCACCATCGTGCCGCCGTGCTCACGCTGCAGGCCGGCGCCGACATGGCGATGGCGCTCGGGGCCCAGGCGGACCAGGCCGCCGCGTTGCAGGCCATTGCCGAGGCGCAGGCCAGCGGTGCGCTGGCGCTCACCCAGCTGCTGCGCGCGCGTGATCGACTCGACGGTCTCGCGGCGCGCTTTCCGGCGCAGGCGGGCGACTATGCAAGCGCGCAGCGCGACAGCGACGATCGTCTGATGCGTGCCGCCTGGGCCGCCGGCCTGACGGCCGTGGGCGCGCCGGTTCCGCCGCGCCGCGACGAGCCGCTGCGGGTGTTCACCCAGCGCAGCGTGCCGTGCGATGGCGTCTCCGAGGCGGGCCCGGGCGCCGAGGACGTCGCGCGGCTGTTTGCCGGCTTCGACGATGTCGAGCTGGTGCAACTGGGCGACCTGCAGGAGCTCGACTGGGCACGCATTCCGCGCGATGGGCGCCTCAGCGTGCTCGCCTCCAACCACCGGGGTCGTTATGCGGCCAGCAGGCAGTGGCGACCCGACCTGCACCTGGTGCTGTGGAATCCGTTCCAGTCCCTCGACATCGACGCGCCGTCGGTGATCACCTGGGGCTACGCCACCGGCGCGCTCGACGCCTTGCGGGCCTGGCTCGAGGGCCGCGCCGTGGCGCCCGGGCGCTCGCCGGTGCGGCTGCAGCCCTGAGATCCGTTCGAAGGAACACCATGACCCCTGGCCGTTCTCCCATCACCTGGGTGCCCACGCTCTACTTCATCGAAGGCCTGCCGTTCTTCACGATCGCGATGATCGTCGGGCAGATGTACAAGAGCATGGGCGTCGACAACGCCACCATCGGCCACTACACCGCGCTGCTGGGCCTCGCCTGGGTGTTCAAGCCGCTGTGGAGCCCCTTCCTCGAGCTCGCGCCCAACAAGAAGACCGTCGTGGTGGTGTTCCAGTACGTCGGCGCGGCCGCGATGGGACTGGTGGCGCTGTCGCTGCAGCTGCCCGCCTGGTTCGCCGTCGGCGTCGCGGTGCTGAGCTTCCTGGCCTTCGCGTCGGCCACGCACGACATCGCGGCCGACGGCTTGTACATCGCGAGCCTCACCACCCGACAACAGGCGATGTATGCCGGCTGGCAGGGTGCCTTCTTCAATGCCGGGCGCCTGATGGCAGCGGGCGGCGTGCTGGTGCTGGCCGGCAGCCTCGAGAAGCGCATGCCGGCGGCCCAGTCGTGGACGACGATCTTCGCCGGCCTGAGCCTGCTGATGGTCGTCTTCGCCAGCTATCACCTGTGGGCGCTGCCGAACAGCGCCAACGCCGCGCGCGAAGACCGCTCGCTGCGTGGCACCGCGCTGCTGCTGCGCGAAGTGCTGGTGGACTTCTTCACCAAGCCGGGCATCTGGATGGCGATCGTCTTCATCATCCTGTTTCGTGCCGGCGAGGGCCAGATCCAGACGATCGGCCCGCTGTTCCTGCGCGACCCGCGATCGGCCGGCGGCCTGGGGCTCACCACCGATCAGGTGGGCATCGTCTACGGCACGGCCGGCACCGTGGCGTTCATCGTCGGCAGCATTCTCGGGGGCTACTTCACCGCATGGCTGGGGCTCAAGCGCGCGCTGCCCTTCCTGATCCTCGGGATGAACCTGCCGAACCTGGTCTTCTACTTCCTCGCCACGACGCTGCCGAGCGAGCTCACGCTCATCGGCGCGGCGCTCAGCGTCGAGATGTTCGGCTACGGCTTCGGCTTCGTCGGCGTGATCCTCTACATCATGCAGGTGGTGGCGCAGGGCAGGTACACGACGGCGCACTACGCGCTCGGCACGGGGGTCATGCAGATCGGCTTCCTGCTGTTCAAGTGGATCAGCGGCGACATCCAGACCGCGCTCGGCTACCGGTCGTTCTTCCTGTGGGTGCTGGTGTCGGCGTTGCCCGTGCTGCTGATGGCGTGGTTCATGCACGTGCCGCAGACGGCCGCGCAGCCGGCGGCGCAGCCGGCCGAAGCCTGACGCATGCTGCGCCTTTCATCGCTGCTCGCCGCCGGCCTCATCGCCGGCTGCGCCGCGGCGCCCGCCGTGCCGGACGAAGTCTTCTTCGACGACTTCAGCGCCGCCGACATGCCCGCGCTCGCGCGCGACGGCTGGTCGGTGCGCGAGAAGGCGGGCCATCCCGGCATCGAGGGCGGCGCCTGGGGTCCGGGCACGGTGTCGCTGGTCGACGATCCCGAGCGCCCCGGCAACCGCCTGCTGCGCCTGGCGGCGCGCACCGACGGCTCGCCGCAAGGCACGTCCCAGGCGCAGGTGTGCCACGCGCGCAAGTATTTCGAGGGCACGTATGCGGCTCGCGTGCGCTTTTCCGAGGCCCCGTCCCAAGGGCCCGACGGCGACGTGGTCGTGCAGACCTTCTATGCCGTCAGTCCGCTGCGCTTCGACTTCGATCCCGAATACAGCGAGCTCGACTGGGAATACCTGCCGAACGGCGGATGGGGCGACCCGCGCACGCGCTTGTACGGGGTCAGCTGGCAGACCGTCGGTCTCAAGCCATGGAAGGCCTACAACCAGGCGCACGAGTTGTTCCGGCCGCTGGATGGCTGGCACGTGCTGATGATGCAGGCCGGCGGGGGCAAGACGCGCTTCTACCTCGACGGCGTGCAGCTCGACGAGCACGGCGGGCGCAACTACCCGGTCGTGCCGATGTCGATCAACTTCAACCTCTGGTTCTCGCCCGGCGGCTTGATCGCCGGCAGCCGCGCCGTGCGCGTGTACCAGCAGGACGTCGATTGGGTCTTCCATGCGCGCAACCGGCTGCTGTCGCCGGCCGAGGTCGACGCGGCGGTGAAGCATCTGCGCGAGCGGGGCACGGCCCACCTCGATCGGGTGCCGCCACTGAGTCCGCCGCTGGCGTCCGACTGCGACTTCTGATGCGCGACCGGTTGGCCTCGGTCGACGCGTTGCGTGGCCTCACCGTGGCGGCGATGCTGCTGGTCAACGATCCCGGCGACTGGGGCCATCTGTTCGCCCCGCTGCAGCACGCGGTCTGGCATGGCTGCACGCCGACGGACCTCGTGTTTCCCTTCTTCCTGTTCCTCGTCGGCGTCTCGCTGTCGCTGTCACTGGGCCCTCGCGTGGAGGCCGGCGCCGACGCGGTGGCGCTGCGCCGCTCGGTGCTGGTGCGGGCCCTGCGAATCGTGTTGCTGGGCCTCTTGCTGCACGCGGTTGCGCACTGGCTGCTGGACACCCGCGCCTTCCGTCCGATGGGCGTGCTGCAACGCATCGGCTTGTGCTTCGCGGCGGGCGGCATGCTCGTCATTCACACGAAGCCGCGCACGCAGTGGGCGATGTTCCTGGCGCTCCTGGTCGGCTACACGCTCGCCATGGCGTGGGGCGGTCCGCTCACCAAGGAAGGCAATCTGGCGAGCCGCATCGACGGCGCACTGCTCGGGCGATTCGCCTACGAGTTCGATGCGGTGACCGGCCGCGGCCACGAGCCCGAGGGGCTGCTGAGCACGCTCCCGGCCATCGCGACCACCCTGCTCGGCGTGCGCGCGGGGGATTGGCTGCGGCGCGGCCGGCTGCGCGCCATCGTTGGAGCGGCGGTCGCCGCGCTGGCGGCGGGGGTGCTCGCGTCGCTGGTGGTGCCGCTCAACAAGCAGCTGTGGACCTCCTCGTTCGTGCTGTGGACCGGCGGTTGGGCGCTGGCCGCCCTCGCGGTCGCGCACGTGGCCATCGACCGCCGCGGCGCGCCGGCGATCGGCCGCCGCTTCGGCGTCAACGCGATCGCCGCCTATGCCGGCTCGTGGCTGATGGCCTGCCTGCTGGCGGCTTGGGGGTGGCAGGGGCCGATCTACGCGCACGGCTTCGCCTGGATGACGCCGCTGGCCGGGCCGCAGCTGCCGTCGCTTGCCTACGCGCTCGCCTTCGTCGGTGTCTGGTGGGCCATCGTCGCGCTGCTCGACCAGCGGCGGATCCACATCAAGATCTGAGATGGACCTCTTTGCAGCTGCGATGCTTCAGTTGCCGGCGTTGAGTTCGGCGATGAAGTCGTACATGTCGCCGCGGTAGTACGACTGCGACAGCTCGATGGCGCGGCCGTCGCGCAGATAGCCGAGCCGCTCGACGAGCAGCCCCGCATCGCCGGTCTTGGCTTCGAGCAGCTTGGCCTGCTCGCTGTTGAGCAGGAGCGCGCGCAGGCGCTGCAGCGCGCGCACCGGCCGGTTGCCCATCTGCTCCAGCGCGGCGTACAGCGATTCGCCGATCTCCTCGAGCGGCGGCAGGCAGGCGGCGACGAAGGTCGCGCACTCCACGGCCATCGGCGCCTGGTCGGCGAAGCGCAGGCGGTTGAATCGATACACCAGCGTGCCCGGGCTGAGGCCGAGCTTCAGCGCTTCTTCCGGCGTGACCGTGCCTTGCGAGCGCTTGAGCCAGACGCTGTGCGGCGTGCGTCCGCGCGCTCGCATGTCCTCGGAGAACGAGGTCAGCTTCGCGAAGTTCTTCTCGACACGGCTGCAGACGAAGTTGCCCGAGCCCTGGCGGCTGACCAGCCAGCCCTCCTGGGCCAGGCCTTCGATGGCACGGCGCACCGTGATGCGCGAGACGGCAAAGTCCTCCGCCAGTTGGCGCTCGGACGGCAGGGCGTCGTCGGGGCCGAGCAGGTGCTGCTCGATCGCTTCGCGAATCGCCCGCTGCAGCTGCTGGTACAGCGGCAGGCTTTGGTTGGGATCCAGGGGCTTGAGGAGTTGGGACAGGGTCACCGCGCCGCTCCTGCGCTTGCTATCGGTAGAAACCATACCAGTTCAATACAGGATTGCGCACCACTTCGGTCGGCGCCGTCCCGTGCGCTGTCCGATCCAGGGCGCCAAGTGGCCTGCCCGCCCTGTCGTGAGTCTGCAAAAACCGCCTTGCAATCCGAGGTGATTGGTAGCATAGTGGCATGTAGTGGTAGCGTATTGGTACGCAACGCTGGTACGCAAGTCTTGACAAGTGGTTCTTGGTTTCTTGGGGGGATTCTCGCCGCCGTCCCTCGGTCGGCTGCGAGATCCCGCGGAGTAAACGGGCCGGAGCAACGGGGGCCCATTCACAGAGGCAGACAAATGAAGATACAACGGACACCCATCGCGTCGGCAGTCGCTCTCGTTCTGGTCGGCGCCGCAATGCCTGGCTTGGCACAGCAAGCGCCTGCACCAGCCGCAGCCGCATCCGCGCCGACCTCCAAGGGTCCGACCCAGCTGGAAGCCGTGACCATCACGGGCATCCGGGGGGCGCTGGAACAATCGCTGAACGTCAAGCGTAACGCCGATTCGCACATCGACGTCATCAGCGCGGAAGACATCGGCAAGATGCCGGACAAGAACGTCGCCGACTCGCTGGCGCGCGTGCCCGGCGTGACGATCAGCTCGGCCAGCGCCAACGAAGGCGGCTTCGACGAGAACGACCGCGTCAGCATGCGCGGAACGAATCCGAGCCTCACGCAGACACTGATCAACGGCCACGTCGTTTCGTCGGGAGACTGGTTCGTGCTGAACCAGACCGGGCTGGTCGGTCGCAGTGTCAGCTACTCGCTGCTGCCGTCCGAGCTGGTGAGTCGGGTCGAGGTGCACAAGAGCTCGCAGGCCTACCTGCCCGAAGGCGGGGTCGCGGGCTACGTTGACATCATCACGCGCAAGCCGCTCGACTTTCGCAAGTCGCTGACGCTGGAGGCCTCGCTGGGCGTCGTGCACGCCACGCTGCCGAAGAAGACCGATCCGCAGCTGAACGCGTTGGGGGCCTGGAAGAACGAGGCGAACACCGCGGGCGTGATGCTGCAGGTGTTCTCGGAGAAGCGTCACCTGCGCCGTGATGGTCAGGAAATCCTCGGCTACAACCGCATCGCTCCCGACAGCCCCATCGTGGTCGGCACCGGAGGGGCTCCGGGCACGGTGACGGGTCCGCATCCCGACCTGGCCAACGTCTGGTACCCGACGCTCATCGGCTCGGCATTATTCGAGCAGGAACGCAAGCGCGAGGGCGGGCTGCTGGACATCCAGATCAAGCCGACGGACAGGCTGACCCTGGACCTGAGCCTGTTCAGCTCCAAGATGGAGGCCGGCAACTACAACCGCAACTTCATGCTGTGGCCGGGCTCGTTCATCGGCGGCGCCAACCAGGCGCCCGACCCCGGCTATGTGGTGCGCAACGAAACGCTGGTCTCCGCTTCGTTCGCCAATGCCGGCGGCGGCCGGAACTACGGTGTGTACGACCAGATCTCGCGGCCGGACGAAAGCTCCGATTCCAACTTCATCAACTTCGACGGCAAGCTGCGCGTCAGCGACGCGCTGACGGTCTCCACGAAGATCGGCACGTCCAAGGGCAACGGCAATACGCCGACGCAGGACGTCGCCGAATGGAACGTGCCGGATACCGGGGCGTCGTATGTGCTGAACGGCATCAACAGCGCAGCGAACTGGTCGCTGCCGGCCGGCAATCCGGCCAGCCCGGCCGGCATGCCGCTGGGCTGGATCTTCGGCGACCAGAACATCAAGGTGAAGGACAAGGATTCCTGGGCGCAGATCGATGCCGACTACGCGCTCGACGCCGGACCGCTCACCTTGCTGAAGTTCGGTGCCCGCATGCAGGACCACACCCGCAAGTCCGAGAACGTCATCGGGCAGGGGCCCCTGGCGGCGGCCTTCGATCCAGCCAACTGGCCGCAAGGCTTCCTGAACTATCCCGGCAACTTCGGCAGCGGCCTCGGTGGTGCGTTCCCGCGCAATGTCTGGTACTACACGCCCGAGCAGCTGGCCGCCTTCAACGCGAACTTCACCAACCGTGACCCGGTGAGCCGCCGCAACTGGAACTCCGAGTACGCCCTGGACGAGAAGAACAGCGCGGCCTACGTGCAGGGCAACCTGGAAGGCAAGGGCTGGAGCGGCAACGTCGGCCTGCGGCTCGTCAAGACACGGGAGCGCGTGACCAACAACGTGGCGGTGGACGCGACGACACCGGGCGCGATCACGACGTCGGCGTTCGGCCCCTTCCTGCCCGTCACGACGGAGCACACCTACAACGACGTGCTGCCCAGCGCCAACCTGAAGCTCGAGCTGCGCAAGGACCTGGTGGCGCGCTTCGCGGTATCGAAGACGATGACGCGGCCCGACTACTCCGCGCTGGCCGCGCCCATCTCGCTCACGCCGCCCCCGGTCGGCGTGGCCGAAGGCACTGGAACGGGTGGCAATCCCGACCTGAAGCCCGTGCGCTCGACCAACTTCGATGCGAACGTGGAGTGGTACTTCGCGCCGCGGGCGCTGGTGTCGGCGGGGGTGTTCTACATGAACCTGACCAGCTACATCGGCTTCGGCCAGGTGACGAGGAACTTCATGACCTTCAGTCAGCAGAACCCGCAAGGCGTGTCGATCCCGTACGTGCTCACCGTGCCGGTGAACAGCAAGGGGAAGGTCAAGGGGATCGAGTTGGCCGCCGAAACGCCGGTGTTGGGCAATTTCGGGGTCGGCGCGAACTACACCTACGCCGACGGCGAGGAATCGGGTGGCGGCCCGCTGGTGGGCACTTCGAAGCACACCTACAACCTGTCGGCCTACTACGAGGACGACCGCTTCAACGCCCGCATCGCCTACAACTTCCGCTCCAAGTTCTACAGCGGCCTGGATCGCAATACGGCGTTCTCGCAAGACGACATCGACTCCGTCTCGGCGTCATTGGGCTACAAGATCACCGACAACTTCAGCGTGACCTTCGATGCTCACAACCTGAACAACCCGAAGCTGAAGTACTTCGCCCTCAACGAGGACCAGCCGCGTTCCATCTACCAGAACGGCCGGCAGTACTACCTGACGGCCCGCGTCAAGTTCTGAGCCGCCCACCTCACCGGCAAAACGGAGCAGCCTGGGCTGCTCCGTTTTTGCTTGAGGGCCGGCCCGGGCGGCACGTCGGCGGATGGGTCTCGTGGCGAACGGCCGCTCCAAGCTGCTATACTCTGAGGTTCGCCGCGGAGGGGTGCCCGAGTGGCTAAAGGGGGCAGACTGTAAATCTGTTGGCTTACGCCTACGCTGGTTCGAATCCAGCCTCCTCCACCAAGGCGAACGGATTTCTGAGGGAAGCGGACATGCGAGGTTGCTGGCGCATGTCCGTTCTCACGAGTAGAACGTTACGAGCAAGGCGTTACGAGTGAAGACGGGGTCATCCCGGCCCGGGCGGGTGTAGCTCAATGGTAGAGCTGAAGCCTTCCAAGCTTAAGACGAGGGTTCGATTCCCTTCACCCGCTCCAGCAGACGTCGCCACGGGCCTGTGCACCGACTGAACCGAAGTGCGCAGGCCCGTGTCGATGCCCATGTGGCTCAGTGGTAGAGCACTCCCTTGGTAAGGGAGAGGTCGCGCGTTCGATCCGCGCCATGGGCACCAAGATTCATTTCCCGACGGTGGGTTGCTAGGAGCAAGAAATGGCAAAAGGCAAATTTGAACGGACCAAGCCGCACGTGAACGTGGGCACGATCGGGCACGTCGACCACGGCAAGACGACGCTGACGGCGGCCATCACGAGCGTGCTGGCGAGCAAGTTCGGCGGCGAAGCCAAGGCCTACGACCAGATCGACGCGGCGCCGGAAGAGAAGGCGCGCGGCATCACGATCAACACCGCCCACGTCGAGTACGAGACGGCCAACCGGCACTACGCGCACGTGGACTGCCCGGGGCACGCCGACTACGTCAAGAACATGATCACGGGCGCGGCGCAGATGGATGGCGCCATCCTGGTGTGCTCGGCCGCCGACGGCCCGATGCCGCAGACGCGCGAGCACATCCTGCTGGCGCGCCAGGTGGGGGTGAAGTACATCATCGTGTTCCTGAACAAGTGCGACATGGTCGATGACGCCGAGCTGCTCGAGCTGGTGGAGATGGAAGTGCGCGAGCTGCTGAGCAAGTACGACTTCCCGGGCGATGACACGCCCATCGTCAAGGGCAGCGCCAAGCTGGCGATGGAAGGCGACAAGGGCGAGCTGGGCGAGCAGGCGATCATGCGGCTGGCCGAGGCGCTGGACAGCTACATCCCGACGCCCGAGCGCGCCATCGACGGCGCATTCCTGATGCCGGTCGAAGACGTGTTCTCGATCTCGGGACGCGGCACGGTGGTCACCGGGCGTGTCGAGCGCGGCGTGATCAAGGTGGGCGAGGAAATCGAGATCGTCGGCATCCGTGCGACGCAGAAGACCACCTGCACCGGGGTGGAGATGTTCCGCAAGCTGCTGGACCAGGGTCAGGCGGGCGACAACGTCGGCATCCTGCTGCGCGGCACCAAGCGCGAGGAAGTCGAGCGCGGCCAGGTGCTGTGCAAGCCGGGCACGATCAAGCCGCACACGCACTTCACGGCCGAGATCTATGTGCTGAGCAAGGAAGAAGGCGGGCGTCACACGCCGTTCTTCAACAACTACCGCCCGCAGTTCTACTTCCGCACCACGGACGTGACCGGCGCGGTGGAGCTGCCCAAGGACAAGGAGATGGTCATGCCCGGCGACAACGTCAGCATCACCGTCAAGCTGATCGCCCCGATCGCGATGGAAGAGGGCCTGCGCTTCGCCATCCGCGAAGGCGGCCGCACCGTGGGATCGGGCGTCGTGGCCAAGATCATCGAGTAAGGACATCGCCGCAACTGTTTGAAAGCCGCAGGGGTATAGCTCAATTGGCAGAGCGCCGGTCTCCAAAACCGGAGGTTGGGGGTTCGATGCCCTCTGCCCCTGCCACGCGAAGGCGCTAGATCGCCAACGCAGAAGCGGCCCGAAAGCAGCCCGTGAGCGCACGAAAGTGCCTCCGGGCTTTGCTGCTGTAAGACGGACCCGGTTCGCGAACCGCCTGTCCCCTCCCGGCAGCCCTGGAATGAACTGAAACCAATGTCGAATCCTCCTGTCGAAACCGTCTCCACCGGCGCTGACAAGGCCAAGCTCGCCGTCGCTGGCCTGCTGGTCATCGGCGCCGTGGTGGCGTTCTACGCGCTCGGCAAGCAGGACCAGTGGGTGCGCGTGGTCGCCCTTCTCGGTCTCCTGGCTGCGGGGGTGGGTATTTTCTTCACCTCCGAGTCGGGCAAGCAGCTGATCGCCTACGGCCAGGATTCGATCAAGGAAGTGAAGAAGGTCGTGTGGCCCACCCGCAAAGAGGCCATGCAGATGACCGGCTATGTGTTTGCGTTCGTGTTCGTGATGGCGCTGTTCCTGTGGCTCACCGACAAGACGCTTGAGTGGGCGCTATACGACCTGATCCTGGGCTGGCGGCGTTGAGGATCGAGAGAACATGACTGACCAAATCGAAAACGCGACTCCTGCGCCGGACGAGCAGCCGGCGGCGGCCCCGTCCAACAAGCGGTGGTATGTCGTGCACGCCTATTCCGGCATGGAGAAGGCCGTCGAGCGCAATTTGCGCGAGCGCATCGATCGCTCCGGCATGCAGGACAAGTTCGGCCGGATCCTGGTGCCGATGGAAGAGGTCGTGGAGCTCAAGAACGGCAAGAAGGCCGTCACCGAGCGGCGCTTCTTCCCGGGCTATGTGCTCGTCGAGATGGAGATGGACGACGACACTTGGCATCTGGTCAAGCACACGAGCAAGGTCACCGGTTTCGTCGGCGGCGCGAAGAACCGTCCGGCGCCGATCTCGGAATCCGAGGTCATGAAGATCGTCAACCAGATGCAGGAAGGCATCGAAAAGCCACGGCCGAAGGTGGAGTGGTCGGTTGGAGAGCTGGTGCGTGTCAAGGAAGGTCCGTTCACCGACTTCAACGGTGCGATCGAGGATGTCAACTACGACAAGTCCAAGGTGCGCGTGTCGGTCACGATTTTCGGCCGCGCCACGCCGGTCGAGCTGGATTTCGGGCAGGTCGAGAAGGTCTAGCGACGAAACAACGAGCCGTTGCGGGCTCGGACGCCGGTAGGCGTCCGCATCGCAACCGTGGCTGCCGGGGACGAGACACCGGTACGAGGAGCCAAGGTAACCAGTCCTTGGCGTTTGAACTCAAGGCGCCGAGCCTGAAGCAAGGCGCCTCATCGAGAGAGTGACATGGCCAAGAAAATTGTCGGCTTCATCAAGCTGCAAGTCCCGGCGGGCAAGGCAAACCCGTCACCCCCGATCGGTCCCGCGCTGGGTCAGCGCGGACTGAACATCATGGAATTCTGCAAGGCGTTCAACGCCCAGACCCAGGGCATGGAGCCCGGTCTGGTGTTGCCGGTGGTCATCACCGCCTTTGCGGACAAGTCGTTCACCTTCCAGCTGAAAAGCCCGCCCGCGTCGGTGCTCATCAAGAAGGCGCTCAAGCTGGATAAGGGCTCGCCGAAGCCGAACGCGCAGAAGGTAGGCAAGCTCACCCGGGCGCAGGCCGAGGAGATCGCCAAGATGAAGCAGAAGGATCTGACGGGCGCCGACCTCGAAGCCGGCGTGCGCACGATCGCTGGCACGGCCCGCTCGATGGGCGTCACGGTGGAGGGTGTCTGATCATGGCCAAGTTGACCAAACGTCAAAAGGCGCTCGTCGGCAAGGTCGACAGCACCAAGCTGTACCCGCTCGACAACGCGCTGGCGATCGTCAAGGAATGCGCCACTGCAAAGTTCGATGAGTCGATCGACGTGGCGGTGCAGCTCGGCATCGACGCGAAGAAGTCCGACCAGGTCGTGCGCGGCGCGGTCGTGATGCCCAACGGGACCGGCAAGACGAAGCGTGTGGCGGTGTTCGCCCAGGGCGCCAAGGCCGAGGAAGCGAAGGCCGCCGGCGCCGACGTGGTCGGCATGGACGACCTCGCGGCGCAGGTGAAGGCAGGCAACCTCGACTTCGACGTCGTCATCGCCTCGCCCGACACCATGCGGGTCGTCGGCACGCTGGGCCAGATCCTCGGCCCGCGCGGCCTGATGCCGAACCCCAAGGTCGGCACGGTCACGCCCGACGTCGCCACCGCGGTGAAGAACGCGAAGGCCGGCCAGGTCCAGTTCCGCGTCGACAAGGCCGGCATCGTGCATGCCACGATCGGTCGCCGCTCGTTCGAGGCCGACAAGCTGGCAGGCAACCTGCGCGCGCTGATCGAGGCGTTGAACAAGGCCAAGCCGGCGTCCAGCAAGGGCATCTACCTGCGCAAGGTGGCGGTGTCGTCGACCATGGGTGTCGGCGCGCGGGTCGACGTGGCGTCGATCAACGCCGCGGCCGCGCCGCAGTAAGGAAATCGGGGATCGATGCGAGTCTGGCGTCGGTCCTCATGAGTTTGGTGGGCTGCATCGGCGACCGGCCGATGCAGGTCATCCAAGACCGCTGGTGAGGCCCTCGGGCCTCCTAATTGACGGCGAAAGCCCGATGCCAGCGCAGATGGCGGTCCCGCTGAAAGAAGGATTAGGTTCCTGGTTTCAGAAGGTCGCTGCAACGAAGGTGTGCGGTTACTGTCGGAAACGATAAGGCCGCACGTGATGTGAGGAGCAGACCTTGAGTCTCAATCGCAACGAGAAAGCCGCCGTGGTGACGGATGTGGCCGCGCAAGTCGCGCGTTCGCAGACGTTGGCGCTGGCCGAGTACCGTGGCCTCACCGTGGAACACTTGAACAAGCTGCGCCGCGATGCGCGCGACAAGGGTGTGTACCTTCACGTGCTGAAGAACACGCTCGCCCGTCGCGCCGTTGCCGGCACGCCGTTCGAAGTGGCCGCGGATGCCATGGTCGGCCCGCTGATCTACGGCTTTTCCGAAGACGCTGTCGCCGCGGCCAAAGTCCTTGCCGACTTTGCCAAGGGCAACGACAAGCTGATCGTCAAGGCAGGCGCATACGCCGGCAAAGCACTGAATGCGGAAGGCGTGAAGGCCCTGGCCTCGATTCCGAGCAAGGAAGTGCTGCTGGCCCAGCTGGCCGGTCTTCTCAAGTCGCCGATCTCGCGCACCGCGCGCGTGCTGGCGGCTGTCGCCGAGAAGAAGGGTGGCGGCGCGGAAGCGCCCGCTGCCGAAGCCGCCGCCGCTTGAACGATCCGAACGCAACCTCTTACCTGATATCTAGGAACCCAAAATGGCATTCGACAAAGACGCATTCCTGACCGCGCTGGACAGCATGTCGGTGATGGAACTCAACGACCTGGTCAAGGCGATCGAAGAGAAGTTCGGCGTGTCCGCCGCCGCAATGGCTGCTCCGGCCGCTGGTGGCGGCGGCGCTGCCGCCCCGGCCGCCGAAGAGAAGACCGAGTTCAACGTCGTGCTGCTGGAAGCCGGCGCGAACAAGGTGTCGGTCATCAAGGCCGTCCGCGAACTGACGGGCCTGGGCCTGAAGGAAGCGAAGGACCTGGTCGACGGCGCCCCGAAGAACGTGAAGGAAGCCATCGCCAAGGCTGACGCCGAAGCCGCAGTCAAGAAGCTGGTGGAAGCCGGCGCCAAGGCCGAGTTGAAGTAATTCGACTCGTCCGGACAGGGCTGGGGGCCGAAAAGGGGCTCCCAGCCTTTCGCGCTTCAGGGTGGCATGGTTTTTGACCACCCCGAGAGCAGCTGGGGACGCCTTCGGCGACAATCGAGGGTTTCCCCAAGTGTTCTCTGATCCGACTGCAGAGAAACGGGTTTGGTCGGGCTTCGGTGCAATGCCGGGGTTGTCCGCCAGCGGTTGGTAGTGGCCAACCACCAAGCTTCGGGCGCAAGGCCCGAAAGACAGTCGCCGACGGAAGCGCCGCCTCGGCCCGGTGACGCTTCCTGAGACGGAGTGAGAAATCACCTATGGCGCAGCATACAACCCCCTACAGCTACACCGAGCGCAAGCGGATCCGCAAGAGCTTCGGCAAGCGTGAGAGTGTCCTCAACGTCCCGTACCTGCTGACCATGCAGCGGGAGTCGTACGTCGCCTTCCTGCAGAAGGACGTACCACCGCAAAAGCGCAAGCCTGAAGGCTTGCAAGCCGCTTTCCTGTCCGCCTTCCCGATCGTGTCGCACAACGGGTTCGTGGAGATGAAGTTCATCGAATACAACATGGCCAAGCCCGCGTTCGACACGCGGGAGTGCCAGCAGCGCGGCCTCACCTACGCCGCTGCCGTGCGCGCAAAGCTGCAGATGATCATCTACGACCGCGAGTCGCCGCAGGCCAAGACGGTCAAGGAGATCAAGGAGCAAGAGGTCTACATGGGCGAAGTGCCGCTCATGACCGACTACGGCTCGTTCATCGTCAACGGCACCGAACGTGTCATCGTCAGCCAGCTGCACCGCTCGCCCGGCGTGTTCTTCGAGCACGACAAGGGCAAGACCCACAGTTCGGGCAAGCTGCTGTTCAGCGCGCGCATCATTCCCTACCGCGGCTCGTGGCTGGACTTCGAGTTCGACCCGAAGGACATCCTGTACTTCCGCGTCGACCGCCGCCGCAAGATGCCGGTGACGATCCTGCTGAAGGCGATCGGCCTCAATCCCGAGGCGATCCTGGCGCACTTCTTCGTGTTCGACAACTTCCGCCTGATGGACTCCGGTGCCCAGATGGAGTTCGTCGCCGACCGCCTGCGCGGCGAGATCGCGCGCTTCGACATCACCGACAAGAGCGGCAATGTCATCGTCGAGAAGGACAAGCGCATCACGGCGCGGCACACCCGCCAGCTCGAGCAGAGCGAGACGCAATTCATCAGCGTGCCGGAAGACTTCCTCGTCGGCCGAGTGCTCGCCCGCAACATCGTCGATCCCGAGACCGGCGAGATCATCGCCAAGGCCAATGACGAGATTACCGACAGCCTGCTGAAGAAGCTGCGTGCCGCCGGCATCAAGGAAATCCAGGCGATCTACACCAACGAGCTGGACGAGGGCGCCTACATCTCGCAGACGCTGTCTGCCGACGAAACCGCCGACCAGCTCGCTGCGCGCGTGGCCATCTACCGCATGATGCGCCCCGGGGAGCCGCCGACGGAAGACGCCGTCGAGGCGCTGTTCCATCGGCTGTTCTACTCGGCCGACACCTACGACCTTTCGCGCGTGGGTCGCATGAAGTTCAACGCCCGGGTCGGGCGCGATTCGCCCGACGGCCCGATGACGCTGTCCAACGACGACATCCTCGACGTGGTCAAGATCCTCGTCGAGTTGCGCAACGGCCGCGGGGAGGTGGACGACATCGACCACCTCGGCAACCGTCGCGTGCGCTGCGTCGGCGAGCTGGCCGAGAACCAGTACCGCTCCGGCCTTGCCCGCATCGAGAAGGCGGTCAAGGAGCGCCTCGGCCAGGCCGAGACCGAGGCCCTGATGCCGCACGACCTGATCAACTCCAAGCCGATTTCCGCGGCGCTGAAGGAGTTCTTCGGTGCATCGCAGCTGTCCCAGTTCATGGACCAGACCAACCCCCTGTCCGAGATCACGCACAAGCGCCGCGTCTCGGCGCTGGGCCCGGGCGGTCTGACGCGCGAACGCGCCGGCTTCGAGGTGCGCGACGTGCACCCGACGCACTACGGCCGCGTCTGCCCGATCGAGACGCCGGAAGGTCCGAACATCGGCCTGATCAACTCGCTCGCGCTGTACGCGCAGCTCAACGAGTACGGCTTCCTCGAGACGCCGTACCGCCGGGTGGCCGACGGCAAGGTGACCAACCAGATCGACTACCTGTCGGCGATCGAGGAAGGCAAGTACGTCATCGCGCAGGCCAACGCCACGCTCGACAAGGACGGCAAGCTGATCGACGAGCTGGTGTCGGCGCGCGACAACGGCGAATCGGTGCTGACCTCGCCGGAGCGCATCCAGTACATGGACGTGGCGCCCACGCAGATCGTGTCGGTGGCGGCTTCACTCGTGCCCTTCCTGGAGCACGATGACGCCAACCGCGCGCTGATGGGCGCCAACATGCAACGCCAGGCGGTGCCGACCCTGCGCCCTGAAAAGGCGCTGGTGGGCACGGGCGTCGAGCGCGTGGCCGCCAAGGACTCGGGCACCGTGGTCGCGGCGCGCCGCGGCGGGGTGGTCGACTACGTGGACACCAACCGCATCGTGATCCGCGTCAACGACAAGGAAACGGTGGCTGGCGAGGTCGGCGTCGACATCTACAACCTCATCAAGTACCAGCGTTCCAACCAGAACACCAACATCCATCAGCGTCCAATCGTCAAGCGCGGCGACACGGTCACCGCCGAGGACATCATTGCCGACGGCGCCTCCACCGACCTGGGCGAGCTCGCGCTCGGCCAGAACATGCTCGTCGCGTTCATGCCGTGGAACGGCTACAACTTCGAAGACTCGATCCTGATCTCCGAACGCGTGGTCGCCGACGACCGCTACACCTCGATCCACATCGAGGAGCTGGTGGTGATGGCGCGCGACACCAAGCTGGGCGCCGAGGAAATCACCCGCGACATCCCGAACCTGTCGGAGCAGCAGCTGGCGCGCCTGGACGAGTCGGGCATCGTCTACGTGGGTGCCGAGGTGAATCCGGGCGACACGCTGGTCGGCAAGGTCACTCCCAAGGGCGAGACCACGCTGACGCCGGAAGAGAAACTGCTGCGGGCGATCTTCGGCGAGAAGGCCTCGGACGTGAAGGACACCTCGCTGCGCGTCGACCAGGGCACCAGCGGCACGGTGATCGACGTCCAGGTGTTCACCCGTGAAGGCATCCCGCGCGACAAGCGCGCCCAGCAGATCATCGACGA
Organism: Piscinibacter sp. XHJ-5; assembly: GCF_029855045.1. Lineage (GTDB taxonomy): Bacteria > Pseudomonadota > Gammaproteobacteria > Burkholderiales > Burkholderiaceae_C > Albitalea. The sequence goes on from NZ_CP123228.1 coordinate 447,074, forward strand.
CGAGCTGAAGCGCTACCGCCTCGACCTGAACGATCAGCTGCGCATCGTCGAGGCCGACGCCTTCGACCGCATCGAGAAGCTGTTGGTCGGCAAGGTCGCCAACGGCGGCCCTCAGCGCATCGCCAAGGGCACGACGATTGACAAGGCCTACCTGGCGACGGTCGAGAAGTACCACTGGTTCGACATCCGCCCTGCGGACGACGACATCGCCAATCAGCTCGAAAGCATCAAGAACTCCCTCGAGCAGACGCGCCACAGCTTCGACCTCGCATTCGAAGAGAAGCGCAAGAAGCTGACGCAAGGCGACGAGCTGCCGGCGGGCGTGCTGAAGATGGTCAAGGTGTACCTGGCCGTCAAGCGCCGTCTGCAACCCGGCGACAAGATGGCCGGCCGCCACGGCAACAAGGGCGTCGTGTCCAAGATCGTTCCGGTCGAGGACATGCCCTACATGGCCGACGGCACGCCGTGCGACATCGTGCTCAACCCGCTGGGCGTGCCTTCGCGCATGAACGTGGGCCAGGTGCTCGAAGTGCACCTGGGCTGGGCCGGCAAGGGCATCGGCCAGCGTCTGGGCGACATGCTGCAGCAGCAGGCCAAGGTGGCCGAGCTGCGGCAGTTCCTCGACCAGCTCTACAACAAGTCGGGCGGCAAGACCGAGAAGCTGGACCACCTGTCGGACGGCGACATCACGGAGATGGCCGAGAACCTCGCCCGGGGGGTGCCTTTCGCGACCCCCGTCTTCGACGGCGCGTCGGAAGATGAGATCCGCGGCATGCTGAAGCTGGCGTATCCGGACGAGATCGCGAAGGCGAAGGGCCTGACCGACACCCGCACGCAGGCTGTGCTGCACGACGGCCGCACCGGCGAAGCATTCGAGCGTCCGGTCACCGTGGGCTACATGCACGTGCTCAAGCTCCACCATCTGGTCGACGACAAGATGCACGCGCGCTCCACTGGCCCGTACAGCCTCGTCACGCAGCAGCCGCTGGGCGGCAAGGCGCAGTTCGGCGGACAGCGCTTCGGCGAGATGGAAGTGTGGGCGCTCGAAGCCTACGGCGCTTCCTACGTGCTGCAGGAGATGCTGACCGTGAAGTCCGACGACGTGAATGGCCGTACCAAGGTGTACGAGAACATCGTCAAGGGCGAACACGCCATCGAAGCGGGCATGCCTGAGTCGTTCAACGTTCTTGTCAAGGAGATCAGATCTCTGGGCATCGACATTGAACTTGAACGCAACTGATGACCCACCCCCGGAGCGACTTCCTCGCTCGCCCACAAGGGGGCGACGTCAGCGGCCCGGCAACGCCGGATCCGCGGGCGTCCGCTTGGGAATGCAGTGTTTTTTTTCGGATCTAGGAGAACCCAATGAAGGGCCTACTCGACCTGTTCAAGCAATTCACCCCTGATGAGCATTTCGATGCCATCAAGATCGGCCTCGCGTCACCGGAAAAGATCCGGTCGTGGTCGTTCGGCGAGGTGAAGAAGCCCGAGACCATCAACTACCGGACCTTCAAGCCGGAGCGCGACGGTCTCTTCTGCGCCAAGATCTTCGGCCCGATCAAGGACTACGAGTGCCTGTGCGGCAAGTACAAGCGCCTGAAGCACCGCGGCGTCATCTGCGAGAAGTGCGGCGTCGAAGTGACGCAGACCAAGGTCCGCCGTGACCGCATGGGCCACATCGACCTGGCCGCGCCGTGCGCGCACATCTGGTTCCTGAAGTCGCTGCCGTCGCGCCTGGGCCTGGTGCTCGACATGACGCTGCGCGACATCGAGCGTGTGCTGTACTTCGAAGCGTATGTCGTCGTCGATCCCGGCATGACCCCGCTGAAGAAGTTCAGCATCATGAGCGAGGACGACTACGACGCGAAGCGCACCGAGTACGGTGACGAGTTCATCGCGCTGATGGGCGCCGAGGGCGTCAAGAAGCTGCTCGAGGAGATCGATCTCGACATCGAGATCGAGAAGCTGCGCGGCGACATGACCGGCTCGGAGCTCAAGGTCAAGAAGAACTCCAAGCGCCTGAAGGTGATGGAAGCCTTCAAGAAGTCGGGCATCAAGCCGCAGTGGATGGTGATGGACGTGCTGCCGGTGCTGCCGCCGGACCTGCGTCCGCTCGTGCCGCTCGATGGCGGCCGCTTCGCCACGTCGGACCTGAACGACCTCTATCGCCGCGTCATCAACCGCAACAACCGCCTCGCGCGGCTGCTGGAGCTGAAGGCGCCGGAGATCATCGTGCGCAACGAGAAGCGCATGCTGCAGGAAGCCGTCGACTCGCTTCTGGACAATGGCCGCCGCGGCAAGGCCATGACAGGCGCCAACAAGCGCGCGCTGAAGTCGCTGGCCGACATGATCAAGGGCAAGAGCGGCCGCTTCCGCCAGAACCTGCTGGGCAAGCGCGTCGACTACTCCGGCCGTTCGGTCATCGTGGTCGGCCCGACGCTCAAGCTGCACCAGTGCGGCCTGCCCAAGCTGATGGCGCTCGAGCTGTTCAAGCCGTTCATCTTCTCGCGCCTGGAGGCGATGGGCATCGCCACCACGATCAAGGCGGCGAAGAAGGAAGTCGAATCCGGCACGCCGGTGGTGTGGGACATCCTTGAGGAAGTGATCAAGGAGCACCCGGTGATGCTGAACCGCGCGCCGACGCTGCACCGCCTGGGCATTCAGGCGTTCGAGCCGGTGCTGATTGAAGGCAAGGCGATCCAGCTGCATCCGCTGGTGTGCTCTGCGTTCAACGCCGACTTCGACGGCGACCAGATGGCCGTGCACGTGCCGCTGTCCATCGAAGCGCAGATGGAAGCCCGCACGCTGATGCTGGCGTCCAACAACGTGCTGTTCCCTGCCAACGGCGAGCCGTCGATCGTGCCGTCGCAGGACGTGGTGCTGGGCCTGTACTACGCCACCCGCGAGAGAATCAACGGCAAGGGCGAAGGCATCGTCTTCGCCGACGTCGCCGAGGTGCAGCGCGCCCTCGACAACGGCCAGGTGGAGATCACCGCCCGCATCAGCGTGCGGCTGACCGAGCACGTCAAGAACAAGGACACCGGCGAGTTCGAGCCGGAGACCAAGCTCGTCGACACCACCGTCGGCCGCGCGCTGCTGTCCGAGATCCTGCCCAAGGGCCTGCCGTTCTCGAACATCAACAAGGCGCTCAAGAAGAAGGAGATCTCGCGTCTCATCAACACGTCCTTCCGCAAGTGCGGCCTCAAGGACACGGTGGTGTTCGCCGACAAGCTGCTGCAGTCGGGCTTCCGCCTGGCCACGCGCGCCGGCATCTCGATCGCCATCGACGACATGCTGGTGCCCAAGGAAAAGCACGGTCTGATCGAGCGCGCCGAGAAGGAAGTCAAGGAGATCGAGCAGCAGTACGTTTCGGGCCTGGTCACGGCCGGCGAGCGCTACAACAAGGTGGTCGACATCTGGGGCAAGACCGGCGATGAAGTCGGCAAGGTCATGATGAGCCAGCTGTCGAAGCAGAAGACCACTGACCGCCACGGCAAGGAAGTCGAGCAGGAGTCGTTCAACTCCATCTACATGATGGCCGACTCCGGCGCGCGAGGATCCGCGGCGCAGATCCGCCAGCTGGCCGGCATGCGCGGCCTGATGGCCAAGCCGGACGGCTCGATCATCGAGACGCCCATCACCGCGAACTTCCGCGAAGGCCTGAACGTTCTGCAGTACTTCATCTCCACCCACGGCGCTCGCAAGGGCCTGGCGGACACGGCGCTGAAGACCGCGAACTCCGGCTACCTGACGCGCCGCCTGGTCGACGTGACGCAGGATCTGGTGGTGACCGAGGACGATTGCGGTACGCAGAACGGCATGAACATGCGCGCCCTCGTCGAAGGCGGTGAGGTCATCGAATCGCTGCGCGACCGCATCCTCGGCCGCGTCACCGCGATCGAGGTCCAGCATCCCGAGACCCAGGCCACGCTGCTGCAGGCCGGTTCCATGCTCGACGAAGACGCACTCGACGAGATCGAGAACGCCGGCGTCGACGAGGTGAAGGTGCGCACGGCGCTCACCTGCGGCACGCGCTTCGGCCTGTGCGCCAAGTGCTACGGCCGCGACCTGGGCCGCGGCGGCATGGTCAATGTCGGCGAGGCCGTCGGCGTTATCGCCGCGCAGTCGATCGGCGAGCCGGGCACGCAGCTCACCATGCGCACCTTCCACATCGGTGGTGCGGCGTCGCGTGCGGCGGTGGCCTCCAGCGTCGACGCGAAGAGCGACGGCCATGTCGGCTTCAACCCGACGATGCGATACGTGACCAACGGCAAGGGCGAACTGGTGGTGATCTCGCGTTCCGGCGAGATCATCATTTCCGACCAGCACGGCCGCGAGCGCGAGCGTCACAAGGTGCCGTACGGCGCACTGCTGGCCATCAAGCCCGACCAGAACATCAAGGCCGGCACCATCCTGGCCACCTGGGACCCGCTGACCCGCCCGATCATCACGGAGTTCGCCGGCCGCGCGAAGTTCGAGAACATCGAGGAAGGCGTGACGGTCGCCAAGCAGGTCGACGAAGTCACCGGCCTGTCCACGCTGGTCGTGATCGATCCGAAGCGCCGCGGCGCCGCGAAGGTGGTGCGTCCGCAGGTCAAGCTGCTCGACGCTGCCGGCAACGAGGTGAAGATCCCCGGCACGGACCACTCGGTGACGATCGCCTTCCAGGTCGGCGCGCTGATCCAGATCCGCGACGGCCAGGACCTCGCCCCGGGCGAGGTGCTCGCGCGCATTCCGGTCGAAGGCCAGAAGACCCGCGACATCACCGGCGGTCTGCCGCGGGTGGCCGAGCTGTTCGAGGCGCGTTCACCGAAGGACAAGGGCACGCTGGCCGAGATCACCGGCACGGTGTCGTTCGGCAAGGAGACCAAGGGCAAGGTTCGCCTGCAGATCACCGACCCGGACGGCAAGGTCTTCGAAGAGCTCGTGCCCAAGGAGAAGAACATCCTCGTGCACGAAGGCCAGGTGGTGAACAAGGGCGAGCTGATCGTCGACGGACCAGCGGATCCGCAGGACATCTTGCGCCTGCTGGGCATCGAGGAGCTGGCGCGCTACATCGTCGACGAGGTGCAGGACGTCTACCGTCTGCAGGGCGTGAAGATCAACGACAAGCACATCGAGGTGATCGTTCGCCAGATGCTGCGCCGCGTGCAGATCGCCAACCCGGGCGACACCGCCTACATCGCCGGGGAGCAGGTCGAGCGCTCGGAGCTGCTGGACACCAACGACCGCATGGTGGCCGATGGCAAGATGACCGCCACGCACAGCGATGTGCTGCTGGGCATCACCAAGGCGTCGCTGTCGACCGACAGCTTCATCTCCGCGGCGTCGTTCCAGGAGACCACGCGCGTGCTCACCGAGGCCGCCATCATGGGCAAGCGCGACGAGCTGCGTGGCCTGAAGGAAAACGTCATCGTCGGGCGCCTGATCCCCGCGGGCACCGGCATGGCATTCCATGCCGCGCGCAAGGCGAAGGAGGAGATGGACGATGCCGAGCGCCGTGCCATCGCCATGCAGGAGGCCGAGGAGCTGGCTTCCGTGCAGCTTGCGCAGGTGGACGCGGCGAGCGGCGAGACGACCGAGTAATCGGGCACCGGTGGTTCGCAAAGGGCGACTTCGGTCGCCCTTTTTTCTGGCTGAAACGCGGCCGTACCTTCGGGCGCCTAACATTCCGCCATGAACATCGCGCTCATCGCCCACGACCACAAGAAGGACGACATGGTCCTCGTGGCCAAGGAGTTCGCCGATTTCCTGTCGCGCTGCCACCTGATCGCGACCGGGACGACCGGGGGGCGCCTGCACGCGGAAGCCGGCCTGGAGGTCGAATGCATGCTGAGCGGTCCGATGGGCGGTGACCTGCAGATCGGCGCGCGGCTGTCGGTGGGCCAGATCGACGCGGTCATCTTCCTGCGCGACCCGATGACGCCTCAACCCCACGAGCCGGACATCAACGCATTGGTGCGTGCCTGTGACGTGCACAACGTCCCCTGCGCCACCAACGTGGCCGGGGCACGGCTGCTGCTGGCGGAGCTCAGCCGGCGCTGAACGACGACGCCCAGGCGTCGGGGGTGAGCACGTCGAGCCCGAGCGGCCGTACACGTCGCGCGAGCTTCAGCACGGCCTTGTCGCGGCTGACCAGCCAACGGCTGCGGTGCGCCAGGGCGAGATCCACGAACTTCTGGTCGTCGGGGTCGGTGCACCGGATGCGGGTCGCCGTGCCCGAGAGCGCTACCGGCTCGACCAGCGTGACGTGGCCCTCCCACGCTTGCCACAACGCTCGCACATCGGGCTGCCGCGCGCCGGCGATCCCGCGGGCCAGGACATGAGCGAGCTCGTCCCGCATTGGGGCACTGGCGAGCCAGCGCACACTACCGGACTCGAATCGCCGGGCCCACGCTGCGCACAAAGGGTCGCGAAAGACGAGCCATGCCAGCACGGCATTGGTGTCGAGGACCACGCCCGGAGCTTCCGTGGTCCGGACGGTGGAATGGGCGGGCGACGGTTCGGGCAACAGCATTGCAGGGGCTTTGCGGCCACGTTCTATTGCGACGGGGGGTTCACCCGAATATAATCGAGGGCTTTTCGGCAGATTCTGCTGCGCTCTTTGTCGGGCGGCTCACCAGGGACCTTCTCCTGGCCTTCGAGCCTTCCCCTCCCACTGAGGCGCTTCGACGTTTCGCCGGAAACGAAGTGACTTCAAACGGGAACAAGTTACCTATGCCAACCATCAACCAACTCGTGCGTCACGGTCGCGAGACCGAGGCCACGAAGTCCAAATCGCCGGCGATGCAGGGCAGCCCCCAGCGCCGCGGCGTGTGTACCCGCGTGTACACCACGACTCCGAAGAAGCCGAACTCAGCGCTTCGCAAGGTCGCCAAGGTGCGCCTGACCAATGGCTTCGAGGTCATCTCGTACATCGGCGGCGAAGGCCACAACCTGCAGGAGCACAGCGTCGTGCTGGTGCGCGGCGGCCGGGTCAAGGACCTGCCGGGCGTGCGCTACCACATCGTGCGCGGGTCGCTGGACCTGCAAGGCGTCAAGGACCGCAAGCAGGCGCGTTCGAAGTACGGCGCCAAGCGGCCCAAGAAGGCCTAAGAGAAGACATCGAGTTGCCATCGTCGGCTGCCAAGCTGGACGAGGCGTGTTTCGGCAGCAAAAGCCGAGTAAGTGGGCGGCCCCAGAAGTCGGTGGCTGCCCGAGGCAAGGGCGAAGGCCCGAGCCAGCTGAAGACAAAGGAAGAGTGAAATGCCACGTCGTCGCGAAGTCCCCAAGCGCGAGATCCTGCCCGATCCGAAGTTCGGTTCCATCGACCTGTCCAAGTTCATGAACGTCATCATGGAATCGGGCAAGAAGGCGGTCGCCGAGCGCATCATCTACGGCGCGCTCGAGCAGGTGGAGAAGAAGTCCGGCAAGGATCCGCTGGAGGTCTTTACCGTCGCGCTGAACAACATCAAGCCGATGGTCGAAGTGAAGTCACGCCGTGTCGGCGGTGCGAACTACCAAGTTCCCGTGGAAGTTCGTCCCGTGCGCCGCGTGGCCCTGGCCATGCGCTGGCTGAAGGAGTCGGCGCGCAAGCGTGGCGAGAAGTCGATGGCGCAGCGCCTGGCCAATGAGCTGCTCGAGGCAGTCGAAGGCCGTGGCGGCGCGATGAAGAAGCGTGACGAAGTGCACCGCATGGCCGAGGCCAACAAGGCCTTCTCGCACTTCCGCTTCTGAAGACCATCCACTGATTCCCTTCGGCCGCTCTTCGGGTTAATCCTAGCCCGCGAGCGGCCCCTGTATTTGGAGTGACACCATGTCCCGCAAGACCCCGATCGAGCGCTACCGCAATATCGGCATCTCGGCTCACATCGACGCCGGCAAGACCACGACGACCGAGCGCATCCTTTACTACACCGGTGTGAACCACAAGATCGGCGAGGTGCACGACGGCGCTGCGACCATGGACTGGATGGAGCAGGAGCAGGAGCGCGGGATCACGATCACGTCGGCGGCGACGACCTGCTTCTGGAAGGGCATGGACCTGTCGTTCCCCGAGCACCGGATCAACATCATCGACACCCCGGGGCACGTCGACTTCACCATCGAGGTGGAGCGCTCGATGCGAGTGCTCGACGGCGCGTGCATGGTGTATTGCGCGGTCGGCGGCGTGCAGCCGCAGTCGGAGACCGTCTGGCGCCAGGCCAACAAGTACAAGGTGCCCCGTCTGGCGTTCGTCAACAAGATGGACCGCACCGGCGCCAATTTCTTCAAGGTCTACGAGCAGATGAAGAGCCGCCTGAAGGCGAACCCGGTGCCGGTGGTCATTCCCATCGGTGCGGAGGAGAACTTCACCGGTGTCGTCGACCTCATCAAGATGAAGGCGATCATCTGGGACGAGGCCTCGCAGGGCATGAAGTTCGAATACAAGGACATCCCCGCGGAGCTTCAGGCCGATGCACAGAAGTGGCGCGAGAACATGGTCGAGGCCGCTGCCGAGGCCAGCGAAGAGCTGATGAACAAATACCTCGAGTCGGGCGAGCTCACCGAGGCGGAGATCAAGCTCGGCCTGCGCACGCGCACCATCGCCACCGAGATCCAGCCGATGCTGTGCGGCACCGCGTTCAAGAACAAGGGCGTGCAGCGCATGCTCGACGCGGTGATTGAATACATGCCGTCGCCGATCGACATCCCGCCGGTGCCGGGCACCGACGAGGACGACAAGGAGACGTCGCGCAAGGCCGACGACAACGAGAAGTTCGCCGCTCTGGCGTTCAAGCTGATGACCGACCCCTACGTCGGCCAGCTGACGTTCGTTCGCGTCTATTCCGGCGTGCTGAAGTCGGGCGACTCGGTCTACAACCCGATCCGCGGCAAGAAGGAGCGGATCGGCCGAATCCTGCAGATGCACGCCAACCAGCGTGAGGAGATCAAGGAGATCCTGGCCGGCGACATCGCCGCCTGCGTGGGCCTGAAGGACGTGACGACCGGCGAGACGCTGTGCGATCCCGAGTCCATCATCACCCTGGAGAAGATGGTGTTCCCCGAGCCGGTGATCTCGCAGGCTGTCGAGCCGAAGACCAAGGCCGATCAGGAGAAGATGGGCATCGCGCTGGGCCGACTGGCCCAGGAAGATCCGTCCTTCCGTGTGCGTACCGACGAGGAGTCCGGCCAGACCATCATCTCCGGCATGGGCGAGTTGCACCTCGAGATCATCGTCGACCGCATGAAGCGCGAATTCGGCGTGGAAGCGAACGTCGGCAAGCCGCAGGTCGCCTATCGCGAGACGGTCCGCAAATCGGTGACCGACGTCGAAGGCAAGTTCGTTCGCCAGTCGGGCGGCAAGGGCCAGTACGGCCACGTCGTGCTGTCGATCGAGCCGCAGGAGCCGGGCAAGGGCTTCGAGTTCGTCGACGCGATCAAGGGCGGTGTCGTGCCGCGCGAATTCATCCCGGCGGTCAAGAAGGGTGTGGAAGACACGCTGCCCAACGGCGTGCTGGCCGGCTACCCGGTGGTCGACGTCAAGGTCACGCTGACGTTCGGTTCGTACCACGAAGTCGACTCGAACGAAAACGCGTTCAAGATGGCGGCGTCGATGGGCTTCAAGGAAGGCTGCCGCAAGGCCAGCCCGGTCATTCTTGAGCCGATGATGGCCGTGGAAGTCGAAACGCCGGAAGACTACGCCGGTTCGGTGATGGGCGACCTGTCGTCCCGCCGTGGCATGGTGCAGGGCATGGACGACATGCCCGGCGGCGGCAAGATCATCAAGGCGGAAGTGCCGCTGTCGGAGATGTTCGGTTATTCCACGACGCTGCGTTCGATGTCGCAGGGTCGTGCCACGTACACGATGGAGTTCAAGCACTACAGCGAGGCTCCTAAGAACGTCGCTGACGCCATCATCACCGCCCGCGGCAAGTAATCAACAAGTTAGACGAGCCGGTCTTCGGCGGGGCGCCGTTCGCTACCGGTGGCGAACGAATCAACACCTCGCCGGAGACCTTAAACACCACACTGGACTGCTCTTTGATACGGAGAATCTGAAATGGCAAAAGGCAAATTTGAACGGACCAAGCCGCACGTGAACGTGGGCACGATCGGGCACGTCGACCACGGCAAGACGACGCTGACGGCGGCGATCACGACGGTGCTGAGCGCGAAGTTCGGCGGCGAAGCCAAGGCCTACGACCAGATCGACGCGGCGCCGGAAGAAAAGGCGCGCGGCATCACGATCAACACCGCCCACGTCGAGTACGAGACGGCCAACCGGCACTACGCGCACGTGGACTGCCCGGGGCACGCCGACTACGTCAAGAACATGATCACGGGCGCGGCGCAGATGGATGGCGCCATCCTGGTGTGCTCGGCCGCCGACGGCCCGATGCCGCAGACGCGCGAGCACATCCTGCTGGCGCGCCAGGTGGGGGTGAAGTACATCATCGTGTTCCTGAACAAGTGCGACATGGTCGATGACGCCGAGCTGCTCGAGCTGGTGGAGATGGAAGTGCGCGAGCTGCTGAGCAAGTACGACTTCCCGGGCGATGACACGCCCATCGTCAAGGGCAGCGCCAAGCTGGCGATGGAAGGCGACAAGGGCGAGCTGGGCGAGCAGGCGATCATGCGGCTGGCCGAGGCGCTGGACAGCTACATCCCGACGCCCGAGCGCGCCATCGACGGCGCATTCCTGATGCCGGTCGAAGACGTGTTCTCGATCTCGGGACGCGGCACGGTGGTCACCGGGCGTGTCGAGCGCGGCGTGATCAAGGTCGGCGAGGAAATCGAGATCGTCGGCATCCGTGCGACGCAGAAGACCACCTGCACCGGGGTGGAGATGTTCCGCAAGCTGCTGGACCAGGGTCAGGCGGGCGACAACGTCGGCATCCTGCTGCGCGGCACCAAGCGCGAGGAAGTCGAGCGCGGCCAGGTGCTGTGCAAGCCGGGCACGATCAAGCCGCACACGCACTTCACGGCCGAGATCTATGTGCTGAGCAAGGAAGAAGGCGGGCGTCACACGCCGTTCTTCAACAACTACCGCCCGCAGTTCTACTTCCGCACCACGGACGTGACCGGCGCGGTGGAGCTGCCCAAGGACAAGGAGATGGTCATGCCCGGCGACAACGTCAGCATCACCGTCAAGCTGATCGCCCCGATCGCGATGGAAGAGGGCCTGCGCTTCGCCATCCGCGAAGGCGGCCGCACCGTGGGATCGGGCGTCGTGGCCAAGATCATGGAGTAAATGCATGACACGGTCGGCCGTCGTCCAAGGGCGGCGGGCCGGCCGTCCGGTGCACCACATGTCGCGGCCTCGGGACCGCATCGCTCTTTAAGGAACCGTCATGCAAAAGCAAAAGATCCGCATTCGCCTGAAGGCGTTTGACTACAAGCTGATCGACCAGTCAGCGCTGGAAATCGTCGACACCGCCAAGCGCACCGGTGCGATCGTCAAGGGCCCGGTGCCCTTGCCGACCCGCATGCAGCGCTTCGACATCCTGCGCTCGCCGCACGTGAACAAGACCAGCCGCGATCAGTTCGAGATCCGCACCCATCAGCGCCTGATGGACATCGTCGACCCGACCGACAAGACGGTCGATGCGCTGATGAAGCTGGACCTGCCGGCGGGCGTCGACGTCGAGATCAAGCTGCAGTAAGAGCCGGCGCGGTTGCGGGGGAACCCGCATCTGCTACAATCGCCGGCTTTCCGCAAGGTGCCCTACGGGGTGCCTTGCACCACAGTCAGCCCAGCCAATCGATGTTGGGCGTTCGAAACAAAGGCTCCGATTCGGAGCTGGAGAAAAACCATGAGTCTTAGCAATCGCCTCGGATTGCTGGGCCGCAAGGTGGGCATGATGCGCATCTTCACGGACGACGGCGACGCCGTTCCCGTGACCGTGCTCGACGTGTCGAACAACCGCGTGACCCAGGTCAAGACCGCAGAGACCGACGGCTACAGCGCCATCCAAGTGGCGTTCGGAACGCGCAAGGCCTCGCGCGTGAGCAAGCCGGAAGCGGGTCACCTTGCGAAGGCCGGCGTCGAGGCCGGGGAGATCCTCAAGGAATTCCGTGTCGCGGCCGATGTGGCCGCCGGCTTCAAGCCCGGCGCCCAGATCCCCGTGACGACATTCGCCGTGGGCCAGTTGGTGGACGTGCAGGGCACTTCCATCGGCAAGGGCTACGCCGGCACCATCAAGCGCCACAACTTCCGCTCGCAGCGCGCGTCGCACGGCAACAGCCGTTCGCATAACGTGCCGGGCTCGATCTCGATGGCGCAGGACCCGGGCCGCGTGTTTCCGGGCAAGAAGATGACGGGCCATCTCGGTGACGTCACCAAGACCGTGCAGAACCTCGACATCGTGCGAGTCGACGAAGCCCGCCAGCTGCTGCTGGTGCGCGGCGCCGTGCCGGGTGCAAAGAACGGCCATGTGGTCGTCAGCCCCGCCGTCAAGGTCAAGGCCAAGAAAGGAGCCCAGTGATGCAGCTCGAGCTCCTGAATGAACAGGGTCAGGCGACGGCCAAGGTCGACGCGCCGGACACCGTGTTTGCCCGTGACTACAACGAAGCGCTGGTGCACCAGGTCGTCGTCGCCTTCCAGGCGAACGCGCGCCAGGGCACCCGTGCCCAGCTCGACCGCGCGCAGGTCAAGCACTCGACCAAGAAGCCGTGGCGTCAAAAGGGCACGGGCCGCGCCCGCGCGGGCATGACCTCGTCGCCCCTGTGGCGCGGGGGCGGTCGCATCTTCCCGAACAGCCCCGACGAGAATTTCACGCAGAAGGTCAACAAGAAGATGTACCGCGCCGGCATGGCCGCCATCTTCTCGCAGCTGGCCCGTGAAGGACGCCTCGCCGTGGTCGATTCGATCAGCGTGGATGCGCCCAAGACCAAGCTGCTGGCGCAGAAGCTCAAGTCCATGGGGCTCGACTCCGTGCTGGTGATCGCCGACCAGGTCGACGACAACCTGCTGCTTGCTTCGCGCAACCTCGCCAACGTGCTGGTGGTGGAGCCGCGCTACGCCGATCCGCTGTCGCTGGTCTTCTACAAGAAGGTGCTGGTGACCAAGGGTGCGATCGAGCAACTCAAGGAGATGCTGGCATGACCACCAAATTCGATGAGAGCCGCCTGGCCCAGGTGCTGGTGGCGCCGATCGTGTCCGAAAAGGCCACGATGATCGCCGAGAAGCAGAACCAGGTGCTGTTCAAGGTCCTGCGCGACGCGACCAAACCCGAGATCAAGGCCGCCGTTGAGCTGATGTTCAAGGTGGAGGTCGCCTCGGTCCAGACCGTCACGCAAAAGGGCAAGGTCAAGCGCTTCGGCCGCTCCATCGGTCGCCGCGACCACGTCAAGAAGGCGTATGTCGCGCTGAAGCCGGGCCAGGAGCTCAACTTCTCCGGGGAGGCCGCGTAATGGCCGTCATCAAAGTCAAGCCGACTTCGCCGGGCCGCCGCGCCGTGGTGAAGGTGGTGCACAAGCACCTGCACAAGGGCAAGCCCGAAGCCTCGCTGCTCGAGCCGCAGTTCCAGCATGCCGGCCGCAACAACAACGGCCACATCACGATGCGCCACAAGGGCGGTGGGCACAAGCACCACTACCGCGTCGTCGATTTTGTCCGCAACAAGGACGGCATTCCGGCGAAGGTCGAGCGCATCGAGTACGACCCGAACCGCACGGCCCACATCGCGCTGGTGTGCTACGCGGATGGCGAACGTCGCTACATCATCGCGCCGCGCGGCCTGGAAGTCGGCGCCACGGTGCTGAGCGGCGCCGAGGCGCCGATCAAGGCCGGCAACACGCTGCCCATTCGCAACATCCCCGTGGGCTCCACGATCCACGCGGTCGAGCTGTTGCCTGGTAAAGGCGCGCAGGTCGCCCGCTCGGCCGGCACCTCGGTGACCCTGCTGGCGCGCGAAGGCACCTATGCGCAGCTGCGCCTGCGCTCGGGTGAGGTGCGCCGCATCCATATCGACTGCCGCGCCACGATCGGAGAGGTGTCGAACGAAGAGCACAACCTGCAGCAGTACGGCAAGGCCGGTGCGATCCGCTGGAAGGGCATCCGCCCGACCGTTCGTGGCGTGGCCATGAACCCCGTGGATCACCCGCACGGCGGTGGCGAAGGCCGCACCGGTGAAGGCCAGGTCCCCGTGTCCCCCTGGAACACGATGACCAAGGGCTACCGCACTCGCAACAACAAGCGCACGCAGACGTTCATCGTCTCGCGTCGCAAGAAGTAAGGAGCCGACATGACGCGCTCACTGAAAAAGGGTCCCTTCGTCGACCATCACCTGATGGCCAAGGTCGACAAGGCCGCTGCCGTGAAGGACAAGAAGCCGATCAAGACCTGGTCGCGCCGCTCGACGATCCTTCCCGACTTCATCGGGTTGACGATCGCCGTCCACAACGGCAAGCAGCATGTGCCTGTGTACGTCACCGACCAGATGGTCGGCCACAAGCTCGGTGAATTTGCGCTCACGCGCACGTTCAAGGGGCACCCGGCCGACAAGAAGGCCGCGAAGAAATAAGGATCGATGATGGAAACCCGTTCAATCGTTCGCGGTGTCCGCCTGTCTGCCGACAAGGGTCGGCTGGTGGCAGACATGATCCGCGGCAAGAAGGTGGACCAGGCCATCAACATCCTGACGTTCACCCCCAAGAAGGCCGCCGGCATCATCAAGAAGGCTCTGGAGTCCGCGATCGCGAACGCCGAGCACAACGACGGTGCCGACATCGACGAGCTCAAGGTCAAGACGATCTATGTCGAGCAGGGCGCCACGCTGAAGCGCTTCTCCGCGCGCGCCAAGGGCCGCGGCAACCGCATCAGCAAGCCGACCTGCCACATCTTCGTGACGGTCGGGAACTGAAGGAAGACCATGGGACAAAAGATTCATCCGGTTGGCTTCCGCCTCCCCGTCACGCGCAACTGGGCGTCGCGCTGGTACGCGTCGAACCAGAACTTCGCGGGCATGCTGGCCGAAGACCTGAAGGTTCGCGACTACCTCAAGACGCGGCTGAAGAGCGCCGCGGTCTCGCGCATCCTCATCGAGCGCCCCGCCAAGAACGCCCGCATCACCATCTTCTCGGCCCGTCCGGGTGTCGTGATCGGCAAGAAGGGCGAGGACATCGAGAACCTGAAGGCCGAGCTGACGCGCCGTTTGGGCGTGCCGGTGGCCGTGAACATCGAGGAAGTGCGCAAGCCCGAGATCGATGCTCAGCTCATCGCCGACAGCATCACCCAGCAGCTCGAGAAGCGCATCATGTTCCGCCGCGCCATGAAGCGCGCCATGCAGAACGCGATGCGCCTGGGTGCGCAGGGCATCAAGATCATGTCGTCGGGCCGCCTGAACGGCATCGAAATCGCCCGCTGCGAGTGGTATCGCGAAGGTCGCGTGCCCCTTCACACGCTGAAGGCCGACATCGACTACGGCTTCTCGGAAGCCAAGACCACCTATGGCGTCATCGGCGTCAAGTGCTGGGTCTATCGCGGCGACCGACTGGCTCACGGCGAAGCCCCTGGCGTGCAGGCGCCGGCGCAAGAAGAAGAGCGCCGTCCACGCCGTCCGGCCCGTCCGGGCGACCGTCCCGGCGGCGATCGCCGGGGTCCGCCCCCGGGCCGTGGTGGCGACCGCGCGCCGCGTCAGGCTGGTGCACCGGTCGAAGGCGCTGACAAGCCGGCCGAGGCCGGCGGCGCCGATGCGCCCAAGGGCCCGGCGGTCAAGCGCGTGCGCAAGGTCGCCGCGCCGGGAACCGGCAAAGGAGAATAAGCATGCTGCAACCCGCACGCAGAAAATTCCGCAAGGAACAGAAGGGCCGCAACACCGGCATCGCCACCCGCGGCGCGAACGTGTCGTTCGGTGACTTCGGTCTCAAGGCCACCGAGCGCGGCCGTCTGACCGCGCGCCAGATCGAAGCTGCCCGTCGCGCGATCTCGCGCCACGTGAAGCGTGGCGGCCGCATCTGGATCCGCATCTTTCCGGACAAGCCCATCTCGCAGAAGCCGGCCGAAGTCCGCATGGGCAACGGCAAGGGCAACCCCGAGTACTACGTGGCCGAGATCCAGCCCGGCAAGGTGCTGTACGAAATCAATGGCGTGCCTGAGCAACTGGCTCGTGAAGCGTTCCTGCTGGCTTCGGCCAAGCTGCCGCTGAAGACCACCTTCGTGGCTCGCCAGGTCGGCATGTAAGCCGACGGAGAAACACCATGAAAGCATCTGAACTCCGCAGCAAGGACGTCGCCGGCCTCGAAAAGGAAGTCGCCGACCTGCTGAAGGCCCATTTCGGCCTGCGCATGCAGAAGGCCACGCAGCAGCTGACGAACCACTCGCAGCTCGGCAAGACCCGCCGCGACATCGCACGCGCCAAGACCATCCTCGCGCAGAAGAAGAAGGAGGCCGCCAAGTGAACGCCGCCACGCAACCGCAAGCCGAAGCCAAGCCGAAGAACACCCGCACGCTGGTGGGCAAGGTCGTCAGCGACAAGCGCGCCAAGACCATCACGGTGCTGGTCGAGCGTCGCACCAAGCATGAGCTCTACGGCAAGATCGTCGCGAAGTCGAGCAAGTACCACGCGCACGACGAAAAGGGCGAGTACAAGCTGGGCGACGTGGTCGAGATCGCCGAGAGTCGGCCGATTTCCAAGACCAAGTCGTGGGTCGTGACCCGCCTGGTGCAAAAGGCCATCGAGGTCTAAGAAGTCGACACCCACGGGGCCTTTTGCCGGCCCCGCGCGCCACGGTCGGTTCGCTGGAATACTGGCGGCCGGCCGTTTTTCGTTGGCTGACACCCTACCCATCCACCATTCGGAGGCGAACATGATCAAGGTCGGAGACAGGCTGCCCGCGGGCAAGCTGCAGGAGTACATCGAGGTCGAAGGCGAAGGGTGCTCGATCGGCCCGAACGCGTTCGACGTCGAGAAGGAGACCACCGGCAAGAAGATCGCCGTCTTCGCCTTGCCCGGCGCCTACACGCCGACCTGCTCGGCCAAGCACGTTCCCGGCTTCGTCGAGAAGGCCGACCAGCTGAAAGCCGCCGGCATCGACGAGATCTGGTGCGTGTCGGTGAACGACGCCTTCGTGATGGGCGCCTGGGGCCGAGACCAGAAGACCGCCGGCAAGGTCCGCATGATGGCCGACGGAAGCGCCGAGTGGACCAAGGCGCTTGGCCTCACGCAGGACCTGACCTCCAAGGGCATGGGCGTGCGCTCGCAGCGCTTCTCGATGCTCGTGGACAACGGGGTCGTCAAGACCCTGAACATCGAGGCGCCGGGCAAGTTCGAGGTGAGCAACGCCGAAACGATGCTTGCGCAGGCCAAGGGATGATGGGCCGGCTTGACAGGGGTTCTTCCTGCAAGTCATAATCGCCGACTTCGCCGGAATTTCGGGCGCAGCGAACGCTGCGAGCAGAGTCCGGCTCCGCCCAAACCGCAAGCGCGGCATTCAGCCGGACTTGTGAGACGGGCCCAAGACTGATCGCGCGCCGGCTTCATGGTGGTCATGGGGCGGCAACCGGTTCAAGTTGGGGACAGAGAACATGATTCAAATGCAGTCGCGGCTGGACGTCGCGGACAACACTGGCGCGAAAACCGTCATGTGCATCAAGGTGCTGGGCGGCTCCAAGCGGCGCTATGCCGGCATCGGCGACGTGATCAAGGTCAGCATCAAGGAAGCTGCACCGCGTGGTCGCGTGAAGAAGGGCGAGGTCTACAGCGCCGTCGTCGTGCGTACTGCCAAGGGCGTGCGCCGCCAGGACGGCTCGCTGGTTCGCTTCGACGGCAATGCTGCCGTGCTGCTGAACGCCAAGCTCGAGCCCATCGGCACCCGCATCTTCGGCCCGGTCACGCGCGAGCTGCGCACCGAGCGCTTCATGAAGATCGTTTCGCTGGCTCCGGAAGTTCTCTAAGCCGCGGTGTAAGGACAGGCCATGAACAAGATTCGCAAAGGCGACCAGGTCATCGTGTTGACCGGGCGCGACAAGGGCAAGCGCGGCACCGTGACGCAGCGCGTCGACGACGACCACGTGCTCGTCGATGGCGTCAACGTCGTCAAGAAGCACGTCAAGCCGAACCCCATGAAGGGCACCACCGGCGGCATCGTCGACAAGACCATGCCGATCGACCAGTCCAACGTTGCCATCTTCAACCCGGCGACCGGCAAGGCCGACCGCGTCGGCTTCAAGTTCCTGGCAGACAAGACCAAGGTCCGCGTCTACAAGTCCAGCGGCGAAGAGATCAAGGCGTAAGAGGTCCACATGGCTGAGCAACAAACCGCGCGCCTGCAGCAGGTCTACCGCGAGAAGATCGTCTCCGAACTCGTCAAGAAGTTCGGCTACAAGTCGGTGATGGAGGTCCCGCGCCTCACCAAGATCACGCTCAACATGGGCGTCAGCGAGGCGGTGTCGGACAAGAAGGTCATGGACCACGCCGTCGGCGACCTGACCAAGATCGCCGGCCAGAAGCCCGTTGTCACCAAGTCGAAGAAGGCGATTGCCGGCTTCAAGATCCGTGACGGCGTGCCCATCGGCACCATGGTCACGCTGCGTGGCGTGCGCATGTACGAGTTCCTCGACCGCTTCGTCACGATCGCGCTGCCGCGCGTGCGCGACTTCCGCGGCATCTCGGGCCGTTCGTTCGACGGCCGCGGCAACTACAACATCGGGGTCAAGGAACAGATCATCTTCCCCGAGATCGAGTACGACAAGATCGATGCGGTGCGTGGCCTGAACATCAGCATCACCACGACTGCGAAGACGGATGACGAGTGCAAGGCACTGCTCGCCGCCTTCAAATTCCCGTTCAAGAACTGAGGTGGCCCGTGGCTAAACTTTCCCTCATCCAGCGCGAGAAGAAGCGCGAGCAACTGGTCGCCAAGTTCGCCAAGAAGCACGCGGAGCTGACGGCTATCGCGAACGACGCGAAGAAGTCCGACGAAGAGCGTTATGCCGCCCGCCTGGAGCTGCAGAAGCTGCCCCGCAACGCCTATCCGACCCGTCTGCGCAACCGCTGCGAGATGACCGGTCGCCCGCGTGGCACCTTCCGCCAGTTCGGCCTGGGTCGCAACAAGATCCGCGAGTTGGCCTTCAAGGGCGACATCCCGGGTGTCGTCAAGGCCAGCTGGTAATCGGCTCGACGATCAGGAGATATCCAATGAGCATGAGTGATCCTATCGCCGATATGCTGACCCGCATCCGCAACGCGCAGATGGTCGAGAAGACCAGCGTCGTGATGCCGTCGTCGAAGCTGAAGGTGGCGATCGCCCAGGTCCTGAAGGACGAGGGCTACATCGAGAACTTCGCCGTCGTGGGCGAGCCGGCCAAGCCGCAGCTCGAGGTGACGCTGAAGTACTACGCCGGACGCCCCGTCATCGAGCACATCGAGCGCGTGAGCCGTCCGGGCCTGCGCATCTACAAGGGCCGGCACGACATCCCGAACGTGATGAACGGCCTCGGCGTGGCCATCGTCACCACGCCCAAGGGCGTGATGACCGACCGCAAGGCGCGCCAGGCCGGTGTCGGCGGCGAAGTCCTCTGCTACGTCGCCTAAGGGGGAGAGAAGGAAATGTCCCGCGTAGGAAAAATGCCGATCAGCGTCCCGCAAGGCGTGGATGTGTCGATCAAGGGCGATCAGATCAACGTGAAGGGCTCGCTCGGCACGCTGGCGCGCACCATCAATCCGCTCGTCGCCGTGAAGACCGAAGGCGGCAAGGTGACGTTCATGCCGGCCAACGAGAGCGTCGAGGCCGACGCGATGTCCGGCACGATGCGCGCGCTGGTGGCCAACATGGTCAACGGCGTCAGCAAGGGCTTCGAGAAGAAGCTGACGCTGGTCGGCGTGGGCTTCCGCGCCCAGGCGCAAGGCCAGAAGCTCAACCTGCAGATCGGCTTCTCGCACCCGGTGGCCAAGGACATGCCCGCCGGCATCACCGTGCAGACGCCGACGCAGACCGAGATCCTCATCAAGGGATCCGACCGCCAGGTGGTGGGTCAGATCGCCGCTGAAGTGCGCGCCCTCCGTCCGCCCGAGCCGTACAAGGGCAAGGGCATCCGCTATACGGACGAGCGCGTGGTCCTCAAAGAGACCAAGAAGAAGTAAGGAGCGACGACCATGTTGAACAAGAAAGATCAGCGTATTCGCCGTTCCCGCCAGACGCGCGCGCGTATCTCCGTGCAGCGCGTGGCCCGCCTGACGGTGCATCGCACCAACCTGCACATCTACGCCAGCGTCATTTCCGACGACGGCCAGAAGGTGCTGGCAAGCGCCTCGACCGCCGAAGCGGACGTGCGCAAGGAGCTCGGTGCCGCCGGCAAGGGCGGCAATGCCGCCGCCGCCGCCGTCATCGGCAAGCGCATCGCCGAGAAGGCCAAGGCTGCCGGCATCGAGCGCGTGGCCTTCGATCGCGCGGGCTTCGCCTACCACGGCCGCGTCAAGGCGCTGGCCGAGGCCGCGCGCGAAGCTGGCCTGCAGTTCTGACCCCGGCACCGGCGACGAATAGGAAAGACAAATGGCAAAGTTTCAACCTCGCGCCCAGACCGAAGGCAACGACGACGGTCTGAAGGAAAAGATGATCGCGGTGAACCGCGTCACCAAGGTGGTCAAGGGCGGACGCACGCTGAGCTTCGCGGCGCTGACCGTCGTCGGCGACGGCGACGGCCGCATCGGCATGGGCAAGGGCAAGGCCAAGGAAGTGCCGGTGGCGGTGCAGAAGGCCATGGAATCGGCCCGCCGCAACATGATCAAGGTGTCGCTGAAGAACGGCTCCATCCACCACCGCGTGGTGGGCGAGCACGGTGCTTCGCGCGTGCTGATGGCGCCGGCCAAGCAGGGTGACGGCATCATCGCGGGCGGCCCCATGCGTGCCGTGTTCGAGGTGATGGGCGTGACCGACATCGTCGCCAAGAGCCTGGGCTCGACGAATCCGTACAACCTGGTCCGCGCCACCCTGAATGCGCTGAAGGCGACGAGCACGCCGGCGGAGATCGCCGCCAAGCGCGGGCTCACGGTCGAAGAAATCCTCGGCTGAGGCTGGAGCACCCCATGAGCGACAAGAAAACCGTCAAGGTCAAGCTGGTCAAGAGCATCGCCGGCACCAAGGAATCGCACCGCGCCACGGTCCGGGGCCTGGGCTTGCGCAAGCTCAACAGCGAGCGCGAGCTGGAAGACACGCCGGCCGTGCGCGGCATGATCAACAAGGTCTCGTACCTGGTGAAGGTGCTGTAAGCGCCTGCCACTGAGGAAAGAACATGGAACTCAACACCATCAAGCCGGGCGAAGGCGCCAAGCATGCCAAGCGCCGCGTCGGCCGCGGCATCGGTTCAGGCCTGGGCAAGACGGCCGGCCGTGGTCACAAGGGCCAGAAGTCGCGTTCCGGCGGCTACCACAAGGTGGGCTTCGAGGGCGGCCAGATGCCGCTGCAGCGCCGCCTGCCCAAGCGCGGCTTCAAGTCGCAGTCGCTGCAATTCAACTTCGAGGTCACGCTGAAGGACCTCGAGCGCCTGGGCGCCGCCGAAGTCGACCTGCTGACGCTCAAGCAAGCCGGCCTCGTGGGCGAGCTTGCAAAAGTGGTCAAGGTCATCAAGTCGGGTGAACTGACCAAGAAGGTCGCGCTCAAGGGCATAGGCGCGACGGCCGGCGCCAAGGCCGCGATCGAAGCCGCCGGCGGCTCGGTCGCCTGATCGACCGGCGGCATTCACTCGGAAATCGACACTTCGTGGCAACCAACGCGACTCAGCTGGCCAAGAGCGGCAAGTTCGGCGACCTGCGTCGCCGGCTCGTCTTCTTGCTGCTCGCGCTCGTGGTCTACCGCATCGGCGCGCACATCCCCGTGCCGGGCATCGACCCGAACGCGCTGCAGGAACTGTTCAAGGGCCAGCAGGGCGGCATCCTGAACCTGTTCAACATGTTCTCGGGCGGCGCGCTTTCGCGCTTCACCGTGTTCGCGTTGGGCATCATGCCGTACATCTCCGCGTCGATCATCATGCAGCTGATGACCTACGTGGTGCCTTCGCTCGAATCGCTGAAGAAGGAGGGCGAATCGGGTCGCCGAAAGATCACGCAATACACGCGCTACGGCACGCTGGGCCTCGCCATCTTCCAGTCGCTCGGCATCGCGCTGGCGCTCGAAGGCTCCCAGGGCCTGGTCATCAATCCGGGGTTCGGCTTCCGCCTCACGGCGGTGGTGAGCCTCGTGGCCGGCACGATGTTCCTGATGTGGCTGGGTGAGCAGATCACCGAGCGCGGCCTCGGCAACGGCATCTCCATCCTCATCTTCGCCGGCATTGCCGCCGGGCTGCCGGCTGCCATCGGCGGACTGCTGGAGCTGATCCGAACCGGCGCGATGAGCGTGCTGGTGGCGCTGTTCATCGTCGCCATCGTGGGACTGGTGACCTTCGTCGTCGTGTTCGTCGAGCGAGGACAACGCAAGATCCTGGTCAACTACGCCAAGCGCCAGGTCGGCAACAAGGTCTATGGCGGCCAGTCGTCGCACCTGCCGCTCAAGCTCAACATGTCGGGCGTGATCCCACCGATCTTCGCTTCGTCGATCATCTTGCTGCCGGCCACCGTGGTGGGCTGGTTCGCCACCGGCGACGGCCTGCGCTGGCTCAAGGACATCGCCAGCCTGCTGTCGCCGGGGCAGCCCATCTACGTGATGCTGTACGCCGCGGCGATCGTGTTCTTCTGCTTCTTCTACACGGCACTCGTGTTCAACAGCCGCGAGACGGCCGACAACCTGAAGAAGAGCGGTGCGTTCATCCCGGGCATCCGTCCGGGCGAGCAGACGGCACGCCACATCGACCGAATCCTGTCGCGGCTGACGCTGGCCGGTGCGATCTACATCACGCTGGTGTGCCTGCTGCCCGAGTTCCTGGTGCTGAAGTACAACGTCCCCTTCTACTTCGGCGGCACGTCGCTGTTGATCATCGTCGTCGTGACGATGGACTTCTGGGCACAGGTGCAGAGCTACGTGATGAGCCAGCAGTACGAATCGCTGCTGAAGAAGGCCAATTTCAAGGCGAGCTGAGAAGGCGAGCCGCACGCAAGACGAAACGGGAAGACAAGACTGACGACACGGCATGGCCAAAGACGACGTCATTCAGATGCAGGGCGAGATTCTCGAGAACCTCCCCAACGCCACGTTTCGCGTGAAGCTGGAGAACGGGCACATCGTGCTCGGCCACATCTCCGGAAAGATGCGCATGCACTACATCCGCATCCTGCCGGGCGACAAGGTGACGGTCGAGCTCACGCCCTACGACCTGAGTCGGGCCCGCATCGTGTTCCGGGCCAAGTGAAGACCAACGGAACACGGGAACGAGACAGAACTGAAAGCGGCCTGACAAGGCTTAGGAGAAGAGCATGAAAGTTGCAGCATCGGTCAAGAAGATGTGCCGGAATTGCAAGATCATCCGTCGCAAGGGCGTGGTGCGCGTGATCTGTACCGATCCGCGCCACAAGCAGCGCCAAGGCTGATCCACAGCCACGACGACCGTATTAGGACAAGCACATGGCACGCATTGCTGGTATCAACATTCCGCCCCACAAGCACGCCGAGATCGGCCTGACTGCGATCTACGGCATCGGCCGCTCGACCGCGCAGAAGATCTGCGACGCGACCGGGGTCCCCTACAGCCGCAAGATCAAGGACCTGACCGACGCCGATCTGGAAAAGATCCGCGAAGAGATCGGCCGCATCACGATCGAAGGCGACCTGCGGCGCGAGATGTCCATCAACATCAAGCGCCTGATGGACCTCGGCTGCTATCGCGGTTTCCGTCACCGCCGTGGCCTGCCGGTCCGCGGCCAGCGCACCCGCACGAATGCCCGCACCCGCAAGGGTCCGCGCAAGTCGGGCGCGGTCAAGAAGTAAGCAGCGCGTCGGCAAGAGATTGAGAGAAGGTCAACATGGCTAAAGCACCGAATACCGCCGCCCAGCGCGTGCGCAAGAAGGTCCGCAAGAACGTGGCGGACGGCATTGCACACGTCCACGCGTCGTTCAACAACACGATCATCACGATCACCGACCGCCAGGGTGGCGCCCTGTCTTGGGCGTCCAGCGGCGGCCAGGGCTTCAAGGGCTCGCGCAAGAGCACGCCGTTCGCTGCCCAGGTCGCGGCTGAAGTGGCGGGTCGCGCGGCCCAGGAGCAGGGCATCAAGAACCTCGACGTGCGCATCAAGGGGCCGGGCCCCGGCCGCGAGTCGTCGGTGCGTGCGCTGGCCTCGTTGGGCATCCGCATCAACTCCATCTCGGACGTGACGCCGGTTCCGCACAACGGCTGCCGTCCGCAAAAGCGCCGTCGGATCTGACCGCGCTCGTTCCGCTGTCGGCGGGCTTCGCGGCCTCGCCGGCATTTGTCATTGAAGTTCGTCATTGAAGACCACCGTCTGAGCGCTCACAACAACACTCGCCAGACTCGCGCCGGCCGCCAGGCCGGCGTCAGATGAAGCAAAGGAAAGCACGTGGCACGTTATCTTGGACCCAAGGCCAAACTCTCCCGCCGTGAAGGCACCGACCTGTTCCTGAAGAGCGCCCGCCGCGCCATCAGCGACAAGGCCAAGTTCGACAGCAAGCCCGGCCAGCACGGCCGCACTTCCGGTTCCCGCACGTCCGACTTCGGCCTGCAGCTGCGCGAAAAGCAGAAGGTCAAGCGCATGTACGGCGTCCTGGAGCGCCAGTTCCGCCGCTACTTCGAGGAAGCCGAGCGCCGCAAGGGCAACACTGGCGCCAACCTGCTGACGCTGCTCGAGTCGCGCCTGGACAACGTCGTCTATCGCATGGGCTTCGGCTCCACCCGCGCCGAAGCTCGCCAGCTGGTGTCGCACAGGGGCATCACCGTGAACGGTCAGGTCGTCAACATCGCCTCTTACCTGGTGAAGGTCGGTGACACGGTTGCCGTGCGCGAGAAGGCGAAGAAGCAGCTGCGCGTCACCGACGCGGTGAAGCTGGCCGAGTCGATCGGCATGCCGGCCTGGGTGCAGGTCGACGCGTCCAAGCTCGAGGGGGTGTTCAAGAAGACGCCGGACCGCGACGAGTTCGGTTCCGACATCAAGGAAGCCCTCATCGTCGAGCTCTACTCGCGGTAAGAGACATCTGGACGCTTCGCGTGCCGGGCACGAAGCGTTTCTTCCCAAGCCCGGCACGGTCCATCAGCCTTATCGGTGTAACGAGCCGAGGGTATTGAGAGGAACAGGACTCAATGCAAACCAATCTGCTGAAACCCAAAGCCATCAACGTCGAGCCGCTCGGTCACAACCGCGCCAAGGTCACGCTCGAGCCTTTCGAGCGCGGCTACGGCCACACGCTGGGCAATGCCCTGCGTCGCGTGCTGCTGTCGTCGATGGTGGGTTACGCGCCGACCGAAGTCACGATCGCCGGAGTGCTGCACGAGTACTCGACGATCGACGGCGTGCAGGAAGACGTGGTTCACATCATGCTCAACCTGAAGGGCGTGGTGTTCCGCCTGCACAACCGCGACGAGGTCACGCTGGTGCTGCGCAAGGAAGGGGAAGGCCCGGTCACGGCCGGCGACATCCAGACGCCGCACGACGTCGAGATCATCAACCCCGACCATGTCATCGCCCACCTGTCGCAAGGCGGCAAGCTGGACATGCAGATCAAGGTCGAGAAGGGCCGCGGCTACGTGCCGGGCAACCTGCGCCGCTTCGGCGACGAGCCCACCAAGTCGATCGGCCGCATCGTCCTCGACGCGTCGTTCTCGCCGGTGGCGCGCGTCAGCTACACCGTGGAAAGCGCGCGCGTCGAGCAGCGCACCGACCTCGACAAGCTGGTGATGGAGATCGTCACCAACGGCGCGATCTCGCCCGAAGAAGCGATTCGCGCGTCGGCCAAGATCCTCGTCGAGCAGCTCGCCGTGTTCGCGCAGCTCGAAGGCCAGGTCGGCGACATCTTCGACCAGCCGGCCGCCCAGCGCAGCACGCAGTTCGACCCCATCCTGCTGCGCCCCGTCGACGAGCTCGAGCTCACCGTGCGTTCGGCCAACTGCCTGAAGGCCGAGAACATCTACTACATCGGCGACCTGATCCAGCGCACCGAGACCGAGCTGCTCAAGACGCCGAACCTGGGCCGCAAGTCGCTCAACGAGATCAAGGAAGTGCTGGCGTCGCGCGGACTCACCCTCGGCGCTCGCCTCGAGAACTGGCCGCCCCAGGGCCTGGACAAGCGTTAACCGACGACACCTGGCCGATGGGTACATCGGCCACCCTCCGAGAGGGTAGCCACTGGGCTTGGGGCGGCCCGGCGCCCAGCGGCTTCTCGGAACCCAACAGGGTCGCCAATGCGGCCCGGTGCAACCGGCAGTACCTGACACGGCTGCCGGCATTCATAAGGAAAGGAACAGCACCATGCGTCACCGTCACGGACTTCGCAAACTCAACCGCACCAGCGAGCATCGCCAGGCGATGCTGCGCAACATGTGCAACTCGCTGCTGACGCACGAGGCGATCAAGACCACGGTCCCCAAGGCCAAGGAACTGCGCCGCGTCGTCGAGCCGCTGATCACCCTGGCCAAGGAGCCGACGCTGGCCAACAAGCGCCTCGCGTTCGATCGCACGCGCGACCGCGACGTCGTGGTCAAGCTGTTCGGCGAGCTGGGTCCGCGCTACCAGTCGCGTCCGGGCGGCTACACCCGCATCCTGAAGATGGGCTTCCGCGTCGGCGACAACGCGCCGATGGCCTTCGTCGAACTCGTCGATCGTCCGGAACCGGTCGAAGCCGAAGAAACCGCCGACAACGCCGAGTAAGCCGGCTTCTCTCCCCGCCGCAAGGGCCAGCGCATGCTGGCCCTTCGCGCTTCTGGCGCGCGCCGCTTTGGCACACTCGCAGCCCATGCCCGAGCCGATCTTTCGCATCGCCGGCCTTCACAAGAGGTTCGGCGACAACACGGTGGTCCGCGACCTGTCCCTGCACATCGAACGCGGCGAGTGTCTCGGCGTCATCGGTCCCAACGGCGCCGGCAAGACGACAACGATCCGCATGTGCCTGGGCCAGACGGCGCCGGACGGCGGCACCATCGAAGCCTTCGGATTGCCCATTCCGGCCCAGGTACGCGAAGCCAAGAAGCGGATCGGCGTGGTGACCCAGTTCGACAGCCTCGACCCCGACTTCACCTGCGCAGAAAACCTGCGTGTCTACGGCCGCTACTTCGGACTGCCGATCGCGACCATCGAGGAGCGCATTCCCAGGCTGCTGGAGTTCTCTGCCCTGCAGGCCAAGGCCGGCGTGCGGCCGGGCGAGCTGTCCGGCGGCATGCGCCGGCGCCTGAGCCTGGGCCGCGCGTTGATCAACGACCCCGACCTGCTCCTGCTCGACGAGCCGACGACGGGCCTCGACCCGCAGGCTCGCCACTTGATGTGGGAGCGGCTGCAGAACCTGCTGCAGCAGGGCAAGTCCATTCTGCTGACGACGCACTTCATGGACGAGGCCGAGCGCCTCTGTGACCGGCTCATCGTGCTCGACCATGGACGCAAGATCGCCGAAGGCACGCCACGCGGACTCATTCGCGAGCACCTGGAGAGCGACGTCATCGAGGTCTACAGCGAGGGCGCGCGCGCGCTGGCCGCCGACCACGGCAGCTTGGCCCAGCGCGTCGAGACCAGCGGCGAGACGGTGTTCTTCTACCTGCGCGAGCCGCGGCCGCTGCTGCAGAAGCTGGCCGCGGACCACCGGGTGCGCTACCTGCACCGGCCGGCGAACCTGGAGGACCTGTTCCTCAAGCTCACCGGCCGGCAGATCCGGGATGACGCCTGAAGGAGCACCGCGATGCTGATCTCTTTCTACGCCGCGCCGCGAATCACCGCGCGCTTCTATCCCGTCGTGCTGCGCAACCTGCTGGTGTGGCGCAAGCTCGCGGTGCCGAGCGTGGTCGGCAACATCGCCGAGCCGCTCATCACGCTGGTCGCCTTCGGCTACGGACTCGGCTCGATGATCGGGCGCGTCGACGGGCTGCCGTACGTGACCTATCTCGCCTCGGGCAGCATCGCGGTGAGCTGCACGCTGGCCGCGACCTTCGAAGCGCTGTATTCGGCCTTCTCGCGCATGCATGTTCAGAAGACCTGGGAGAGCATCATGAACGCGCCGATCGCGCTCGACGACATCGTGTTCGCCGAGATGCTGTGGGCCGCGCTGAAAAGCCTGTTCTCGGTGGCCGCCATCATGGCCGTCATCTACGCCCTGAACATCAGCCGAGCGCCCAGCATGCTGCTGGCCCTGCCGCTGCTCGGCGTCGTGGGCGTCACCTTCGCGTCGATCGCGCTCGTGTTCAACGCGCTGGCCAAGGGGTACGACTTCTTCACCTACTACTTCACGCTGGTGCTGACGCCGATGACCTTCCTGTCCGGCGTCTACTTCCCGATCAGTCAGATGCCGCCGTGGCTGCAGGCCGTGGCCGAGGTGCTGCCCCTGACGGCGGCGGTGGAGCTGGTGCGGCCGCTCGTCATCGGCGAACTGCCGTCCGACTGGCTGAGGCCCCTGGCAGTGCTGGGCGCATATGCGGCCGGGGGATACTACCTGGCCCTGGTGCTGACGCGGCGCCGCTTCTTCAAGTGACCCGGAACCTCCTCGCGGGACGCAAGTCAGTGCAAGAACGTATACGTGTGGGAATGGACCGGATGCTCAGCGCTCGCAGGATCGGAATCATCATCGGCGGCGCACTCGCGGCGGCGGCCTTGCTCACCACGAGCGCGCCGGCCGGGGCGGCGGACGAGTTCCTCGATCCGGAAATCGCCTTCAAGGGCAGTGTCCGGGCGGTCGACGAACGAACGGTCGAGGTGAGCTTCGAGATCGCGCCCGGCTACTACCTCTACCGAGAGCAGTTCAAGTTCGCCGCCACGGGCGCCACCCTGGGCTTGCCGGCCATTCCGGCCGGCAAGATCAAGTTCGACGAGACGTTCCAGAAGAACGTCGAAACCCATCGCGACATGCTGCGCATCGCCGTGCCGGTGCAGCAGGCGGGCGGGGCCTTTCGCCTCGCCGTGAACTACCAGGGCTGCGCCGACAAGGGCCTGTGCTATCCGCCGATGCAGATGCGCGCCGATGTGCACCTGGCCGCCTTCGGCGGCTCGGGGAGCGTGAAGGTACTGCCGGGTCGCGACATGGCGGGCGCACCCGACCCCGCCGCGGTGCCGGTGGCCGCGGCGGTGGGTGTCAACACGGCCTCGGCGGCCGACGGTGCGGGCATCGAGGCGGCACTGCGCAGCGGCGGCTTCTGGACCATCGTCGGCGTGTTCTTCGTCGCCGGGATCGTGCTGTCGTTCACGCCGTGCGTGCTGCCGATGGTGCCGATCCTGTCGTCCATCATCGTCGGGCACAGCGCCAAGGGCGAGCGCCCGGACGGCAGCCGGCGGCGCGGCTTCGCGCTGGCCCTGTCGTACTCGCTCGGCATGGCCCTCGTCTATACCGCGCTGGGCATCGCTGCGGGCCTGGCCGGCGAGGGCCTTGCCGCCAGCCTGCAGAACCCCTGGGTGCTCGGGGCGTTTGCACTCGCGCTGGTGCTGCTGTCCCTGTCGATGTTCGGCGTCTACGAGCTGCAGTTGCCGTCGGCCGTGACGGGCCCGCTCACGGGGGTGTCGCAGCGCCTGCCCGGCGGCCGCTTCGCAGGCGTGTTCGCCATGGGCGGCGTCTCCGCGCTCATCGTGAGCCCGTGTGTGGCCGCGCCGCTGGCCGCCGCGCTGGTGTTCCTCAGCCAGACGCGCGACGTTGCGCTCGGCGGCTCGGCGCTCTTCTCGCTCGCCGCGGGGATGAGCGTGCCGCTGTTGCTCGTCGGTGCATCGGCCGGTGCGCTGCTCCCGAAGGCCGGGGCATGGATGAACGACGTCAAGCATGTGTTCGGCGTGCTGCTCGTCGCGGTCGCGATCTGGACCATCCAGCCGGTGGTGCCGGCGGCGCTGTCGCTCGCGATGTGGGGCGCGCTTCTCGTGGGCAGTGCCGCGGCCCTGTACCTGTCCCGCCGCCGGGACGCCGCGCCGGGATGGGGCCGGAAGGCCGCTGCCGCGGTGCTCGGCGTCGGCGGCCTGCTGCAACTGGTCGGCGCGGCCTCGGGCGGGGGCGATCCGCTGCAGCCGCTGGCCCATCTGCGCGGATCGCGTGAAGCAGCGCAGGCATTGCCCTTCGCGATGGTGCGCAACGTCGCCGAGCTCGATGCCGCATTGACCGCCGCACGGCAGCAGGGGCGGCCGGCCATGCTCGACTTCTATGCCGACTGGTGCGTGTCGTGCAAGGAGATGGAGCGCTTCACGTTCTCCGACGGCGCCGTGCGCGGCAAGCTGGCGAACGCGGTGCTGCTGAAGGCCGACGTGACGAAGAACAACGCCGAGGACCGCGAGCTGCTCAAGCGCTTCCAGCTCTTCGGGCCGCCGGGAACGATCTTCTTCGACGGCCAGGGACGTGAAGTCGGCAGCGCCCGTGTGATCGGCTACCAGAACAGCGAACGCTTCCTCGAAACGCTGCGCACCGTGGGTCTTTGACATGCGTCGGCGGCAGGGACATCACGTCGCTGTGTTATAGTCGCAGGCTCAGTCGCGGGGTGGAGCAGTCTGGTAGCTCGTTGGGCTCATAACCCAAAGGTCGCAAGTTCAAATCTTGCCCCCGCAACCACAGAACCTGCAGGCCCGGACCGACGTTGTCGGTCCGGGCCTTTCTCTTTGCATGCCACGTCGTCGTTCTGCAGGGCGCCGGCGGCTCCTGCACGGCCGGTCGGCAGACCCGCCGCCGCAGAGCCAGCTCGCGCTCAGACGGCAAGTGCGAGCCCGGCTGCAGGTGCGGTTGAGGATCTGCGCGTTGGTTCGACCGCATGCCGGCGGGTGGTGAATCAGAACGCCACGCCGGCGGCGATCATGAGGTTGCTGCGGTCCGTGGCGAGGCTGTAGTTGCCGCCCGAGAAACGAGTGAACTGGACATCGGCGAAGTACGCCTTGCCCCAGTCCGCGCGCAGCCCCACGCGCAGGGCCCTGCGTCCCTTGGAAAAAGTGGCGTCGTGTGAATAGCCGTGCACGTCCTGCGCCAGCAGGAGCGATGGCGTGAGCGTCGCACCCGCGAACGCATTGGCATAGGTGGCAGCGGCGCGCACGCGCAAGCCCCAGGCGTCTCGCGTGATGAAGCCGTCAGTGGTGCAGGTCTTGCCCGCCACGCCCGACAGGCCAGGCGCCGCCTCCGAGCAGGGTGAGAGTGCGCCGTTGACGAGCCAGGGCGCGGTGCCGTAGGAGAGCGGCCGGCCGTAACGCATCACCTGCGGGTCGGGCAGACCCGACACGTGGCTCCAGCCGAGCTCGCCTGAGAGCACCACGCGCTCGGCGCCCATCGCCTTGGGCCACACCTTGTTGCCGCCGAGGTTCAGCGTGGTCACGCCGAAGCGGTCGAAGCCGTCGAAGCTGCCGCCCGCGGGAACGGCGAGGATGTTCTTCTGCAGTTGCAGCAACGCGGTCGGCGCGCGCAGCAGGAAGCCGTTGAGCAGGTCGTTGGAGTTCATCGACAGCGGCTGGTTGGGCCGGTGCGAGAGTTCTCCGTAGACATTTGCCGCGGGGCCGAGCTTCGTGTCGAAGCTCACGCCGTAGAGGCGGATGTTCTCAGGGAACACCGTCGAGTAGCGCAGACCGTTGGGATCGGCCAGGCGCTGCAGTCCGCCGGCCAGGCCCGCAGGCAGCGTGGCGCCGTTGACGTTCTCCACCGTGAGGCGGAAGTACGGCTGCGCGCTGTGCGTGTTCATGGCATACGCGGCGAAGTCGGTCGCGATCGAAGGCGCCTTGACGCGCAGTGCCAGGCCGAATTGCCCGCCTTTCTTCGCGCGCACGTCGTCGTTGCGGTGCAGATAGAAGCCGCTTTGCAGGATGCTCTGCTCGGTGAGCGAGGCGACCGACGAGACCGGCGTGTTCGGGATGGGAGCAGGGATGGCGCCTGTGAACTTGCAGCCGTGCGGCACGAGCGAGGCCACGTCGAAGAAGGTGCCGCACGCGGGAAACTCGTGCTGCCGCGACTCGAAGGCCACGAACGCTTCGGCGCTCCACTGCGCGTTCAGAGTGGCGCGCAGGTCGAGCATGCCCACGGGCACCTTGCTTTCGGCCGGCAGCGCACCCGGGCGCACCTGCGCGGCGTAGTCCTGCGGGTTGATGGCCGAATTGATGCCGCCGGTGAAGAATTGCGAGGTACCCCAGGAGAGCACCTGGCGGCCCAGCCGCGCGTCGAGGCGCTTTCCGGCAATCTCCGTATCGCCGTAGGCATAGGCATCGCGCAGCTCGATGCCCTCGAACTTCGCACCGCGGTGCAGGCCCTCGTCGGACAGCTTGGCGTTGGGCGTGAAGCCGTTGGGATAGTTGCCGTACGGCACGGTGCGGCTGCGCAGCGTGAAGTCGGTCCACGCGCTGGCGCGGGCGAAGACACCGAGATGCTGGCCATGCACGTCCCCTTCGACCAGCGCCTTCAGCACCGTGGACACGGGACGGTGGCGCGCGAAGTTGAGATCGGAGCCGCCGGTCTGGCCGACGAGCTGGCCGGGCGTGGTCCCGGGCACGACGGTCGACGGAATGAGCGCGTAGACCACGGGGTCCGGTGCATCCATGCGCACCGTGGTGCCGAAGGTGACGGTGGCGCCGAGCTTGGCGTCCACGCCCTCGGCGGGCTTGAAGTCGGCGGCGACTGCCGGCAGGGCGGCGCTGATGAAGCTCAGCGCGAAGGCGTTTCGAACAGGAGTCATGAAGGCTCGTCTCGTGGCGTTGTAGGGATGGAAAAGGGGAATCGATGGCGCGCGCGCTCAATGCATCCAGCGCTGCGACGCGAGCACCAGCGCCGCGAGGAACAGCGTCTCGCCCACCATCAGCACGATGGGCTTGAAGCCGACGCCGGCCACGTCCTTGAGCTGCGTCTTCATGCCGATGGCGGCGATCGCAGCCACCAGCATCCAGCGGGACACGTCGCTGCCGATCGATTGAACCGTCGCCGGCACGAGGCCCGTGCTGTTGATGGCGACGAGCAGAGCGAAAGCCACGGCGAAGCCGGGCAGCAGCGGGGGCCGCGCGCCGTGCTCGCCGCCCTCGGCTCGAGTGCGGGCGCGCGCGATTCCCGCGGCCAGCACGATCACCGGCAGCAGCATCGCCACGCGCATGAGCTTGACCAGCGTCGCCACGTCGCCGGCTTCGCGCGACATGCCGTAGCCCGCGCCCACCACCTGCGCCACGTCGTGGATGGTGGCGCCGAGGAACACGCCGGCCGCGTGATCGGAGAGGCCCAGCCAGCGCGCGAGCATCGGGTACGCAATCATGGCCAGCGTGGAGAGCGCGCTCACGCCGATCACCGTGAACAGCGTCGCTCGCTCCTTCTGATGGTGCGCGGGCAGCGCGGCGGCGAGCGCGAGAGCGGCCGAGGCGCCGCAGATGGCCGTCGCTCCGCCGGTGAGCAGGCCGAACAGCGACTGGAAACCCATGGCGCGGGCCACGGCCATCGCCAGGCCGATGGTGAGCACGACCGACATCACCACCAGCAGAAACGGCTCCCAGCCCAGCGCCACCACTTGTGCCGCGGTGATGCGCAGGCCGAGCAGCGCCACGCCGATGCGCAGCAGCGTGCGTCCGCTGAAGGCGATGCCCGGCGCGCAGGGCCCCTCGGCGGACAGGAAGTTCATCGCCATGCCGAGCAGCAGCGCGAACAGCATCACCGGCGCGCCGTAGTGCTGCGACAAGAAGGTGGCGGCTGCAGCCACCACGCCGCAGGCCAGCACGCCGGGAAGCAGTACGCGCGCACGGTCCAGGCCGGCGACGCGGCCGATAGAGAAGGCGGCCATGGCGTCAAGCCGTGGGCATGCGGTGCCGCACGATCGCGCGCCTGCCGGGGCGCCGGTCGCCCTGCATCTGCAGCGAGCACCCCAGCCGCGCCTGTTGCACCGGCTTCGGTTCCGGCCAATCGCCTGCCGGCGCGTCCCAGTCGTGATGCTTCGTGCGCAGCTCTTGCAGACATTGTCGAAGCAGTGCCATGGTCGTCTCCGTAGTTGTTTCCTCGTGGCTGAAATCTAGGCAACGGCCGCATCGCCGGCCCCACTCTCGTGGAGGGGGCTCCCACACTCCGCCGCTGCCCCCCGGCCAAGAGGGGGGCGGGCAGGCATCAGGACTTCCAGAATTCGCCGCACACCCAAGCCGTCCTGGAGACCCCGATGGCGATCCCGCCGAACTACCTCTTCGCCACGCTGAATGACCACGTCGGTCACGACTTCGGCGCGTCGACTCCCACCCGGCTCGACCAGCCGCGCATCGACCGATTCGCCGAGTGCACCGGCGACGACCAATGGATTCATGTCGACGTCGAACGCGCCAGGACACAGACGCCCACCGGCAGCACGATCGCCCACGGCCTGCTGTTGCTCTCGCTCATCCCGGCAGCGCAGTACGAGCTGGGTGTCTATCCGCGCGATGCGTCCAACGTACTGAACTACGGATTCGACAGGGTGCGCTTCCTGGCACCGGTGACCGCCGGCACGTCGATCGCGCTGCGCGTCGAACTCGCCGAGGTGGCGGACAAAGGTCCCGGCCGAACGCTGGTTCGCTGCCGCAACACGGCCTATGCGGTCGATGCGCCGGAGCGTCCCGTGATGGTTGCCGAATCGCTCGGAATGGTGATCGCATGAGCGCCGGCAACCGGCTTGGCCCCTCGATGCTGGCGGCGGCCGTCGCCGTGCTCAAGAAGCCGCACCGCACGGCAGGCAGCGTCGGACGGGCGGTCTGCGAATGGGCTCGGGTGGTGCGGGGCACGTCGAGCGTGGCGCCCGCACCCGGCGATCGCCGTTTCGACGACCCGACCTGGCGCGAAAGCCCGCTGTACCGCCGAGTGATGCAAGGCCATCTGGCCCTGGCTCGCGAGACACGCCGGCTGGCCAGTGAGCTCGACCTGTCACCGCGCGATGAAGCCCGCGCGAAGATGATGGTGGGCATGGCGGCCGACTCGCTGGCGCCCACCAACACGCTGCTCGGCAACCCGGCTGCGCTCAAGCGCACGCTCGAATCGAATGGGCGCAACCTGACCACAGGGCTGGCGCAGCTGATTGAAGACTGGCGCCACAACGGCGGCCTGCCGGCGTCGGTGGACGTGAGCAAGTTCAAGGTCGGCGCGAACCTGGCTGCGACGCCCGGCGACGTCGTCTACCGCAACGAACAGCTCGAGCTGATCCAGTACCGACCGCAGACACCGACAGTGCACGGCACGCCGCTGTTCATCGTGCCGCCGCAGATCAACAAGTACTACGTCTGGGATCTGGCGCCCGATCGCAGCCTGATCGAGTTCCTGGTCCGGCAAGGCTTCCAGGTGTCTGTCGTGAGCTGGTTCAACCCCACCGCCGCGCAAGCGGAGTGGGGCCTCGGGACCTATGTCCTGGCGCTCGAGGACGCGATGCGGGTGGCGCGCGAGATCACGCGCTCGCCCCAGCTGCACCTGCTCGGCGCCTGCTCGGGCGGCATCACGTCGGCCGCGCTGCTGGCCTACCTGTCCGCCAAGGGCAGCGACTGGGCACGCAGCCTGACGCTGCTGGTCGCGATGCTGGACACCGACGGGATTGCCGACAGCTCCATGGGTTTGTTCGCACACCTCGAGACGCTGGACCTGGCGCGCACGCTGAGCGGCGCACGCGGTGTGCTCGAAGGCAAGGAGCTGGCCAAGGTCTTCGCTTGGCTGCGCCCCAACGACTTGATCTTCAACTACTGGGTCAACAACTACCTCATGGGTCACAAGCCGCCGGCCTTCGACGTCTTGTACTGGAACTCGGACACCACGCGGATGCCGGCGCGATTGCATGCCGACTTCATCGCGCTGCTGGAGTCGAACGCCTTGTCGCAGCCGGGTGGCGTGACGATTGCCGGTCACTCGCTGAGCCTTCGCGACATCCGCTGCGACAGCTACATCGTCGCGGGACGCACCGACCACATCACGCCCTGGGAAGGCTGTTATCGCACGCGCGAGCTGCTCGGCGGGCACAGCGAGTTCGTGCTCAGCTCGAGCGGACACGTGCAGACGATCGTCAGCCCGCCGGGCAACAAGAAGAGCTCGTTTCTTTCCAACGCGGGTCCACACGATTCGCCGGATTCGTTCGAGCAGGGCGCGGTGACGAACGAAGGCACCTGGTGGCCGCACCTGACGCAATGGCTTGCGGCACGCTCCGACGCGGACAAGCGCGCGCCGCGGCAGACTGGATCACGCCGGCATCCGTCGCTCGGCGCCGCGCCGGGCAGCTACGTCATGGCTGGCGGCCGCGACGCATCCGCAGAATGACGCCGCCGGCGATGAGAAGTGTTGCCATCGGTGCCCAGACCGTGCGCTATCTCGATGCGGGCCCGCCCGACGCGCCGCGCACCCTGCTGCTGTTCAACGGCATCGGCGCCAGCGTCGAGACCGCGACGCCCTTCATGGCGAGCTTCAAGCGCACCCGCGTGATCGCCTTCGACGTGCCGGGAGTCGGCGAATCACCCGCGCCATTCCTGCCGTACCGGATGCACCACGTCGCCCGGCTGGGAGCGAAGCTGCTCGACCACCTCGGCGTCGAGAGCGCCGACGTCTTCGGCGTGTCCTGGGGCGGCGCTGCCGCGCAGGAGTTCGCGATCCGCTACGCCCGCCGCTGCCGCACGCTCACGCTCGCGGCCACCTGCGCCGGCTTCGTGATGGTGCCGGGCCAGCCGGGCGTGCTGCTGAAGCTGCTCAGCCCGCGTCGCTACTTCGACCCCGCCTACCTGCTGCAGGTCGGCGGAGAGCTGTACGGCGGCATCCTGCGCCTCGAGCGCGACGTGCTGCACCTGCATTCGAACGCGATGCGTCGCCCGAGCCGGCGCGGCTATCTGTACCAGCTGCTGGCGGTGTGGGGCTGGACGAGCTGGCACCGGCTGCACCGCGTGCAGGCGCCGACGCTGGTGCTGATGGGCAGTGACGACCCGATCGTGCCGCCGATCAACGGACGCATCGTCGCCTCGCGCCTTCGCCGCGCGACGCTGGAAAGCGTCGACTGCGGGCACCTGTTCATGCTCACGCGGCCCGGCGAAACCGCGCGCCGCGTCGAGCGATTCATTGCCGAACATCCGGTGCGCCGAACGCGCTGCGCCG
The DNA here is from genome assembly GCF_029855045.1 of Piscinibacter sp. XHJ-5. Lineage (GTDB taxonomy): Bacteria > Pseudomonadota > Gammaproteobacteria > Burkholderiales > Burkholderiaceae_C > Albitalea. The sequence continues at coordinate 484,100 of NZ_CP123228.1, forward strand.
AGTAGGAGACTCCGATGAGCTACGAAGCACCCGTCAAGGACATGCTGTTCTGCATGACCGAACTCGCCGCCCTCGACCAGGTCGCCACGCTGCCGGGTTTCGAAGACGCCGGCATCGACACCGCGCAGGCGGTTCTGGAGGAGTGCGCCAGGTTCAACGAGGGTGTGCTCGCGCCGCTGAACGCGGAAGGCGACAAGAACCCGTCGACCTGGAAAGACGGCGTGGTCACCACCACGCCCGGCTTCAAGGTCGCCTATCGCCAGTTCGCCGAGGGTGGCTGGCAAGGGCTGCAGCATCCGCCGGAGTTCGGCGGCCAGGGTCTGCCGAAGACTATCGGTGCGGCCTGCATCGAGATCAACAACAGCGCCAACCTCAGTTTCGCGTTGTGCCCCCTGCTCACCGACGGTGCGATCGAGGCGTTGCTGACGGCCGGCTCGGATGCGTTGAAGCAGGCCTACCTGCCGCGCATGGTCAGCGGCGAGTGGACCGGCACGATGAACCTGACCGAGCCGCAGGCGGGCAGCGACCTGGCCCTCGTGCGCACACGCGCCGAGCCGCAGGGCGACGGCAGCTATCGCATCTTCGGCACCAAGATCTTCATCACCTATGGCGAGCACGACATGGCCGAGAACATCGTCCACCTGGTGCTCGCGCGCGTGAGCGGCGCGCCCGAAGGCGTGAAGGGCATCAGTCTCTTCGTCGTGCCGAAGTTCGTGCCGGACGCCGACGGCAGCCTGGCCGCACGCAACGACGTGCACTGCGTGAGCATCGAGCACAAGCTGGGCATCAAGGCGAGTCCGACCGCGGTGCTGCAGTTCGGGGACCACGGCGGAGCCACCGGCTACCTGGTGGGCGAGGAGAACCGCGGCCTGGAGTACATGTTCATCATGATGAATGCCGCGCGCTACGCGGTGGGCGTGCAGGGCATCGCGATAGCCGAACGGGCCTACCAGCACGCGCTGGCCTATGCGAAGGAGCGCGTGCAGGGTCGCCCGGTCGACAGCTCGAAGCCAGGGGCCGCACCGATCATTCATCACCCCGACGTCAAGCGCATGCTGCTGACGATGCGTTCGGTCGTCGAGGGCTGCCGCGCGGCGGCGATCACCGCCGCCGCGGCCTACGACACCGCGCACGCACATCCGGATCCCGACGTGCGCCGGCGCAGCCAGTCCTTCTACGAGTTCCTGGTGCCGCTGGTCAAAGGGTTCTCCACCGAGATGAGCCTGGAGGTGACGAGTCTCGGCGTGCAGGTGCACGGCGGCATGGGTTTCATCGAGGAGACCGGCGCGGCGCAGTACCTGCGCGACGCCCGGATCCTGACGATCTACGAGGGCACGACGGCGATCCAGGCCAATGACTTCGTCGGCCGCAAGACCGTGCGCGACGGCGGCGCGATCGCCAACGCCGTTGCTCGCGAGATCGAAGCCACCGAAACGGCGCTGCTCGCGCGCGACCACCCGGCCGCGCATGCCATCGCCGGCCGGCTGTCAGCGGCCCGCCTGGCGTTCATCGACGCCGTCGAGTTCGTCGTCGCGCACGCGAAGTCGAATCCCAATGCAGCGTTCGCGGGCTCGGTGCCTTACCTGATGCTGGCCGGCAACCTCGTCGTCGGCTGGCAACTGGCGCGCGCGATGCTCGTCGCCGAGCGCAAGCTCGCTGCAGCGGAGGAGCCCGCGTTCATGCGCCGGAAGATCGCGACGGCCCGCTTTTACGCGGAGCACGTGCTGACCCGCGCCTCGGGGCTGCGCGACAGCATCGTCGACGGCGCGACGGCGGTGAGCGACGTGACGCTGGAGGATTTCTGATGAAGCAGCGGCCCTTCACCCCGGCCAACGTCCTTGCGGGCGGCGAAGCCGCAGTGAGCGGCGCTACTCCGCCTTGAATCCGATCGCCTTCAACACCGCGCCCACGCGCTCGTAGTCCGACTTCAACGAGGAGCTCAGCTCCTGCGACGTGCGCGGCTGGCCGGACTCGAAGCCGACCTCGCGCAGCCGCTCGACCGCCGCAGGCCGAGCCAGCGCCTTCAGCGCGGCATCGCGGATCCTGGCCTGCAGTTCGGCGGGCATGTCGGGCTTCGCCCACAGCCCCATCCATGCGACGGCCTCGAGTTGCGGGTAGCCGAGCTCGGTGAACGTCGGCACATCGGGCAGCAGGGCGGAACGCTTGGGCAGGCTCACCGCGAAGGCCCTGATCTTGCCGCTCTTGATCAGCGGGATGGAGCTCGCCATGCCGTCGAACATCAGCTGCACGTGGCCGCCCATCAGGTCCTGGAGCGCCGGCGTCGAACCCTTGTAGCCGACATGCATCATGTCGATGCCCGCGGCCTGGTTCAGCTGCAAGCCCATCACGTGCGATACGGTGCCCGCCGTGTACGAGGCGAAGCTGACCTTGCCGGGGTTGGCCTTCACGTAGGCGATCAGCTCTGGCAGCGTCTTCGCCGGCAGCGACGGGTTGCCCACCATCACCAGCCCGCCACGCGAGAGCTCGGCCAGCGGCCTGATTTCGGCGGCCATGTTCGACGCCTGCTTGACGATGTGCGGGATCTCGCTGACCAGCGAGTTGACGCCCACGAGCAGCGTGTGGCCGTCCCGCGGCGCCATGGACAGCTCGTTGACGGCGATCATGCCGCCGGCGCCGGGCCTGGGCTCGACGATCACCGGCTGGGCGATCTGCGTGCTCAACGAGTCGGCCAGCAAGCGGGCCACGATGTCGGCCGAACCGCCGGCCGGGCCGGCAACGACGACGCGCACGACCTTCTGCGGCCACGGCGGCTTCTGCGCGATCGCCCAAGGGGCGGCAGACGCCAGCGCGGCAAGCGCGATCTGACGCCGAACGAGGTTCAAGACAGGGCGCTGTTTCATGATTCGTTTGCAGCAACTGTGTTCATAGCCCGGATGCAACCCGGGACCTGCGACCTTCTCACGCCGACGGGAGCTTGTAGCCGGCCAGCTGCTCGCGCAGCTTGTTCTTCTGCATCTTGCCGGTGGCGCCGAGCGGGATCGCATCGACGAAGACCACGTCGTCGGGCGTCCACCATTTCGCGATCTTGCCCTCGTAGAAGGCGAGCAGCTCGTTGCGCGTGACTTCGCCGCCAGGCTTCTTCATCACCACCAGCAGCGGCCTCTCGTCCCACTTCGGGTGCTTGGCCCCGATGCAGGCCGCCATCGCCACCGATGGGTGCGCCATCGCGATGTTCTCAAGGTCGATCGAGCCGATCCACTCGCCGCCGGACTTGATGACGTCCTTGCTGCGATCGGTGATCTGCATGTAGCCATCGGCGTCGATGGTGGACACGTCGCCGGTCGGGAACCAGCCATTCCCGTTCGAATACACCAGCGGATCGCCGCCCTCGCCCTTGAAATAGCTCGAAATGATCCACGGCCCGCGGACCAGCAGCTCGCCCGACGCCTTGCCGTCGTGCGGCAGCTCCCGGCCGTCGTCGCCGACGATCTTCATGTCGACGCCGAACACCGCGCGGCCCTGCTTGGCCTGAACCGCCATGCGCTCCTCGGCGCCCAGGCCCTGGTGCTTGGCCTTGAGCGTGCACGCCGTGCCCAGCGGGCTCATCTCGGTCATGCCCCAGGCGTGCAGCACCTGCACGTCGTAGCGCTCCTGGAAGGCGCGCATCATGGCCGGCGGGCAAGCCGCACCTCCGATGATGGTGCGGCGCATGGTGCTGAACTTCAGGTTGTTCGCCTCCACGTGCGCGAGCAGTCCCTGCCACACGGTCGGCACACCGGCCGAGAGCGTGACGCCTTCGGCCTCGAACAGCTCGTGCAGGCTCTTGCCGTCGAGGAACGGACCCGGCAGGACCAGCTTGGCGCCGACCATGCAGGCCGCGTACGGGAGGCCCCACGCATTGACGTGGAACATCGGTACGACCGGCAGGATCACGTCGCGCGACGAGCAGTTCAGCGAGTCCGGCAGCGCCACGGCGTAGGTGTGGAGCATCGTGGAGCGGTGGCTGTACAGCGCTCCCTTGGGATGCCCCGTGGTGCCGGACGTGTAGCACAGCGATGACGCCGTCTGCTCGTCGAACACCGGCCAGGTGAAGTCGGGCGAAGCGGCTGCGATCAATTCTTCGTAGCACAGCAGGTTGGGCACCTTGCTGGCCGCGGGCATGTTGGCGCGATCGGTCATCGCGACGAAGGCCTTGATGGTCTTGACCCGTCCGGCGATGGCCTCGATCAAGGGCAGGAAGGTCAGGTCGAAGAACAGTATCTGGTCTTCGGCGTGGTCGGCGATCCACACCACCTGGTCGGCGTGCAGACGCGGATTCAGTGTGTGCAGGACGGAACCCGAGCCGCTGACGGCGTAGTACAGCTCCATGTGGCGATAGCCGTTCCAGGCGAGGGTGGCCACGCGGTCGCCGGGTGACACACCCAGGGCCAGTAGCCCATTCGCCATTTGCCGCGAGCGTGCAGCAAGCTCGCGATAGGTGGTGCGGTGCACGTCACCCTCCACGCGGCGCGAGACGACTTCCTGATCGCCATGGTGGCGTTCGGCGTGCACGAGCAGCGAGGAGATCAGCAGCGGCTGCTGCATCATCAGTCCGTTCATGGTTCTTTCCGTGAGTGTTGGTTGAAGGCTCAGGCCAGTGCGTTCGGTGACAGGCGGGCAGGTTCAGGGTCGACCGGTTCGGCAGCGCGGGCCTTGTCGCTCTCGTAGCTCCCAGCGGCCATCACGAAGGCGGCGGCGGCGACCAGCGCGCACAGCGGCGTCGCGGTCAGTGCAGGCACCAGGCCCCAGGCGTCGGACAACACGCCGGCCACGAAGGGCCCGGCGGCCAGCCCGAAGAGGTTCTGGAACAGCGCCAGCACCGAAGCTCCCGTGGCGCGCACGCCGGGGTGGATGACATCGATCACGATGGCCGACACCGGCCCCACCGTGCAGGTCGCCATGAAGCCGCCCAGTGCGATCAGCGCGAACTGCGCCGGCGCCGCAAGCGGCAGCCCGAAGGCAACCACCAGCACGACCATCGAAGCCACGCAGAGAACGGCCATCGCGACGAGCTTGCGGTGCGGGTGGCGCGTGCCGACCCGATCGACGAGGGCGCCCCAGATCACCGACCCGGCGGCGCCGCACAACACCACCAGCGCGGCCTTGAGGCCCGCCTGTGCCGGCGCGACGCCGTGCACACGATTCAGGAAGCTCGGCAGCCACGACCACAGCGCCGAGACGACGACCAGCTGCGCCGCGCCGCCGACGCACACCCACAGCATGGTGCGCGAGCGCGCCAGGACCTTGACGATGTGACGCGTAGCCTCGCCGAGCGAGCGGCGCTTTGCATCGAGCGCGGGATCGAGTCTCACCGTGCGGTAGTCACGCACCTTCAGGTACACCAACGCGAGCACCAGACCAGGCAGGCCCACGACGCCGAAAGCCGCTTGCCAGCCCCATCGGGCGGCGATCACGCCGCCCAGCATCACACCCAGCACCGAGCCCACCGAGGCCGCGGCGAAGAAGCCCGCCAGCAGCGCGCCGCGCAGTCGAGCCGGGAAATGGCTCGCGATCAGCGCCGCTCCCACCGCGCCGTAGCCGGCTTCGCCCAGGCCGACCACGGCGCGAGCGGCAAGCAGCTGGCTGTAGCCACGCGCCCACATGCACGAGATCGTGGCCAGGCTCCAAAGCGTGGCCATCGCGACGATGCTCTTGACGCGGCTCACGCGGTCGGCGAACAGCGCCACCGGCAGCGCGCCGGCGGCCACTGTCACCGACACCACGGAGACCAGGGCGCCGAGCTGCTTGTCCGACAGGCCCCACTCGGCCTTCAGGTAGGGGAACAACGAAACGATGACCTGGCGATCGACGTAGTCGAAGATCATCAGTGCCAGCGTCATGGCGAACGCGAACCAGGCCTGGCCGCGGCTGAAGAGGTAGCCGTCCTGCGACGGCGCCTTCTCGATGCTGTGAATGTCCACGGCGGACTCCTTCAGGGAACGAGCACGGTGGCGCCGGTGGTGCGGCGCGACTCGAGCGCGCGGTGCGCGTCGGCGGCTTCTGCGAGCGCGAACTGCTGCTTCGGCTCGCCTCGGATGCGTCCGGCCAGCACATGGCCGAACAGCTCGTCGGCCATCGCCAGCATGTGCGGGCGGGGCGTGGCGTAGTGGACCATCGCCGGGCGGGTGACCCAGAGGGACCCCTTGACCGCCAGCAGGTTGGTGTCGATCACCACCGGTCCGGACGTGGTGCCGTTGCTCACCAGCGTGCCGCGCGGCTGAAGGCTGTCGAGCGAGGCCGACAGCGTGTCCTTGCCGACCGAGTCGTAGACCACCGGCACGCCGCGGCCATCGGTGAGCTCGCGCACGCGCTTGGCGATGTCCTCGCGGCTGGTCACGATGGTGTGCGTGCAGCCATTCGCGCGCGCAACCTCCGCCTTCTCATCGGTGCTGACGGTGCCGATCATCGTGACCCCCATCGCGCGCGCCCACTGGCAGGCGACCAGCCCCACGCCGCCGGCGGCGGCGTGGTACAGGATGGTTTCGCCGCCCTTGAGCGGATAGACCTGGCGGAACAGGTATTGCGCCGTCAATCCCTTCATCATCAGCGTCGATGCGGTGCGGTCGCTGACGCCAGCCGGCAGCGGAATCAGCACCTCGGCCGGCATCACGCGCACCTGCGCATACGCGCCTTGCGGGCCGAGCAGGTAGCCCACCCGGTCGCCCACCTTGACGTCGGTGACGCCCGCCCCCACGGCCTCCACCACGCCCACGGCGTCCGACCCCAAGCCGTTCGGCAAGGGCAGGGGATAGCGGCCGGTGCGGAAATAGATGTCGATGAAGTTGACGGCGATGTAGGTGTGGCGCACCCGCGCCTGGCCGGGTCCCGGATCGCCGACGTCGACGGTCTCGAGTTGGAGCACTTCAGGTCCACCGGTCTGGTGAAGGCGTATGGCATGGGTCATGGTTGTCTCCTGCGAATCGCTTGCGAATCGCTCAGTGTGTCAAGCAGCGCGCGTCTCGGCAGCGGCTGCCGAGAGTTCGCCGATGTAGTGCTTCGCCATCGGCCACGCGCCGAAGCCGGAAGCCGGATTGAGGTGGCCGACGTCGCCCAGGTCGTCGAGTCGGCTGCCCCAGGCGCGCGCCAGTTCGGCGGCGCGCTCGAAGCGGCACAGCGGGTCGTTGCGGCTGGCGGCGACGATGCTGCGAAACGGGAGGCGCTCGCGGGGCACGGGCAGCCATCCGCCGGCTTGCAGCGCGTCGAGCGTCGGGTACCCGTCGGGCATCGGCGTCTCGAAGTCGGGTGGCGCTGCGAGCAGCGCTCCGGCGACGGCACGCCTGGTCTCTCGGGCCCAGTGTGCGAGCATGATGCAGCCGCCGCTGTGGGCCACCGCGATGAGCGCGCCCCGGATGGACTGTGCCGCGCGCTCGATGGCGGCCACCCTGGTCGCACAGTCGAGATCGTCACGGCCCATCGGCGGCACCGCCGCGACCGCCCTGCCGGCCGCGCGCAAGCGCGCTTCGAGCAGCGTCTGCCAGTGCTGCGCGACAGCGTCGCGCAAGCCCGGCACGATGAGGATGCACGGCTGCGGGGTCATGGCATCAGGCGGCTTTGCGCAGGTAGCCCTGCAACCCCGGCTTGGCATTGGGCGCGAAGCCGTTCTGCGCCAGCGTCTCCTCGATGCTGTCGTAGAACACGCCGATCTTGCAGATCTCGCGCGCCTCCTTCCCGCTGGCGACCTCGCGGCCGAACTCGCGCGACAGGCGCACCAGCTGCTCGATCTGCCGCACGGTGCTCATCTTGGCCTTGCGGTCCTGCGTCCAGAGGTTGTCCTCGATGCCGCAGCGCACGTGCAGGCCCATCGCCATGCCCATCATGTTGATCGGCAGCACGTTGCGCATGCTGCTTTCCACGGTCAGCATGGCGCCGTCGGGCACGGCGCGCAGGAAGTTGGCGAGGTTGTAGACGTTGGGCGCGTCCATGCCGCCGCTGATCGCGACCCAGTTCATGACCAGCGGCCCCATGTAGACGCCGCGGCGGATCATGCGCTCCACGGTCTCGAAGCTGTTGATGTTGTAGAACTGGAAGGCGCTCTGGATGCCGGCTGCGCTCAGGCGGCGCACATGTTCTTCGGCCCAGCCCGGGCCCGACGGAACGACCATCTCGCGATAGGCGTTGTACGTCTGCGGATCGGCCATCGACGTGCCCGCGTAGTCCGCCACGTCCATGTGCTCGAGCACGTTCATCTGCGTGGTGTTGACCGTGACGGTGACCTGGTCCGGCTTCGGATCGAGCTCGGCCAGCATGTGCCGCGTGTCGTCGGACAGCCACTTGGCCGCTGCTCCGTCGCTCTCCGGGGCGAAGGAGATCGAGCCGCCGACCTGGATGATCATGTCGGGGACGGCCTTACGCACACCGGCGATGAGCTCGTTGAACTTGGACAGGCGCTTGCTGCCCTTGCCGTCGAGCTCGCGCACATGCAGGTGAAGCACCGTGGCGCCGGCGTTGTAGCAGTCCACCGCCTTTTGCACCTGCTCCTGCATCGTGAGCGGAATGTCCTCGGGGAAGTCCGACGGGATCCATTCGGGGCCATAAGGTGCGGCCGTGATGACGAGCTTGTCCTGGTTCTCGGGAAAGAGTGAGCCGTCGAGGAAGTTCATATGAATTTGCTTTCGGTGGTCAGTGGTTCAGCGAAGGTTCAGAAGGGCTTGTCGCCGACTATCCCGGCGCGCTCCATCTTTCGATGGCAGGGCGGGTAGTCCATCACCGCGTAGTGCTGGGTGCTGCGGTTGTCCCACATGGCCACGCTGCCGGGCTTCCAGCGCCAGCGCACCTGGTATTCGGGGATCTGCGCCTGGCTGATGAGGTACTGCAGGAGCTGCGAGCTGCCTTGCGTGAAGTCCTGGCCGACGCGCACGTTGGCCGGCGTGTGGAAGTTGGTGAAGTGCGTGGCAAAGCCGCTCACGAACAGGATCTTTTCACCCGTCTCCGGATGGGTGCGGACAACCGGATGTTCGGCGTCGGGGAACTGTGCCTTGAGCGCCAGGCGCTTCTCGACCGGCATCGCGGCGCCGAAGGTGGCCTCGATGCTGTGGCGCGCGCGCAGGCCGGCGATCTGCGTCTTGACGTGCTCCGGCAGCCGCTCGTAGGCGAGGACCATGTTGGCAAACATCGTGTCGCCGCCCACCGGGGGGCACTCGACGCAGCGCAGCACGCAGCCGAAGGACGGGGTCTCCCGCCACGTGCCGTCGGTGTGCCAGGCGTTTTCGTAGCGGTCGTTGGGCTGATCGGGTGACTTGTAGATGCGCACGAGGCCGGGATGCTCCGGGTCGCTGCCCGCCACCGGGTGGTCTTCCAGCTCTCCGAAGCGGCGGGCGAAGGCGACGTGCTCGGCGCGCGTGATGTCCTGGTCGCGAAAGAACAGCACCCGGTGCGTGAGAAGGAGCGCGCGGATCTCGGCCGCGAGGCCGGCATCGCGCGACGCCGCGCCGAGATTCACATGGCTGAGCTCGGCGCCGATCGCGCAGGTCAGCGGCTCGACCTTGATCGAGTCGGGCAGCGAGGCCGCGCGCACGAAGGCGGGCGATGCAGGGATTTCGATGGTCATGCTCTTGTCTCCGAGGGGCGGGCTGTTCAGCGACAGCCGTCGTCGAAGGCAAGATTAGGTGGGGCACCCCTGCATCGCCCCCCCATCGCAGAGGGGGCTGAACCTACGCCCCTCCCCCAGCCCCCTCCGGGAGGGGGCTCCAGCATGAAGGACGAGCGGCTTGTAGCCGGCAGTTGTTCGTGGTCGGCGCTGCCGCGCAGACTGCTACGCCACTTGTTCCAGCAGCCCCAGGATGCGTGCGCGCGACACCACCTGCTTGCGCGTGCCCGCATCGAGCTTGGCGAAGAGGTTCTTCATGTGCCACTTGATCGTCTCTTCGCCCACCTGCATGGCCAGCCCGATCTCCTTGTTGGACAGATTGCGGGCGACCAGCTCCAGCACTTCGCGCTCCTTCGGCGTGAGCGCCATGCTGGGCGTGGACCGGGCTGGCGCAGCTTGACGCGGCGGCAGGGTGGAGCGCGTCGGAGCGGCCGGCGCGCCGGCTGGAGCGGCAAGCGACTGCTGCGCCCAATCGCCCAGCGCCGGGTGGGCGTCGGCGAACACACGCTGCAGGCCGTAAGCGCGAGCCAGGTCTGCGGCTTCGCGCAGAAGGCCAAGCGACTTCTCGCCGCAGCGGTCGAGCGCCAGCGCGAGCAGGCCGGTCAGCTCGATTTGCAGGCGGCCGAGCTTGACCTCGCGGGCCAGCGCAACGCCCCTCGTCAACGGCTCGACGGCGCGGCGCCACTCGCGTGCCGCGATCGCCGCATGCCCCAGGGCAATGTCGCGGAGCAAAGCCGCGCTGCGTTTCCACAGCCGCCCCTGCGGCAGCGCCGGATCGGCCAGCAGCGCGTCGATCCGTTCGCACAGGTCGCGGCAGGCATCGGGGCGAAACCGGTGCGAATGCAGGCGAACCTGATCGGCCAGGCTGGCGATGCGCAGGCGCGGCAGCCGACGTGCGACACCCACGGCTTCGAGCGCGCCCAGCAGCTCGAGAGCGCGGTTTTCGGCGCCTTCTGCGCCGGTGATGCGGGCCATCGTGCGGAAGCCGAGCAGCACCGTCTCGGGCAGGCCGCTCCTTTCCAGCACGTCGAGCCGGTTGGCCAGCAACGCCCCGGCCTCTTCGGGCAGGCCGCGCTCCCAGAGGGTGGCGGCGAGCAGGCTGGCCAGCATGCAGGCGAAGGAACTGCGGCGGCCGAGGTCGCCTTCGGCTCGTGCCAGCGTCGGCCGCAGCAGCTTCTCGGCCAGCAGCACCTGGCCCTCCCACAGGTAGGTCAGCCCGATGATGAATTCCCCCCAGTGGCTGATGTAGCCGAGCCCCGATTCGAGGTCGCTGCGCGGCGCCTGCTGCTGGCGCAGGCGCGCGAGCGCGGGTTCACCTTCGAGCAGGGTGCGGAAAGCCGAGCGGTTGGCGTGCACCTTCAACAGCATCGGGTCACGCAGCGGGGGATCGTTGCTCCAGGGGTCGTGCAGTTCGGCGAAGCGGTCGGGCTCGTCGGCGTACACGGCCGCGCCGCTGAGGATCAGCGCGCATTCGCAACGCAGCGCAGCGTCCACGTCGGGCTGCGCCAGGATGCGCTCGACGAGGCGGCTCGCTTCGTCGTGACGTTCGCTGAGCGCGAGAGTCCACGCTGCCGCCAGCAGCAGGCGTGGCCGACGGTCCACCTCGGCGACAGGCAGCCGGCTCAGCCATTCGAGCACCGCACCTTGGCGCCCGCGTGCCATGAGCGACTCGTACAAGCTGCGTTCGGCCAGCTCGTAGGCCTTTTCCGTCTCCCCGGATGTCAGCGCGTGGCGCGCGGCCGCCTCGACGAAGCCATGGCCCGCCAGCCAGTCGGCGGCCCGCGAATGCAGCGCCGCCTGCTCCTCGGCGGCGAGGCTGCCGAAACGCCTGCGCAACTCGTCGCGTGCCACGGCATGCATGCGCAGCCAGTCGCTCGCCTCTCCAGCGGCGAAGACCGGCGTGTCGCGTGCCATGCGGGCCAGGCGCTCGGGGGCGTCGTCGGTCAGCACGACGGCGCTGCACAGCGCCGGATGCAGGTTGTCGAGGATCGCGATCCGAGTGAGGAAGGCGGCGTCGGTCGGGTCGAGGTTCTTCAACATCAGATTCACGAACTGGTCACGCAACGCGCTGCCGTGGAGCGCCAGGGCAGCAACCTCGGCCTGCGGGTCGCTGCCTGCCGCCATCACCGACAGCGCCAGCTGCAAGCCAAGCGGCCATCCTTCGGTCAGTTCATGCAGTCGCGCGGCTGCGTCGCGGTTGACGCGCGTTCCGAATCGCGCGTGTATGAGCTCGATCGTCTCGTCGAGCCGGAAGCGCAGCAGCTCCGGCGAGACCAGAGTGCATTGCCCGTAGTCGATCAGGTCGTCGATCTCCAAGTGGCTATCGGCGCGCGCGGCGACCACCACGCGCAAGTTCGGCGGCGCATTGCGAAGCAGGTAGGCGAGCGCGTGGCGGGCGGGCAGAGGCAGGCGGTCGGCTTCGTCGAGGATCAGCACGACGTCGAGTGCGCTTTGCGCCACTTCGGCCACCCACGTCGTCACTCCTTCGAGCGCGTCAGCTGCCGACGCCTCGAACAGCGTATGGCCGAAGGTCGGCCGCCCCGCAGCGATGCGCACGGCGAGCGCCAGTCCTTGCACCAGCCGATGCGGGTCGTCCTGGCCTTGTGCCGACAGCCATGCCACCACGGCGCCGCGCGCGAGATGCTCGCGCCGCCACTGAGCGAGCAGTGACGTCTTGCCGAATCCGGCAGGCGCCTGCACGAGGACGGCCGGCTTGTCGAAGCGTTCGTTGTCGGCCTGCAGGCGTGGCCGGGCCACATGGTGGCGCGGCCACGCCTGGGGCCGTGACCTTGAGCAGGAGGTCGTCGGCAGGTCCTGCGGGAGGGAATGGAGCGACAGAGGCCACGGAATCTGCACCCAGCGTCAGCGTCGATGGAGAGGTGTGCGCCGCGCCTTCTGGCGACGTTGCGGACGATGGTAGTCCTCTGCTTGCCGCACCGGTCGGGGCTTGCAGCCAGATCCGCTTCCGAAAGGCGTTGCAGGTTCCCGCAACCACCGATTGAAAAAAACTCGCCGAGCCAACGACTTCAGATGTAGCTTGTTTGGCTGACGTGATCTGAACTTGAAGGCCCGTGCCGACAGCGTCGGTCCGGGCCTTGTTTCCTTTGGGGCAACCGAGAGTCCAGCTGTCTTCCGAATAGAAGCGAGCTGTGACCTCGAACTGTCGCGCTCTAAGGAGCGAACCCGGCCTTCGGCGTTTGCCGTCCGACGTCCGGTGGGCGGCGTGCCCTTGCCGCCCGGGTGCGCGAGCCGGTCGCGCCGCTGCGTCCACGGCGCGCGGCACCCCGCTTCAGCGCAATGCCGACACGTCGAGCCGCCGGTCGTTCGGCGGGATGAAAGACTCCAGGAAGTAAACCGGATTGCCGCGGCCGGCCGCGGCTGCGCTCTCCAGCAGCAGCCCGCGGGTGCCCGGCTTCACGCCCATCGCCTTGCACGCGGCGGCATCGAACTTCACGAACGAGACGTGCTGCTCGACGTCGCTGATCGGCATCGAGACGGCTTCGCCGAGCAATTGCTTGAGGTTCGCGCCGTCGAGCGTGGCGAGCGGACGGGCCGCGATGTCGGGGAATTCGCGCGCATCGAAATAAAAGCGATTGAAGACGATGAACTCGCCGTTGACGCTCAACTGGCGATCGATGCGCACGATATCGGAGCCCCCTTCGGGGCGCAGCCATTCAGACCATGCACCGCTGCCATGGGCGCGCGTACGAGACAGCACCGTGGGGTAGAGCGGGAGGAACGCGGGCTCGCCGTCCGCGCTGCCGCGAAAGCGCAGGTGCAGTGGCGCGTCGATGGCGCCGCCGCCGTCTGACACGTACGTGCCGCTGCCCTGACTGCGCACCACGACGCCCCCGTCGGCGAGCTCGCGCAGCGCGCGCTGCACGGTGCCGAGGCTGTAGCCCGTGAGGCGAGTCAGGTCGCTGTCGCTCGGCAGCCGCGCGCCCGGCTCCCAATGGCCGGCGTTGATCGCGGCGCAGAGCGCTTCGCGCAGCTGCACGTACTTCGGCAGTCCTTGCATCCCCCGCTTGCCGTAGCGGCGCAGGAAGTCGTCGGTGGCGGGGCGTGTCGTGTCGATGGCCATGAGGGTTGGATGGTAGCAAATCGGCTCGGTTGACTAGTCATATATATGACTATAGCATTGTGTTCATGCACCGCCCGTTGCGGGCCTCACCGGAAGGAGTTCCATGAACCCGAAGTCACTGATCTGCTCGCTCGTCGCCTCGTTCGCCGCCGTCGCGACCGCGCCTGCGACCGCGGAAACCAACTGGCCCACCAAGCCCGTGAAGATCCTTTTCGGCTTTCCGCCCGCAAGCGCGACGGACGTGATCGCGCGCGCCGTGGGCCAGAAGCTGCAGGACAAGTGGGGGCAGCCCGTGGTCATCGAGAACCGCCCCGGCGCGGGCGGCAACCTCGGCAGCGAGCTTGCGGCGCGAGCGCCGGCTGACGGCTACACCATCTTCTTCGGCACGGTGGCGAACGCAATCAGCGTGTCGCTCTACTCGAAGTTGAACTATGACTACCTCAAGGACTTCACGCCGATCACGCTCGTGGCCACCACGCCGCTGGTGCTCGTCGCGCCACCGGACCTGCCGGCCAAGGACGTCAAGGGACTCATCGCGTACGCCAAGGCGAACCCCGGCAAGCTGAACTTCGGCTCGGGCGGCGTCGGCACGTCGAACCACCTCGCGGGCGAACTGTTCAAGAGCGCCACCGGGACGGACCTGGTGCACGTGCCGTACAAGGGAACGCCGGCTGCGTACACCGACCTCATGAGCGGCAAGATCGAGCTGATGTGGGACAACATCGTCGCGGCCACGCCGCACCTGAAGTCGGGCAAGCTCAAGCCCATCGCCGTGACCAGCGCGCAGCGCGCGCCGTCCCTGCCCGACGTACCGACGATGGCCGATTCCGGCGTGCCGCAGTTCGAGGCCGTTTCGTGGATCGGCGCGCTGGTGCCGACCGGCACCCCGAAGGAGATCGTCGACAAGATCCACACCGATCTGGTGACCGTGCTGCGCATGCCGGAGGTGAAAGAGCAGCTCGCGCAATCGGGCGCGGTGGTCGTAGGCAACACGCCCGAGCAGTTCGCGTCCTGGAACCGCAACGAGATCGCCAAGTGGTCCAAGGCCGTGCAGCTGTCGGGCGCCAAGGCGGACTGAAGCAGCGCACCGCACGCGAATCGAACTCCGGCGCGCCCGCAAGGCGCGCACCCCAGAACCCATCTCACGAACCAAGGCGCCCCGCGCGCCCACGAGGCATCGGCATGAACACGAAACCCACACGGACCACGATCACCGAACCGGCACGCGACATCCCCGTGCTCATGAACGCCGACGTCGTCGTCGTCGGCGGCGGCACCACCGGCCCCATCGCCGCGATCGCGGCCGCGCGCCGCGGCAAGAAGGTGGTGCTCATCGAGCGCTTCGGCTCGCTGGGCGGCATCCTGACGCTCGGCCTGAACACCAAGCCATCTGGCACGCTGCTCGGCGGCATCCCGCTCGAGATCTGGGACCTCGCTCGCTCGATGGGCGGCGCGGGCGACGACTACATGGCCACCACCAAGACCGGCGGCGTGAAGATCGCCTCGCCGACCGATCCCGAGGTCATGAAGATGCTGCTCACGCGCCTGTGCGTCCAGGCCGGCGTGCAGATCCTGTTCGAGACCTTCGTCTCCAACCCGGTGGTCGAGGACGGCGCCGTGACGGGCGTCGTCATCGAGGGCAAGGGTGGCCGCCAGTTCGTCGGCGCGAAGGTGCTGATCGACTGCTCGGCCGACGCCGACATGGCCGCGAAGGCGAATGCGCCGTTCCTCATGGGCTCGGGCGAGAAGGAAGCGCGCATGCAGCCCGTGTCGATGTACTTCATCATGAAGAACGTCGACCTGGTGCGCCTGGCCGAGTGGGCGCGCACCTGCGACGACGTGCCCGCGCGCGCCATCCCCGCAGACGAGGCCGGGCTCGCCTACGGCCTGTGGCTCACGGGCTTCAACGGCATGCTGCGCCGCTTCCAGGAGGAGACGGGCGTGCGTCTGCAGCGCGACAACATCACGCTGAAGACCGCCGACGGGCAGATGTACGTGAACGCCACGCGCGTCCTGGGCATCGACGTGTTCTCGCCCGAGCAGTTCACCGCCGCGATCCTCGAGTGCTATCGGCAGATCGAGGGGGTTGTGCGCTTCCTCAACGAGCGCGTCCCGGGCTTCGAGTCCTCGCGGCTCGGCCAGGTGTCGCCGATCCTCGGCGTGCGCGAGACGCGCCACATCGTTGGCGAATACACGCTCACCGGCCCTGACTCGCGCGGCGAGACGCGCTTCGAGGACAGCATCGCGGTGGATGCTTCGGCGCTCGACATCCACGACCCGAAGGGCGGCGACGTCGACTTCCAAAGCATGCCGCCGTACGAGATACCGTACCGCTGCCTGGTGCCCCAGCGGGTCGAGCAGATCCTCGTCGCGGGCCGCTGCATCTCGGCCGACCACGAGGCGCATGCACGCTCGCGAAACATGCCAGCCTGCATGTCGATCGGGCAGGCGGCGGGAGTCGCGGCGGCCATCGCAATCGACGAAGGCACCACGGTGCGCCGCGTGCCGGTCGCGAAGGTGCAGGCCGCGCTGCGCGAATGGCGGATGCCCCTGCACCCCGAGGACATCGCAGCCTGACGTGAGGCACGGTGCATGGCGCGCACGGTCGAATACTGGTTCAGCACGGCGAGCCCCTGGGCGTGGCTCGGCAGCGCGCGCTTCGCGCAGCTCGCCGAGCGCACGCAGACGGTCGTGCAGGTGGAGCCGGTTGATCTCGGCGCCGTGTTCGCGGCAACGGGCGGCACGCCGTTCCCGAGCCGATCGCCGGCGCGGCAGAGCTATCGGCAGCTCGAGCTTGCGCGCTGGTCGCGGCGCCTAGGCGTGCCGATCCGCCTCCAGCCGGCGCACTACCCAGTCGACCGCGAGCCGTCGAGCCGGCTCGTTCTCGCCGCGCGCGAGCACGGGGTGGACGCTCTCGCGCTCTCTCAGGCGGTGCTGCGCGCCATCTGGTCCGAGGATCGCGACATCGCCGACTGGGTCACGCTGCAGGACATCGCGCGCGATGCCGGCTTGGACGGCGCGGCGCTCATCGAGTCGGCGCGCGATCCGCGCATGCATGCGCGGTACGTCCAGAACACGCAGGCGGCAATCGCGGCGGGCGTGTTCGGCTCTCCGACGTACGTCGTGGACGGCGAGCGGTTCTGGGGGCAGGACCGGCTGGACTTCCTGGAGGAGCGGCTGGGCGGCGGTCCGTAGCCCGGCGGCCATCAGACCATCAGAGTGCTGCTGGGTGATGTTCGAGCCGTTCTTCGAAGTGCGGCCGAGTTCATCGACCAGCCCCGCGCAGCGTCGGCTTTCTGGCATCGAATGGCGGCCATGACTGTCCGAGGTGAGTTCAAGCCAAGTGCGCCCGATGGACATACCATTCGGTATCACGGTGATGCGACAAGCATCAATGGGCTAAAGTCCACATTGGTCAGATGTCGATTGACACGCGACATACCTGTCGGTATGTTTCGTGTGTCGACCACTTGTCCTAGTGAACGGAATGCATCAATGAACAACGCGCGCTGGAAACAACGTCCTGAAGGCTCCAACTGGGGCGACTACGGGCCCGACGATCAGATCGGCCGCATGAATCTGCTGACGCCGCAGACCCGGCTTCGCGCCATACGCGAAGTGCAGCACGGCATCGCGTTCTGCCTCAGCCTGCCGCTCGACTACCCGGGCGGCAACACACTGACCCAGCATCGCAAGGCGCCCAAGTTCTTCCACGAGCGGCGCGGCGACGGCTTCAACTACAACTACCGGCTGTCCAATGTCTGCAGCTGCTTCGACGACGTCATCTCCGATGACGGCGTGATGCTCTACACGCAGTACTCGACGCAATGGGACGGCCTGGGCCACGTCGGCCAGATGTTCGATGCCAACGGCGACGGGCTGCCCGAGAAGGTCTACTACAACGGCTACCGCGCCGGTGTCGAGGTCATCGGCCCGGGCGACGCCGAGAGCGACTGGGGCGCCAAGGCAATCGGCATCGAGCGGCTGGCCACGGCGGGCGTCCAAGGCCGCGGCGTGCTGGTCGACCTCGAGCGGCTCCATGGACGCGCGCGAGCGCTCATCGGCTACGACGGCCTGATGGCTGCGCTCGAAGGCCAGGGCGCCACGGTGGAGCCGGGCGACTTCCTGTGCCTGTACACCGGCTTCGCTGACCTCGTGCTCGAGATGAACAAGCAGCCCGACGGCGAGGTGCTCGGGCGCTCGTGCGCGGTGCTCGACGGCCGCGACGAGAAGCTGCTGCAATGGATCACCGACTCGGGGATCGTCGCCATCTGCGCCGACAACTTCGCGGTCGAGGCCTATCCGGCCCAGCCCGGCAAGGGCGAGCACTACCCGGGCCTGCCGCTGCATGCGCACTGCCTGTTCAAGCTCGGCCTCAATCTGGGCGAGCTGTGGTATTTCGCGGAGCTCGCGCAATGGCTGCGCGCCAACCGCCGTTCCAGCTTCCTGCTCACGGCGCCGCCGCTTCGGCTCCCCGGCGCGGTGGGCTCCCCTGCCACGCCCGTGGCCACCGTGTGACGCCGAATTCCTGTCGTTGAAGGAGACGAGACGTGCGTATTCGTTTGAGAGTTCTTGCACTGGCCTGCACGATGGCCGCCATGGCCGCTGTTCCGTTCAGCGCCGGCGCTCAATCTGCCGGTGCCGCCGACTGGCCGAACAAGCCGGTCACGCTCGTCGTTCCCTATCCGCCGGGCGGCACGAGCGACGTGGTGGGGCGACACCTCGCGCAGCGCTTGCGCGAGGAGCTCGGCCAGGTCTTCGTCATCGAGAACAAGGCCGGCGCCGCGACCGCCATCGGAGCAAGCGCCGTGGCGCGCGCGCCGAAGGACGGCTACACCCTGCTGTTGTCTGCCGGCACGACCTTCACCGTCATCCCGCACCTGAGCGAGAAGCTGCCATACAAGCTCGAGGACTTCGAGCCCGTCGCCACGGTGGCCACCGTGCCGTTCGCGTTCGTGGTCAAGAAGAACTTCCCGGCCAAGACGCTTGCCGAATACGTGGCCTATGCCAAGGCCAACCCGGGCAAGATCAACAACGCCACCAACGGCCAGGGCAGCATGGTCCACCTGCTGGGCGAGTTGCTCGCGCAAGGCCTGGACGTCAAGCTGACCCATGTGCACTACAAGGGCGCCGCGCCGGCGACGATGGACATGATCGGCGGCGTGATCGACTCGAATGTCGAGGCGCTGACGAGCGCGGTGCCCAACGTCAACACGGGCCAGTACCGCGCGCTGGCTGTGTTGAGCGCCGAGCGCCAGCCGTTGCTGCCCGACGTGCCGACCTTCAAGGAGTTGGGCTACCCGTCGATCGTGGGAGAAACCTGGTATGCGGTGTTTGCGCCGGCCGGTACGCCCAAGCCCGTCGTCGACAAGCTGAACGCAGCCTTGCGCAAGGTCACCGCCTCGGCCGCTTTCGGCGACGAGATGCGCAAGATCGGCAACGAAGCCAAGACGAGCACGCCTTTGGAATTGCGCGCAGTGACGCTGCAGCAGAGCAAGAGCTGGGGTGATCTGATCAAGCGGCTCAACATCAAGGCGGAGTGATCCGCAGGAAGACGAAGGCCCGCAATGCGGGCTCTCTCTGACCACGGCCTTGGAAGCCGTTCGCCCTGAGCTTATCGAAGGAAGGCCTGCGTGACAGTCAGAAGTCCGTTCGGGCTGAGCCTGTCGAAGCTGCACACGATCGGCGTGCGGCTTCGGCAAGCTCAGCCGAAAAGGTCCAGCAGTGCCGCGCAGCCCTTCGACAGGCTCAGGGCGAACGGGGCCGGTGCATTCCGTTCGCCCCGAGCTCGTCGAGGGAAGGCGCCTCAGAGTCAGAAGTCCGTTCGGGCTGAGCCTGTCGAAGCTGCACACGATCGGCGTGCAGCTTCGGCAAGCTCAGCCGAAATGCTCCAGCAGTGCCGCGCAGCCCTTCGACAGGCTCAGGGCGAACGGGGGCCGACTTGGGACGCACCCTCTCAGCCTCTGCCCTTGGGCAGATAGCGCAGGTCCCCCATCGCTTCGAGGTGTTCGACGATGCACTCCTCGGAGTCGACGCATTCCCCGAAGCCGAACTGCCGCAGCTTGATGGTCGACACGAGCGGCGGCACCGGAAACGGCCGGCGCGACGCCCAGGTCGCGTCGGCGTATTGCCACGACAGGCCGACCAGCGCATCGAGATCGGCCACCCGCAAGGCGTCGCGCTCGGCGATGCTGCGCCACAGCGCCGCATGGCGCGGCATCTCTTCGCTCGGACGCGAGGCCGTCGGCTCGCCGAGCGGCATCGCAAAGTGGCTGGCCAGCCGCTCGAAGAACGTGCCCCAGACGATCACGTCGCCATTGGCCACATTGAAGGCTTCGCCGTGGGCGCGCGGTTCACGCCAGGCCCACTCGACTGCGCTGGCGATGAGCCGTGCGTCGGTGCATTCGGTCAGCAGATGCGGGTGCCCCGGGAACGCCAGCGGCTGCCCCCGCTCGCGCGACAGCACCGCATAGGCGCCGAGCGCCGCGACCGGATTCATCGCGCTGCCCAGTGCCACGCCGAGCACGATCTGGGGCCGGAAGACAGTCCAGCGAAAGCCCGCGCGCTCGGCACGCTCGGCCACCAGGTCCTGCTGGTCGAAGTAGAAGTTGGCGTGGTCGCGCAGCGCGTCGTGCTCGCGCGCGGGAACCCGCATCGGCCTGCCGGTGTGCACGCCGTAGGCCTTGGTGCCCTGCAGCAGCGTCAGATGCTGCAGCGGCGCGCCGTCGAGCGCATCCAGCAGGTTGCGCAGCATCTGCGTGTTCAGCGCGACGTTGTCGGCGTCGCGCCAGCCTTGCACAAGGTCGGGCTTCTCGTTCAGCGCCGCATAGACCACATGCGTGGTGTCGCGGTGCGGCGCCAGTGCGGCGAGCGTCGCATCGCGGTCGCGCAAGTCGGCCGAGATCCATGTCGCGTCGGGCGCGAAGTCGGCCGCACGGCGGGCCAGGCCGACCACTTGCAAGTCGCCCCGCGCGGCGAACCGCTCCATCGCGGCACGCCCCACGACGCCGAGAGCTCCGACCACCAGCACCTTGTCCATGATCAGCGCCCCGTCGTCAGCACGACCTTGCCCTTGACCTTGCGCTCCATCACGTCGCGAAGCGCGTCGGCCGCCCGTTCGAGCGGGTAGCGCGCCGAGATGTGCGGCCGCACCTTGCCGGCCTTGAACCAGGCCAGCAGCTCCTGCAGGTTCGCTTCGTTGCGACGCGGCTCGTTGCGCGTGAACGCACCCCAGAACACGCCGACGATGGCGCAGCCCTTGAGCAGCGCCAGGTTCAGCGGGATGCTCGGAATGCTGCCTGCCGCAAAACCGACCACGAGAAACCGGCCGTTCCAGGCCATGCTGCGCAGTGCCGGCTCGCTGAGGTCGCCGCCCACCGGGTCGTAGACGACGTCGACGCCGCGATCGGCGGTCAGCGCCTTGATGCGCTCGCGCAGGTCATCGGTGCTGTAGTTGATCGTCTCGTCGGCGCCATGCTCGCGGCAGGTCGCGAGCTTGTCGTCGCTCGACGCCGCCGCGATCACGCGCGCGCCCATCGCCTTGCCGAGCTCGACGGCGGCCAACCCGACGCCGCCGGCCGCGCCCAGCACCAGCAGCGTCTCGCCAGGCTGCAGCGCAGCGCGGTCCTTCAGCGCGTGGTGCGAGGTGCCGTAGGTCAGCACAAAGGTCGCAGCGGTGTCGAAGTCCATGCCGTCGGGCATCGGGATGATGCGCTTGGCCTCCGCGACGACCTCCTCGGCATAGCCGCCCCAGGTCGTCGCAGCGATCACGCGATCACCGGGCGCGATGCCGGTCACGCCGGGTCCGACGGCGCGGACGATGCCGGCCACTTCGCCGCCCGGCGAGAACGGCAGCTCGGGCTTGAACTGGTACTTGCCCTGGATGATCAGCGTGTCGGGAAAGTTCACTCCGGCGGCGTGCACCGCGACGAGCACCTGGCCCTCACCCGGCTTGGGTGACGGCACGTCCTCGACCACCAGCTCCGACGGCGGCCCGTAGCGCTTGCACAGCACGGCCTTCATTGCGTCACCACGCCTTGCTTCGTCAGGCGCTCGATCTCGGCGTCATCGATGCCGAGCAAGTCGCGCAGCACTTCGGCGGTGTGCTCGCCGAGCAGCGGCGGCGGGCGCTTGTATTCGAGCGGCGTCTCGGAGAACTTGAGCGGATTGCCCACGACCTTCATCGTTCCGGCGAGCGGATGCGGGATGGTGTGGACGAGCTCGCGATGGCGGATCTGGGGGTCGTCGAAGACCTGACGGAAGTCGTTGATCGGCCCGCTGGGCACGTTGGCAGCGCTCAGCAGCGGCATCCATTCGGCCATGGTCCGCTGTTTCATGGCGCCGGCGACGATGGGCAGCAGCACCTGCTTGTTCTCTACGCGCTGCGACGTCGTCGAGAAGCGCTCGTCTTCGAGCAGTTCGGTGCGGCCTATCACCTTGCACAGCTGCGCGAACTGCTTGTCGTTGCCGACCGCGATCATCATCTTGCCGTCGGCGCAATCGAAGTCGCCGTAAGGCGCGGTCAGCTGCGAGCCGAGGCCCACCCGCTGCGGCAGCACGCCGGCAACGAGATAGCTCATCGCCATCGACGACACGGCGGCCACCTGCGCGTCGAGCAGCGACAGGTCGATGTACTGGCCGCGGCCGGAGACGGTGTCACGGTGATGCAGCGCCGCCAGCACGCCGATCGTCGCGTAGAAGCCCGCCGTCAGGTCCGACACCGGGTAGCCGGCGCGTTGCGGCCCGGCGCCAGGCTCGCCTTCGGGTGCGCCGGTCAGGCTCATCACGCCGCTCATCGCCTGGAAGATCAGGTCGTAGCCGGGCAGGTGGCTGTACGGCCCTGATTGGCCGAAGCCGCTGATCGAGCAGTAGACGAGGCGCGGATTGAGCTCGCGCAATGATTGCTGGTCGAGCCCGTAACGCTTCAGGTCGCCGGCCTTGAAGTTCTCGACCACCACATCGGCTTTCTCGGCCAGCCGGCGGATCAGGGACTGGCCCGCCGGTTGGGCCATGTCGATCGTGATCGAGCGCTTGGCGCGGTTGGTCGCGAGAAAGGTCGATCGCTCATCGGTGTCGTTGCCGGCGGTGTCCTTGAGGCGCGCGCCCTGCTGGCGCAGGTCGTCGCCGATGCCGGGGCGCTCGACCTTGATCACGTGGGCGCCGAAGTCCGCGAGCATCTGCGTCGCCCACGGGCCCGACAGAACGCGGCTCAGGTCCAGCACGCGGATGTTCGAAAGCAGTCCACTCATGGGCAAGTCCTCATGCTGCAAATTCGGCAAAGCCGTTGTTGACGACGACGACGCTGCGCGCCGGCACCGTCGTTCGAAAGGTCACCTGGCCCGGGGCGTCGCGCCAGATTTCGAGCCGCAGCGTCTCACCCGGGAACACCGGGGACGAGAAGCGCCCGCCCATGGCACGCAGCGCCGTCGGGTCGCTGTCGGCGACGCGCTTGACCAGGCCGTGGCCGGTCACGCCGAAGGTCGCCAGGCCGTGCAGGATCGGCCGCTCGAAGCCGGCGTCGCGAGCGGTGGCCGGGTCCGAATGCAGCGGGTTGTAGTCGCCCGAAAGGCGGTAGATCAGCGCCGTCTGCGGCGAGGTCGGAATGTCGATGTGGGTGTCGGGCGCGCGCTCGGGGATCGGATGCGGGGGGCTCAGCACCTTGGCCGGCCCGCCGAAGCCGCCGTCGCCGCGGCAGAACACCGTCTGGCGCACGGTGGCGAGCAGGTCGCCGCTGGCCTGGTCCGTGATCTCGCGCTCGACGAAGATCAGCGCGCCGCGTCGCTCGCCCTTGTCGACCAGGTCGACGATGCGGCTGGCGCCGACGACATGGCCCGCGCTCGGCAGCGGCTTGTGGATGCGCACCGCATGCTCGCCGTGCACCGTCTTCACCCAGTCGAGGCCGAACGCCGGGTCGCGCTGCCAGAAGCCGGGGTAGCCGAGCACGTTGGCCAGCGTCGGCTCGACCTTCAGGCGGGTCTCGTCGACGAACGGCAGGTCGGTTTCGTCCATCGGGTCGAGGCCGACGCCGATGCCCAGCGCGTAGAGGATGCAGTCGCGCGCGGTGTAGCGCTGTTCGATGCGCGGAATTTTCGCGGCGAGCAGTTGTTCGGGATCGATGGTCATGCGGATGCTCAGAGGGTGGCGGCCGTGCCGAGGATCGCGGTGGCCTGGCTCGAGAGCACGCCGCCGTTGGCATGCGCGAGCGAGAGCTCGACGCCGTCGATCTGGCGCGCACCGCATTCGCCGCGCAGCTGCTGCACCGATTCGATCAAGGTGAACAGTCCGTACATGCCGGGGTGGTTGCACGACAGGCCGCCGCCGTTGGTGTTGACCGGCAGCTGCCCGCCCGGGGAGATGGCGCCGCCGGAGACGAGCGCGCCGGCCTCGCCCTTGGCGCAGAAGCCGAGGTCCTCGAGGAACAGCAGCGTGTTGATCGTGAACGCGTCGTAGACCATCAGGTGGCGGATGTGCTTCGGGCCGACACCGGCCATCGCATAGGCGCGCTGGCCGGATTCGACTGCGCAGGTCGTCGCGAGATCGGGCATCGCCGAGATCTGGCGGTGGCTGACCGCGACGCCTGTGCCGAGCACGTACGCCGGCTTGCGCGGCAGGTCGCGCGCACGCTCGGCCCGGGTCACGACGATCGCCGCGCCGCCATCAGTCACGAGGCAGATGTCGGCGCGGGTCAGCGGGTCGCTGACCATCCGCGAGCTCAGCACCTGGTCGCGCGTCAGCGGGTCGCGCACATAGGCGTCGGGGTTCAGGCGTGCCCAGTCGCGCGCGGCCACTGCCACGTCGGCGAGCTGTGCGCGGGTCGTGCCGTACTCGTGCATGTGGCGCGCGGCGGCGAGGGCATAGCTCGAGATCGGGTAGCGCGGCTTGAACGGCGCCTCGTAGGGTTGCGGGTCGGGCATCGCGGCGAGCTTGCCGCCCGCGGTGAGCTGGTTCGACCCATAGCAGATCAGCGCTGTGTCGCACAGGCCGTTGACCAACGCCGACATGGCCGATTGCAGGTGGAACAGGAACGATGCACCGCCCACCATCGTGCCGTCGGCATGACGCGGGTTGATGCCCAGTCGCTCCGCGACGTTGAGCACCGGCAGGCCCGATGTCGACATCGCGCAGAACAGGCCGTCGACGTCGCCCATGCGCAGCCCGCAATCCTCGAGTGCGAGGACGGCGGCTTCCTGCAGCTGATCGAACGGCGAGCGGCCGGGCGCGTTCCAGCGCTTCGTGTTGCCGATGCCGACGATCGCGGTCTTGCCTCTCAGGGGGTGGCTCATGCGGCGGCTCCATCGGCGAGGGTGAAGACGACGTACGGCTCGTCGCCGGCGACGATGCGGCCGCTGACACGCTGGCCGATGCGCACCTCTTGCGACGGCACGTCTTCGATGCGACTCATCATCCGCGCGCCGCCTTCGAGCTCGACCAGCGCGACGTTGTAGTCGCCCGCCTTGTCGCGCACCGTGGTCGCCGTGTACACGGTGCCCGCACCCGGCGACAGCCGCCAGGTCAGGCGCGGGCTGCCGCAGCTGCGGCACACGAGCGCCGGCGGAAACCGCACCGACGCGCAGTCCTCGCAGTGCTGCAGCATCAGGCGTCCCTCGTTGAGCGCCTGCAGGTATTGCGCATCGGGCCCGGGCCCGTCGAATCTCGGATCGGTGGCCATCTTGATCACCTCCCCTGCCAGACCGGCTTGCGCTTTTCGGCGAACGCGGCCGAGCCTTCGCGGGCGTCGGCCGACGTGAACACGTGCTCGGTCAGCGCCTTCTGCCTGTCCCACATCTCGGCGCTCGTCCAGTCCTGCGACTCGACGACGACACGCTTGCTCGCCGCGACCGACAGCGGGCCGTTGGCGGCGATCGTCTGTGCCAGCCGGCGCGCTTCGGCCAGCGCTTCGCCGGGCGCGGTGAGCCGGTTGATCAGCCCGTACTGATGGGCCCGCGGGGCAGGGAACATGTCGCCGGTCAACGCAAGCTCGAGCGCGATGCGGTAGGGCAGCTGGCGCGGCAGCCGCATCAGGCCGCCGGCCGTTGCGGCCAATCCGCGCTTGACCTCGGGCACGCCGAATTGGGCGTTCTCGGCCGCGACGACCAGGTCGCAGGCGAGCACCATCTCGAAGCCTCCGGCCAAGGCGTAGCCTTCGACCGCTGCGATGAGCGGCTTGCGCGGCGGCTGCAGCGTGAGCCCGCCGAAGCCGCGTCCCGGGATGCTCGGCCGCTCGCCGCGCAGGAAGCCCTTCAGGTCCATGCCGGCGCAGAAGGTGCCGCCGGCACCGGTGACGATGCCGATCCGCAAGTCGTCGCGGCGGTCGAGGTCGTCGAGCGCGGCGGCGATCAGCTGTGCCGCCGCAAGTGTCATCGCGTTGCGCGCCTCGGGGCGATTGATGGTGATGGTCTGGATGCCGTCTTCGACGGTGACGAGAACTTCAGCGCTCATGCGTGAATGCCTTTCTGTTCGGGATGTGTCGGAGCTCAGCGCGGCGCCATGCGCAGCGCGCCGTCCAGGCGGATCGTTTCGCCGTTGAGCATCGGGTTGCTGACGATGTGCATCGCGAGCTGCGCGTATTCGTCGGGGGCGCCGAGGCGGGCGGGATGCGGCACCGATGCGCTCAGCGTCTTGCGCGCTTCCTCGGAAACGCGCGCGAGCATCGGGGTGTCGAAGATGCCGGGCGCGATCGTGCAGACGCGGATCGCCTTGCTCGCCAGGTCGCGCGCCGCGACGATCGTCATGCCGACCACGCCGGCCTTCGACGATGCATAGGGGATCTGGCCGATCTGCCCCTCGTAGGCCGCCACCGACGCCGTCAGCACGCAGACCCCGCGCTCGCCGTCGACGAGCTCGTTGCGTGCCATGCGCACGGCGGCGAGTCGCAGCGTGTTGAAAGTGCCGATCAGGTTGGTGCGGATGATGTTCTCGTAGTTCGCCAGCGAGCCGGGTGAGCCGTCCTTCTCGATCAGGCGCACCGGTCCGCCGCGGCCGGCGCAGTGGATCAGCACGCGCAGCGGGCCGAGCGATTCGGTGACATCGAGCGCAGCGTTCATCTCGGCCTCGCTGGTGACGTCAGCAGCCGCGAAGCGCACGTTCTGGCCGAGGCTCTTGGCGATCTCTTCGCCCTGCGACGAGGGCAGGTCGGCAATGACGACCCTCGCGCCTTGTTCAAGCAGTCGCTTGACGCTGGCCAGGCCGAGGCCAGATGCGCCGCCGGTGACGAACGCGGTGATTCCTTGAGTCTTCATGCGAGCTTGCTCCGAGTGGGTGAACTGCGTCGATACTACATACCCACTAGTATCTTTGCAAGGAGGGCGATCAAATTGACCATGCGCGCCACTCGGTGTGTACGAGTAGAAACCACCGTCACGTCGGAAGCAGGGTTGTTGACCACAAAACATACCGCATGGTATGGTGCGGGCACGCGATCGGTTCGATTGACCGTTCGATGCCCGTACCCGATCCCAACAGGAGACCCGATGAATCTGTTTCGAAGAACGCTGCTTGCCGCAGGCCTCGTGCTGGGGGTCGTCGGCGGTGCGCCCGCGCAGCCCGTGCCGATCAAGGTCGGCGTGATCATTCCGCTGTCCGGCGGCGCCGGACCGCAAGGGCAGCACGTCACGCAGGCGATCCAGGCGATGGCCGCGCTGATCAACGAATCGGGCGGCGTGCTCGGCCGACCGCTGGAGATCGTGGTGCGCGACGACGAGTCGACGCCGGCGGTCGGCGTCTCACGCGCCAACGAGCTGATCGGACAGGGCGTGGCGGTGATCATCGAAGGCTGGAACAGCCCGGTCGCGCTGGCGATGCAGCCGGTGATCAGCCGTGCCGGCATCCTCGACATCACGATGTTCGCCAGTGCCGACGCGATCCTCTCGGGCGAAGGCAACCCGCTGCCGATCCGATTCAACGCGTCGAACACCCAAGGCGGAGCCGCGGTGGCGGAGGTCATCGCCAACCAGCTCAAGGCCAAGCGGATCGCCTTCCTGACCGAGAACGATGCCTACGGCAATGGCACGCAGGCCTCGATCGAGGGCGAGCTCAAGCGCCTGAACCACTCGTACGAAAAGGTCGCCGAGGAGAAGTTTCCGTTCACCCAGTCCGACTTCCGCGTCGCGCTGACGAATGTGCGCGCGGCCGAGCCCGATGTCACCGTCGCCATCAATGCCAACGAGGGCCTCGGGATGCCGGCGATCCTGCGCCAGTTCAAGCAGGGCCGCGTGCCGGGGCAGCTGCTGGCGGCCCTCGGCACCGTCGCGCCGAGCGTGATCTCGGTGGCCGGCGACGCGGCCAACGGTGCGATGGGCGTGGACATCTACTTTCCCGACGTCGAGCCGTTCGCGTCGAACCCCGCGAACCAGCGCTTCGTGGCCAAGATGCAGGCCGCGCACAAGACCACGCCCGACAAGTTCATGGCGGTCGGCGCTGCTTCCCTGCAGGTCTGGGCGATGGCCGTCAACGAGCTGAAGACGCTCGACCGCGAGCCGCTCGCCAAGCGCATCCGCGGCGGCAGTTTCAAGAACACGGTGTTCGGCGACGTGAGCTTCGCGTCCAGCGGGCAGCTGCAGTCGCGCACCCATGCCTTCAAGGTGAACGACGGCCGCATCGTCGTTCAGAAGTAACCGTCAATGGAGACCGAACGATGAAGTCGATTTGCAGATTCGCCGCAGCCGTGGGCCTGGCCTTCGGGATGAGCATGGCCGCGCAGGCACAGAGCACCGTCAAGGTCGGACTGATCTTTCCGCTGTCCGGCGGCGCCGGGCCGCAAGGCCAGCATGTCACACAGGCGATCCAGGCGATGGCGGCGGTGATCAATGAGAACGGCGGCGTGCTCGGCAAGAAGATCGAGCTCGTCACGCGCGACGACGAGTCGACGCCGGCGGTCGGCGTTTCGCGCGCCACCGAGCTGGTGGCCTCGGGCGTGGCGGTGATCATCGAAGGCTGGAACAGCCCGGTCACGCTGGCGATGCAGCCGGTGATCGCGCGCGCCGGCGTGCTCGACATCACGGCGGTGTCCAAGGCGGACCCCATTCTTTCCGGCGAGGGCAACCCGCTCGCGGTGCGCATCAACAGCTCCAACTCGCAGGACGGCGCCGTGATCGCGAACTACATCGCGACCGTCGCCAAGGCCAAGCGGATCGCGTTCCTGACCGAGAACGACGCCTACGGCAACGGCGCGCAGGCGTCGATCGAGGCCGAGCTGAAGAAGCTGAACCACGCGTACGAGAAGGTGGCCGAGGAGAAATTCCCGTTTGCGCAAGCGGACTTTCGCGTTGCGCTGACGAACGTCCGCGCAGCCAATCCCGACCTCACCGTGGCGATCAATGCCAACGAAGGCCTTGGCATGCCGGCCATCATCCGCCAGGCCAAGCAGGGGCGACTGCCCGGTGCACTGGTCGCGGCAGTAGGCACGGTCGCACCGAGCGTGATCGAGGTCGCCGGCGAGGCAGCCAACGGTGTCATCGGCGCCGACATCTATTTCCCGCAGGTCGAGCCCTTCGCATCCAACCCGGCCAACAAGCGCTTCGTCGCGAAGACGCAGGAGATGTTCAAGTACACGCCGGACAAGTTCATGGCGCTCGGCGCGACGGCGCTGCAGGTCTGGGCGATGGCCGCCAACGAGCTGAAGACGCTCGACCGCGACGCCATCGCCAAGCGCATTCGCGGCGGCCAGTTCAAGGGCACGGTGATGGGCGACCTGACCTTCGAGCCGAACGGGCAGCTGCAGTCCAGGCACTACCTGTTCACGGTGCAGGGCGGCAAGATCGCCGTCAAGCAGTAGCCGGGAAGCGACATGCAGGCAACGGCGATGAACACGGTCCCGGCTGCGGATTCCGCACGCCAGGTGGCGCTGCGGGTGGATGCGATCGGCGTGCGCTACGGTGCGCTGGTGGCGCTGGACAGCGTCAGCTGGGACGTGAACCCCGGCGAGCTGCTCGGCATCATCGGTCCCAACGGGGCCGGCAAGAGCTCGTGCTACGACGCGGTGACGGCGATGGTGGCGCGCAGCGGCCGCGTCACGCTGCAAGGCCGCGACGTGACCGACGTGCCGCCCTACGGCCTCGCGGACCTCGGCCTGAAGCGGGCGTTCCAGCAGAACGCTTTCTTCGACGACCTGAGCGTGCTCGACAACATGATCGCGGTGCTCGGCAAGCGCGCGCATGCCGGCCTGGCCGGCGCCGCCTTCAACCCGGTGGGCGCGGCGCGCCGGCGTGCCGAAGCGGCCGACTACGCGGCGCGCCAGCTGGCGCGCTTCGGCGTGCCGGCGGTGTATCACCCGCTGAGCCCGAAGGAGATTCCGTACGGCGTGCAGCGCATGTTGTCGATCGCGCTCGCGTTCGGCAACGGCGCGCAGGTGCTCCTGCTCGACGAGCCGGCCGCCGGCCTGGGCGGCGAAGACATGGCGCGCCTCGTCGATCTGCTGACCGACCTGAAGCGCGAGGGTGTCGCGCTCGTCGTCATCGAGCACCACATGGACCTGATCATGGCCGTGGCCGACCGCATCTGCGTGCTCGACCTCGGCAAGCAACTCGCCTACGGCACGCCTTCGGAGATCCGCCAGGACCCGCGCGTGCTCGAGGCGTATCTGGGGAAACCGAATGAGTGAGGACCGAGCGCCTGCCCGCTCCCAAGCCGGGCCGCGCCCCCTCGACGAACGGGGGGCTGACATGACTGCCGTCTTGCAGGTGCGCAACCTGCAGGTCGCGTATGCCGGCAACAGGGCGGTCGACTTGAAGACGCTTGACGTCGCAAGCGGCGAGATCGTCGGCGTCGTCGGCGCCAACGGCGCCGGCAAGTCGACGCTGGTCAACGGCCTCGCGGGCTGGTCGCGCGGCGCGCCGCGCGTGAGTGGCGAGGTGCTGCTCGGCGGCGAGCGCATCGACGGCTGGCCGACCCATGCGCGCATCCGCGCCGGCCTGCTGCTGGTGCCGGAAGGGCGGCTGGTGTTCGGCAGGATGAGCGTCGAAGAGAACCTGTCGACCGCGTTCACGCCGCTCACCGCACCGGGCCGGCGTGTCTACACCCGCGACGAGATCTACGAGCTGTTCCCGCGCCTCGCCGAGCGCCGCCACCACCTCGGCTCGCAGCTCTCGGGCGGCGAGCGCCAGATGCTCGGCATCGGCCGCGCGCTGATGATGGGCCCGCGTGTGCTGCTGCTCGACGAGCCGTCGATCGGCCTCGCGCCGAAGCTGGTATCGCAGGTCCTGCAGACGATGCGCACGCTGGCGCGCGCGGGGCTCTCGATCCTGCTGGTCGAGCAGAACGTGCGCGCGGCGCTCGAAGTCGTCGACCGGCTGGTGCTGCTCGAGCGCGGCCGCGTCGTGCTCGAAGGACCGGCCGCGCACGTCGGCAATGACCCGCGCATCGCGGAAGCCTACCTCGGAGCAACAGCCGCATGAACCTCAGTCAACAAGTGATCAACGGCCTCGTGCTGGGCCATGCATATGCGCTGGTCGCGATCGGCTGGACGCTGCTGCTCGGCGTCGCGCGGCTCGTCAACTTCGGCCACGGCCAGATGTACATGCTGGGGGCCTTCGTGACCTGGTGGGCCGTCACCAAGGCCGGCGTGCCCTACGCGCTCGCGCTGCCGATCGCGATGGTCGTCGGCGCGCTGTTCGGGCTCGTGATGCAGCGGGTGATGCTGAAGGCGACCTTCGAGCAGAACCTGGTGTCGATCATGATCATGACGCTCGGCTTCGGCTACGTGCTGCACGGCGGCGCGGCGCTCATCTTCGGCTCGACCGGCCAGATCCTCGAGACTGCGCTGTCGCGCAACGAGATCACGCTTGGCAACCTGTGGCTGACCTGGCAGGACGCGGCCATCATCGTCGCCGCGATCATCGTCTTCGTGGGCCTCAAGTGGGTGCTCGACGGCACCCGCGTCGGTCGCCTCGTGCGCATGGTCGCCGAGGATCCCAAGCTCGCGATGCTCGCCGGCGTCAACGTGCGGCGCGTCTACTACGGCGTGTTCGCGTTCGAGGGCGCGGCGGTCGCGTTCGCCGCCGGCATGGTCGCGCCGCGCACGCCGATCCTCACGTCAATGGGCTTCGAGGAGGTCATCATGACCTTCGTCGTCGTCGTGCTGGGGGGCATCGGCAGCGTCACCGGCAGCTATGTCGCCGGCGTCGCGCTCGGCCTCTTCACCGCCTTGTTCGGCGCGTTGGTGTCGCCGGCCTACACCACCGCCGCCGCCTTCCTGGTGCTGATCGCCGTGCTGGTGCTGCGCCCGCGCGGCCTGAGCGCCGGCACCGCCGCAGGAGCCCACTGATGATGCCGCATCGCCTCCAACGCCTCGTGCTGCCGCTGGTCGGGCTGCTCGTCTTCGTCACGCCGACCCTGTTCGGCGGCAGCGGCTCGGTCTACAGCGCCGCGGTGCTGATCGCGATCTTCGCGGTGATGGCCTACGGCCTCGACGTGATCGTCTCCGACCTCGGCGAAGTGAGCCTCGCCCATACGGTGTTCTTCGCCGCCGGCAGCTATACCGCCGCGTGGCTCTCGACCAAGGCCGGTGCGGGTGCATGGCTGACGCTTGCCGCAGCGATCCTCGTCGCGCTGCTGCTCGCCGCGGTCATCGGCCTCGTCACGCTGCGCCTGCGCGAGTTCGTGTTCTCGCTGGTGACCTACGCCGTCGCGGTGGTCGCGATGTCGGTGGCGGCGAACTGGGCCTTCCTCGGCGGCTCCGACGGCCTGCGCGGCGTGCCGATGCTCGACCTGTCGATCGCGGGCCTGCCGCTGACCGCACGCAACGACCGCGAGCTCTGGCCGTATGCATTCGCGCTGCTCGCGATCACGATCTACCTGGTCGATCGCTTCCGCCACTCGTCGCTCGGAGCGGCCGCGATCATGACCCACCTGAACCCGCGCCTGGCGACGATGAGCGGCATCGACCCCGCCCGCGTGCGGCTGCAGGTGTTCCTGTTCTCCGCGCCGATCAGCGCCGCCGCGGGCTGGCTCTATGCCTATCAGCGCGCCTACGTCAGCGCCGACGTGCTCGAGAACTACTTCCTGATCCTGATGCTGACGGCCGTGGTGCTGGTCGGACGCCGCCAGCTGCTCGGCCCGCTCGCAGCCACTGCGCTCGTGCTGCTGCAGGAGAAGTTCTTCTCGCTCGGCGGATACGTCGACAAGATCGTCCTGGGCAGCATCCTGATCGTCGTGCTCGCCTTCTTCCCGCACGGGCTGATGGGCCTGGCGCGACCGGTTCGCCGGTTCGTGCGCCGCCTGTTCCGGCCCGATGCGTCCTCGCAACCCGCCATGACAACCGTGGAGAACCCCAAGTGAACGTCATCTGGAAACCTCAACTCGACGAGGCCGCCGCTCGCTGGCAGGCCCTGGCGGACCGTCTCGGCCGCGATCAGTTCGCTCCGCTCGCCCCGGAGCTCGACCGCGAGCAGCGCTACCCTTGGGAGACCATCAAGGCGCTGGTCGAGAACAAGTTCACCGGCCTCTTCCTGCCGCGCGACTTCGGCGGCGAGGGCGCGAGCCTCACGGCCACCGTCGCGGCGGTCGAGACGCTGGGCTCGCATTGCGCGTCCACCGCCGCGATCATGTGTGCCTACCAGCTCGGCGCGTTTCCCATCCTGCTCGCCGGCAGCAACGAGCAGAAGAACCTCTACCTGCGCGAGATGACGCAGGGCCGCGCGACGAGCTTCGCGCTGTCCGAGCGCGGCGCCGGATCGGACGCGGCCGCGATCGAAGCGACCGCGGTGCGCGAAGGCGGCGGCTGGCACATCGTGGGCGAGAAGTACTGGATCGGCAACGGCGGCGCGTCGCGCTACTACGTCGTCTTCGCCAAGACCGACCCCGCGGCGGGTGGTCGCGGCATCACCGCGTTCATGGTCGACAAGGAACAGCCCGGCGCGGTGATCGACGAGCTCTCGGACAAGATGGGCATCCGCGGCACCCAGACCTCGAACCTGAAGGTCGACGTCGTCGTGCCCGACAGCGCGCGCATCGGCGAGGTCAACCGCGCGCTCAAGCTCGCGCTGCAGACGCTCAACGTCGGCCGCATCATGGTCTCGGCGCAATCGCTGGGCCTCGCGCTGGCCGCCTATCGCGAAGCGTCGCGCCGCTCGGTCGAGCGCAGCACCTTCGGCCACCCGCTGATCGACAACCAGGGCATCGGCTTCAAGCTTGCCGACATGGCCACCGAGATCTCGGCCGCGCGGATGATGCTCTACGAGGCCGCGCGCGCCTACGACCGCGGCGACGACGTGTCGAACCTCGGTGCGATGGCCAAGCTGTTCACGTCGGAAGTGGCGCACCGGGCGGCGGACAATGCGGTCCAGATCTGGGGCGGCATGGGCTATTGCAAGCCGACGATCGCGGAGCGGCTGTACCGTGACCAGCGCATCCTGCAGATCTACGAGGGCTCTTCCGAAATCCAGCGGCTCGTGCTCGCGCGCGCCGTTCGCAAGGAGGTGGAAGAGCAGGCGACATAAACCACCGACGGAGAGAGTTCCATGAACATGGCGGACCAGGTGCCCTCGCAGGGCAACGGCAGTGAATCGCGCGACGAGATCCTGCGTGCGGCTGCAGAGCTCTTCATGGAGTTCGGCTATGCGGCGACGTCCATCGATGCGGTGGCCGACCGCCTGGGCGCCACCAAAGGGCGCATCTACCACCACTACCGCAGCAAGGCCGACCTGTTCTTCGACGTGCAGACCGCAGCGATGAGACGCTTGAACGCCGAGGTCGAGCCGATCGCACGCGGCCCCGGCAACCCGATCGAGCGGCTTGCGGCCATGGCGCTGCGCCACACCCAGATCCTGCTCACCGAGCTGCCGATGCAGAAGGTCGCGGTGCAGGGACTGGAGCGGCACCTGCTCGGCGCCTCTGTAGCCGCCAAGCGGCTGCGCTCGGTGGTGAAGATGCGCGACGAGTACGAAAAGATGTTCATCGAAATCATCGACGAAGGCATTCGCCAAGGCCTGTTCGTCGACCTGCCGGCCAAGCTGGCCACCAAGCCCTTCTTCGGCGCACTCAACTGGGCCACCGTCTGGTTCAGCCAGCGGCGGTTGCAAAGCCCCGAGGCGGTCGACGACATCGCCCACACCCTGGCGGCGTTCGCGCTGCGGGCAATCCTGAAAGATCCCAACCATGAATCAGCTCGTCAAACAGCCGTTCTCCGAAACTATCTGGGATGAACGCGAGACCTGGTCGCGCGACCGCATCGAAACGTTCCAGCTCGATGCCTTGCGCCGCCAGCTGCAGCGTGTCGGCGAGCGCAGCGTCCACTACAAGCGTGTCTTCGCCGAAGCCGGATTCCAGGCCGGCGACCTGAGGAGCTTCGCCGACCTTCGGCGCCTTCCCTTCTCCCGCAAAACCGACTATGTGGCTGGCCTGGCGGCCGAGCCGCCGTTCGGCAACTTCGCGGCCGTCGCGCCAGGCGAGGCGGTGCGGGTGCACTTCTCGTCCGGCACCACCGCCCGGCCGGCGCCGGTGCTGTGGACCCAGGCGGACATCGATCGCTGGGCCGACCTGTACGCCCGCTATCTGTACTCGCAAGGCCTGCGCCGCGGCGATGTGTTCCAGTGCATGTTCAGCTACGCCTGGTTCGTCGGCGGCCTCGGTGCCACGCTCGCTGCGCAGCATCTCGGTGCGCTCGTGATCCCTGCGTCGTCGAGTGACACCGAGCGCCAGATCGACACGATCTTCGAGTACAAGCCCAGGTGCGTGATCGGCACGCCGTCGTTCATGGCGCACATGGCCGAGGCCGCCGAGAAGCTCGGCCGCGACCTGGCGAGCTCGACGGTGGAGATGGTCTGCGTCGGCGGCGAGCCGGGTGCCAGCATCCCGGGCACGCGCGAGCGCATCGAGCGGCAGTGGGGCGCGAAGATGTTCGACTGCTACGGTGCGCTCGAGTGCCAGCCGATCGGCTGGGACACCGCCGCGCAGCTGGGCCCGACGCTGGCCGAGGACTTCATCTACGTCGAGATCCTGCATCCCGAGACCACCGAGCCGGTGGCCGACGGCGAGCGCGGCGTGCTGGTGCTGACCCACCTCGACAAGCAAGCCTGTCCCCTGGTGCGCTGGTGGACCGGCGACATGGTCGTGCGCGACAGCAAGACCGCGCCCGACGGCCGCACCCACGCGCGGCTCGCCGGCGGCGTGATGGGCCGCTCCGACGACATGCTGATCATCAAGGGCGTCAACCTTTTCCCGACCGCGGTCGAAGACATCGTCCGCGCGTTCCCCGGCCTGACCAGCGAGTACATGCTCGTCATCGACGACAGCTTGAAGGACCCGAAGACCGGCTTCCTGACCGGCGTGAAACTGCGGGTCGAGCCCGCAGGCGACGCCGGGCCCGACCTGGCCGACCGGCTCGGGAAGCGGCTGCGCGAGAAGCTGCAGGTGCGCTTCCAGGTCGAGGTCGTGCCCGCCGGAACCTTGCCGCGCACCGTGCACAAGGCGAAGCGGGTCG
Source organism: Piscinibacter sp. XHJ-5 (assembly GCF_029855045.1). GTDB lineage: Bacteria > Pseudomonadota > Gammaproteobacteria > Burkholderiales > Burkholderiaceae_C > Albitalea. Next base: position 520,181 of record NZ_CP123228.1, read on the forward strand.
TCTATGAATGACAGTGGTGGCCACCCGCCGGCCGGGGAATACCGCGACCACCCGCCGAGGGGATCCGGTCCCGCCTTGGGGCGGCCCGGGGCCGGAACGGGCGGCTTGCCGCGCCCTTTGTCCGGCAAGCGCGTCGTCGATTTGTCCCAGTTCATCGCCGGCCCGACCGCGGCGATGTTCCTGGCAGATTTCGGCGCCGATGTGACCAAGGTCGAGGCGCCGCAGGGCGACGGCGTGCGCACGCTGCCGGGCAATGCATTCGGCAGCTATTACGCGCGCAGCTTCAACTGCGGGAAGCAAAGCCGCGTTCTCAACCTGCGGGAGAGTGCAGACCGCGCTGCGCTCGACACGATGCTGGCCGACGCGCATGCCTTCGTCTGCAACCTGGCGCCGGGCTCGCTGAAGGGCCTCGGGCTCGACGGCCCGACGCTGCGCGAGCGCTTTCCGCACCTCGTCATCGCTCTGGTATCGGGTTATGGCCAGCAGGATTCGCGCGTCTGCATGGACACGATCGCGCAGTGCGAATCGGGCTTCGCGATGCTGAACGGCGACGAGGACGGCACGCCGCGCCTGTCCACCGGCTGGCCGGTCGACATGGGCTGCGGCATGGTGGCGGGGATGTGCTGCGCGATGGCGCTGCTCGACTCCGCGCTGCAAGGCTGCCTGATCGACCTGTCGATGATGGAAGTCGCCGCGGCGATGCTGCTCGGCCCGGCCGTGCTGACCGTCAGCGAAGGCGATTCGCTGTCGCCGCCGATGGGCAATCGCGATCGTGCCTCCGCGCCGTCGAGCATCTATCGCTGCGCCGACGGGCATGTCTACATCCTCGGCGGGCTCGACACGTATTGGGCTCGGCTGCGCCCGCTGGTCGGTGCGCCCGATGCGCCGATCAAGGAGCGCATCGCGCGTGCGCCCGAGTTCGATGGGTATGTCGAGGCGTGGACGCTGCCGCAGCGCCGCGACGACATCCTCGCGCAGATGCGCGAGCTGCAGATTCCTGCCGGTGCGGTGCGTGCGCCCGAGGAGTCGGTGCCGATGATCCGCGCGCTGCGCACGGGCGCGGTGTCGCAGGCGCTGCCGTCTGGAGAGCATGTGCCGGTGTTCCCGGCCCTGTTCGACGGCCAGCGTTTGCCGCGCAGCGCGACGCCGCAGGTCGGCGGGCCGCGCCGGCCGCTCTGACGAGCTTCAGTCTCCAACGAATCCTGGGAACCCACCATGACCGACACCTCTTCTTCAACGTCCGGCGCCAAGGTTCACGTGCTGCGCCACGGCGTGCATGCCGGCCGCTCCGCCTTCATCACCGGAGCCGGCTCCGGCATCGGCCGCGGCATTGCGCTTCGGCTGATGGCGCTGGGGATGAACGTCTTCGGCACCGGCCGTCGCGTCGAGGCCTTGCAGGACACCGGGCGTCTCGCCGAAGGCTTGCCCGGAAAGTTCGGTTTCGAGCCCTGCAACGTGCGCGACACCGAGGCGATCGAAGCGCTGGTGCGCCAGGTCGGCGAGCGCCAAGGGATCGACCTCCTCGTCAACAACGCCGGGGGCCAGTTCTTCGCGCCCGCCACCGGCATCAGCCGCAAGGGCTGGGACGCGGTGATCGACGTCAACCTGTCGGCCGTCTTCGTCGTCACGAAGGCTGCATACCCGTACCTGAAAGCACGCGAGGGAGCCGTCGCCAGCATCTCGCTGTCGGGCGTCGACCGCGGCTCGATGGGCATCGCCCACTCGATCGCCGCGCGTGCGGGCGTGCTCGGCCTCATGCGCACGTTGGCGCTCGAATGGGCGCGAGACGGCATCTCGCTGAACTGCATCGGCCCGGGTGCGGTGATCACCGAGGGCCTGGCCGGCGAAGCGGCCCAGGCGATGCTCGACCGGCTGGTCGCGGCCACACCGATGGGGCGCGCGACGAGTGTCGACGAGGTCGCCGAGCTGGTCGCGTTCCTTGCCAGTCCCGCCGGCCATCTGATGAGCGGACAACTGATCCAGATCGACGGTGCGGCGCACCTGGGTTCGGGTCTTCACATGCTGGCGGCCTGAACATGAGCGGCGCACTGTCACACATCAAGGTGCTGGATCTGTCGCGCGTCCTCGCGGGCCCGTGGGCCACGCAGATGCTCGCCGACCTCGGGGCCGAAGTCATCAAGGTCGAACGTCCCGGCGTCGGCGACGACACGCGCGGCTGGGGGCCACCGTTCCTGAAGGACCGCGACGGCCGGGCGACCCGGGACGCGGCCTACTACCTGTGCACCAACCGCAACAAGAAGTCGGTGACCATCGACATCACGACGACCGACGGTCAGCGCCTGGTGCGCGAGCTTGCCGCGCGTGCCGACGTGCTGGTCGAGAACTACAAGGTCGGTGGGCTGTCGCAATACGGCCTCGACTATGCGTCGCTGAAGGCAGACTTCCCGCGCCTCGTCTACTGCTCGATCACCGGCTTCGGCCAGACCGGTCCCTACGCGCCGCGCGCCGGATACGACTTTCTGGTGCAGGCGATGGGCGGGATGATGAGCGTCACCGGCCGCGCCGACAGCGAAGAAGGCGGCGGGCCGATCAAGGTGGGCGTCGCGGTCACCGACCTGTTCACCGGGCTCTACGCCTCCAACGCGATCCTCGCCGCCTTGGCGCACCGCGAGAAGAGCGGCCGGGGCCAGCACATCGACCTCGCGCTGCTCGACGTGCAGGTCGCGACGATGGCCAACCAGGCGATGAACTACCTGTACAGCGGCAAGGTGCCGGGCAGGCTCGGCAACGCGCACCCGAACGTCGTGCCGTACCAGGACTTTCCGACCGCGGACGGCAACGTCATCATCGCGGTCGGCAACGACGGCCAGTTCGCACGCCTCGTGGCCGCGATCGGGATGCCCGAGCTCGCGACCGACGCGCGCTTCGCGAACAACCTGGCGCGCGTGGGCAACCGCACGGAGCTGATTCGCCTGCTGCGCCAGCAGACGATCAAGCGCAGCACCGTCGACTGGGTGCACTTGCTGGAAGCGGTCGACGTGCCCTGCGGCCCCATCAACGACATCGCGCATGTGTTCGAAGACCCGCAGGTGCTCGCGCGCGGCATGAAGATCGAGACCGACCATCCGACCGCCGGGCGCATCCCGCTGGTGGCCAACCCGATCCGGCTTTCGGAATCGCCGGTCGAGTACCGCAACGCCCCGCCCACGCTCGGCCAGCACACGGCCCAGGTGCTGGCGGACCTGCTCGGCTACGACGCCACCGGCATCGCCGCGTTGCGCGAGCGCAAAGTGATCTGAAGGAGAAGCACGGTGTTCGATTCGCTGTCGCTGACACGCATCCCCGCCGACGACGAAGCGCTGCGAGCGCCCGTGCGTGCGTTCCTCGACAAAGCGCTCGAGGGCGTGGCGCCCGAGGTGCGCGCGCGCTCGTGGGGCGGCTTCGACGCGGCGTTCAGCCGCGCACTCGGCGAGCGCGGCTGGATCGGCCTGACCTTGCCGAAGGAGTACGGCGGCGGCGGGCGCAGCCTGTACGCACGCTTTGTGCTGGTCGAAGAGCTGCTGCGTGCCGGCGCGCCGGTGGCGGCGCACTGGTTCGCCGACCGGCAAAGCGCCCCGCACATCCTCAAGTTCGGCACGCCGGCGCAAGCGCAGTTCCACCTGCCGCGCATCTGCCGCGGGGAGGTCTTCTTCTGCATCGGCATGAGCGAGCCGGGCTCGGGCTCGGACCTCGCGAGCGTGCGCACGCGCGCGACTCGCAACGACAAGGGCTGGCGCCTCGACGGCCAGAAGATCTGGACCACCAACGCGCATCGCTCGCACTACATGATCGCGCTGGTGCGCACCTCGGGCGATGCCGGCAGCCGCCAGAAGGGCCTGTCGCAGGTGATCGTCGACCTGTCGCTGCCGGGCATCACGATCCGCCCGATCACCGACCTCACCGGCGACGCCCACTTCTGCGAAGTCTTCTTCGACGGCGTGCAGCTCACCGACGACGCGCTGATCGGCGCCGAGGGAGACGGCTGGAACCAGGTGACCTCGGAGCTCGCCTACGAGCGCTCGGGGCCTGAGCGCATCTATTCGAGCGTCGTGCTGCTCGACGAGTGGCTGGCGCACCTGCGCACGCGGCGCGAGCCTTCGCAGCGCTCGCTGGCGCTGGCCGGACGGGTGCTGTCGGCCCTGGCGGTGCTGCGCAGCCTTTCGGTGTCGGTCAACGGCCGGCTTGCCGAAGGCGAGAGCCCCATCGTCGAGGCGGCGCTCGTGAAGGACCTCGGGACGACGCTGGAGCAGTTCATCCCCGAGGCAATCGCCGACGCGCTCGGCGACGACCCTGATGCGACGCTGCCCGACGGACTCGCCCGCACGCTGCAGTACGTGTCGCAGATCGCGCCGGCGTTCTCGCTGCGCGGCGGCACCCGCGAGGTGCTGCGCGGAATGATCGCGCGCGGCCTCGGCCTTCGATAGGAACACTGATGGACAACGAATTCGGAGACGCCTTCGGGCAATTGCTGGCCGACCGCTGCACCCCCGAGGCGGTGCGCGGGATCGAACGCGGCGAAGGAGCCGATGCGCTGTGGCACGACCTCGTCGAGTCGGGCTTCGTGGATGCGCTGGTGCCCGAGGCGCAGGGCGGCGCGGGGCTGTCGCTGCACGAGGTGCTGCCGCTGGTGCAGGCTTGCGGCTATCACGCGCTGCCGCTGCCGTTCGCCGAGACGATGGCGGCGCGCGCGGTGCTGGCCCACGCGAGGCGCCAATGGCCCGATGGCCCTGTCACGCTCGACGCGATCGGCGATGCGTTGCCGGTCGAGGACCGCGGCGCACTGCACGCGGCATTGACGACCGCGCAGATCGCCGGCGCGGCGGCGCGGGTGCTCGAGATGTCGATCGCGCACGCGCAGCAGCGAACGCAGTTCGGCAAGCCGATCGGCAGCTTCCAGGCGGTGCAGCACCAGCTCAGCGTGATGGCCGAGCACGCGTGCGCCGCACGCATGGCCGCGCAGCTGAGCTTCGCGTCGGCCAGCCATCTCCCGGACCGCACGCTGGCTGCGATGGGCAAGAGCGTCGCCGGCGAGGCCGCGGCGGTTCTCGCGGCCGGCAGCCATGCGGTGCACGGCGCGATCGGCATCACCGCCGAGTTCGACCTGCAGCTCTACACGCGCCGCCTGCTCGCCTGGCGCGTGCAAGGCGGCTCGCCGTCGCATTGGGCAATGCAGGTGGCGCGCCAATGGTGGAGCGGCAGCCACGACCGCGCAATCGACTTCACGCTCGAGCGCCTGGGCGCCGCGCGGTTCTGATACGACAACGAGGATTCAAGCGATGAGCTCATTCCTGCACCACAGCCAGGCCGGCGGCGTGCTGACCGTGACGATGAACCAGCCCGAATCGCGCAACGCGCTGACCGGCAACACGGCAGTGAGGGAGTTCGTCGAGATGGCCGACAGCGTCGCGCGCGACGCGTCGGTGCGTGTCGTCGTCCTGACCGGCGCCGACCCGGTGTTCTCGTCCGGCGGCAACGTCAAGGACATGAAGCGCTTCTTCGACGACGCGGTGACCCCCGCGATGATCCGCGACGAATACCGTCACGGCATCCAGCGCCTGACGCGCGCGCTCTACAACATCGACGTGCCGACGATCGCGGCCGTCAACGGCGCGGCAATCGGCGCCGGCTGCGACCTCGCCTGCATGTGCGACATCCGCGTCGCATCGGACAAGGCGAGCTTCGCCGAGAGCTTCGTCAAGGTCGGCATCGTGCCGGGTGACGGCGGTGCCTGGCTGCTGCCGCGCATCGTCGGCATGTCGCGCGCGCTCGAGATGTCGTTCACCGGCGATTCGCTGACCGCTGCCGAAGCGCTGTCGTGCGGACTGGTGTCACGTGTCGTCCCGCACGAAACGCTGCTTGCCGAGGCGCAGCAGCTGGCCGCTCGAATCGCCGCCAACCCGGGCCCGACGCTGCGCCTGACCAAGCGGCTGCTGCGCGAAGGTCAGCAACTCGGCCTCGACAGCCTGCTCGAGGCATCGGCCAGCGCCCAGGCGATCGCTCACAAGAGTTGGGAACATCGCGAGGCGGTGACGGCGTTCATCGAAAAGCGCAGGCCGGATTTCGAGCATGGTGAGCGAGCGAAGAATGGGTGAGCCATGGGGCGGCGGGGAACCCGTGGTCCGTTGAGCATGACCTACCAGCGCAGGGCCGCTGTGTGCACCGGCGCGTCCCACAGTGTCTTCATCTCCTCGTCGAGCAGCGTGACGGTGAGCGAGGCGCCGGCCATCTCCAGCGAGGTGGTGTAGTTGCCGACCAGCGAGCGCACCGGCTTCAGCCCCTGCGCGCGCAGCCTCTCGGCGGCGCAGTGGTACAGCAGGTAGAGCTCCATCAGCGGCGTGCCGCCGAAGCCGTTGACATGCAGCAGCACTTCTCGGCCGCTCTCGGGCTTCAGGTCCGCGAGGATCGCGCCCAGCAGGTCGTCGACGATCAGCCCGGCCGGCTTGACCTTCTCGCGCCGCCGCCCCGGCTCGCCGTGGATCCCGACGCCGACTTCCATTTCGTCGGCGTCGATGTCGAAGGTGGCGCGCCCGGCCGCCGGCACGGTGCAGCTGGTGAACGCCACACCCATCGATGCGGTCGCCGCATTGACGCGGTCGCCGACGGCCTTGCACTCGAGCAGCGCGGCGCCTGCCTCGGCGGCGGCACCCGTCATCTTCTCGACCATCAGCGTGCCGGCCACGCCGCGCCGGCCCGTGGTGTGCTTGGAGTTCTCGACAGCGACGTCGTCGTTGACGAGCACCGTCGCGTTCTCGAGGCCGAGCATCTCGCTGGCGATCTGGAAGTTCATCGAGTCGCCGGCATAGTTCTTCACGATGAACAGCACGCCGCGGCCCGACTCGACGGCGGCGGCAGCGGCCAGCATCTGGTCGGGCGTGGGCGACGTGAACACCTGGCCCGGGCATGCCGCGTCGAGCATGCCGCGGCCGACGAAGCCGGCATGCAGCGGCTCATGCCCCGAGCCCCCGCCGGAGATCAGCGCGACCTTGTTGCCGTTGCGTTCGGCGCGGGCGACGAAGGTCGGCTCGAACTCGACGCGCAGCAGCCCGGGTTGCGCTGCCACCAGGCCGCCGAGCGACTCGCGCATCACCGAGTCGATGTCGTTGATGAACTTCTTCATGATCAAGCCTCCTGCCGAGCCGCCTCAAAGGAGGCTTGCGCCCCCTCGGGGGGCAGCGAACGAATGTGAGCGTGGGGGTTCATGTGACCTCCTGCCGAGCCGCCTCAAAGGAGGCTTGCGCCCCCTCGGGGGGCAGCGAACGAATGTGAGCGTGGGGGTTCATGTGACCTCCTGCCGAGCCGCCTCAAAGGAGGCTTGCGCCCCCTCGGGGGGCAGCGAACGAATGTGAGCGTGGGGGTTCATGTGACCTCCTGCGTCTTTTGCTGAAGGACGGCGTCGCACACCGCGGCGATCGCGACCTCGCAGCTCTTGCAGCCGGGGTCGATGTGGCCGAGCGCGCGCTCGCCGAGGAAATACGCCCGGCCCTTGCTGGCGATCATGTCTTTCGTGGCCAGCATGTTTCGACGCGCCTCGTCCTTCAGTTGCGTGCACAGGGGACCGAGCGGCGTGTCCGCGTCTGCCAGACGGATCAGCATCCGCGACACCGGGATCAGCACGTCGAGCATCGTCTTCTCGCCGACGTCGGCCTTGCCGCGCTGCTTGATCGCTTCGACGCCGCTGGCGAATGCCGCAGCGAACTGGCGCCGGTCGGGCTCGTCGACACCTTGCAGCGTCTGGCCCATCGCCATGAAGAAGCTCGAGATCAGCGGGCCCGAGGCGCCGCCGATCGTGCCGAGCAGCTTCATGCCGATCTTGTGCAGCGCGGGTCCGGGCGGCATGTCCTTCAGCTCGGGGGTCAGCTTGGCGAGCACGTCGCAGCCGCGCTTCACGTTGACGAAGTGGTCGCCGTCGCCGATCGCGCGGTCGAGCGACTCGATCTGCGATTCGTTGGCGAGGATCGCGCCCTGCACGGCGGCGAGCGCGTCGATGATCATGGCGGTGTTCAAGGTCTCTCCTTGTCTCGTGATGAGGTCATGCGGCCAAGCGCCGTCCCGCGGCGTCGAAGAACATGCAGCGCTCGGGCGGGAACGCGAGCCGCACGCGAGCGCCGGGAACCAGGGCCTGGTCGAGCATCGTTCGCGCGCGGACCTCGACGCCGAGGCGCTCGGCCACGACGAGGTGCTTGACCAGCGAGCACTCGATGACCGAATAGGATTGAGAGCCGTCGTCGGGCGCGAGCACGACGTCTTCGGGGCGGATCGCCACGTGCGTGGCATGAGGGGCGGCGCTGCCTGCGAACCATGCCGCCGGCAGCACGTTGACGGCGGGCGACCCAAGTCGCTGCGCGACTTCGAGCGACCGCGGCCGGTCGTAGATCTCCAGCGGTGTGCCCACCTGCTGGACGCGGCCGTGCTCCAGGATCGCGATGCGGTCGGCCAGCGTCGTCGCCTCCACCTGGTCATGGGTCACGTAGACGACGGTGGCGCCGCTGCCGCGCTGCAGCCGCTTGAGCTCGACGCGCAGTTCCTCGCGCAGCCCTGCGTCGAGCGAGGACAGCGGCTCGTCCATCAGGTACACGCGCGGCTGACGCACCAGCGCTCGCCCGATCGCCACCCGCTGCATCTCGCCGCCCGACAGCGCGGTGGCCTTGCGCTGCAGCTTGTTCTCGATGTGCAGCATCCTGGCCACCTGCTCGACGCGGCGGCGCACTTCGGCCTCGTCGATGCGGCGGATCGGCGCGCGCAGGGGGAACGCGATGTTGTCGTAAACCGTCAGGTGCGGGTACAGCGAGTACTGCTGGAACACGAACGCGCAGTCACGCAGCGCAGGGGCCGCGGCCGTCAGATCCTCGCCGTTCATCCGCAGGCAACCGATGTCGGGCGTCTCCAGGCCGGCGATCAGCCGCAGCGTCGTGGTCTTGCCGGCGCCGCTGGGGCCCAGCAGCACGAAGAACTCGCCGTCGGCGATGTCGACGCGCATGTCGTCGACCGCGGTCACGTCGCCGAAGCGCTTGGTGATGCCTTGAAGGGAGATGCTAGCCATGGCGCATGCTCGGAAGGTGGGCGTGGGTCGTGACGCTCGGCAGCAGCCGCTCGGTCTCGGCGTCGAAGAGCACCACGCGCGACTTGTCGAAGCCGACACCGACCCGCTCGCCTTCGACCGGGCGCATGCTCTTGTCGACGAGCGCCTTCAGGCTGCCGGCGTCGGTCTGCAGCTCGGCGATCCAGTGCGAGCCGAAGTACTCGACGCGCTCGACGCGGCCGGCCAGCCCCTGGTCGGGCGGCACGAGCCGCACATGCTCGGGGCGCACGCCCAGCAACGCGCGCGCGGCGGGCGCTTGGACTGTCGGCACGTCGACCGGCCGGCCATCGACTTGCACCTTGCTCGCGCCGGCGGCCACTGCGCCGCGCACGTCGAGCAGGTTCATCGGCGGGCGGCCGATGAAGCGGGCCACGAACACGCACGACGGGAAGTTGTAGATGCCGTGCGGATCGTCGGCCTGCAGGATCTCGCCGTTGTTCATCACCACGATGTGGTCGGCGAGCGCCATCGCCTCGTTCTGGTCATGCGTGACGAACACGGTCGTGGTCTTCAGGCGCTCATGCAGCTTGCGCAGCTCGACGCACATCAGCTCGCGGAATTCGGCGTCGAGCGTTCCGAGCGGCTCGTCCATCAGGAAGGCCTTGGGCTCACGGACAATGGCCCGGCCGAGCGCCACGCGCTGGCGATCGCCGCCGGCAAGCCCGCCGATGCGCGAGCCGAGCAGGTGCTCGATGCGCAGGATGCTGGCGACTTCCTTGATGCGGCGATCGATCTCGGCACGCGCCACGCCCTCGTTGCGCAGCGGGAACTCGAGGTTGTCGCGCACGCCCATGTGCGGATACAGCGCGAAGAGCTGGAACACCATCGCAATGTCGCGCTCGCGCGGCCGCAGGTAGGTGACGTCCTGGCCGTCGAGCGTGATCTGGCCGTCGGTCGGAAACTCGAGGCCGGCGACCATGCGCAGCGTCGTCGTCTTGCCGCAGCCCGAGGGTCCGAGCAGCACGACGAACTTGCCGTCTTCCAGGACCAGAGAGGAGTTCTTCACCGCGGTGAAGTCGGCGAAGCGCTTCTGCAGGTTCTTGATTCGGATCTCGGCCATGGTCAGCTCCCGCCCTCACCCCGGCCCTCTCCCGCAGGCGGGAGAGGGAGTGGCTTTCTCGCCCCCGGAGGGGGAGAGGGCTGGGGTGAGGGGGACTGCGGCAACTTGCCGGCGATGGAGTAGCCGACCACGCCGGCCAGCAGCACGGTGAAGCCGTAGCTGTAGACGTCGATCGACCAGGGCTGCATCAGCATCACGAGGCCGATGCCGATGAGCGCAGTGGTGCCGTGTTCCCACGGCGCGCGGCGCAGCCAGCGCGGAGTCACGCGTCGGGTGGTCATTTGCGGATCGCTCCGAAGGTCACGCCACGCAGCAGGTGCTTGCGCAGCAGGACGGTGAACAGCAGCACCGGCAGCAGGAACAGCGTGGTGCCGGCCGCCATCGCGGGCCAGTCGAGGCCGCCCTCGCCGATGATGGTGGGGATGAACGGCGGCGAGGTCTGCGCGGTGCCGCTGGTCAGCAGCAGCGCGAAGGCGTACTCGTTCCACGCGAAGATCAGGCAGAAGATCGCGGTGGTGGCGATGCCGGTGGCCGCCTGCGGCAGCACCACCTTCATGAACGCCTGCCAGCGCGTGTAGCCGTCGACCATGGCCGCTTCTTCGTACTCGCGCGGGATCTCGTCCATGAAGCCCTTGAGCAGCCAGACCGACAGCGACAGGTTGACCACCGTGTAGAGCAGGATCAGGCCGACGTGCGTGTCGTTGAGCCCGACATGGCGGAACATCAGGTACACCGGGATCGCGATCGCGATCGGCGGCATCATCCGCGTCGACAGGATGAAGAACAGCAGGTCGTCCTTGCCCGGCACGCGAAAGCGCGAGAAGGCATAGGCCGAGAGCGTGCCCAGCACCACCGACAGCAGCGTCGAGCCGAAGCCGATCAGCAGCGAGTTGCTGTAGCGGTCGATGAAGCGCGAGGGGCCCGCGAGGATCATCTGCTGATCGCGCACCAGCGCCTCGTACCACGTCGCGGGCGGCGGCAGCGACGCCAGCTCGTCGGCGCCGACGCGCGAGCGGGTCGTGAACAGGTTGACGTAGCCGATCGGCGATGGCTCGATCACCACCATCGGCGGATATGCGATCGCGTCCTGCGGCGTGCGCAAGCTCGTCATGAAGATCCACGCCAGCGGGATCAGCGAGACGACGGCATAGCCGATCACGACGATGCCGGCGAACCACTTGGCGCGCGCGCTCGGCTCCAGAGGGCTGTGAGGGAAGGCTTTCATCGCTGCTTCACCTTGTCGAGGAAGCGCACCGTGACCAGCGACAGGCCATAGATCGAGACGAACATGATGATCGCCAGCGCCGACGCGTAGCCGGTACGCCATTTCTCGAAGGCCTCGCGCTTGAGCTTGATCGACGCGAGCTCGGTGACCGAGCCGGGACCGCCGTTGGTGAGCTGGTCCACCAGGTCGAACATCTTGAAGTTCTCGATCACGCGAAACAGCAGCGCGAGAATGATGAAGGGCATCACCATCGGCAGCGTGATGCGCCAGAACCTGGTCCATGCCGAGGCGCGGTCGATCTCGGCGGCCTCGTAGAGATACGGCGGGATCGAGCGCAGGCCGGCCAGCAGCAGCAGCATCACGTACGGCGTCCACATCCACGTGTCCACCAGCACGATGGCCCACGGCGAGAGCTGCGTGTCGCCGAGCATCGTGAAGGTGCCGGGCCCGCCGAAGAAGTTGATGATGTAGTTGAAGATGCCGTACTGCGGCTCGAAGAAATACTTCCAGAACGTGCCGACCACCGCGGGCGCCAGCATCATCGGCAGCAGGATCGCCGTGCTCCAGAAGCTGTGCGAGCGGAAGCGCCGGTTCAGCAGCAGCGCGAGCGCGAAGCCGAGCAGCAGCTGCAGCGCGATCGAGGACACGAGAAAGTGCGCGGTGGCGCGCATGTTTTCCCAGATCGCCTCGTCGTTGAGCACGCGCTGGTAGTTGGAGATGCCGACCCAGACGTCTTCCGCATTCGGCCGGTTCGCGCGGTAGTTGGTGAACGAGAGACGGATCGTCCACAGCAGCGGGAAGATGTTGAAGGCCAGCAGCAGCAGGATGGTCGGGCCGACAAACAGCCAGGCCAGCGTGCGGTCCGACAGGCCTTGGGCCGGAAACAGGCGCAGACGCATGGAAGGCGAGGCGGCTCGCCCCGTGTGGACGTAGCTCATGACAGCTCTCTGGTTGGGACGTCATCCCGGCACACCGCCGGGATGACGCGGCGCAAGGGAATCAGGGCTTCAACTTGCCGTCTTCCTTGAACACCTCGGTCCAGTCCTTGAGCAGGCCGTCCAGCGCTTCCTGCGGCGTGCCCTTGCCGGCCACGACGTAGTCATGCGTGCGCTTCTGCATCGCGAGGAGCAGCTGCGCGTAGCTCGGCTCGGCCCAGAAGTCCTTGACGATCTTCATCGAGTCCTGGAACACCTGCGCGTACGACGTGCTGGTCAGGAAGCCCGGCGCGTCGAGGATTGCGTTGAGGCAGGTGAAGCCGCCGCCGTCCCACCACTTCTGCTGGATCTGCGGCTGCGCGAACCACTTCATGTATTCGAGCGCGAGGTCCTTCTTGTCGGAGTACTTGACGACCGAAATGCCCTGCCCGCCGAGCTGCGCGTGCTGCTTGTCGCCCTTGGGAATCGGGAAGAAGCCGGTCTTCTCGCCGCCGACCTGCGGGTCCTTCGAGATGCCCGGGAAGAAGGCGATGAAGTTCATCTGCATCGCGACCTGGCCCGACTTGTAGGCGTCGAGGTCTTCGGTCATGTAGGCGTTGGAGTGCCCCGGCGGCGTGCAGCAGTCGTACAGATCCTTGTAGAGCTTGAGTCCCTTGACAGCGCCCGGGCCGTTGATGAAGCCTTTCATGTCGTACGGCTTCTTCGGGTTGTCGTAGTCCATGCCGTAGGCGTACATCGTGTTGGTCACGCCCATCGTGATGCCTTCGGAGCCGCGCTCGGTGTACAGCGCCGCGCCGTAGACCTTCTTGCCGTCGATCACGCGGTTCTGGAAGAACTGGCCCACCTGCTTGAACTCGTCCCAGGTCTTCGGAGGTGCGAGCTCGCGGCCGTGCTTCTGCTTGAACTCGGCCTGCAGCTCGGGACGCGCGAACCAGTCCTTGCGGTAGGTGAACGCCACTGCGTCGCCCATTGCCGGCAGCGCGTAGTAGTTCTTCGTGCCCTTCGGCCAGGTCGAGTAGCCCTCGACCGTCGCCGGCGCGAAGTCGCTCATCTTGATGCCGTTCTTGTCGAAGAACTCGTTGAGCTTGACGTAGTGCCCTTCGGTCGCCGCTGAGCCGATCCACTGGCTGTCGCCGATCAGCAGGTCGCACAGCTTGCCCTTCGAGTTGAGCTCGTTGAGCATGCGCTGCGCGAAGTTGGGCCAGGGCACGAACTCGTACTTCATCGCGATGCCGGTCTTCGCGGTGAAGTCTTTCGACAGTTCGACCAGCGCGTTGGCCGGGTCCCAGGCCGCCCAACACAGCGTCAGCTGCTTCTGCTGTGCCTGCGCCCCGCCGCTCATCAGCGCGGCCGTCGCGAACGCGCTCGCGGCAACGGCCAGCTTGCTCTTGTGGAAGCTCATCCTCGTCTCCTGTTCGGAATGGATCGCGGCCTCTCGCCGCCTGTAGGCCACGGGGTCGGCCAGGGGCCGGCCTCGACTTGGGGTCCTCGCCCGGACGGATGATGGGCACTGACCTTGAAATGAAGTGTATGCACATCATTTAATAAATCACTCAATGAAAACCCTAAAACAATCAACCGCTGATGGCGTTCGTGACCTCTCACGCCAACGAGATGCGAACACACATCGGCATCACGGCTTGGCCGGGTCAGCCGATTCGGCGACACTTGGATGATTTAGTTTTCGCCCACTTCCCGTCTTCATGACGAACCCCGTCACCATCACCAAGATCGCGGAGACCGCCGGCGTCAGCACGGCGACGGTGGACCGGGTGCTGAACAACCGCCCTGGCGTCAACCCGACCACGGTGCGCAAGGTGCGCGAGGCGATGGCAGCGCTGGGCGGCGGCGCGCCGATGCGCGGCCGGCCGCGCTCGACGTCGAACTACCGCTTCGCCTTCGTGCTGCCGGCCGCCCGGCTCGGCTTCTTCGACCTCGTCGACCGCGTCGTCGCGCAGACCGCCGGCGAATTCCGCCACCAGCACATCACCGAGGTGACCCACCGGCTGCCAGTGGCCGATGCCAATGTGTTCGCCGCCGAACTCGCCAAGCTGTCCGACCTTGACGGCGTGGTGCTGCTCGCGCCCGACATGCCGGCGGTCAAGCTCGCGGTCAACGAGCTGGTGCGCGCCGGCGTGCACGTCGTGACGCTGTTCTCCGACGTGCCCGGCTCGTTGCGCGAAACCGCGATCGGCGCGGACAACCGCGCCGCCGGGCGCACCGCCGGACTGCTGATGGGCCGCTCGCTGCCGCGCGACAGGCCGGGCCTGTGCGCGCTGATGTCGCCGGCCACCCGTTACGCCGCCGAGATCGACCGGCGCATCGGCTTCCAGCAGGTGCTGGAAGAACGCTTTCCGCAGGCCCAGCCGCTGCGCCTGTTCGAGCTGCCCGAGTCGGAGGACGAGGCCTACGAGTACGCCCGCGTCGTGCTTTCCCCGGAGGCGACCGGCGGGCGCATCGACGCGCTCTACAACGTCGGCCCGTGCAGCTTCGGCATCGCGCGCGCGCTCGCCGAGCACGGCTATGGCCACGACCTGATGTTCGTGGCCCACGACCTGCTCGAGGTGCATCGATCGATGCTGCTGTCCGGCTCGCTGAGCTACCTGCTGCACCAGGATGTCGAATATGCGGTCACCGCGGCCAGCCGCGTGCTGCGCGCCCTGTGCGACGGGGTGCGCGGCGCACTGGCGATCAACAACCCGCGTGTCGAGATCCTCACCGCGGAAAACCTCGCGTGACACCGGTCGGTCCCGAGCACCACAATCCTCGTGAAGGGTGACTTTGCGCGATGAAGAAGTTCATCAACTCGACGAATGACCTGGTGCAGGACAGCGCCGCTGGCCTGGTGATGGCGCACGAGGACCTGCTCGCGCTCAACGAATCGCCGCTGTTCATCTGCCGCCGCACGCCCAAGCAGGGCCGCGTCGCGCTGATCTCGGGCGGCGGGTCCGGCCATGAGCCGCTGCACACCGGCTACGTCGGCCCCGGCATGCTCGACGCCGCGTGCCCCGGCCAGGTGTTCACTGCGCCAACGCCCGACCAGATCGTCGCCGCCGCCCAGCGCGTCGATGCCGGCCAGGGCGTGCTGATGGTCGTGAAGAACTACGGCGGCGACTGCGCGAGCTTCCAGGTCGCGAGCGACATGCTCGAGATCGAATGCGCGACCGTGCTCGTCAACGACGATGTCGCGGTCGAGCACTCCACCCACACCACCGGACGACGCGGCGTCGCCGGAACCCTGATCGTCGAGAAGATGATCGGGGCGGCGTGCGAAGCGGGCGCCGACCTCTACGAGTGCAAGGCGCTCGGCGCACGCGTCAACGCCAACACTGCGTCGATGGGCGTCGCGCTGACCAGCTGCACGGTGCCCGACGCCGGCGCCGCCACCTTCGACATCGGGCCTTCGGAGATCGAGATCGGCGTCGGCATCCACGGCGAGCCGGGCCGGCATCGCCGGGCCCTCATGCCGGCGGACGACATCGTCACGCTGCTGCTCGAGCCGGTGCTCAAGGACCTGGCGCTGGCGGCGGGCCGCCAGGTGCTGCTTCACGTCAACGGCTTCGGCGGCACGCCGCTGATCGAGCTGCACCTGCTGAACCGCATCGCCACGCAGCGCCTGCGCGACGCCGGGCTGCAGGTCAAGCGGTGGCTTGTCGGCAACCACACCACGTCACTCGAGATGGCGGGCGCCTCGCTCACGCTGACGGCGCTCGACGACGAGCTGCTGGGTCTGTGGGATGCGCCGGTGACGACGCCTTCACTGCGCTGGTGAATCCACTCGAAACGGTCGGTGGCCGACGGGCGCAGCACCGCACGAAAGCCTGCCGGGGCCGCGTCGTCTTCTACTCCAGCGACCTCACGCGCCAGATCTGCGTGGCGTACTCGCGGATGGTGCGATCCGACGAGAAGGGGCCCATGCCGGCCACGTTGGCGATGGCGCGGCGCGCCCATTCGTCGCGTTCGCGATAGAGGGCGTCGACGCGTCCGTGCGCGGCCACATAGTCGTCGTAGTCGGCGAGCAGCTTGTAGTGATCGCCGCCGCCCAGCAGTGCATCGACCACGCCGCGATAGCGGTCGGGCTCGCCGGGCGAGAAGCGACCGCCGGAAATCGAATCGAGCACGGCCGCCACACGCGGGTGGTTCTGGTAGATGCGCAGCGGCTGGTAGCCGCCCTGGTTCAGCGCCGCGATCTCGTGGGCCCTGTGCCCGAAGATGAACATGTTGTCCGCCCCGACCTGGTCGCGGATCTCGATGTTGGCACCGTCCTCGGTGCCGATGGTGAGCGCGCCGTTCAGCGCGAGCTTCATGTTGCCGGTGCCCGAAGCCTCCGTGCCGGCGGTGGAGATCTGCTCGGACAAGTCGGCGCCGGGCATGATGGTCTCGGCCACGGACACGCCGTAGTTCGGCACGAACACCACCTTGAGCCGACCCTTCAGCCGGTGGTCGGCATTGATCACCGCCCCCACGTCGTGGATGAGGTGGATGATCTGCTTGGCCAGGTGGTAGGAGGAGGCCGCCTTGCCGGCGAAGATGACCGTGCGCGGCACCCAGTCGACGTGCGGGTCCGCGAGCATGGCCTGGTAGCGGCCGACCACATGCAGCAGATTGAGCAGTTGCCGCTTGTATTCGTGGAAGCGCTTGACCTGCACATCGAACAGGCTGCCCGGGTCGAGGGCGAGGCCGAGCTCGCGCTTCACGTAGGCGGCCAGGCGTTCCTTGTTGGCCCGCTTCACGGCCATGAACGCCTCGCGGAACGCCGGGTCTTCGGCATGCGGCCGCAACTCGCGCAGGCGGTCCAGGTCGAGCCGCCATCCGTCGCCCAGCGTGCTGTCCAGCAGCGCGGCGAGGCCCGGGTTGGCCTGCGCCAGCCAGCGTCGCGGCGTGACGCCGTTGGTGACGTTGGTGAAGCGGTCGGGCCACAGCGCGGCGAAGTCCGCGAAGATGGTCTTCACCAGGAGCTGCGAGTGCAGCGCCGACACGCCGTTGACCTTGTGGCTGCCGACCACCGACAGGTGCGCCATGCGCACCCGGCGCTCGCCCGTCTCGTCGATGAGCGACAGGCGGCGCAGGAAGCCGTCGTCGCCGGGCCGCAGCCGGCCCGCCTCGCTCAGCAGCTCGTGGTTGATGCGCAGGATGATCTGCAGATGGCGCGGCAGCACCTGCTGGATGAGCGCGACCGGCCACGTTTCCAGCGCCTCGGGCATGAGCGTGTGGTTGGTGTACGAGAAGATGCGCGTCGCCTGCGCCCACGCATCGGCCCACGCCATGCCGTGCTCGTCGGTCAGCAAGCGCATGAGCTCGGCGACGCTGATCGCCGGGTGGGTGTCGTTGAGGTGGATCGCCACCTTGTCGGCCAGGCTCGCCAGGCTGCCGTGCTCGGCGAGATGGCGCGAGAGGATGTCGGCCACCGAGGCCGCAACGAAGAAGTACTCCTGGCGCAGGCGCAGCTCGCGCCCGGCCGGCGTGCTGTCGTTCGGATAGAGCACCCAGGAGATGTTCTCGAACTCGTTCTTCACCTCGGCGGCCCGGGCATAGTCCCCGCTGTTGAAGGCATGCAGGTCGATGTGCGCCGGCGCCGCTGCCTTCCACAGCCGCAAGGTGCTCACCTTGCGCGTGCCGTGGCCGGGAATCACCATGTCGTAGGCCTTGGCGCACACCTGGCCCGCGTGCCGCCACACCGGCTTGCCGTCGACCTCCTCCACCCAGCCGCCGAAGTTGACCGGCACGCTGATGCCCGCTCGCGGGAACTCCCAGGGCGTGCCGTCGGCGAGCCAGGGGTCGGGCTGCTCCACCTGGCGGCCGGCCACGATGTCCTGGGCGAACATGCCGTATTCATAGCGGATGCCGTAGCCGAACGACGGCAGGCCCAGGGTCGCCATCGAATCGAGAAAGCATGCCGCCAGCCGTCCCAGGCCGCCGTTGCCGAGCGCTGCATCGGCTTCCTCGCCCTCGACGTCCTCGAGTCGGTGGGCATGCGCGTGGACGGCCGACGCCGCGTGCGGCCGCAGCTCCAGCGCGGCCAGCGCGTTCCCGAGGGTGCGGCCGATCAGGAATTCCATCGAGAGGTAGTAGACGCGGCGCGCGCCCTTGGCGCGCTCCGCGGCCTGCGTTTCCACCCACCGCTCGGCCAGCTGCTGGCGCGGTGTCTGCGCCACGGCGCGCATCAGGTCGGCGGGAGTGGCCTCGGAGGGAGCGACTCCCACGTTGGTGAGCAGCTCATGGTCGAGGTCGAGATCGTTGGAGGTGCGGTCGTTCATGGTCGTGCGATTCGTGCGATTGCTGCGATGCGCCACACGGGCTCTTGCGAGTGTCAATGCCACTGCGGGGACCGTCAACGGCGCCTTGCGCGGCCCGCGGGCAGCAGGCACTATCCGTGTGCAGTGGAGAGGAGCCCGTCATGCCGCACACCGAACTGGCCCGCAATCTCGATCTTCCCAAGCGGGCCGTCGCCCTGGTGCTGGCCGGCGGGCGGGGCAGCCGGCTCAAGCACCTGACCGACCGTCGTGCGAAGCCCGCGGTCTACTTCGGCGGCAAGTTCCGCATCGTCGACTTCGCCTTGTCGAATTGCCTGAATTCGGGCATCCGCCGCATCGGGGTGATCACCCAGTACAAGTCGCACAGCCTGTTGCGTCATCTGCAGCGCGGGTGGGCCTTCCTGAAGAGCGAAATGAACGAGTTCGTCGACCTGCTGCCGGCGCAGCAGCGCATGGACGAGGAGCACTGGTACCGCGGCACCGCGGACGCGGTGTGGCAGAACGAGGACATCATCGAGGGCTATCGGGCCGACTACGTGATCGTGCTGGCCGGCGACCATGTGTACAAGATGAACTACGCGGTGATGCTGGCCGACCACGTCGCGTCCGGCGCGCCGTGCAGCGTGGGCTGCATCGCCGTGCCGTGCGAGGAGGCGAGCGCCTTCGGCGTCATGGCCGTGGACTCGCAAGGCCGCATCACGGCCTTCGTCGAGAAGCCGGCCGACCCGCCGCCGATGCCGGACGATCCGCGCCAGTCGCTGGCCAGCATGGGCATCTACATCTTCGACGCGAAGTTCATGCGCGCCGAGCTCGAACGCGACATGAAGGACCCGGATTCCAGCCACGACTTCGGCCGCGACATCGTTCCCCGCCTGGTGCAGCAGGGACTGGCGCGCGCGCATCCCTTCCGCGCGAGCTGCGTCCTGACCCACGACGACGACCAGCCGTACTGGCGCGACGTCGGCACCATCGACGCGTACTGGGATGCCAACGTCGACCTCACCGCCACCTTGCCCATGCTCGACCTGTACGACACCCGCTGGCCGATCTGGACCTACCAGCCGCAGCTGCCGCCGGCCAAGTTCGTGCACAACCAGCCCGACCGACGCGGCACGGCGATCGAGTCGCTGGTATCCGGCGGCTGCATCGTCTCCGGCGAGGTCTCCCGCTCGGTGCTGTTCTCCTCGGTGCGGGTGCATTCGCATGCCCAGGTCCATTGGTCGGTCGTGCTGCCGGGGGTGCAGGTGGGCCGGCGGGCCCGCCTCACGCGCACGGTGATCGACCGCGGCTGCGTCATTCCGGACGACATGGTGATCGGCGAAGACCCGGTGGCCGACGGGCAGCGCTTCTACCGCTCCGAGAACGGCATCACCCTCGTCACGCGCGACATGCTGGAGTCGCTGGCTTGAGCCGCGCCGGGCCGCCAACGGCCATGAAGCGGCCCGCATGCGTGGCCCCCGGGGCTCATTCCCGCACGCCGTGCCGGCCTTGCCGATGAAGCTGCTGCACGTGGCAGCCGAAGTGTTCCCGCTCGTCAAGACAGGCGGGCTGGCCGACGTGACCGGCGCGCTGCCGCCTGCCCTCGCGCGGGCCGGCGCCGATGTGCGACTGCTGCTCCCCGGATTGCCGCCGATCCTCGACGCGCTCGAGGAGTCGCGTGTGGTGCTCTCGCTGGGACCGCTGTTCGGCGCCGGCCGTATCACGCTGCGCCTGGGTCACCTGCCCGGCAGTGCGGTGCCCGCCTACGTGATCGATGCGCCCTACCTGTATCGCCGCGGCGGTGGACCGTATCAGGACGACCGCGGCAACGAATGGCCCGACAACCTGCAGCGCTTTGCACTGCTCGGGTGGGCCGGCGCGCACCTGGCGGCCGGGGAGCTGGACGAGGGCTGGATGCCCGACGTGCTGCATGCGCACGACTGGCACGCCGGGCTCGCCTGCGCCTATGCGCGGGTGCATCCGGGCACCGCTGCGCTGACGGTGTTCACCGTGCACAACCTGGCCTACCAGGGCCTGTTTCCGATGACCGAGTTCGACCGCCTCGGCCTGCCCGTGCGCACGCGCGACTCCAGCGGCCTGGAGTTCCACGGCCAGCTCTCCTTCATGAAGGGCGGGCTCAAGTTCGCCGAGCGCATCACCACGGTCAGCCCGACCTATGCCGGCGAGATCGCGACGCCGGAGTTCGGCTTCGGGCTGGACGGCGTCATCCGCAGCCGCCAGGCGGTGGTCTCGGGCATCCTCAACGGCGTGGACCCGCAGGTCTGGGATCCCGCGCGCGACAGCGCGCTGGCCGCCCGCTACGCCGCGGACAGGCTGGACGGCAAGGCGGCGTGCAAGCAGGCGCTGCAATCGGAGGTGGCGCTGGCCGCGCAGCCGGAGGTGCCGCTGCTCTGCGTGGTGAGCCGGCTGACGGCGCAGAAGGGCATCGATCTCGTGCTGGCCGCGCTGCCCGCGCTGGTGCAACGCGGGGTGCAACTGCTCGTCGTCGGGACCGGCGATCCCGGGCTCGAAAGCGCGGTCCGCGACGCCGCGCGCAGGCATCCCGGGCGCGTCGCCGCGCGGCTGGTCTACGACGAGGCGCTGGCGCACCGCGCCATCGCCGGCGCCGACGCCATCCTCGTGCCCTCGCGCTTCGAGCCTTGCGGCCTCACGCAGATGTACGGCCTGCGCTACGGCACGCTGCCTCTGGTGCGGCGCGTCGGCGGCCTGGCCGACACGGTGGTCGATGGCTCCGACGCGGCGGTGCGTGAGGGACGCGCCACCGGCTTCGTGTTCGACGCCGCGTCGCCGCTCGCGCTGGAGCGCGCAGTGGAGCGGCTCGTTGCCCTGTATCGACAGCCGCGCGCGTGGCAAGCCGTGATGCGCACGGCGATGGCGCAGGACTTCTCCTGGGACCACGCGGCGCGCGACTACCTGGCGCTGTACGCGCAGGCTCTGGCGAATCGCGTCGGCTAGTGCGAGTGAGCCCCTCCCGCGCGCGGGAGAGGGCTGGAGCCTGTCAACGCTCCCCGTCCTCCACCACCCGCAGCGCCATCAGGAACGCCGCGGCGTTCCAGCTCTGACCCGCCATGCCGCACGGCGCCAGCGTCTTGCCGTGGAACCATTCGCTGAAGCGCCATCCCCCGGCCTCGTTGGCGGCCGCGAGCTTCAGCAGCTCCGCGCGCGCGAGCTCGTGCTTGCCGAGCTGCGCGAGCGCCACGACCCAGAAGCCGCCGATGAAGGGCCAGATGCCGCCGTTGTGGTACTGGTGCGGATGGTTCTGCTGGTGCCGTCCCATGTAGGCCCGCCACAGCCCGTGCTTCGGCTCCAGCGGCTGCAGGACCGCACGCGCGGGATACGGATCGGTGGCGCCGGCGGCCAGCAGTGTCTTCACGATGCGCTGCGCCATCGAATCGCCGGCCAGGCCGTACAGCATGGCCAGCACGTTGCCGAACACGTCGCCTTCGTCTCCGGCGAAAGAGAGGTTGACGAAGCTGAGATAGAGCCCGGGGCTGCGTTGGCCGCGTCGTGCGTAGTGGCCGAGCAGGCGCACGCGGCGGTACTCGGGCAGGTCAGGACGGAACGGGTGGAACAGGTGCTCGACGTGGTAGCGCGTTTCGCTTGCCTGCGGCAAGCCGTAGAGCTGCTTGACGTGGTACCACAGCGCGTTGGTGTAGAGCACGAAGCCCGAGCGGGGCATGATGTCGGCCCAGTCGCTGGCCTCGTTCTGCTGCAGCAGGAAGAAGCGCTGGTGCTCCTGCGCATGCAGCCACTGCAGCGCGCGGGCGATGGCCGGCGCCCAGCGCTGCTGCACGCCGGGCAGCCCGTTCAGCCGCCGCACGTGGTCGGCGGCGATCAGCCACCAGAGCGTCGCGTCGATGCAGCCCAGGTACCAGAAGTCGGCCTCCTGGCCCTCGGGGTCGATGAACTTGGGGATCTGGCCGTTGGGTGCCTGGCCCTCGGCCAGCGCGTCCAGGCTGGCGATGGCGCCCTGCTCCAGCGCCGGCACGCCGCTTCCGGCCATGGCCAGCACGCAGATCGCCGCATCGCGACCGAAGACGCGGGTGTAGCTGCGCGCCTGCGCCTGCGGCCCGGGCGTGGCGGCGAGGATGCCGCGCGGACCGAGATTGCGCTCCAGCAGCGCCAGGCAGGCGTTGCGGCAACGGCCGAGCACATCGTCGCGCGGCGCTGGGAGGCGCACGGCGGCGCCCCGTTCGGACATGGATGCTTCGTCTTGGCTCACGCGCGCATGCTGGCCGATCCGGACGACGGCCGATCGAAGGATCAGCGCCGGTTTCGGCCATCTCTTCGCGCCGCCGGCGCGCCTGCGATCGCCGCCTTGAATGGCAGCCGGGCTACTCGGGGACGAGCACGGCCATCGGCAAGGTCGCGAACATCGACGCCACCGGCAGTGGCCGGCCGCCGTCCACCACCAGCACCTGACCGCTCAGCACGTCGCGCCACTGCCGGTCGCCCGGGACCTCGAGCACGGCATCTCCCCACACGTTCTCCGCGGGCCAGGCGGGCCGCGCATCGAGCAGGCGAGCGAACCAGCGCCCGCAGGCCACGACCATCTGCTGTCCGGCGGTCTCCCGCACGAAGGCCACCACGTGGTCCTTGTGCTGCCCGGTCACCTGCAATGCCGCATAGCCGCCGTCGCGCAGCAGTTCGGGCTGTTGCCGGCGCAGCTGCAGCAGCCGCCAGATGATCCACAGCTTGAGCCGCCCGTCGTGCGGCGCCGCGGTCATTGCCGCGAGGCCGGTGCGCCAATCGGGCTGCTCCGACAGCCGTTGCAGCTCGTCGAGCAGGCGCCGCCGCGCCTCGTAGTCCACCGGCCTTCGGTTGTCCGGGTCGACGAGGCTCAGGTCCATCACCTCGTTGCCCTGGTACAGGTCGGGCACGCCGGGCACGGTGAACTTCAGCAGGACCATGGCCAGGCTGTTCAGCGCACCGAACCAGCCGAGAAGCTCGGCCTGCGCCTGCAGCTCGGTCAGCACCGGATTCGGCCGCACGCGTGCCAGCACGCTGCGCACGAAGGCCCGCAGCCCGTCCTCGTACTCGGCATCGGGGCTGACCCAGCTCGTGTGACGCTTGGCTTCGCGCGCGGCCTTCACCGCGTAGGCCTCGATGCGCTCGCGGTACGCGACGATCGAATCGTCGTCCAGGCCGCCGGCGGGCAGCGTGCCCAGCAGGGTCTGCAGCAGCAGCACCTCGTCGGCGCGCGACGGCACCGGCATGCCGGCGTCCGCATGGCCGGCCACGACGGCGTGGCGGGCGCGCTGCAGCTGCGGCGCGGCATTGAAGCGGCGCAGCCACAGTCGCCACGCTGCCGGCATCTCGCTCAGCACGTCCAGGCGGCAGCGCACGTCTTCCGAGCGCTTGTTGTCATGCGTCGACGTGGCGACGATGGTGTATGGCCAGCGCGCGGCGCGGTCGGCGTTGGCCGCATGGAAGCCGCGCAGGGTCATGCCGAAGGTTCCCGGATCGCCGCCCACCTCGTTGAGCGACACCAGCCGGTGATAGCGATAGAAGGCGGTGTCCTCCACGCCCTTGGCCGTGACCGGCGCGGTGAACTGCTGGAAGCGCATCGCGAAGCGGCGCACGCGCTCCTTCAGCGCATCGTCGGCGCCCTCGATGGCCTCGGCCAGCAGCGTGCGGCGCACGAAGTCGAAGATGCTGGTGTCGGCAGCCCTCGCGCGCCGACGCGCGCTCGCGACGGCCCAGTCGATGAAGCGCTGGTCCTGGGCCGAAGGCTTGTCGACGATGTAGGTGCGGTACACCGGCATGCAGGCCGCGACTTCGGCGAGCGCCTCGCGCAGCGTGTTGAAGGTGTGGTCGCGGGTGCGGCGATGGGCGCGGGCAATGCGCAGCAGCTCGGTGGCGAGCACGGTCAGCTCGGAGGCCAGCGAGCTGCGCATGATCGTGCGCTTGCCCGCGTAGGCAAATTCCTCGAAGTGCCCGGGCTCGCCGCTGAAGCGCTGCCACAGTCGATCGAAGCGCTCGCGCGCCGCGGTGTCGACCAGCACGCCGTTGACGACGTTGGCGAAGCGGTAGCCGGTCGTGCCGTGCAGCGCCCAGCTTTCCGGGATGTCCTCGTGGCCGGCGGCGATCTTCTCGGCCACCACGTACAGCGGCCGCGCCGGCCGGCCATGCGCGTCCGCCCGCGGCAGCACGATGCCGGCGCGGCGCGCATAGCCCTGCTGCAGCCGCTCGAAGTACTGCGCCGGGTCATGCAGGCCATCGGGATGGTCGATCCGCAGCCCGTCGACGACGCCGGCGGCGGCGAGGTCGAGCGCGAACCCTTGCGTCGCCTCGAACACGTCGGGCTCTTCCATACGCAATGCCGCGAGGTGGTTGATGTCGAAGAAGCGCCGGTAGTTGATCTCGTCGGACGCCACGCGCCAGTACGCGAGGCGGAACGCCTGGGCCTCGTGCAGCGCGTCCAGCGAATCGGGGCTGGCGGAGGCCGCGACGACCGCCTCGATGGCGGCGCGCACGCCCTCGGCCTCGCCGAGCAGGGCCACCAGGCGCGCCTGCAGCCGCGCATGGTCGTGCCTGCGCTGGACGGCGGCGTGGGGATCCGCCGTGTCACGCGGCGGCAGCTGGCCGAAGCCCGTCGCGACGCTTTGCAGGGCGAGACCGGCGGCGCCCGGCAGGCGCTCGGCCGCGCGCAGCAGCAGCGGGGCGGCCGTGCGCGGATCGAGCGGAAAGCGGTGCTCGAAGTAGCGCAGCGAGAAGCTGCCCGCTTCGCCCTCGAAGACGAGCGCGAGCTCGCCGCGCTCGAGCACCCCGCCGAAATGGTCGCCCAGCACCGGAAGGAGCACCCTGCCGTCGAGCGCGCGGTCCACCGGATGCCAGTCGATGTCGAACCAGCTCGCATGGGCCGAGGCCGGTCCGTGCTGCAGCACGTCCATCCACCAGGCGTTGTCGGCCGCGAAGATGCCCATGTGGTTGGGCACCATGTCGATGAGCAGGCCCATGCCGCGCTCGCGCGCCGCGCGGGCGAAGCGATCGAAGGCCTCGCGCCCACCCAGCTCGGGGTTGATCTCGTCGTGCGCGACGATGTCGTAGCCGTGCGTGCTGCCCGGCCGCGCCCGCATCACCGGCGAGCAGTACAGATGGCTCACGCCCAGGCCTTGCAGGTACGCCAACACCTGCTGCGCATCGTCGAAGGTGAAGTCCCTGTGGAACTGCAGCCGGTAGGTGGCGCGCGGCACGACCGCCTCGGTGCGCGGCGGCGCCATGCCGGAAAGCGGCGCGTGCGGACGCAGCCGCGCCAGCAGGCGGCAGGTGGATTGCAGGCGCTCGTCCTCGGCCAGTTGCTGGAGCGACAGCGGCAGCTTCTGCCGCCAGTTGGGATGCTGGTCCACGGTGCCGGGCAGATTGGCCTGGCCCAGCACGCCGAGCACGTCCTCGGGCTGCACCACCATCACGCGAGACGGTGTGGACGCGGCAAAGGCATGCACGGCCTCGGCCAGCTCGGCGGTGAGCGGCCCTGCGGCCGCCACTTCCGGCGCGAGCCCGTCCGGGAGCAGGGCGGCGTGCTGCAGGGCCAGCAGCAGGCGCACGCGCTCCTGCATCCGACCCACGAGCTGGTCCTCGTACACCTGGTCGCTCGGAAACAGGCCCAGCGTGCGGCGCACCTGCAGGTCGTGCCCGCTCCACCAGCCGGCCAGCGTGGGCAGGTCGTGCGTGCCCACCGCCACCAGCGCCTCGCGCGGATAGACGTGCGGCGGCTTGAAGGTGCCGCCCTCGCCACGCTCGAACGCCACCACGCGGTACGACAGGACCTGCAGGCGCGCCACCGCGGCACGCATCTCGTCGGCCACCGTGCCCAGGTCCTCGCCGATCACCATGCAGCGGTTGCGCTCGCTCTCCAGCGCGACGATCGCCATGAGCTCGGCAAGCGGGTAGTGGACGTACGCGCCGGCGCGCGCGCCTTGCCCGGCGGGAATCCAGTACAGCCGCATCAGTCCCATCACATGGTCGATGCGCAGCGCGCCGGCGTGGCGCATGCACGCGCGCAGCGTGTCGGCGAAATAGCGGCAGCGGTCGGCCAGCAGCCGGTCCGGACGCAGCGGCGGCAGTCCCCAGTCCTGGCCCAGCAGGTTGAGCTCGTCCGGCGGCGCGCCCACCGACGCGCCGGGCGCGTAGTGCGCCTGGTGCGTCCACATGTCGGCGCCGGCACGGTCCACCGAGACGGCGAGGTCCAGGTACAAGCCCACCGCCAGGCCGCGTTCGCTGCAGCGCCGAGCGACGCGCGCGAGCTGCAGGTCGGCCTGCCACTGCAGGTAGGCGTGGAACTCGATCGCCTCGCCGTGTTCCTCGCGAAAGCGGCTCACCGCATCGGAGGCGGGGTCGCGATACGCCTCGGGCCACACCGGCCAGCCCCACACCGAAGCATCCTCGGCATGCAGGCGCGCCTGCAGTTCGTTGAACGTGGCATGCAATGCGAGCGGCTCGCCGCGCTCGGCAAGGAAGTCGCGGAAGGCGCGCCCGCGCTCGCTGCCGGCGCGCAGGTGGCGCTCCCGAAAGTGCGCCCACAGCAGGCGCAGCACGTCGTCCTTCGCGGCAGCGACGCCGGCGTAGTCGACGTGGACGGCTTCGCGCAGCTGCGCCAGGCGTTCCTGGAAAGCGGCCGAGCGCACCCGCTGCTGCGCGGCGGTGCACTCGGGGAAGTCGGCCACGGCCTCGACATCGAGGTACATGGTGTTGAGCTGCGAGCGTGACGACGGGCTGTAGGGGCTGATGTGGTGCGGGTTGTGCGGGAACAGCGCGTGCAGCGGATTCAGGCCGACGATGCCCGCGCCGAGCTGGGCGAACAGCTCGGCCGCGGTCGCCAGGTCGGTGAAGTCGCCGATGCCCCAGTTGCGCGGCGACCGCAGCGCATACAGCTGCAGTGCGGGGCCCCACACGCGCCCGTCGGCCTGCAGCGCCGGCGGGCGATAGGCATGCTCCGGCGCGCTGACCAGCAGCATGCCTTCGGCATCGTCCGTCCCGTCGAGCACCAGGCGGTGGTAGCCCGTCGGCAGCTCGAGGTCGATCGCCGCCCGCAGCGTCTGCATGGCCTGGCCGTCGACCTGGGCTTGCCCCAGCACCGTGCAGGCGACGGGATCGACGGCGCCGCGGTGCACCGCCCCGCTCTCCTCGTGCAGCGTCCAGTGAAGCGGGCCGCTCCCGGCGGGCACGCGCAGCTGCACCTGCACGCGGGGCGCGCCGGCGGTGTGCGCGGCCACCGCGGGCAGCGGCTGCCCCCAGTCGGCGCGCTGCGCATCGGCCAGCGCCTGCGCGTCGTCGGGATCGATGCCGAATTCGCGCAGCAACGCGGCCAGGCCGGCATCGGGTACCCGGTGGCGATGGCCCCAGATGTCGTGGTAGTCGGCGGCGATGCCGACCCGCTCGCACCAGCCTGCCAGCGTCGAGCCGGGTTCAGCCACCCGCGCGCTCCAGCGCGATGCGCACGCCGTCGCCACGCAGGCGCGGGCCGTCGGCGCAGCGCTCGAACACCACGTGGCCGCGTCGCGGCGGCTCGGCCGGCGCCGCGCCGAAGTTCGCCGCCAGGTGCCAGCCCGCGCCGTCGGCCAGCGGCCATCGCACCTGCAACAGGGTGCCGTCGACGCGGTACTGCCCGCCGGCGGACATGCCCGCCAGCCGGGGGACCAGCCACTGCGAGCGCAAGGCGAGCAGCTGCTGCACCAAGGCCCGCCGCGCGGCATGCGGCGGCGCTTCGCGCTCGCTCCACTTCAGCACGCTGGCGCGGAAGGTGGACTCGTCGTTGGGATCGGGGATGCGCGCTCGCGCCGCCTCGTCGCGGAACGCGGCGAAGCGCCTGAACTCTTCCCGCCGCCCCTTGGCCACGGCCGACGCCAGCTCGGGTCCGAAGTCGCAGAAGTAGAGGAATGGCGAGGACGCGCCGTACTCCTCGCCCATGAAGAGCATCGGCACGTGCGGCGACAGCAGCAGGCAGGCCAGCAGCATCTCCAGCCGATCGGGTTGCACCGCCGGCGGGCCGAGGCGCTCGCCGAAGGCGCGATTGCCGATCTGGTCGTGGTTCTGCAGGAAGGACACGAAGGCCGTGCCGGGCAGGTGGGCGCTGGGCTCGCCGCGGGGTTCCCCATCGCGAAACGCCGACGGATCGCCTTGGTAGACGAAGCCTTCGGCCAGGGCACGGCCGAAGCGCGCGATGGGCGCATCGGCATAGTCGGCGTAGTAGCCGTCGGCCTCGCCGGTGGCCAGCACGTGCGCCGCGTGATGGAAGTCGTCGTTCCACTGCGCGTCGGCGTGGCGCGGCCTGCCCGAGGCATCGCGCAGCAGGAATCGCGACTCGTTGGCGTCGTTCTCGAGCACCACGTGCACGTGCCGCTCGCGCCCCGGACCGGCGGCCAGCGCTTCGGCGATCTCGCAGGCGATGTGGATGGCCGAGTCGTCGCGGATGGCATGCACCGCGTCAAGCCGCAGGCCGTCGAAGTGGAACTCCTCGATCCAGTAGAGCGCGTTGTGCACGTAGAAGTCGCGCACCGTGCGATTGGCCGCGCCGTCGAAGTTGATGGCCGCACCCCACGGCGTGGCGTGGGCCGCATTGAAGAATTCGGGGCAGTACGCGTGCAGGTAGTTGCCCTCCGGGCCGAAGTGGTTGTAGACGACGTCGAGCAGCACCATGAGGCCGTGGCCGTGTGCCGCTTCCACCAGGCGCTTCAGGTCCTCGGGCGTGCCGTAGGCCGACTCGGGGGCGAACAGCAGCACCCCGTCGTAGCCCCAGCCGCGTCGACCGGGAAAGTCGGCCACGGGCATCAGCTCGATGGCCGTCACGCCCAGGGCGGCGAGCGTGCCGAGGCGCTCGGCGGCGGCCGCGAAGGTGCCGGCGTCGGTGAAGGTGCCCACATGCAGCTCGTAGATGACCGCCTCGTGCCAGGGCCGGCCGGTCCAGCCGTCGTCGCGCCAGTCGTGCGCCTGTGGATCGACCACCTGGCTGGCCGAATGCACGTCGTCGGGATTGCTGCGCGATGCCGGGTCGGGCACGGCCAGTCCGCCCGGGGTGACGAAGTCATAGCGCGTGCCGGCGCCAGCCTCGTCGACCGAGCAGGCGTGCCAGCCGCCGTCCAGCCGCTGCATCGGATGCTCGCGAAGCCCGCCGTCGACGTGCAGCCGCAAGGTGATCGCCTCGGCGCTCGGCGCCCACAGCCGAAAGCGCACGCCGGCGCCGGCTTGCAGTTCGGCGCCGAAGGGCATGGCGTGGCGGCGTCGCATCGCTAGTCCATTCATTGAGGGGAAGGGCACTTGTGTGGTGAGGGAAAGACAGTCCCCCTCTCCCGCCTGCGGGAGAGGGTCGGGGTGAGGGCGGTGTATGGAGCCATCTCGACCTTCAACCCGCCTTGGCCATCGGCCGCTGCAGCACCACCAGCGACCGCGACCGGACGTCGTAGGCCTCGCCGGCGCGCAGCTCGCGTGGTGCGGGCGGCCCGCTCTCGAACGTGTCGAGCACGGGTTGCCATGCCTCGCCGGCAATGTCGGGAATCGTGAAGGGCACGTCGTCGGCATCGGCATTGAACATGATCAGGAAGTCGTCGTCGAAGACCGGCTGTCCGCGCGTGCCGACGTCGTCGATCGCGGCGCCGGCCAGGTACATGCCGAGCCGGCGCGCGTGCGCATGCTCCCATTCCTGCGAGGTCATCTCGCTGCCGTCCGGCTTGAGCCACAGCACGTCCTTGAGCTGGCCGCCGAACAGCGGGCGGCCATCGAAGAAGTCGCGCCGGCGGAACGTGGGATGGGCGCAGCGAAGCCGGATGACCGTGCGCACGAACTCGAACAGGGCTTCGTGTCGCGGCGCCAGGGTCCAGTCGAGCCAGCTGATCTCGTTGTCCTGGCAGTAGGCGTTGTTGCTGCCGCCTTGCGTGCGGCCGATCTCGTCGCCGGCGACCAGCATCGGCACGCCCTGGGAGAGCAGCAGCGTGGCGAGGAAGTTGCGCTTCTGGCGCTCGCGCAGCGCGTTGATGGCGGGATCGTCCGTGGGGCCTTCCACGCCGCAGTTCCACGACCGGTTGTCGTTGTTGCCGTCGCGGTTGTCCTCGCCGTTGGCCTCGTTGTGCTTTTCCTGGTAGGTCACCAGGTCGTTGAGCGTGAAGCCGTCGTGCGCGGTGATGAAGTTGATGCTGGCGTGCGGCTTCTTCCCCGAGCGTCCGAAGAGGTCTGACGAGCCGGTGAACCTTCTGGCGAACTCGCCGATGGCGCCGCCGTCGCCCTTCCAGTACGAGCGCATGCCGTCGCGATAGCGGTCGTTCCACTCGGCCCAACCGGGCGGAAAGTTGCCCACCTGGTAGCCGCCCCAGCCCAGGTCCCAGGGCTCGGCGATCAGCTTGACGCGGTTCAGCACGGGGTCCTGGCGGATCACATCGAAGAAGCCGCCCCAGTGCGCCACCACGCCGCCCTCGCGGGCCAATGCCGATGCGAGGTCGAAGCGGAAGCCGTCGACGTGCATCTCTTCCACCCAATAGCGCAGCGAGTCGAGCACCAGCTGCAGCACGCGCGGATTCTCGAGGTTGAGCGTGTTGCCGCAGCCGGTGTAGTCGGCATAGAAGCGGCGCTGCTCGCCCAGCATGTAGTACGACGCGTTGTCGATGCCGCGCATCGACAGCGTCGGGCCCAGCTGGTTGCCTTCGCACGTATGGTTGTAGACCACGTCGAGGATCACCTCGATCCCCGCGGCGTGCAGCGTCTTGACCATGGTCTTGAATTCCTTGACCTTGTCCGACGCCGAGTAGCGCATCTCGGGCGCGAAGAAGCCGAGCGTGTTGTAGCCCCAGTAGTTGCTCAGGCCGCGCTGCACCAGGAACGGTTCGTCGACCTTGGCGTGCACCGGCATCAGCTCGAGCGTGGTGACGCCCAGGCGCTTCAGGTAGGCGATGACCGGGGCGCAGGCGATTCCCGCATAGGTGCCGCGCCACGGCTCCGGCACCTCGGGGTGGCGCATCGTGAAGCCGCGCACGTGCATCTCGTAGACCACCATGTCGGTCCACGGGATGTCGGGCCGGCGGTCCTCGCCCCAGGTGAATGCCGACTCGAGCACGCGGCCCTTCGGCATGTAGACCGCGCTGTCCCGGCGATCGAGGCTCAGGTCTTCCTTGCGGTGGCCGGGGGTGTAGCCGTACAGCGCGTCGTTCCAGCGCAGGCGACCGACGAAGTCGCGCGCATACGGGTCGACCAGCAGCTTGTGGCGGTTGAAGCGATGGCCCTCCTCGGGCTGGTGCGGCCCGTGCACGTAGTAGCCGTAGGCCTGTCCCGGCCGTGCCTCGGGCAGATAGCAGTGCCAGATGTCGGCGGTGCGCTCGCGCAGGCGGATGCGGTGGCGCTCGCGGCGTCCGCTGAGGTCGAACAGTGCGAGCTCCACCGCCTTGGCATGCTCGGAGAACAGCGCGAAGTTGACGCCTTCGCCGTCCCAGGTCGCGCCCAGCGGATAGGGTCGTCCGGGCCAGACGGCGGTGATGGGCGCGGGTGGGGTCATGGACGATCGTCGCGCTTGTCCGTGGGCCACCAGCTCTCGAGCCGATGCGCCGCCCATTCGCGTCCGCCGAGGCCGAAGGCCAGGGCGATCGCCAGCACCAGTCCGCCCAGCACGATGAGGAAGGCGTTGGCGATGATGGCGCCGCCGATCTGCAGCTCGTCCAGGGAGAGCATGATCACGAAGAACAGGATGGCGTAGCGCGCCAGGCGACCCAGTGCGTCGGCGTCGCGCACGCCGATGCCGCGGCAGTAGGTGGCGATCGCATTGCCGACGAAGCGCGCGAAGTAGCTTCCGAAGGCGAGGATCAGCAGCGCCACCACCAGGCGGGGCACGAACACCATGAGGCGCCCGAGCAGCTCGGTCACGTAGGTCAGGCCGAGGCTGTTGGAGGCCACGATCAGCGCGGCCAGGACGACGACCCAGTACACCAGCACCCCGAACAGCCGCGTGGTGTCGAACTCCGCGCCGCCGCGCTGCAGGAAGCGATCCATTCCGGATCGCTGCGTGACGATGTGGAAGTTGACGGCGCGAAGTCCCTTCTCGATCGCGAAGCGCGCCGCCTTCGCGATGAGAAAGCCGGCCAGCAGGATCACCAGCGCGAGGCCGAGCCGCGGCAGGAAGGCTCCGATCTGAAGCATGAAGGCCCTTGCGGACTCGAGCATCACGTCGACTCTTTCCATGGTGGTCTCTCCTGCGGAAGGGCGCCTTCAGCGAAAGGAAGCGATCATCAAGCTCGCACAGGCCGCATCAAGCCCAGGATGCCCTGCAGCGGAATGCCGACCCAGTCGGGCCGGTTGTCGATCTCGTAGCGCAGCTCGTACAGCGCCTTCTGCAGCTCGTAGAGGCCGAGCAGGCCGTGGCCGGGCTCCAGCGCGTCGTACAGCGAGTGACCGCGAGCATGCTGGTCGTACGACTGCAGGAAGGCCCGGCGCGCCTGCGCTTCCCATTCGAGCATCAGCGGCGCCAGCGCGGCGGCCTCGTCCGCGTTCAGCGCGATGCCGCGCAACGCGTTGGCGCCGGCATAGCCGAAGGAGCGCAGCATGCCCGCCACGTCGCGCAGCGGCGACTGGAGGACGCGGCGCTCCTCGAAGCCGCGGCTGGGCTCGCCCTCGAAGTCGATGATGACGAAGTCGTTGCGCGACACCAGCACCTGCCCCAGGTGATAGTCGCCGTGCAGGCGCGTCTTCAGCGCGCGCGGCATGCCCGCGGCAAGGTCGCCGACGCGCCGCAGGATCTGGTCGCGCATGGCGAGCACCGCCCCGGCCTCGGGCGGCGCCGAGGACCCCAGGCGATCGGCCATGGCTGCCAGCTGCTCGATCGTGGCGCGCGCCTCGGCAAGGATGTCGTGGGTCTGCTGGGTCACGTCGGCCGTCGTCAGCCACTGCGGCTCGAAGGCAGGACCGCCGCCCTGGGTGGCGAACGCGAGGTGCAGCTCGGCAGTGCGCTGCCCCAGCCGGCGCACCAGCTCGAGGTAGCCCCCATGCACGTCCGGTGGCGGCGGCTCGACGGTGTGGCGCCGCTCCTCGAGATATCGCGCCAGGTAGTCGTGGGTGTACTCCCAGCCGTCCCCCTGGTTGGGCACGTAGGCCTGCAGCACCGCCAGTGTCGTGACCGTGCCGTCGGCACCGGTGTGCTCGAGCATGCCGGCCAGCGGCACGCAGTGCGGGAAGCGCGCCACTTCGGTCAGGAAGCGGCCGATCTCGACCTCGGGATTCAGCCCCGGGCGCAGGCGCCGATAGCCCTTGAGGAAGAGGCGCTCGTCGAACGTGACGAGCGTGTTGCTGCTCATCGCCTTGGGCCGGCCCACCGGGAGCGCCCGCGGGTCGGCACCCGCGAGCTCGGCGAACGCCGAGGTCGGCCGAAAGTGCAGCGTGCCTTGCGCGGTGGGCAGCTCGCGTCCCTGGGCGATCGCCTGAAGCATGACGCGGCAGAACGGCTCGTCGGCGAAGGCATCGCCCATCACGCCGATGTTGGCCTGCTGGCGCACGCGCGCCACCGCCGTGCCGGCAAGGTTGCGCACCCGTTCCTCGTCCTGCTCGTCCCAGGCCATCGCCAGCGCGACGAAGTAGCGCGACGGTTCGTCGGTCCCGTCGACATCGAGCAGCGCGAGCAGCCAGGTGTCCGAGCCCTCTTCCCACATCAAGTGGTCGCTCAGGCGGGCACGCTTGACCGCCGTGCCCTTGGCGGCATACCAGCGCTGCGCTTCCAGGTAGCGCGGCAGCGTGTCGAGCTCGAACTTCTCTCGCGTCTTGACGGCCATGCCGATGCGCCACGGCACGACATGGTCGCGGAACAGGCTGTTCCATCCGTCGAACAGCACCAGCACCGGCCGGTCCTCGGCATGCAGGTATTCCTGGTGCCAGTCGGGAACCGCGACGTTCGCCGCGAGGCGGAACCAGTAGAACGAATGCGCCGGCAGCGTGAGCAGGTAGGGCAGGTCGCCGATCGGCGGGAAGTGCGTGCGGCCCAGCATCTCGACCGGCACGCGGCCGCGAAAGCGCGACAGGTCGAGCTCCACCGGCTGCGCGCTGCGAGCGAGATTGACCACGCAGAGGATGGCATCGTCCTCGTGCTCGCGCAGGTAGGCGAGCACCTTGCGGTTGCCGGCCTTCAGGAAGCTCAGCTGTCCGCGGCCGAAGGCCTTGCTGCTTCGGCGCACTGCCAGCAGCCTTCGCATCCAGTGCAGCAGCGACGACGGCTCGCGCAGCTGGGCCTCGACGTTGACCGCCTCGAAGCCGTAGATGGGATCCATGATCGGCGGCAGGTACAGCCGCTGCGGGTCGGCCCGCGAGAAGCCGGCGTTGCGGTCCGGGCTCCACTGCATCGGCGTGCGCACGCCGTTGCGGTCGCCGATGAAGACGTTGTCGCCCATGCCGATCTCGTCGCCGTAATAGATGATGGGCGAGCCGGGCATGGACAGCAGCAGGCTGTTCATCAGCTTGATGCGGTCCATGTCGTTCTCCATCAGCGGTGCGAGCCGGCGGCGGATCCCGAGGTTGATGCGCGCACGCGGGTCCGCCGCATACGTGCTGTACATGTAGTCGCGCTCCTTGCTGGTCACCATCTCGAGCGTCAGCTCGTCGTGGTTGCGCAGGAAGATGGCCCACTGGCAGGTGTCCGGGATCTCCGGCGTCTGCTGCATGATCTCGACCACCGGGAAGCGGTCTTCCTGCGCGATGGCCATGTAGATGCGCGGCATCAGCGGGAAGTGGTAGGCGGCATGGCATTCGTCGCCCTCGCCGAAGTAGTCGCGCACGTCCTCCGGCCATTGGTTGGCCTCGGCGAGCAGGAATCGGTCGCGGTAGCTGGCGTCGATCGCCGCGCGAAGCTGCTTGATGATCGCGTGCGTCTCCGGCAGGTTCTCGTTGTTGGTGCCTTCGCGTTCCACCAGGTACGGGATCGCGTCGAGGCGGAAGCCGTCCACGCCCATGTCGAGCCAGAAGCGCATGGTGCGGAAGATGGCCTCCAGCACCTTGGGGTTGTCGAAGTTGAGGTCGGGCTGGTGGCTGAAGAAGCGATGCCAGAAATAGGCCTTGGCCACCGGGTCGTAGGTCCAGTTCGAGGTCTCGGTGTCGGTGAAGATGATCCGCGTGCCCTTGTACCGTTCGTCGGTATCGCTCCACACGTAGAAGTCGCGCTCGGGCGACCCCGGCGGCGCGCGCCGCGCGGCCTGGAACCACGGATGCTGGTCGGACGTGTGGTTGATGACCAGCTCGGTGATGACCTTCAGGTCGCGCCTGTGGGCCTCGTGCAGCATGAGCTTGAAGTCGTCCAGCGTGCCGTACTGCGGGTTGACGTCGTCGTAGTGCGAGATGTCGTAGCCGTCGTCGCGCAGGGGCGAGGGGTAGAAGGGCATGAACCAGATGGTGTTCACGCCCAGGTCCTTCACATAGTCGAGCTTGGCGGCGACGCCCTTGAAGTCACCGATGCCGTCGTCGTTGGAGTCGAAGAAGGCCTTGACGTTGAGCTGATAGATGACCGCGTCCTTGTACCAGAGCGCGGCATCGTCGCTGGGCACCGTGGCGCCTTGTTCTGCTTCCTGGAGGTGAGGGGTTGTCGGGGCGTTCATGGGAAGAGCTCCGGCGGCCGGCCTTCGGCCGGCAGAACGGCCTGCCGTTCGGCCTGCCGTTCGGCCTGCCGTTCGGCCTGACACACGGCACCCCCTGCCCCCCGCCGAGCGGGGGTTCCAGTTCGACCGACCACAACCCCCAGCCCCCTTCCGGGAAGGGGGCACCAGTTCGATTGACGAGCTGGCCTGCGGCCAGCAGAACATGCGCGCGCCAGGCCACGAGGTGTTGCCGGCGCAGCCGCCCTGTCATGCATGCTGGAGCCCTCCTCCCGGAGGGGGGCTGCGGGGGAGTGGTCGGTCGAACTGGAACCCCCGCTCGGCGGGGGGCAGGGGGTGCCGTGCGTCAAGGCATGCCGTCCGAAGGACGGCAACCACGCGTGCCGATGATCTTTTCCTCGAGAGGTATTCATCAATCAAAGGTAGTAGTCGAAGTCCTGTTCCCTGCGCAGGCGCTGGCGCAGCCGGAAGATGTGCGCAGGTGCGCGATGCGGATCCAGCTGAACGAAGTTGCGCATGCCGTGCCACAGGAATCGCTGGTCCGAAAGCAGATCGTGCGCCTCGTACTCGCGCTCGTCGTCCAGGCCGAGCTCGCCGGCGTCGAGCGCGAGCCAGCCGGAATGCACGTGATGAGGGTCCAGGTTGACCACCACCAGGATGACGTTGTCACCGTCGGCGCTTCGTTTCGCGTAGGCGATGAGCTGGTCGTTGTCGGTGGGGAAGAAGCGCAGGCTCCAGTCGGATTGCAGCGCCGGGTTCTCGCGCCGGATGCGGTTCACGCGCGTGATGAAGTCGCGCAGGCTGTCGGGATCGTCGAGGTTCCAGGTGCGCAACTGGTACTTCTCGGAGTGCAGGTACTCCTCGCTGCCGGGGGAGCGCGGCACGTGCTCGATCAGCTCATAGGCCGGCCCGTAGATGCCGTAGTTGGCCGACAGCGTGGCGGCAAGCACGAGGCGCGACATGAACACCGAGCGCTGGCCCGAATGCAGGTGCTCGTTGAGGATGTCGGGCGTGTTGGGCCAGGCGTTGGGCCGAAAGTATTCGCGGCCCGGGCCTTGCGAGAGCTCGGTGAAGTAATCGACGAGCTCCTGCCGCGTGTTGCGCCAGGTGAAGTAGGTGTACGACTGGGTGTAGCCCAGCTTGGCCAGCCGGTGCATGACCTTGGGGCGCGTGAAGGCCTCCGCCAGGAAGATGAGCTCGGGATGCTCGCGCTTCAGCTCGCCCAGGCACCACTCCCAGAACGCGAACGACTTGGTGTGCGGGTTGTCGACGCGGAAGATGCGCACGCCTTCGCCGATCCAGTGCTCGAACACGCTCTTCAGCTCCGCCCACAGCGCGCGCCAATCCTCCGTCTCGAAATTGAACGGATAGATGTCCTGGTACTTCTTCGGCGGGTTCTCGGCGTACTGCACCGTGCCGTCCGGGCGCCAGCGAAACCACCGGGGATGCTCCTTCACGTACGGATGGTCCGGCGCACACTGGAACGCGATGTCCAGCGCAATGGCGATGCCCAGGTCGCGCGCCTTGCCCACCAGCCGGCGGAAGTCCTCCGCCGTGCCCAGCTCGGGGTGGATGCTCTTGTGGCCGCCTTCGGCCGAGCCGATGGCCCACGGGCTGCCGACGTCGCCCGGCCCGGCCACCAGCGCGTTGTCGCGGCCCTTGCGCCGCTCGCGCCCGATGGGATGGATGGGCGGGAAATACAGC
Source organism: Piscinibacter sp. XHJ-5 (assembly GCF_029855045.1). Classification (GTDB taxonomy): domain Bacteria; phylum Pseudomonadota; class Gammaproteobacteria; order Burkholderiales; family Burkholderiaceae_C; genus Albitalea. Next base: position 557,981 of record NZ_CP123228.1, read on the forward strand.
ACGTCGAAGCCCATCTCCGCGACATAGGGCAGGCGCGCCTCCACGTCGGCGAAAGTGCCATGGCGTCCGCGATCCGGCGAGGCCGAGCGCGGGAACAGCTCGTACCAGGTGCTGTAGCGCGCTCGCTCGATGTCTGCCACCAGGGGGAGCGCCACCGGATAGGTCGTGGCCAGCTGTCGGCCGGGGTAGCGGTCGACCAGCGACGCCAGCGACTCGTCGAGCGCGAGCGTCTTCAGCCCGTCGGCGCCCATGGCCGAATCGCTCTCGCGGCGCAGCCTGGCGCTCCATTCCTTCAGTGATTTCTGGTCGGCGCCCTTGGCGCGCGCGGCCGCGTCCGCGAGCAGCTCGGCGCCCATGAGCACGGCCAGGCGGATGTCCTCCTCGTCGGTGCGTCGCTTCAGCTCGTGGCGCCAGGAGCGGAAGTGGTCGACCCAGGCGGTGACGGTGTACAGGTACCGCCCCGGCGCCGGCGGCGTGAACGCGGCGTGCCAGACGTCGTTGTGAGTGGGCGTCATCTCGACTTCGCGCCACGCCGTCTCCGCTTCGGCACGCCAGCACAGCATGGCGCGCAGCACGTCATGGCCGTCGGTGAAGCAGTGGGCCTCGACCTGCAGCGGCTCGCCCGTCACGCGCTTGACGGCGAAGCGGCCGCCGTCCACCGACGGCAGCACGGCATCGATGACCGCACGCAGGCGTCCGTCACTGTGGTCGAGCGGGTCGGGGCTGTGGTTGCGGGTCTTGCGCAGGTCGGCCATGTTCATGCATCGGGCTTGAGGGCGACGACCGACAGCGGCGGCAGCGTCAGGCTGAGCGTGTGGCGGCGGCCATGCGAACGGATGGGCGCGGTGTCGGCGCCGCCCAGGTTGCCCCAGCCCGAGCCGCCGTAGTCGCGCGAGTCGGTGTTCAGCACTTCCCGCCAGCGGCCCTTCGTGGGCACGCCCAGCTGGTAGTTCTGGCGCGGCACCGGCGTGAGGTTGCACACGACCAGCACCGGCGCGCCGTGTCGCGGCTTGCGCAGGAATGAGATCACCGTGGTGTCCGCATCGCGGTTCTCCACCCACTCGAAGCCCTCGGCGCTGAAGTCGATCTCGTGCAGCGCCGGCTCGGCCCGGTACAGGGCATTGAGCTGGCCCACCAGCCGCTGCAGGGAGCGGTGCGGCTCCGCCTGCGCCTGGATCCAGTCGAGCTCGCCCTCGTGCGCCCACTCACTGCGCTGTCCGAACTCGCCGCCCATGAAGAGCAGCTTCTTGCCCGGATGCGTCCACATCATCGCCAGCAGGGTGCGCAAGTTGGCGAACTGCTGCCATTCGTCGCCCGGCATGCGCCCGAGCAGGGATCCCTTGCCGTAGACCACTTCGTCGTGCGACAGCGGCAGCACGAAGTTCTCGTTGAAGGCATAGACCAGGGAGAAGGTCAGCTTGTCGAGGTGATAGCGGCGATGGACCGGATCCTCCTTCATGAAGGCCAGCGTGTCGTGCATCCAGCCCATGTTCCACTTCATGCCGAAGCCCAGGCCGCCGGTGGTGGTGGGGCGGGACACCATCGGCCAGGCGGTCGACTCCTCGGCCACGGTCATCACGTCGGGGTGCTCCCGGTAGACCGACTCGTTCAGGCGGCGCAGGAAGTCGATGGCCTCCAGGTTCTCCTTGCCGCCCTGACGATTGGGGATCCATTCGCCAGGCTGGCGCGCGTAGTCGAGGTAGAGCATGGAGGCGACCGCGTCCACACGAAGTCCGTCGGCGTGGTACTTGTCGAGCCAGAACAGGGCCGACGAGACGAGGAAGCTGCGGACCTCGTGCCGGCCGTAGTTGAAGATCATCGAGTGCCACTCGGGATGGAATCCCTGGCGCGGGTCGGCGTGCTCGTAGAGATGCGTGCCGTCGAACTCGTGCAGCCCGTGCGGGTCGTCCGGAAAGTGCGAAGGCACCCAATCGAGCAGCACGCCGAAGCCCTCGCGATGCAGGAAGTCCACGAAGTACATGAAGTCCTGTGGCGTGCCGTAGCGCGCGGTGGGCGCGAAGTAGGACGTCGTCTGGTAACCCCAGGAGCCGTAGAACGGATGCTCCGTCACGGGCATGAGCTCCACGTGGGTGAAGCCGGTCTCGCGCAGGTGCGCGCACAGGACCGGCGCGAGCGCGCGCCATCCCAGGTATTGGCCATTGCTGCGACGCCAGGACCCGGCGTGCATCTCGTAGATGGCGATGGGGGCATCGAGCGCGTTCTTCGCGCCGCGCGTCGCCATCCACTCGCTGTCCTGCCAGTCGTATTCGAGCGACCACACGCGCGAGCCGGTGGCCGGCGGCAATTCCGCGTACACGGCGAAGGGATCGGCCTTGTCCAGCCGGCGGCCGTCCGCGGTCTCGATGCGGTACTTGTAGATCTGACCATGCTGCGCCTGGTCGGCCGCGCCCTCCCAGATCCCGCTGTGGTCGCTGCGGGCGGACAGTGGGCAGGCCCGCGGATCCCAGTCGTTCCACTCCCCGATCACGGACACACCGGTCGCTGCCGGCGCCCAGACCCGGAACTGCGCACCGCCATCGCGAGTGGGATGACAGCCCAGGTGCTCGAAGAGGTGGGAATGGGTGCCTTCGCGGAACAGATAGAGGTCTTGATCACTCAGCACGACTGCGTCCATCCCTTCTTCGTCTTGTGGCCCCGTGGGTGTGGAGATCCCGATTCACCGTAGCACGCCGGCATGTGCCGCAACAATCGGAAGAGTCGAATGCCGGTGTCGGCAGCATGCCCTTTCGGCCCCAGGCAGTTCGCGTGCCTGCACGTGCCTGCACAGCCATCGAGCCGCGAATTGCCGTAGGCGCGGCGCGCGGCATCGTGGCGGGCTGGGGCCATGCAAGCACCGGGCGGTGCACGTCCTGCTGGCCCGGCGCCAGCCTTGGTGTACGGGATGTCCAGCGGTGACTTCGGCCGCCATGTCGCGGCGGAGATCAGGAAGTGGGAAAGCGTCGTGCGGCGGTCGGGCGCGAAGGTCGATTGAATTACGCGATGCCGGTGCCGTCGGCGCGCGCCTTGAGGTTGGCCACGTAGCGCTTGCGGGTTCCGGTGGCGTGCTCGCGCATCAGGGCCTCGAAGGCCTTGAAGTCGCCCTCACGAAACAGATCGAGCAGCCGCTTGTGCTGCTCGAAGCCGCTCGAATGCAGCACGTCGCCCGGTGCCGACAGGTGCGTGCGCAGCGCCGCGATCCTCGCGCCAGCCGTCGCGTAGGCGGCCTGCACGTAGAAGTTGCCGCAGTGGTTGACGAAGGCCTCGTGCAGCTGCGTGTCTGCGCGGCTGTAGCGCACGGCATCCTTTTGCCTGCGTGCCGCGTTCATGTCGGCGATGGCGGCGCTCACCGAGGCGATGGTCGCGTCGCGGTCGTGCCGCCACGCCAGCTCGGCGGCGCGCGGCTCGATCACGCAGCGGAATTCGCACAGCGCCGCGATGTCGTCCTCCGACGCCTCGAACACATAGCTGCCGCGCTGCGGGCGCACGACGACCAGCCCCAGCAGCTGCAGCTGGTTCAGCGCTTCGCGCACCGGCGTGCGGCTGACGCCGAACGAGCTGGCGAGCGTCTCTTCCGGAATCATCGCGCCGAGCGCGAACTGGCCGTCGATGATGGCGTCGCGCAGCCGCTGCGCGACGAGTGTGCCGAGCGACTTGGGCGTCTCGATCTTGAATTTGGCAGCGCTCAATGTGCATCTCCCGCGGTGAATCACGAGGGCGCGCGAGCGCATCCCGCGACAAGTCTCGCAGATCGCCCCGTGCGCCCAAGCGATTTCTTCTCAGTGATTGTACTGATGTGCCCTAGTACCTTACATACAAGAATACTACGCATGGACAGCCAGATCACCAGCGCCGCGCTCGCCGCCCTGCAGGAGCTTCGCAACTCGCTCGGGGCCTCCGCCGTGCTGATCGGCGCAGACGTGCCCGAGCGCAACTGCAACGACTGGAGCACGCAGCCCCCGCAGGCGCCGATCGCGGTCGTGCGGCCGCTCGATGCGGCCGGCGTGTCGCAGGCGCTGCGCGCGTGCCGGGCCGTCGGGCTGCCGGTGGTGCCGCAAGGCGGGCTCACCGGCTTGTGCGGCGGAGCGAGGCCGGAGGCCGGCTGGGTCGCGCTGTCGCTGGAGCGCATGGTGGGCGTCGAGGAGATCGATGCCGCGAGCGCGACCATGACCGTGCGCGCCGGAACCCCGCTGGAGGCGGTGCAGCGCGCGGCCGACGAAGCCGACTTCTACTTCGCGCTCGACCTGGGCGCGCGCGGCTCCTGCGCGATCGGCGGCAACCTGTCGACCAACGCCGGCGGCAACCGCGTCATCCGCTACGGCATGGCGCGCGAGATGGTGCTCGGGCTGGAGGTGGTGCTGGCCGACGGCACCGTCGTCACCAACCTGAACAAGATGCTGAAGAACAACGCGGGCTACGACCTGAAGCAGCTGTTCATCGGCAGCGAGGGCACGCTGGGCATCATCACGCGCATCGTGCTGCGGCTGTTCCCGAAGCCCGGCTGCACCATGTCCGCGCTGTGCGTCGTGCCCGACTACGCCGCCGTCGTGCGCCTGCTCGGCGCCGCGCGGCGAGGGCTCGGGCCGCTGCTGTCGGCCTTCGAGGTGATGTGGCCGGACTACTGGCAGGTCGTCACCGAGCGCGTCGGCGTGCGCAGCCCGGTGGAGCCGCGCGAGGGCATCTACGTGCTCGTCGAGGCCCAGGGCACGGACGAGGCGCTGGACGGCCCGCGCTTCGAGGCCTGGATGGAACGCCTGATGGACGATGGCCTGCTCGCCGACGCGGCCGTGGCCCGCTCGGTGGCCGACACGCAGTCCTTCTGGGCGCTGCGCGACGCCTGCGCCGAGTTCTTCCAGGTGCTGGGCCCGCACATCTCGTACGACATCGGCCTGCCGGTCAAGGACATGGATGCCTACGTGCAGCGCTGCAAGCCGGCGCTGGCGGCCCGCATCCCCGGCTGCCTGAGCGTGCACTACGGGCACATCGGCGACGGCAACATGCACCTCGTGGTGTGGGTCCCCGGCGTGCCGCTGGAGCAGCAGCCCAAGGCGGAGATGGACGAGGTGATCTACGGCCTCGTGCGCGAGCTCGGCGGCACGGTGTCGGCCGAGCACGGCATCGGCACGGCGAAGAAGCGCTGGCTGGGCCATGCGCGCAGCCCGGCCGAGATCGCGCTCATGCGCACGATCAAGGCCGCCCTCGACCCGCAATCGCTGCTCAACCCGGGGAAAGTGCTGTGATCGACCGCCTGTTCAAAGCCATCGAATTCGTGCTTGCCATGCTGCTGCTCGGCATGGTGGTCATGGTCTTCGGCAACGTGGTCCTGCGCTACGCGTTCAACTCGGGCATCACGGTGTCGGAGGAGCTGTCGCGCTTCTTCTTCGTCTGGCTGACCTTCATCGGCGCCATCGTCGCCATGCACGACGGCACGCACCTCGGCATGGACGCCTTCGTCAGCAAGCTGACGCGCCGCGGCAAGATGATCTGCCTGACGCTCTGCCAGGCCATGATCCTGCTCTGCTCGGTCATGCTGGTCTGGGGCACCTGGCGACAGCACGAGGTCAATGCGACCACGATGGCGCCGGTGACCGGCCTGTCGATGATCTGGGTCTTCGGCGTCGGCTACCTCACCGGCGGAGCGATCGCGGTTCACGCGCTGCACAAGCTGTGGCGCATCGTCACCGGCCGCATCGCCGACGACGAGCTCATCGAGATCACCGAGAGCGAGGAGATGCCGCCGGCCCACGCCGAAGGAGCGCGCGCATGACCGCCGCGGTGTTCACCATCTCGCTGCTCGGCGCGATGGGACTGGGCCTGCCGATCGCGTTCGCACTGCTGATCTGCGGCGGCGCGCTCATGGTGGCCCAGGGGCAGATCGACACCACCATCTTTTCGCAGAAGCTGGTCGAGGGCGCCGACAGCTTCCCGCTGCTCGCGATCCCGTTCTTCATGCTGGCCGGCGAGCTGATGAACGCCGGAGGCATCTCCAAGCGCATCGTCGCCTTCGCGCTCGCCTGGGTGGGCCACCTGCGCGGCGGCCTGGGCATCGTGGCCATCTTCGCGGCCGTGGTGATGGCTGCCATCTCCGGCAGCGCGGCCGCCGACACCGCCGCCCTCGGCGCCTTGCTGATCCCGATGATGCGCAAGGCCGGCTACGACGTGCCGCGCGCCTCGGGGCTGATCGCCGCCGGCGGCGTGATCGCGCCGGTGATCCCGCCGTCGATCGGCCTCATCGTGTTCGGCGTGATCGCCAACGTCTCCATCGGCAAGCTGTTCCTGGCGGGCATCTTCCCCGGCCTGATGATGGGCCTGTCGCTGCTGATCACCTGGCTCTGGGTGGCCCGCAAGGACCAGGTGCAGGTGCTGCCGCGCCAGGGCATGGCCGAGCGCATGCGTGCCGGCGTCGACGGGATCTGGGCGCTGCTGATGCCGGCCGGCATCATCGGCGGCCTGAAGTTCGGCGTGTTCACGCCCACCGAAGCCGGCGTGGCCGCCTGCGTCTACGCCTTCGTCGTCGGCGCCTTCGTCTACCGCGAGCTGCCGCTGCGCCAGCTCTATCCGCTGCTGGTCGCGGCCGCCAAGAGCACCGCCGTCGTCGTCTTCCTGATCGCCGCGGCGCTGGTGTCCGGCTGGCTGATCACGACCTCCGACGTGCCGAACCAGGTGGCCGCGATGCTCACGCCCTTCATGGGCAGCCCGACGCTGCTCATGCTGGTGATCATGGTCATCGTGGTCATCGTCGGCACCGCGCTCGACTTCGCGCCGACGCTGATGATCCTCACGCCGGTGCTGATGCCCATCGTCAAGCAGGCCGGCATCGACCCCGTGTACTTCGGCGTGCTGTTCATCATGAACAACGCCATCGGCCTCATCACGCCGCCGGTGGGCATCGTGCTCAACGTCATCTGCGGGGTTTCCAAGATCTCGATGAGCGAGCTCATGAAGGGGCTGTGGCCCTTCCTGTGGGCCGAATTGGCGGTGCTGCTGCTGCTGGTGCTGTTCCCCAGCCTGGTGCTGGTACCTCTCAAATGGATGAGCTGACTTCTTTCGTGGACAGGAGACATAGACCATGACCTCTCGCAAGACCCTCGCGGCCGTCGCCGCAGTTGCCGCCATCGCCGCCGGCGGTGCCCAGGCCCAGTTCCAGGAGCGCACCTTCCGCGTCTCCAACGGCGTCAGCAAGGAGCACCCGATGGGCAACGGGCTGGCCAAGATGGGCGCGTGCACGCTGCAGAAGTCGGGCAACAAGATGAAGATCCAGCCGTACTGGGACGGCTCGCTGGGCAACGACCTCACCGCCACGCAGCAGGTGCGCACCGGCTCGCTGGAGATGGTGCTCACCTCCACCGCCCCGCTCACCAGCATCATCCCGGCGCTGGGCGTGTTCGACCTGCCGTTCCTGTTCAACAACGAGAAGGAAGCCGACCAGGTGCTCGACGGCAAGGTCGGCGAATGGTTCTCGGCCAAGCTGCCCGCCGTGGGCGCCGTCAACCTGGCGTGGTGGGAGAACGGCTTTCGACACACCACCAACTCGAAGCGTCCGATCACCCGGCTGGAGGACTTCGACGGCGTGAAGATGCGCGTGATGCAGAACAACATCTTCCTCGACACCTTCAAGACGCTGGGCAGCAACGCGGTGCCGATGGCGTTCTCCGAGGTCTACTCGGCGCTCGAGACCAAGACCGTCGACGGCCAGGAGAACCCGTTCAACAACATCGAGAACATGAAGTTCTACGAGGTGCAGAAGTACCTCACGCTCACCAAGCACGCCTACAGCCCGACGCTGGTGCTGTTCTCCAAGAAGACCTGGGACACGCTGTCGCCGCAGGAGCAGGCCACCCTGAAGGAGTGCGCCGTGGTGGGCCGCGAGGAGCAGCGCCGCGTCAATCGCGAGCAGGCCGACAAGAGCGTGGCCAACCTCAGGTCCAAGGGCATGCAGGTCAACGAGATCGCGCCGGCCGAGATGCAGCGCATCCGCGAGAAGTCGAAGGTCATCTACGAGCGCCACGGCAAGGCCATCGGCGAGGAGGCGATGAACCTGGTGTTCGACGACCTGAAGCGCATCCGGGGGCAGTGACGACGATGACCCATGAGCTGTCCGCGGCCGGTTGCGTGGTGGCGATCACCGGCGCGGGCCGCGGCATCGGCCGCGGCCTGGCCCTGGCATTCGCCCGCCACGGTGCGCGCGCCGTGGTGGTGTCGGACCTCGATGCCGACGCCGCAGCCGCGGTGGCCGACGAAGTGCGCGCCGCCGGCGCCGACGCACTCGCCCTGCGTGCCGACGTGACCAGCGCCGCGGACTGCGCGGAGCTCGTCGACCGGACGGAGCAGGCCTGGGGCCGCCTCGACGTGATGGTGTGCAACGCGGGCATCGTCACGCTGCGCCCGCTGCTCGACCTGGACGCCGAAACCTGGGACCGCACGCTGCACGTCAACGTCACCGGCACCTTCCTCTCGCTGCAGGCCGCGGCGCGCGCGATGAGCGGGCAGCCGCCGCTGGCGGCGGGCCGGCCGCGCGGCAAGATCATCACGATGGCGTCGATCGCCGGACGCAGCGGGGCAGGGCCCATCGCGTCGGTGATCGCGCCGTACCGGGCGAGCAAGGCCGCGGTGATCAGCCTGACGCAATCGGCGGCGATCACGCTGGCCCCGCATGTCACCGTCAATGCGATGTGTCCCGGCCTGGTCGAGACCGACATGTGGGCGCGCATGGACCGTGACTGGACCGCGCTGCAAGGCATCGATCAAGGCCAGGCCTGGAAGCAGCGCGTGGCGGCGGTGCCGATGGGCCGGCCGCAGCAGCCCGACGACGTGGCGGGCCTCGCGCTGTACCTGGCGTCGCCCGCCTCCGACTACATGACCGGCCAGGCGATCAACATCGACGGCGGCCTGATGATGAGCTGAGGATGACCGAGCACCCTGCCTTGCGCCTGAAGCGGCTCCTCGCCGCCGGCCCCATCGTCCACGCGCCGGGCGCCTTCGACGCGCTGTCCGCGCGGCTCGTCGAGCGCGCCGGGTTTCCGGCGGTGTACATGACCGGCTTCGGCGCCACCGCCGCACGGCTCGGCCAGCCCGACATCGGGCTGCTCACGCAGACCGAGATGACGACGCATGCGCGCGACATGGCGCGTGCGGTGGGCATCCCGGTGATCGCCGATGCCGACACCGGCTACGGCGGGCCCTCGAACATCGAGCGCACGGTGCGCGAGCACGTGCAGGCCGGCGTCGCGGCCATCCATCTCGAGGATCAGGTCGCGCCCAAGCGCTGCGGCCAGATGGCAGGCATCCGCCTGATCGATGCACGCGAGAACATGCGCCGCCTGCAATGCGCCATGCGCTCGCGCGGCGACGACGCGCTGCTGCTGATCGCGCGCACCGATGCGCTGCCGGCCGCGGGCATCGACGAAGCGGTCGCGCGTGCCTTGCGCTACCAGGATGCCGGGGCCGACCTCGTGTTCGTCGACGGCATCAAGACCGTGGCCGAGGTCGAGGCGGTGGCCCGCCGCGTGCCGGGCCCCAAGGTCGTCTCCATCGTCGACGGCACCGAGGCCGCTGCCCTGGGCTGCGCCGACCTGCAGCAGATGGGCTTCTCGCTCCTGTTCCACGCCGTGACCGCGCTGTTCTGCGCGGCGCGTGCCGTCGAGCAGGCACTGGCCGTACTCAAGGCGCACGGCACGCCGCGGGCGCTGCCGCAGCCCGGCATGAGTTACGCCGAGTTCTCGCAGGTCGTCGGCCTCGCCGACCACCAGCGGCTGGACGAGGCGTTCGGCGCCCCCGCTTCCTGATCCACCTCCCTCCCATCGAAGGACTGACGTGACCGCACCCCAAGCCCCCTTCAACGGCATCTGGCCCGCGCTGCTGACGCCGCTCACCGAATCACTGGACATCGACATCGATTCGTTCGCGCGCCATTCGAGGTCCCTGCTCGACGCCGGCTGCACCGGCATCACGCCATTCGGCACCACCGGCGAAGGCCCGTCGTTCTCGATGGCGGAACGCCGCGACGCCATCGACGGACTGGTGGCGCGCGGGGTGCCGGCCGAGCGCATCCTGGTGTCCACCAGCTGCGCCGCGCTGCCCGAGGTGGTGGCGCTCACGCGCCATGCGCTGCAGCTGGGCGCGCACGGCTGCCTGATGCTGCCGCCGTTCTTCCTCAAGGGCGTGCCCGACCAGGGCGTGATCGACGCGTATCGCTGGGTGATCGACCGCGTCGCGGACGCGCGACTTCGCCTCTACCTGTACCACATCCCCCAGGTCTCGGGCGTGCCCCTCAGCCACCCCGTCATCGCGACGCTGAAGGAGCTGTACCCCGACACCATCGTCGGCATCAAGGACAGCGGCTGCGACCGGACCGCCTCGCTGGCGCTGGCCGATGCCTTCATCGATCGCGTGATGGTCTACGTCGGCAACGAGCCCGACCTGCCGGTGCTGGGCGCGCGCGGCAGCACCGGCGCGGTGAGCGGCATCGCCAACGTGATGCCGCGCCTGGTTCACCGCATGGTCACGCGCTTCGACGGCCCCGACGCCGAGCGCGACCAGCAGCGCGTGCGCGCCTTCCTGGACATCCTGGGCGGCTATGGCATGACGGCCGCGTTCAAGGGCATCATGGCGTTCCTGAACGACGACCCCGGCTGGCGGCGCGTGCGCCCTCCGCTGGTCCCGCTGTCGGACGCCGAATACCAGCGCCTCGCCTCGCAGATGAAGGCCTTCGGCGCCGACCGCAACGTCGACTGAGGATGGACGAGCGACAACAAGAGGAGACGACGATGACCCGACTGCTTTCCCGCCGCTGGTGGCTTGCGTTGGCCGCCGCGCTGGCGCTCGCGCCGTTGCCCGCATCGGCGCAGAACAAGGTGCTGCTGCGCGTGTCCACGCCGGCCGTGGCCGACGACTGGCACGGCAAGATGTGGACCGTGTTCAAGGAAGCGCTCGAGAAGAGCGCGCCCGGCGAGTTCGACGTGCAGGTCAACCTCAACGCGGCGCTGTTCAAGCAGGGTGCCGAGCCGGCAGCCATGGCGCGCGGCAACCTGGAGCTGGCGGCCATCTCGGCCTTCGACATCGCCAAGCTGGTGCCCGAGTTCTCCATCTTCACTTCCGGCTACGTGATCCGCGACCCGGCGCACCTGCAGAAGGTGTTCAACGGGCCGATCGGCGACGAGATGTTCAAGCTGGTGGCCGACAAGATGGACGTGACGGTGCTGTCGCCGATCTACCTCGGCACGCGACAGGTCACGCTGCGCGACCAGCGGCCGGTGAAGACGCCGGCCGACCTCAAGGGCGTGAAGCTGCGCATGCCGGCCAGCAAGGAGTGGCTGTTCCTGGGCGAGGCGCTGGGCGCGAGCGCCACGCCGCTGGCGTTCGGCGAGGTCTACCTCGGCCTGAAGACGGGCACCATCGACGGTCAGGACAATCCGCTGCCCACCGTGCGCGCGGCCAAGTTCTACGAGGTCACCAAGCAGATCGTGCTGACCCAGCACCTGGTCGACGGCATCTTCATCGCGGTCTCCAACAAGGCGTGGAAGGCGATGAGCCCGGCGCAGCAGCAGAAGGTCAAGGCCGCCGCGCAGGCGGCGGCGCGCTTCAACGACGAGAACCGCCTCAAGGAAGAGGGCCAGCTGGTCGACTTCTTCAAGCAGCAGGGGCTGACGGTCACCACGCCCGATGTCGAGGCCTTCCGCCGCACGGTGCAGCAGGCGTACGCGGCGTCGGAGTACGGCAAGTCCTGGCCCAAGGGGCTGCTCGACCGCATCGGCGCCGTCAAGTGATGGCGCGCTGGCTGCGCAGGGGCGCCGACGCCGTCGGCGTGGCCCTGTTCGCGACGCTGTTCGTCGTCTTCCTGGTCCAGATCGTCGCGCGCTTCGGCTTCGACCGGCCGCTGCCCTGGACCGACGAGCTCGCGGTGATCCTGTACGTCTGGGTCATCCTGTGGGCGGCGGCGTTCATGGTGCCCGACCGCGAGCACGTGGTGTTCGACCTCGCGTTCCACGCGGCCGGTCCGGCCATGCGACGCTGGATGCTCGGCCTGGGCAGTCTCATCGTCGGCGCCCTGGCCGGCTGGGCGCTGCCGGCGTGCTGGGACTACGTGCACTTCATGGCGCGCGAAGGCACGCCGGTGCTCGGCGTGCCGTTCATGTGGGTGTTCCTGCCGTTCGTGCTGCTGCTCGTCACGCTGGTCGTGCGCGCCGCCTGGCGCTGCTGGGCCCTGCTGCGCGGGCACGAGGGGGCCGGGGCATGACGGCCGCATTGGCGACATTGCTCATCGTCCTGGTGGTCTGCATGGCGCTGCGCACGCCGGTCGGCTTTTCCATGCTCGCCGGCGGCATCGCCTACCTGGTCGCCAAGCGGCAGGACCTCGGGCTGGTGGCCGAGCAGGTCGGCAACGGCCTGTACAACAGCTACGTCCTGCTCGCGGTCCCGCTGTTCGTCCTGGCCGCCAACCTGATGAACGCCGGCACGGTCAGCGAGCGGCTGTTCGACTTCTGCCGCATCGTCGTCGGCCGGCTGCGCGGCGGGCTGGCGCAGGTCGACATCCTGGTCAGCGTCATCTTCTCCGGCATGAGCGGCAGCGCGATCGCCGACGCCGCGGGCCCCGGGCTGGTGACCATCCGGCAGATGCTCAAGAAGCCGGAGTACAGCCCGGGCTTCGCCGGGGCAGTGGTGGTGGCCAGCGCGACCATCGGCCCCATCATTCCGCCGTCCATCCCGATGGTGATCTACGCGCTGGTCTCGGGCGCATCCGTCGGGGCGCTCTTCCTCGCCGGCGTGGTGCCCGGCCTGCTGATGGCCGTGATGCTGATGATCGCGGTGCAGGTGATCGCCACCCGGCGGCAGATGCCGCGTGAAGCGCCGATCCCGCTCTCGCGCTGGCCCGAGCTGATCTTTCGCGGTGCGCTGCCGCTGTCGCTGCCGGTGGTGCTGCTGGCCGGCATCTACAGCGGCGTGTTCACGCCCACCGAGGCGGCGGCGGTTGCAGCCTTGCACGCGCTGCTGCTGGCCGGCGTGGTCTACCGCGCGCTGAGCTGGCGCACGTTGTTCGGCGTGCTGCTCGAGTCCACGCGCTCCAGCGCCGTGATCACGATGATCATCGCCGGCGCCTTCATGCTGAACTACGCGTTCACCTCGGAGGGTGTGCCGCAGCTGCTGGCGTCATGGGTGGACGGGCGCGACCTCACGCCGCTGCAGTTCATGCTGCTCATCAACGTGGCCTTCCTCGTGCTCGGCTGCTTTCTCGACACCTCGGTGATGCTTCTGGTGTTCGTGCCGATGCTGATCCCGACGGCGAAGGCACTGGGCATCGACCTCGTCTACTTCGGCGTCGTGGTGGTGGTCAACATGATGATCGGCCTGGTGACCCCGCCGTTCGGCATGCTGCTGTTCGTGACCAACGCGCTGGCCGGCATTCCCATCCCGGCCATGCTGCGCGAAGGCTGGCCCTTCCTCTTGATGCTGCTGCTCGTGCTGCTGGTCATCACGGTGTTTCCGCAGATCGTCCTTTGGCTGCCGCAGTCGATGGGCTATGGAGTGAAGTGATGAGCGTGCAGGTGGTGTGCATCGCGAGCTGGAACGCCGATCTGGTGTCGCGCGTGCCGCGCCCCATCGCCCGCGGCGAGACGTTGCTGGCACGCTCGTTCGAGATCAGCCCGGGCGGCAAGGGCTCGAATGCGGCGGTCGCCTGCGTGCGCCAGGGGGCTCGCACGGCGGTGGTGGCCCGCATCGGGCGCGACGAGTTCGGCGCAATGGCACTCGAGCTGTGGGAGCGCGAGGGCATCGTCACGTCGCAGGTGGAGCAGGCCGATGGCGAGCGCAGCGGCGTCGCGCAGATCCTGGTCTTCGACGACGGGGACAACAGCATCGCGGTGGCGCCGGGTGCGGGAGCAGGCCTGGCCGGCCGCCATGTCGAGGCAGCCGCGGCACTGCTCGCCGGCAGCCGGGTCGTGATGGCCTCGTGCGAGGTGCCGCTGGCCGCGACGCTGGCCGCGTTTCGCGTGGCGCGCGCCGCCGGGGTGCTCACCCTGCTCAATCCCGCGCCGGCGCAGCCGCTGCCCGACGAGCTGATCGCGCTGACCGACGTGCTGACGCCCAATCAGACCGAGGTGCTCGCGCTGGCGGGCGTGCCCGAGGGCACGCCGGTCGACGAAGCCGCGCGCGTGCTGCTCGGCCGCGGGGCCGGCGCGGTGGTCGTCACGCTGGGGGCCGCGGGATGCTCCCTGTGGCGCCTTGCCGAGCCGTGTGTCGAGCTGCCCGGCTGGGCGATGCGCAGCGTGGCGGACACCATAGGCGCCGGCGACACCTTCACCGGCGCCCTGGCAGCCGCGCTGGCGCGCGGCGAGCCGCTCGAGCAGGCGATGCGCTGCGCCAACGCCGCGGCCGCGCTGTCGGTCACGGGGCAGGGGGCGATCGGCGGCATGCCTTCGTTGCCGGAGGTGATGGCGCTGTTGGCGCGGCGGGGTGGGTGAGGGCAGGCGCATCACCTGATCGTTTCGGCCAATCTCACAGCCACGACGCGCCATTGCGACCGCGCCGTCCACCCGTTTCCAATGAGTCAAAGCCGCCCAACTCAGACGGAGACAAAGCCATGAGAGCCTCATCCACCCGGCGCGCGTTCGCTGTCGCAATGGCGCTGTGTGGCGCCCACGCAGCGGCATTTGCGCAGGACGCCTCTGCGTATCCGAGCCAGCCGCTGCGCATCGTCGTGCCTTACCCGGCCGGCGGCGCCACCGACACGCTGGCGCGATTGATCGCCACCAAGCTGCAGGAATCGTGGCGGCAGACGGTGGTGGTCGAAAACAAGCCCGGCGCCTCCGGCACCATCGGCAACGACCTGGTGGCCAAGGCGCCGCGCGATGGGCACACCATCCTGCTGGGCATCACGGCGCTGGTGCAGGTGCCGTCGCTGATGCCTAAGCTGCCGTACGACGTGCTGAAGGACCTGCAGCCGCTGGTGCAGGTGGCCAGCACGAACTCGGTGTTCCTGGTGCCTGCTTCCTCGCCGGCCGGCACCTTGAAGGAGTTCGTCGCTTCCGCAAAGGCGAACCCTGGCAAGCACAGCTACGGCTCCTACGGCATCGGCACCTCGTCGCACATCCAGGGCTCGCTGCTGAACCTGCAGGCGGGCGTGGACCTGATCCACGTGCCGTACAAGGGCGCCGCGCCGCTGCTGCAGGACCTGCGCGGCGGGCAGCTCTCGTCGGCCTTCATCGACATGGCCACGGCAAGGCCGCACCTCGATTCGATGAAGGCGCTGGCGGTGACCGGCCCGCAGCGCAACAAGGCGTTGCCCAACGTGCCGACCTTCGCCGAGCTCGGCTACCAGTCCTTCGAGCCGGTGGGCTGGTTCGGCCTGTTCATGCCCACCGGCGTCGAGGCGCCCATCGCTGCCAAGTTCATCGCCGAGGCGAGCCGCATCGTGCACTTGCCGGACGTCGTGGCGCGCATCGAATCGCTGGGCATGACGCCCGGCGAGCTGAAGGGCGATGAGTTCGCACGCGTCGTCAAGTCGGATGCGGCGGTGTACGCGCGAATCATCAAGGACGCCAACATCCGGCTCGAATGAGGCTGATGGCACGGGAGACCGTATGACGATCAAGCGCAAGGCCTGCATCGCGGGCGCCTGGGAACATCCGCTTCGCAAGGCGCCGGACAAGTCCACCGCCCAGCTGCACTACGAATGCGCCCGCGGCGCGCTGGCCGACGCAGGGCTCGACTTCAAGGACGTCGACGGCTACTTCTGCGCCGGCGACGCGCCCGGATTCGGCATGCTGAGCATGGTCGACTACCTGGGCCTGCGCGTGCGCCACGTCGACTCCACCGAGACCGGCGGCTCGTCCTACCTCTCCCACGTGTCGCATGCGGCGCACGCCATCGCGACCGGCCATTGCGATGTGGCGCTCGTCACGCTCGCCGGACGACCGCGCGCCGAGGCGTCCAGCGGGGTGGCCGCGGCGGCGCGGCCCAACGTGCCGGAGGTGCCGTTCGAGGCGCCGTATGCGCCGGTCACGCTGAATGCCTATGCGCTTGCGGCGATGCGCCACATGCACGAGTTCGGGACCACGGCGGAGCAGCTCGCCTGGGTGAAGGTCGCGGCCTCGCACCACGCCCGGCACAACCCGCACGCCATGCTGCGCGAGGTGGTCACTGTGGAGGACGTGCTGGCCTCGCCGCTGGTGTCCGACCCGCTGCACAAGCTGGACTGCTGCGTCGTCAGCGATGGCGGCGGCGCGCTGGTTGTCGTGCGGCCCGAGATCGCGCGCAGCCTGCAGCGTCCGCTCGTCAGCGTGCTGGGCGCCGGCGAGGCGGTGAAGGGGCAGGCCGGCGGGCGCGTGGACCTCACGTACTCCGGCGCGGCCTGGTCCGGGCCGAAGGCCTTCGAGGAGGCGGGCGTCTCGCCGCACGACATCCGCTATGCCTCCATCTACGACAGCTTCACCATCACGGTGGTGATGCAGCTCGAGGACCTGGGCTTCTGCGCCAAGGGCGAAGGCGGCCGCTTCGTTGCCGACGGCAACCTGATCGCCGGGGTCGGCCGCCTGCCCGTCAATACCGACGGCGGCGGCCTGTGCAACAACCATCCGAGCAACCGTGGCGGCATCACCAAGGTGATCGAAGCGGTGCGGCAGCTGCGCGGCGAAGCGCATCCGCTGGTGCAGGTGCCCGGCTGCGAGCTGGCGCTGGTCAACGGCATCGGCGGCCTGCTCGGCACGCGCCACGGCAGCGCCACCCTCATCCTCGGCCGGGACTGACGCCATGACCATGATTCCCGAACGTCCCCTGCCGGCACCCATCGTCGACGTCTTCACTGCGCCGTTCTGGCAGGCCGCCTCCGAAGGCGTGCTGCTGATCCGGCGCTGCAAGGCCTGCGGCGAAGCGCACTGGTACCCGCGGCCGTTCTGCCCGCATTGCGCGAGCGACGATACGCAGTGGGTGCCGGCGAGCGGACGCGGCACGATCTACAGCTTCACGGTCGCGCGCAAGGCCGGCCCGGTGCCGTACGTGCTGGCCTACGTGACCCTGGACGAAGGCGTGACCATGCTCACCAACCTGGTCGATGGCGAAGTCGAGGCGCTGCACATCGGGCAGCGCGTGCAGGTGACGTTTCGAGCCGGCGAAGGCGGCGCCGCGATTGCGGTGTTCACGCCGTGCACCACGCCATGAGCCGCGGCGAGCCGCCACTTCGCGGCGTGCGCGTGCTCGACCTCACCCGGTTGGTGCCGGGGCCGGTGTGCACGCAGCATCTGGCCGACCTCGGCGCCGACGTCGTCAAGGTCGAGGACACCGGGGCGGGCGACTATGCGCCGCCGGCGCTGCGCGCGCTCGTCAACCGCAACAAGCGCGGCCTGCAGCTGGACCTGAAGCAGCCGGCCGGTGCCGAGGCCTTCCTGCTTCTCGCGCGCGGCGCCGACGTGGTGGTCGAGGGCTTTCGCCCCGGCGCGATGGCTCGGCTCGGCCTGGGCTACGACGAGGTCGCGGTGGTCAATCCGCGCATCGTCTACTGCAGCCTCACCGGGTACGGCCAGAGCGGCCCGTACCACGACCGGCCCGGCCACGACCTCAACTACTGCGGCCATGCCGGCGTGGCTGACCAGATCGGTGTCGACACCGACCGGCTCGCGCTGTCCAACATCCCGATCGCCGACCTGTTGGGGGGCGCGCTCACTGCCGCGATGGGCATCCTCGCGGCCCTGTTCGACGCAGCGCGCACCGGCCGCGGCCGCCATGTGGACATCGCGATGGCCGAGGGCGCGCTGGCGCATGCGGTGATGCCGCTGGCGACGCTGGCCGCTCGGGGAAGCACCCGGCGCGCCGGCAGCGACACGCTGACCGGCGGCCTGGCCTGCTATGCGCTCTACCGCACCGCGGACGAGCGCTTCCTGGCCGTCGGGGCGCTGGAGCGCAAGTTCTGGGAGGCGCTGTGCGACGTCGTCGAGCGCGCCGACCTCAAGCCGCTGCACCGCACCGGCGACGCCGGCACCGAATCGCACCTGCGCGACGAGCTGGCGGCGATCTTCGGCGCACGGCCGCTCGCGCACTGGGCGTCGCGGTTCGCCCACGCCGACTGCTGCGTCTCGCCGGTGCACACAGTCGAGGAGGCGCTGGCCGACCCGCACTTCCGCGCGCGCGGCATGGTGGTCGACAGCGTGCATCCGGACGTCGGGCCGCTCACCCAGGTGGCGTCGCCCGTCAAGATGTCGCGCCATGAATTCGAGCTGCGCCGCCATGCGCCGCGGCCCGGCGAGCACACGGTGGAGCTGCTGCGCGAGGCCGGCTGCGACGACGAGACGATTGCCGCATGGCTCGAAAAGGGCGTGGCACGCGCGTCGTAGCATTGGCCGCGTGACGCACCACACCATCGCGATCCATCACGTCGGACAGGTGCTGCAGGGCGCCGAGCGGCGAGGGGTCGCCACCGCGCCTCTGCTGCAGCGCGCCGGCATTCCGGCCGCACTGATGGAAGCGCCGCTCGCACGTGTGTCGCAGGAGCAGTACGCGCTGCTGCTGCGCGTCGTGCAGCGCGCGCTGCGCGACGAGTTCTGGGGCCTGTGCAGCCAGCCGCTGCGCCTCGGCAGCTTCGCGCAGTGCTGCCGGCTGCTGATCCACGCGCCGACGCTGGGCGACGCGCTTCGCGTGGGCTTCCGCTACTTCCATGGCGAGCTGCCCGACTTCGTCGCGCGCCTCGCGGTGGAAGACGGGCTCGCCACCGTGCGCATCGCGACCCCGCTGCCGCCGCAGCCGTCGCTGCTGTACGCCGAGCGCACCTTCATGTTCTTCACGTTCGGCGTGTCGTCCTGGCTGGCGGCCCGGCGCATCCCGCTGCTGGGTGTCGACTACCGCGGCCCGGCGCCGCCGAACGTTGCCGAGACCGCGCGCGTGTTCCAGGCGAGGGTGCGCCACGGGCAGCCGCACTTCGGCCTGTCGTTCGACGCACGATGGCTGCAGCTGCCGATGGTGCAGAACGCGCAGAGCCTGCGCGAGTTCCTTCAGCAGGCGCCCGCCAACCTGCTGGTGAAGTACCGCGACAAGACCAGCGTGAGCGAGCGCATCCGCCGGCTCCTGCGCAACCACCTGCGCGGCGAGATGCCCGCGCTCGACGAAGTCGGCCGCGTGCTCGGCATGACGCCGCAGACGCTGCGCCGTCGCCTGCGCGAGGAGGGCCAGGGCTTCCAGTCGCTGAAGGACCACCTGCGCCGCGATGCGGCGATCGAATACCTCGCGCGCCCCGACATGACGCTGCTCGACATCGCCGACCAGCTGGGCTTTTCGGAGGCGAGCACGTTTCACCGGGCGTTCAAGAAGTGGACGGGGGTGGCCCCGGGGGAGTACCGGCAGCGTCATCGGTGAGGCGGGCCCGGCGCAGGCACAAGCCCGGACTGCACGCACGCTTCGACAAGCGGACCGGGGTCGCGTCTGCCTGAAACTTTGCGCCAATCCGATTGGCACCGATGGTCATTGCCGCTGCCCCCCGCCGCCGGCATCCTGAAGACCATGCCAACAGGAGCCGTCGTGAAGCGCAAGGTCCATGTCGTCGGGGTCGGAATGATCCCTTTCTCCAAGCCCGGGGCGAGCGACCCGTACACCGTGATGGGTGCGCGCGCCGCGACGGCGGCGCTGAAGGACGCGGGCGTCGACTACCGCCTCGTGCAGCAGGCCTATGTCGGCTACGTCTACGGCGACTCCACCGCCGGTCAGGCCGCCGTGTATGGCGTGGGGCTGACCGGCATTCCCGTGTTCAACCTCAACAACAACTGCGCCACCGGATCGAGCGCGCTGTTTCTCGCGCGCCAGGCGGTCGAGAGCGGCGCCGTGGAATGCGCGCTCGCGCTCGGCTTCGAGCAGATGCAGCCCGGTGCGCTGAAGGGCGCCTACGACGACCGCCCGTCGCCGGTGGCGCGCTTCGCCGAGACGATGCTTGCATTGCAAGGCTGGGACGACAAGGCGCCGCGTGCCGCACAGTTCTTCGGCGGCGCCGGGCGCTGCTACATCGAGCAGCACGGCACCCGCCGCGACACCTTCGCCCGCATCTCGGTGAAGGCCCGGCAGCACGCTGCGCGCAATCCGTTCGCCGTCTTCCGCAACACGGTGACGCTCGACGAAGTGCTGGCCGCGCCGATGGTGTTCGACCCGCTCACCCGGCTGCAATGCTGTCCGCCGACTTGCGGCGCCGCCGCGGCCGTCGTCTGCTCCGAGGACTTCGCGCGCCGCCACGGGCTGGACATGAGCGTGCGCATCGCGGCGCAGGCGATGACCACCGACACGCCGAGCACCTTCGACGGCGGCGACATGCGACGGGTGGTCGGCTACGACATGACGCGCGCCGCCGCGAGCCAGGTCTATGAGGCCGCCGGCATCGGCCCCGAAGCGCTCGACGTGGTGGAGCTGCACGACTGCTTCACCGCCAACGAGCTGATCAGCTACGAGGCGCTGCAGCTCACGCCCGAAGGCACCGCCGAAAAGTTCATCCTCGACGGCGACAACACCTACGGCGGGCGCGTGGTCACCAATCCCTCCGGCGGATTGCTGTCGAAGGGCCATCCGTTGGGCGCGACCGGGCTCGCGCAATGCGCCGAGCTGGTGTGGCAGCTGCGCGGCCATGCCGAGCAGCGCCAGGTCGAGGGCGCACGGCTGGCGCTCCAGCACAACCTCGGCCTCGGCGGCGCCTGCGTGGTGACCCTGTACGAGAAGGTCCGATGATCGACCGCCGCCACATCGGCCATGCGCTGCCGCCTTTCACCGTGGCGGTCGAAGCCGGCCGCCTGCGCTTCTTCGCCAAGGCGACCGGCAACACCGATCCGGTGTATGTCGACGAGGCCGCCGCACGCGATGCCGGCCACCCGCAATTGCCGGTGCCGCCGACCTTCCTCTTCTGCCTCGAGATGGAGCAGCCGAATCCAGCCGCGATGCGCGAGCTGCTCGGCATCGACTACCGCCGCCTCCTGCACGGCGAGCAGCACTTCCGCTACCACGCGATGGCCTATGCCGGCGACCGGCTGCGCTTCGAGCCGCGCATCGCCGACATCTACGACAAGAAGGGCGGCGCGCTGGAGTTCGTGCGGCGCGAGACGAGGGTCACCCACCAGAACGGGACGCTGGTGGCCGAACTGACCTGCGTGACGGTGGTGCGACATGGTTGAGGTGCCGCGCTACGACGACGTGCAGGTCGGCACCGAGCTGCCGCCGCTGCAGACCGACCCGATCAGCCGCCTGACCCTCGCGCTGTACTGCGGCGCCTCGGGCGATCACAACCCCATCCACGTCGACACCGACTTCGCGCGCGCCGCCGGCATGGACGACGTGTTCGCGCACGGCATGCTGGGCATGGCCTGCCTCGCCCGGGTCGTCACCAGCTGGGTGCCGCAGCAGGCGATACGCATGCTCGGCACGCGCTTCGTCGCGATCACGCATGTCGGCGACCGAATCACCTGCACCGGCAGGGTCGTCGAAAAACTCGGCGATCGGCAGGTGCGGGTCGAGCTCGAAGCGCACGACCAGAGCGGCATCGTGAAGCTGGCCGGCGAGGCCCTCGTGGAGCTCACATGACGCGGCCCGAGCGCTGGGCCGCTCCCGAGCCGGGCCGCATCCCCTCGGGGGATCGGCGGCCGCGTGCGGCGGACGAGGGGCTCACATGACGCGGCCCGAGCGCTGGGCCGCTCCCGAGCCGGGCCGCATCCCCTCGGGGGATCGGCGGCCGCGTGCGGCGGACGAGGGGCTCACATGACGCGGCCCGAGCGCTGGGCCGCTCCCGAGCCGGGCCGCATCCCCTCGGGGGATCGGCGGCCGCGTGCGGCGGACGAGGGGCTCACATGACGCGGCCCGAGCGCTGGGCCGCTCCCGAGCCGGGCCGCATCCCCTCGGGGGATCGGCCGCCGCCTGCGGCGGACGAGGGGCTCACATGACGCGGCCCGAGCGCTGGGCCGCTCCCGAGCCGGGCCGCATCCCCTCGGGGGATCGGCCGCCGCTTGCGGCGGACGAGGGGCTCACATGACGCGGCCCGAGCGCTGGGCCGCTCCCGAGCCGGGCCGCATCCCCTCGGGGGATCGGCCGCCGCTTGCGGCGTACGAGGGGCTGACATGACCACGTGGATGACCGACGACGTCGTCCTGTTCCGCGACAACGTGCGCAAGGTGTTCGAGCGCGAGTTCGCGCCTCTCGAAGAGCGCTGGCGCCGCCAGCACCTGGCCGACCGCAGCGTGTGGCGCCAGGCCGGCGAGATGGGGCTTCTGTGCACCAGCATTCCCGAGGCCTACGGCGGCGGCGGTGGCACCTTTGCACACGAGGCGGTGGTCGCCCATGAGCAAGGCCGCGCGATGGTCAACAGCTTCAGCATCAACGTGCACAGCGGCATCGTCGCGCACTACCTGCTGGCCTGCGGCAGCGAGGCGCAGAAGCAGCGATGGCTGCCGAAGATGGCCACCGGCGAGATCGTCGCCGCCATCGCGATGAGCGAGCCGGGCGCGGGCAGCGACTTGCAGGCGGTGCGCACGAGCGCCGTGCGCGAAGGCGACGAGTACGTCATCGACGGCGCCAAGACCTTCATCACCAATGGCCACCATGCCGACCTGGTCTGCGTGGTCGCGAAGACCGATCCGTCGCGCGGCGCCAAGGGCGTGTCGCTGCTGATGGTGGAGACCGCCGGCCTGCCCGGCTTTCGCCGCGGCCGGCTGCTGGAGAAGATCGGCCAGCACGGGCTGGACACTGCCGAGCTGTTCTTCGACGGCGTGCGCGTGCCGGCGGCCCACCTGCTCGGCGATGAGGAGGGGCAGGGCTTCAGGCAGCTGATGCAGCAGCTGGCGCGCGAGCGGCTGCTGATCGCCATCGGCGCCGTCGGCATGATGCAGCGCGCGATCGACGAGACGCTGGGCTACGTCGCGCAGCGACAGGTGTTCGGAGAGCCGCTGCTGGCGATGCAGAACACGCGCTTCAAGCTGGCCGAGTGCCAGACCGAGGCGACCATCGCGCAGGCCTTCGTCGACGCCTGCATCGAGCGCCAGCTCGCCGGCACGCTCGACGTGCCGACCGCCGCGATGGCCAAGTGGTCGACGACCGACAAGCTGTGCCGCATCGTCGACGAATGCCTGCAGCTGCACGGCGGCTACGGCTACATGACCGAGTACCCCATCGCCCGGCTGTATGCCGACGTGCGCGTGCTGCGCATCCTCGGAGGCGCCAACGAGGTGATGAAGGAGCTGATCGCGCGTTCGATGGAGCGTCAGGCATGACGGGCGGTGGGAGCCTGTGGGACTGCCTCGCGGAGTCGGCGCGCCGCTTCCCCGACAAGCCGGCCGTGCGCTTCTACGGCAGCGTGCTCACGTATGCCGAGCTGGTGCGGCAGGCCGAGACGCTGGCGGGCTGGCTGCAAGGCGAGGCGCAGGTGCGGCAGGGCGATCGCGTGCTGCTCTTCAGCCAGAACTGCCCGCAGTTCATCGTCGCGACCTATGCGGTCCTGCGCGCCGACGCGGTGGTCGTGCCTGTGAACGCGATGTGGACGGCCGAGGAGGTGGCGCATGTGATCGATGACAGCGGCGCTCAGATCGCACTGGTCGCGGCCGAGCTCGCGGACCGCGTGTCGCCCGCCCTGGCTTGCGGGGCGCTGCGTCGCGCGCTGCTCATCGAGTACGCCGATGCGCTCATCGCCGATCCCGAGCTCGACGTGCCGGCCTGGATCGCCGAGCGACCCGCGACCATCCGCCACCCGCGGTTCATGCGGTGGCGCGAGGCACTGGGCGCGCATCAACGTCCGCTGCCGCACCGAGCGGGCGCCGACGACCTTGCCGTGCTGCCCTATACGTCCGGCACCACGGGCCGGCCCAAGGGCTGCATGCACACGCACGGCACGCTGCAGGCGGCCAACCGCGCGGCCGTCTCCTGGCGCAGCCAGACCAGCGAGGCGGTGTTTCTCGGCGTCGCGCCGCTGTTCCATGCGCTCGGCATGCAGAACGGGATGCACTTGCCGCTGATGCTCGGGGCCACCGTCGTGATGCTGCCGCGCTGGGACCGCGCGGCGGCCCTCGCGCTCATCGAGCGCCACCGCGTCACCAGCTGGGCCGCGCCGCCGGCGATGCTGATCGACTTCTTCGCCAACCCGGCCGTCACGCCGGAGAAGGTGCGCAGCATGGTGCTGGTGCACGGCGGCAGCGCCGCGATGCCGCACGCGGTCGCCGAAGCGATGCAGAGCCGCTTCGGCATCACCTACAACGAGGGTTACGGCATGACCGAGACCGCCTCGTTCCTGCATGCCAACCCGCCGCAGCGTCCCAAGCTCGGCTCGCTCGGCGTGCCGGGGCCCGGCGTCGACTCGCGCATCGTCGATCCGGTCACGCTGCAGTCCCTGCCGCGCGGCGAGGTGGGCGAGATCGTCACCCACGCGCCGCAGGTGATGAAGGGCTACTGGAACCAGCCGCAGGCGACCGCCGAAGCCTTCGTCGAAATCGACGGCCTGCGTTTCCTGCGCACTGGCGACCTGGCGTGCATCGACGAGGACGGCTACTTCTTCATGAAGGACCGGCTCAAGCGAATGATCGTGGTCTCGGGCTACAAGGTGTGGCCCGCCGAAGTGGAGAACACGCTGTACAGCCACCCTGCCGTGCACGAGGCCTGCGTGATCGCCACGCGCGATGCGCGCCAGGGCGAGGCGGTGAAGGCGCTGGTGGTGCTCAAGCCCGGCGCATCGTTGGCCGCCGCGGAGCTGGTCGGCTGGTGCCGCCAGGCGATGGCCGTCTACAAGGCGCCGCGCTTCGTTCAGTTCGTCGACCAGCTGCCGAAGTCGAGCACCGGCAAGATCCTGTGGCGCGAGCTGCAGCAAGGGGAGAACATATGACGGATGCAGTCCTTCTCGAGGTCGTGGACGGCGTCGCGACCGTCACGCTGAACCGCCCGGCGCGTCGCAACGCACTCGACGACGAGCTGCGTGCGGGGCTTGCGCAATGCATGGACCGGATCGAGAGCGACCGCGCCGTGCGCGCGGTGGTGCTCGCCGGATCGGACGGCGCGTTCTGCGCCGGCGGCGACCTGCGCGGCATCCGCGCGGCCGAGCTCGACAACGACGGCTGGCGCGAGCGCATGAAGAGCGCGCATGCCTGGCTTTCGCGCCTGCTGAGCCTGGACCGGGCGGTCATCGCCGCGGTGGACGGGCCTGCGTTCGGCGCCGGCTTCAGCCTGGCGCTCGCCGCCGACTTCGTCGTCGCTTCGCCGCGTGCGCGCTTCTGCCTGTCCTTCATGCGGCTCGGCCTGGTGCCCGATTTCGGCGCGTGGCACACGCTGCCGCGCATCGTGGGCGTGCAACGCGCCAAGGAGCTGATGCTGTCGGCACGCGAGGTGCCCGCCGAGGAGGCGAAGGCGCTGGGCATCGTGCTGGAGCTCGTGCCGCAAGACCAGGTGCTGCGGCGTGCGCAGGCGCTGGCAGCCAGCTTCGTGCAGGCGTCGCCGCTGGCGGTGAGCCTGGTCAAGCGCGCGCTTGCCGCGGGTCCCGCCGACCTGCACACGGTGCTCGAGCGGGAGGCCGATGCCCAGGCGCTGTGCTTCGGCAGCGCGGCGCACAAGGCGGCGGTGGGACGATTTCTCGACAAGCAACCGGCCCTCTTTCAGTGGCCGACAGGAGAGTGAGATGAGCAGGATGGTGGAAGACAAGGTGGTCATCGTCACGGGCGCCGGCGGCGGCATCGGGCGCGACATCGCACTGGCGATGGCACGCGAAGGTGCGAAGGTGATCGTCAACGACGTCGGCGCGTCGATGACCGGCGAAGGGCACGACGTGGGCCCGGCGCAGCGCGTGGTCGACGAGATCCGCGCGGCAGGCGGGGAGGCGGCGGCGAATACCGACAGCGTGGCCGACCCGACGGCGGCGAATCGCATCGTGACGGCGGCGCTCGACACCTACGGCCGCGTCGACGCGGTGATCAACAACGCCGGCATCCTGCGGGACCGCTTCTTCCACAAGATGAGCGTCGAAGAGTTCGACGCCGTCATCAAGGTGCACCTGTACGGCAGCTACTTCGTGAGCCGCGCGGCGGCGAACCACTTCAAGGCGCAGGAGTCGGGCGCGTTCGTGCACATGACCTCCACCTCGGGGCTGATCGGCAACTTCGGCCAGGCCAACTACGCGGCGGCCAAGCTGGGGATCATGGCGCTGTCGAAGTCGATCGCGCTCGACATGCAGAAGTTCAACGTGCGCTCCAACTGCATCGCGCCGTTCGCATGGAGCCGCATGATCGGCTCGATCCCCACCGAGACCGAGGCCGAGAAGGCGCGCGTCGAGCGCATGAAGCAGATGACGCCGGCCAAGATCGCGCCGCTCGCGGTTGCGCTGGCGAGCGAGGCGGGCGCCGATGCCACCGGCCAGGTCTTCGCGGTGCGCAACAACGAGATCTTCCTGATGAGCCAGCCGCGCCCGATCCGCTCGGTGCACCGCGGCGAAGGCTGGACGCCCGAGACGGTGGCGCAGCATGCGTTGCCCGCGCTCGCCGGCTCGTTCTACGCGCTGGACCGCTCGTCCGACGTGTTCACCTGGGACCCGGTGTGACGCCATGATCCGCGACCCCGACACCCTGACCGCGCTGCTCGATACCGTGCGCCGCTTCGTGCGCGAGCGGCTGGTGCCCGCCGAAGAGCTTGTCGCCGAGACCGATGCCATCCCCGACGACATCGTGCGCGACATGAAGGCGATGGGACTGTTCGGCCTCACCATCCCCGAGGGGTACGGCGGCCTGGGCCTCACGATGGAGGAAGAGGCGCGGGTGATGATCGAGCTGTGCCAGACCGCGCCGGCGTTCCGCTCGCTGATCGGGACGACGGTGGGCATCGGCTCGCAGGGCATCCTGATGGACGGCACGCCCGAGCAGAAGGAGCGCTGGCTGCCGCGGCTGGCCAGCGGCGAGCTGATCGCCTCGTTCGCGCTCACGGAGCCGGAGGCCGGCTCCGATGCGGCGTCGATCCGCACGCGTGCGCGGCGCGACGGCGACGACTACGTGATCGACGGCAGCAAGCGCTTCATCACCAATGCGCCGGAGGCCGGCATGTTCACCCTGATGGCGCGCACCGACCCGCAGCAGAAGGGCGCGGCCGGGATCACGGCGTTCATCGTCGACGCGAAGACGCCCGGCATCTCGCTGGGCCGGATCGACCGCAAGATGGGGCAGAAGGGCGCCCACACCTGCGACGTCGTCTTCGACGGTGTGCGCGTGCCGGTGGCCAACGTCATCGGCGGCGTCGAGGGGCGCGGCTTCAAGACGGCGATGAAGGTGCTCGACAAGGGGCGCATCCACATCGCGGCGGTGTGCGTCGGCGTGGCGGAGCGGCTGCTGCGCGACACGCTGCACTACGCGATGGAGCGCAGGCAGTTCGGGCAGCCGATTGCCGAGTTCCAGCTCGTGCAGGCGATGCTGGCCGACAGCCGCACCGAGCTGTATGCGGCGCGCACCATGGTGCTCGACGCGGCGCGCCGGCGCGATGCCGGCGACGACGTCAGCACCGAGGCGGCGTGCTGCAAGTACTACGCGTCCGAGATGGTCGGCCGCGTGGCCGACCGCGCGGTGCAGATCCACGGCGGCGCGGGCTATGTGGCCGATCACGGCATCGAGCGCTACTACCGCGACGTGCGCCTCTTCCGCATCTACGAAGGCACCAGCCAGATCCAGCAGATCGTGATCGCGCGCGGCATGGTGAGGGAGGCGACATGAGCACGCCCGAAGCGGCTCACACCGGAGTGCGCAGCACGGAGGTTGCCCCATGACCATGACATTCGACTTCAAGGGCCGCACGGTGTTCGTCGCCGGCGGCAGCAGCGGCATCAACCTCGGCATCGCCGACGCGTTCGCGCGGCACGGCGCTTCGGTAGCCATTCTCAGCCGCTCGGCGGAGCGCATCGCGACGGCGCTCGCGCAACTGCGCGCCCACGGCGGCGCGGCCGAAGGCTACAGCGCCGACGTTCGCGACGCCGCCGCGGTGGCCGATGCGCTGAAGCAGGCACATGCGCGCTTCGGGCCGATCGACGTGCTGGTGTCGGGCGCGGCGGGCAACTTCCTCGCGCCGGCGCTCGGCATGTCGGCCAACGGCTTCAAGACGGTGGTCGACATCGACCTGCTGGGCACCTTCAACGTGCTGCGCGGCGCCCACGAATTCCTGCGCAAGCCGGGCGCGTCGGTCATCAGCATCTCGGCGTCGCAGGCCTTCGTGCCGACGCCGTACCAGGCGCACGTGTGCGCCGCCAAGGCCGGCGTCGACATGCTCACGCGCACGCTGGCGATGGAATGGGGCGGCGACGGCATCCGCGTCAACTCGATCGTGCCGGGGCCGATCGAAGGCACCGAAGGCATACGCCGGCTGGCACCCAACGACGAGGAGCGTGAACGCATGACGGCCCGCGTGCCGCTGCGCCGCTACGGCAGCGTGGAGGACATCGCCGGCATGGCGATGGTGCTCAGCTCGCCGCTGGGCGCCTACATCACGGGGGTGGTGCTGCCGGTGGACGGCGGCATCTCGCTATCGGGGCCGCGCGACTTCGGCGCGGCCTGGGCTGCGACGCGGCGTTAGCGAGATTGGGCCGAAAGGGCTTGCGCGAACGAAGAATGAAGACAAGGACTGACCGATGTATCTGACGCAAGGCTTGCATCGCGCGCTGCAGCGGCATCCGGGCAAGGTCGCCCTGCGCCATCTCGGCGCCCAAGGCGGGCGCGCCTTGAACTTCGCGGAGCTGGTCGACGAGATCGGGCGCGCGGCGGCGGCGCTCCAGGCGCGCGGCGTGCGCGCCGGCGACCGGGTCGCGATGCTGTCGCCGAACAACGATGCGCTCGTCGTTCAGCTGTTCGCCTGCTGGTGGCTGGGCGCGGTGGCGTGCCCGCTGAACGTGCGCTGGAGCGTGGCCGAGCTGCGCCACGCGCTGGGCGATTGCGGCGCCCGGCTGCTGCTGGTCGACGCCTCGCTGGCGCGCGCCACGGGTGAGCTGCAGGACATCGTGGACGCGTTGCCCGCTGCAGCGCTGGCGTCGCAGGCGCAAGACCTCGAGCCGCTGGAAGACAGCCGCAGCGGCGGCGACGCCCTCGCCGCCATCCTCTACACCGGTGGCACGACCGGCCGGGCCAAGGGCGTGATGCTGTCGCACGCAAACTTCTGGTGCGCCTCGATGACGCGCGGCGCCGAGCTGAACAACTCGCCGGACAGCGTCACGCTGCTGGTCGCGCCGATGTTCCACGTTGCCGGGCTGGGGCGGCTGATCGGGCAGAGCATCGTCGGCGGCGGCTGCATCACGATGCCGCAGTTCCGCGCGCCGGCGATCATCGACGCGATCGAGCGTCATGGCGTCACCGACATCATCGTCGTGCCGAGCATGCTGCAGTCGCTGCTCGACGATCCGTCGTTCGATGCGGCGCGCGCGAAGGGCCTGGACCGCATCGCCTTCGGCGCGGCGCCGATGCCGCCGGACCTGCTGGACCGCGCGCTGGCCGCCTGGCCGCATGCCGAGTTCTTCCAGGCCTACGGGCTCACCGAGACGGCGGGCGCGGTGTGCATCAACCTGCCGGCCAACCACACCGCGCAGGCGCGGCAAAGCGGCCGGCTGGCGTCGGTGGGTCGCGCCGGGCTGGGCGCCGAGATCCGCGTCGTCGACGAGCTGGGTCGCGACGTGCCGCGCGGCACGGTGGGCGAGATCGTCGTGCGCGGTCCGATGGTCACGCGTGGGTACTGGGCGCAGCCGGACGCGACCGCCCAGGCGCTGCGCGACGGTTGGTTCCACACCGGCGACGGCGGGCGCATGGACGCCGACGGCTATCTGAGCATCGCCGACCGGCTGAAGGACATGGTGATTTCCGGCGGCGAGAACGTCTATCCGGCGGAGGTCGAGGCCGCCCTGCGCGGCCATCCGGCGGTGGCCGACGCCGCGGTCATCGGCATCCCCGATGCGCGATGGGGCGAGGCCGTGCACGCGGTGGTGGTGCTGCGCGCCTCGCACGCCGGCCGCGAAGCCGCGCTGCGCGATGAGCTGGTGAGCTGGTGCCGGCGCGAGCTCGCGGGCTACAAGTGCCCGCGCAGCATCGAGTTCATCGCCGCGCTGCCTCTGTCGGCCGCCGGCAAGGTGCTGAAGATGCAGTTGCGGGCGCAGGCCCGCCAGGCTGCGGCATGACCCGCGAGGCCGCGGGCACGGCGCGCCGCCATGCCTTCGCCGGCGTGCCGTTCACGCGGCTGCTCGGCGTGCGCCGCGAGTATTCCGAGGGCGGCCGTGCTCGGCTGGTCGTCGATGCGCGGCCCGAGTTCGGCAACGTCATCGGCGCCATGCATGGCGGCATCGTGGCGACCTTGCTCGATGTCGCGATGGCCAGCGCGGCCGTGTCGCAGGTCGATTTCGAGATGACGGCCGTCACGCTTTCGATGAACAGCACCTTCGTCCGGCCGGGGCATGGCCGGCTCACCGCCGACGGCGCCGTGCTGGCCGTGGACGACACCGTGGCCCTGTGCGAGGCCAGCGTGGTCGACGAAGGCGGCCGGCTGGTCGCCCGGGCCATCGGCTCTTTTCGCTACCTGCCGCACCCGACCACAGAGGAGACCCACGATGAGCTTTCGCGATGAGATCCCTTGCACCGGCATCGAGCGGCGCGACGCCCTGATCCGCCTCTTCGCCGCGGCGGCCGCTGCGGCCGGCGTCACGGCGGCACGACCGGCACGCGCCGACGCGTTCCCGAGCAAGCCGATCACGCTGATCCTGCCGTTTCCGCCCGGCGGCTCGTTCGACCCCATCCTGCGCGCGCTGTGCAACGCGGCGGCGCAGGACCTCGGGCAGCCCATCGTGCTGATGCACAAGCCGGGCGGCGGCGGCGTGACCGGAACCGCCAGCCTCACGACGATGAGCGAGAGCGACGGCTACACGATCGCGGTGATGCACAACTCGGTGATACGCCAGCCGCTCCTGATGAAGACCGCATGGCATCCACTGAAGGACTTCAGCTACCTCATCGGTCTGGCCGGGCTGGCCACCGCCGTGAGCGTCGCCGCCGACGCGAAGTGGCAGACGCTGTCCGAGCTGCTGGCCGATGCGAAGGCGCGGCCGGGCGCCATCAGCTGGGGCAACGTCGGTGCGATCAGCGTCAACCGCATCTACGCGGAGCGGCTGGCGAAGGCGGCCGGTGCGCAGTTCAACCTCATTCCGTTCAAGGGCGGCAGCGAGGCGTTCCAGGCGCTGCTCGGCCACCACCTCGACGTCTACGGCGATCCCGGGTTCGGTCCGATGGCGACTTCGGGCAAGGTGCGCTTGCTGGCCACCTTCACCGAGCAGCGCCTGAAGCGCTGGCCGCAGGTGCCGACGGTGAAGGAGCTGGGCCACGATCTGGTCATCGAATCGGCGATCGGGCTGGTCGCGCCGAAGAACCTGGATCCTGCCATCGGCGCCCGCTTGCATGCGGCGTTCAAGAAGGCGATGGACGATCCCGAGTACCGGCGCATGGTGGACGAGTTCGACCTGACTCCGCACTACCGGACGGGGCCGGCGTATCGGGCCTATGCAGAGGCGCAGTTCGCAAGAGAGAAGACGATGCTCGACGAGAGCGGGTTCAAGCCGGAATGAGCGACGCTGCCCTCAGCCAGGCCTCTGCGGAGCGCCCCATTCCCTTCCTTGCGTGGCTGGGCGCGCGGCGCGTCCGCGTGGCCGACGGCGAGGCCGTCGTCGCGGTCGACCTGGTCCCCGAGTTGCTCAACAACCACGGCGGGGGTCACGGCGGGGTGGTGATGACGCTGCTCGACAACGCCATGGCCAATGCGGCGTTGAGCCGCATCGGGTTCGCGCGCGAGGTCGTCACCATCGACATCCACGTCGCCTTCATGAGCCCGGCGACGGGCCGGCTCACGGCGACCGGGCGCGCCACGGGGGGCGGTCGATCGGTCTGCTTCTGCGAAGCGGAAATCACCGATGCCGACGGACGCACCGTTGCGCGGGCCATGGGCACCTTCCGCTATCGCGAGCCCGGCGGCGTGCATCGGAACGAGGAGCGCGGGCTGCGCTGAACCTCGACCTCGTGGACCTTCAGCCCGAGGGAGTCAGCGCCACCGATGACGGTGCACTCGCCGGCGTGCGACCGTGCTCCAGCGCCAGGCCCGCTGCGCGCCAGGCGTCGATGCCGCCCAGCAGCGGACGCACCTGCCTGAACCCGCGCTGCATCAGCTTCTGAGCCACCAGGGCGGCGGACGCCTCGTTGGGACAGGCGCAGTACACCACCACGACGGCGTTCTCGCTCGGCGGGCGCAGGTCATCCGGCCAGTCATGGTGGCCGAACAACATCGCGCCGGGAATGACGCCTTGCGCCTGCTCGTGTGCCGAGCGCACGTCGACCACCAGCGGCGACTCGCCGCGGTCGAGCATCTGCGCCAGCGCGTGGACCGAGATGCGGTCCATGCGCAGGCGCGCATGGAAGCGGTAGCGCCGCCAGGCCCGCGCGGCAACGAAGGCGGCCAGGAATGCCGCCAGCAGGATGAGTCCCCAGCGTCCCATTTCGGCCAGGACGAACAGCACGTCGGCAACGGCCGCGGCGAACACCCAGCCAAGGGCCAGCGCGACGGCGGCCCACAGCGCCGCACCGATCCCGTCGTACACCAGGAAGGCGGCACGACCCACGCCGGTCGACCCCGCCATCGCGGTCGCCACCGACGCGAAGCCGGGGATGAACTTCGCCAGCATCAAGGAGGGGGCGCCCCAGCGGACGAAGATCGCCTCCGTCTGGCGCACGCACCCGTCCTGCGACAGCGACAAGCGGCACAGGGTGCGCAACACCCGGCTGCCGAATCGCTTGCCCGCGGCATACCACAGGCTGTCCGCGATCAGGCTCGCCGCCACCGCGCTGGCGAGAAAGGCGGCAGCCGAATGCGTGCCGGCCGCCGCCAGCGAGCCGGCGACCAGCAAGGCCGGAAAGGCTGGAATCGGCGCGCCCGCCTGCTCGACCAGCACGCAGGCGAAGACGAACAGCACGCCGTACTGGGAGATCAGGTCGAGCAGCGTCGCCATGGTGCGACTTTAGCCGCGTGGGGCGGGCAAACAGCGTGCGTGCGCATTCCCTGGGTTGAGGGCTCGACAACACATGCCGCCAGCCGGATCCTTGCCTCAGGGGACATCGGGCCGGGAGCGAGGAGCTCCACATGAAGCGCTTTCCTGTTCTGCGCCGCCTGCGCAACCCCTGGGCCTGCCTGCTTTGCATCGTGGCCGCCGTGGCCTTTCACGGCACGCCTCGGGCCGGGTTCGTCGATCCGCTGACCGGCCTGACCTGGACCGCGTCCAGCGGCGGGGGCTGGACGACCTGGGCGGAAGCCGCCCAGTCGGTGCCCGGGTTCCGCCTGGCGACCATCACCGAGGTGAACACCATGTTCAAGCATGCCGGCATCGATCCGCTCAGCCCGGGCTCGGGGCCGGACCTGGACGCGACCGGCTCGGCGATCAGCAGCCTCATCCAGCAGTTCGGCTGCGTGCTCTGCGGGCATGTGTCAGGGTTCGAATTCTGGGCCGCCGACCCCGGGCCCCAGGCAGGCACGCATGCGTTCGGCAGCCTCTTCGCCGGTTTCGACCCCGGGCGCAACCTGTACGTGTGGACCGCCGGCTGCTGCTCGTTCATGGACGACGACGTCTTCGATCCGATGACGAGCGCGGCGCTGTTCGTGCGCGGCATCCCGGAGCCGCAGACCTGGGCGCTGCTGCTCATCGGCGGCGCCTGGCTCGCGACCGTCGTCGCGAGGCGCCGCCGCGCGGCGTAGTAAATGCGCGAGGCTTGAAGATCCTCCCGGTGGCTCAGAGGGACTTCAGTGCCTCGGCGCCGCGCGCCGTCATGCTGGGCGTGAACTCCACGATCTCGAACCGGGCGGCGCCGTGCTTGACGAAGGGGTCCTCCCCCATCGCGGCGGCCAGCGCGTCGCGATCGCCCGAGCGCGCGAGGATCACGCCGCCCACTCGCGGCACCTGGCGTCCGGAGGCGATGAAGAGCCCGCTGGCGTAGTGGCGCTTCAGCCACGCGACATGCCGCGACATCAGCGCATCGATCTCCTCGAGCGGCTTCTCGTAGGTCAGGATGACGATCAACACGGCTGCCTCGGCCTCATGCGCGCACCGCCACGATGGCCTCGATCTCGACCTTGCTTGTGGGCAAGCTGCCTTGCAGCCCCAGCCGTTCGTAGGCGTCCATCGCACGCGAGCCTACGCAAAGATGTCCCGGCGTTCAACCGAGTCCCTAGACCGTTGAATCGGACCGCTTCCACCGCCTGAATGCGGGGGCTGTCGCCCCGGAAGGTCGACGAGAATACCGAGTTCGTTCGCAACAGCGGCGAAGCCAGAATCTCGCAATTGAGGAAGGAATCCCATGAAAGTGACGGTGGTCGGCACGGGCTATGTGGGGCTGGTGTCTGCGGCCTGCCTGGCCGAAATGGGCAACGACGTGCTCTGCCTGGACATCGATCCGGAGAAGATCCGCATCCTCGAGGCCGGCGGCATTCCCATCCATGAGCCCGGACTCGATGTCCTGGTCGCCCGCAACGTGAAGGCGGGGCGGCTGCGCTTCACCACCGACGTGCCGCGGGCCGTGGCGCACGGAACCATCCAGTTCATTGCCGTCGGAACGCCGCCCGACGAAGACGGCTCCGCCGACCTCAGCCATGTCGTGGCGGCGGCCCGCAACATCGGCCGCTTCATGACGGATCACAAGGTCGTCGTCGACAAGAGCACCGTGCCGGTGGGCACCGCCGACCTGGTTCGAGGCGCCATTGCCGAAGAGCTCGCGCGGCGCGACGTCGCGGTCGGGTTCGCGGTGGTGTCCAACCCCGAGTTCCTCAAGGAGGGCGCCGCCGTCGACGACTTCATGCGCCCCGACCGCGTCATCGTCGGCGCCGACGACGAGGATGCGGTGCTGCTGATGCGCGCGCTGTACTCGCCGTTCACGCGCAGCCACGATCGGCTGATCGTGATGGACGTGCGCAGCGCCGAGTTCACCAAGTACGCCGCCAACGCCATGCTGGCCACGCGCATCAGCTTCATGAACGAGCTGGCGCTGCTGGCCGAGAAGGTCGGGGCCGACATCGAATGGGTGCGCAAGGGCATCGGCAGCGACCCCCGCATCGGCCATCACTTCCTCTACGCGGGCGCCGGCTACGGCGGCTCGTGCTTTCCCAAGGACGTGAAGGCGCTGATCGCGACCGCGCAGCGCGAAGGCCACGACCTGGCGGTGCTCAAGGCCGTGGAGGCCGCCAACGAGCGGCAGAAGCTCGTGCTGGTCGACAAGGTCGTTGCCCGGTTCGGCGCCAACCTCGACGGCAA
Source organism: Piscinibacter sp. XHJ-5 (assembly GCF_029855045.1). GTDB lineage: Bacteria > Pseudomonadota > Gammaproteobacteria > Burkholderiales > Burkholderiaceae_C > Albitalea. Next base: position 593,235 of record NZ_CP123228.1, read on the forward strand.
GCGCTTCGCCGTGTGGGGGCTGGCGTTCAAGGCCAACACCGACGACATGCGCGAAGCGCCCAGCCGGGTGATCATCGCCGAGCTGATCCGCCGCGGCGCGGTCGTCACGGCCTACGACCCGGTGGCCGTGACGGCGGCACAGCAGGCATTCGCCGGCATGAAGGGCATCACGTTCGCGCAAAGTCAGGCCGAAGCGCTCGAAGGCGCCGACGCGCTGATCATCGTCACCGACTGGAAAGAGTTCAGGAGCCCCGACTTCGAGGCCATCAAGTCCCTGCTGCGGCAACCGGTCGTCATCGATGGACGCAACCTGTACGAGCCGCGCCTGGTGCAGGCGATGGGCATCGAGTACATGGGCATCGGGCGCGGCACGGCGAAATGAAGGTCCTGGTGACCGGCGCCGCCGGCTTCATCGGCATGCACACCTGCGAGCGCCTGCTCGCGCGCGGCGATGAAGTGCTCGGCGTCGACAACCTGAACGACTACTACGACCCGTCCCTGAAGGCGGCCCGGCTCGCGCAGCTGGGCCGGCATGCGAACTTCCAGTTCGAGCGCATCGACCTCGCGGACCGCGAGGCCACGGCCGCGTTGTTCGCCAACGGGCGCTGCCGGCGGGTGATCCACCTGGCCGCGCAGGCCGGCGTGCGCTACTCGCTGACGAATCCGCACGCCTACGCCAGCAGCAACCTGGCCGCTTTCGTCAATGTGCTCGAAGGCTGCCGCCACCACGGCGTGGAGCATCTGGTGTACGCCAGCAGCTCCAGCGTGTACGGCGGCAACACGAAGATGCCGTTCGCGGAATCCGACCCCGTGGATCACCCGGTGAGCCTGTACGCCGCCACCAAGAAGGCCAACGAGCTGATGGCGCACACCTACAGCCATCTGTATCGGCTGCCCACCACGGGCCTGCGCTTCTTCACCGTCTACGGCCCCTGGGGCCGGCCCGACATGGCGTACTTCAGCTTCTCGAAGGCGATCCTCGAGGGCCGGCCCATCGACGTCTTCAACCACGGGCAGATGTCGCGCGACTTCACCTACATCGACGACATCGCCGAGGGGGTCGTGCGCGTGGTCGACCGTGTCCCCGAACCGCCTCCGGCCGGCGGCGGCGTGGGACACGACGCCCCGTCGCGGGTATTCAACATCGGCAACAGCGCGCCCGTGCCCCTGCTCGAGTTCATCTCGACGCTCGAGCGCTGCCTCGGGCGCAAGGCGCAGCTGCGGCTGCTGCCGATGCAGGACGGCGACGTGCCGGCCACCTACGCCGACGTCGAGGCGCTTGCGCAGTGGGTGGGCTTTCGTCCGACGACGCCGATCGACGTCGGGCTGGAGCGATTCGCCGCCTGGTTCCGCGCCTACTACCCGGCGCTCGGCTGACTCGCACCCGAGCCATGGATCGCCCGGCACCGGCCCTGGTCGTGCTCAGCACGCTGTTCCCGTCGCCGCCGGATCCGATCGCCGGCGTCTTCATCAAGGAACGCATGTTCCGCGTCGCGCGCCATCTGCCGGTGACGGTGATCTCGCCCCAACCCTGGTTTCCGCTGCAAGGTCTTCTGCGACGCTGGAAGCCCGAATACCGGCCCGACCGGCCGCGCTTCGAGAAGGTCGACGGCATCGAGATTCGCCGCCCCCGCTTCTTCGCGCTGCCGGGCCTGCTGCGGCGCTTCGACGGCCTGTCGATCGCGCTGGCGAGCTGGCCCATCGTGCGCCGCCTGCAGCGAGAGGGGCGCGCGGACCTGCTCGACGTGCATTTCGCGTATCCCGACGGGTATGCGGGCTACCTGCTGGCCAGGTGGTGCCGGCTGCCCTTCGTCGTCACGCTGCGCGGCAAGGAGGAGCGGCTGCGCCGCATCGAGCCCTTCCGTCGGCGCATGAGCCGCGCGCTGCAGCACGCGACCAGGGTGATCGCGGTGTCGGCCGCGCTGCGGCAGGTCGGCATCGAGCTCGGCGCGAAGCCGGGAGAGTCGATGCTGATCGGCAACGGCATCGACCTCGACAAGTTCCACCGCGTGCCGAGGGCCGGCGCTCGCGAGGCGCTGGGCATCGCGCCCGACGCCGAGGTGCTGGTCTCGGTCGGCGGCGTCGGCGAGCGCAAGGGCTTCCACCGCGTCATCGAGTGCCTTCCGGAATTGCTCGAGCAGCACCCGCGGCTGCTCCTGCTCGTCGTCGGCGGCCCGAGCCCCGACGGCGACTGGACCGAGCGCCTGCGGGAGATGGTGCGAAGCCGGCAACTCGACGAGCACGTGCGGTTCCTCGGCCCGCTGAAGCCCGAGGCGCTCAAGACGCCCCTGTCCGCGGCCGATGTCTTCGTGCTGGCCACGCGCTATGAAGGTTGGGCAAACGTTTTCCTCGAGGCGATGGCCTGCGCCCTGCCGGTGGTGAGCACCCAGGTCGGCGGCAACGCCGAGGTGGTGTGCAGCGAGCAGTACGGCACCCTGGTGCCCTTCGGGGACGAAGCGGCCTTGCGAGAGGCGATCCACCAGTCGCTGGTCCGCGCCTGGGACCGCGAGGCGATCCAGCGTTATGCCCAGGACAACACCTGGGACCGGCGCATCGAGACGCTGGTGGGCACCTTTCGGTCAATTTTTCAAAGTCGCCCCTCGACGCCTTCCCGCACCCTGTAACGGTGACCCGGTAAAGGGTTTGCCTTTGTAATTCGGGTGTGCCAACTTCGACCGCCTCCCCGCTCGGGAGTACGTGTTGAAAAAGTCCGTTCTTGCCGCGCAAACCCGCGCTGCGGCTAGGGGCGTGCACTTCTTTCTCAGGGCCACCACGAACAAGCGGTAACCGTTACACGGACCGGACGTCGTTACCGGCCCCCCTGTTCGCGGGGATACCGTACAGCCCGCAAACCATGCATTGGCGACCAGTGCCCAGACGCTTGTCTGGCAACGCCAAGGCAGTACCGCGCGAAGCACGCTCTTGCGTCGACCGATCCTCGGTCCTCTCGCCCGGTCCTGCTCGCGCCCTCGCTCGCCGCAACGGTGGCGAGTGAATGAAATAGATCGAAGGACGTTGGGGAATGAAGTTCCAGATGAATAAGACCGCCTTGGCGGTCGCGCAGGCGGTTGCCTGTCTGATCGCGGCGGGCTGCGGCGGTGGCGAGGGCATGGGAGGGGGGCAGAGCGCTTCCACATCCCAGGCCACGGCTGTCGATGCGGCAAGCACCAGCCAGTCGACGGATTCGACGACCTCGGGCGACGGGCGCGTTCAAGCGCTCGCGACCACCGATGCAGCATCGTCGACCCTGTCGCTCGACCTGAAGAGCGCGGCAGGTGGCACGGGTCTGCCGTACACGGTGGGCCAGGCGCTGAAGCAGGGTCAGGTGCCGAACGGGTCGGTGCTGAGCGCGAGCGCGGGCACGATGCAGTTCGTGGTGAAGAACCGGTGGCCGGACGGGAGCGCGAAGTTTGCGATTTTGTCGGGGCACACGGACCTGACGGCCAACACGTGGAAGACGATCGGGCTGAGCGTGGCGAGCGCTCCGGCGGCCACGGCGGCGGTGAGCACGGCGGACCTGAAGGCCACGGGGGTGACGGCGAGCGTGCAGTTTGGCTCGTTCGGCACGGCGGGCTGGAGCGCGGGCGACTGGGACACGCCGGCGCAGACGGTGGTCAGCGGCCCGGAGATGTCGGCGTTCACGTACCGCAAGGCCATCGGCGGGGATGCGCACCTGGTGGCATGGCTGGAGGTGCGCGCGTACAAGGGGGCGCGTGAGGTGATGCCGTGGATCGAGAACGGCTACCTGAAGGTCAGCGCGCCGACGGCCAAGAGCGGCACGGCCACGTTCACGCTGGGGGGCACGCAGCGCTTCAGCCAGGGGCTGAGCCTGCTGAACCACCAGCGCGCGGTGCTGGCCAGCGGCACGACGCTGACACACTGGCACGGTGGGGCCGATCCGCAGGTGACGCCGCGGCATAACACGGCGTACCTGGTGGGCACGCGCATGGTGCCGAACTACCGGGGCAACACGAGTGCGAGCAGCACGCTGTTCTCGCGCCTGGTGACGAGCTACACGCCGCTGGCGCAGTCGAACTTCCAGAGCGACATGGGCGCCACGGGCTACGACCCGGCGATCGGGCTGCTGCCGGAGTGGGACGTGGCGTACCTGACCAGCGGGGGCGATCCGCGGGCGCTGCGCGCGGTGCTGATCAACGGCTATGCGGCCGGGCGCTACGGGATTCACTACCGCGACGAGACGACGAACCGGCCGCTGCGCTTCAGCAGCCATCCGAACCTGGTGATGAGCGACGGCTCGGGGGTGGTGGGCATCGGCTCGTCGAGCACGGGCGCGTACACGCCCACGCCCTCGGGCACGGCGCCGCCCGTGTACGACTCGCCGCACCACCCGTCGATGGGCTACATGGCGTACCTGCTCAGCGGCTGGAACTACTACCTGGAAGAGGCGCAGCTGCTGGCCACGGCCAACTACCTGAAGAACAGCGACAACATCCGCAAGTTCAGCAAGGGGGTGATCGAGACGGCCACGGGCTCGAACGCCACGCGCGGGGCGGCGTGGGCGCTGCGCTCGCTGGTGCAGGCCGCGGCGATCACGCCCGACGAGGACGCGCTGCACGCGGAGTTCGTGGGCAGCGTCAACGAGAACATCAACCACTACCACGGCCGCTATGTGGCCACGGCCAACAACCCGCTGGGCATTGTCGAGCCGTACCAGCACTACACGAGCAGCGACCCGTGGTCGGCCGCGTCGTGGATGGACGACTTCTTCACGGGCGCGTTCGGCTACCTGAAGGAGCTGCAGGTGTACGACAGCGCGCAGCTGAGCAAGCTCGACGCGTTCCTGGCGTGGAAGTACAAGGCGGTGGTGGGGCGCCTGGGCGGCAGCGGCGACAGCGAGTACTCGTACCGCTATGCGGCGCAGTACACGATGAACGTGGCGCCGAGCAACGCGGCGAACTTCGTCAGCGGCACGGGGCCGTGGTACAGCTCGTGGGGCGCGGTGGCGCGCTCGATGGGGCTGGGCACCTCGGGCAACACGGGTGAGCCGCTGGAAAGCGGCTACCCGACCTCGCCGGTGGGCTACTGGGGCAACATGATGCCCGCCATCTCCTATGCGGTGGACCACGGCGCGAGCGGCGCCGCCCAGGCGTGGAGCCGCATCACCTCGGCCTCGAACTGGGCCGAACAGCTCGCCGGCTACAACGACCAGCCCGTGTGGAGCGTCCAGCCGCGCGGCACGAGTGCTCCGGCACCCGCCCCGGCTCCGGCACCCGCTCCGGCTCCGGCACCTGCACCCGCTCCGGCTCCGGCTCCGGCACCTGCACCCGCCCCGGCCCCGGCGCCTGCTCCGGCGCCGGCTCCGGCTCCGGCGCCCGCCCCGGCACCCGCGCCCGCGCCGACGTCTTGGACCCGGATCGCCACCGAAGGCCAGTCCTTCACCGTGAGCGGCACGCGGGTCGTGCGTTACGGCAGCGACAGCCGCTGGGTCCAGAAGACCGTCACCAGCGGCGGTGAGTGCACCAACGCGTTCTTCGGCACCGACCCGGCCTACATGACCGTCAAGGCGTGCGAGGTCGCCACCTCGGCGACCGCCCCGGCACCGGCGCCGGCGCCTGCCCCGGCACCGGCCCCCGCGCCGGCGAGCTGGACCAGGATCGCGCTCGAAAAGCAATCGTTCTCCGTCTCCGGCACGCGGACCGTCCGCTATGGCTCCGGCAGCTCGTGGGTCTCCAAGACCATGTCCGGCTCGGGCCAGTGCACGAACACCTTCTTCGGCAAGGACCCCTTGTACGGCGTGGTGAAGGAGTGCGACGTGGCGTCGACGACGGCACCGGCGCCTGCTCCGGCTCCGGCTCCGGCTCCGGCTCCGGCACCGGCTCCGGCTCCGGCTCCGGCACCCGCTCCGGCCCCGGCCCCGGCACCGGCACCGGCACCGGCACCGGCACCGGCACCGGCACCGGCACCGGCACCCGCCCCGGCACCCGCCCCGGCACCCGCCCCGGCACCCGCCCCGGCTCCCACCTCCATCGCCAACCTGCAACCGGGCAAGTGGATGGAACTGCCGAACACGAAGATCCGTTCGGTGCTGCCTGCCGCGCTGCCTCAGGGCAACCCGGCCGACGTGGTTCGCGCCTGGGGTGGCGCCACGGTCGACGCGGCACGCAGCCGGATGATCGTCTGGGGCGGTGGCCACGCCAACTACTGGGGCAACGAGGTCTATGCCCTCGACCTGGCCAGCCTGTCGGTCAAGCGCATCGTCGATCCCAGCCCGCAGACGTCCTCGTCGAACTGCGTCTCTTCGCTTCCCGACGGCACGCCCGTGTCGCGCCACACCTATGACGGCCTGGCCTACATGACCCATGCCGACAAGATGTTCAGCGTGGGCGGCTCCATGACGCCGTGCGGCTACATGGATCCGGCGACCTGGACCTACGACTTCGTCGGCAAGAAGTGGACGCTGAACGTGTCGTCGTCGCCGGTGCGCAGCCACGGCACGATGGCGGTGTACGACTCCGTGAGCAAGCTGGTGTACGTCAAGGACCAGTACGGGTTCTGGAGCTACTCGCTCGAGACGAACAAGTACACCAAGCTGGGACCGGACATGTACGTCGACTATCACCTGTCGGCGGCCATCGACACCAAGCGCCGCAAGTTCGTGATGATCGGCGACGGCGTGCAGGTCATCGACCTCAACACGAACCAGATGACGAAGATCTCGACGAGCAATGCGCCGGGCTTCGTGACCTCGCAGAACTCGCCGGGCATCGCCTACGACCCGGTGGCGGACCGCATCGTGGCGTGGCACGGCGGCGGCAACGTCTACGCGCTCGACATGGACACCAACGTGTGGACGCAGGTCGCCACGGGCCCGGGACCGACGGTCGCGGCCTCCGAGTGGGGAACCTACGGCCGCTGGGGCTATGTGCCGCAGTACGGGGTGTTCGCGTTGATCAACGACATCGACCAGAACGCCTGGGTCTTCAAGCTGAAGTGACGTGCCGAGCCGGCCTGCCCGCTTCCTGCGCCTTGGCGTCCTTCGGGCCGCCAAGGCCTTGTCGCTCGGGTCGGCCGGCATTGCCCGCCTCATGGTCCTGCATGATCGTGCGTCGCCCCAGGGCGATGAACAACACATGGGGGTGATGCGATGAGGATGCGGTCGACGCGGGCGGCCTTGGCCATGGCGGTGTTCCAGGCGGTGGTCTTCACGGGATGCGGTGGAGGCGGGTCGGGCGAGGCAGAAGCGGCGCCCCCTGTCGGTGGGCCGCCGCCGGCGCCGGCGCCCGCGCCCACACCCGCGCCCACACCCGCGCCGACGCCTGCACCGACCCCTGCGCCGACGCCGGCGCCGGCCCCGGCGCCTGGGACGACGGCGTGCGACACGGCCACGGGGCGCGTGCTGCTGGTGGGCCCTGGCAAGACCTACGCGGTGCCCAGCGCGGCCGCAGCGGTGGCGCAGACGGGTGACGTCATCAAGATCACGGCCGGCGACTACAGCGGGGACGTGGCCACCTGGTCGGCTAGCAGCCTGACGATCTGCGGCACGGGCGGACGCGCACGGCTGTTCGCCGCGGGCAGGAACGCGCAGGGCAAGGGCATCTGGGTGATCGGGGGCAGCAACGTCACGGTCGACAGCGTGGAGTTCCACGACGCGAAGGTGCCCGACGAGAACGGGGCGGGCATCCGCGCCGAGGGGCCTAACCTGACGGTGAAGAACTCGGGCTTCTTCGACAACGAGAACGGCATCCTGGGCGGGGACACGGGCACGATCACGATCGAGCGCAGCGAGTTTGCGCGCAACGGTTTCGGCGACGGCTACACGCACAACCTGTACATCGGGCCGGTGGAGCGGCTGACGGTCAGCGCGAGCTACTTCCACGAGGCCAAGATCGGGCACAACCTGAAGAGCCGGGCCAAGCAGACGACGATCGAGAACAGCTACTTCATGGACGGGCCCACGGGCACGTCGAGCTACCTGGCGGACTTTCCCAACGGCGGGGTGGTGGTGCTGCGCGGCAACCTGTTCCACAAGGGGCCGAACGCGGACAACTCGATCGCCATCGCGTACGGGCAGGAGGGGCTGAACAAGCCGGTGAACACGCTGGAGATGTCGCACAACACGGTGGTGATGACACGCTCGGGCGGCACGTTCATCGCGGCGCCCGGGGGCACGCAGTCGGTCAAGCTGACGGCCAACCTGTTCGCGGGCACGGGCAGCCCGCAGCTGCTGGCCGGCGGCTTCGCCAGCGGCAGCGCGGTGCAGCAGGGCAACGTCACGTCAGTGGCAAGCAACTTCAGCGGTGCCGACAACGTGAGCACGCCCAACTTCTGGCCCAACGCGACCCTGCAGGCGCAGATCGGCCTGGCCAGTGTGCTCGACCCCGCCTACACGAACGATGCGCCGCAGCCGTTCACCTTGCGCGCCGTCACCGGCAGCAGCCGCGTCAGCGGCGCGATCCAGAAACCTTGAGCACGCGGACAGAGAAGCCGCGCGTCGAACAAACACAAACCCGTTGCATCACCGACCCTCTTGCACACGCCGCGAAATGGCGGCGCGGGGGATGGGTCGACCTACCAGGACTCGTTGGACATGAAATTTGCAGTCAATCCCCTCGCATCGGCCGCCGGCCAATTGATCGCTTGCCTCGCCCTCGCGGCGTGTGGCGGAGGCAGCGACGACGTCGCGACCACCGACGGCAGTGACACATCCGAGCGCGCCCACGCGATGGCGGTCGCCGGCACGACCGCGACGTGGACCCGCGTCGCCACCGAAGGCCAGTCGTTCAGCGTCAGCGGAACGCAGGTCGTGCGCTACGGCGCCGACACGCGCTGGGTTCAAAAGACCATCACCGGCTCGGCCCAGTGCACCAACAGCTTCTTCGGCAGCGATCCCGCGTACATGACGGTCAAGAGCTGCGAGGTTCAGGCGCCTGCGCCTGCCCCTGCTCCCGCGCCTGCACCTGCACCGTCCTGGACCTGGATCGCCAACGAGAAGCAGTCCTTCACCGTGAGCGGGACGCAGACCGTGCGCTACGGCACCGACACCCGCTGGGTAGAGAAGTCGGTCACCAACGGCGGCCAGTGCACCAACACGTTCTTCGGCAAGGACCCGGCCTACATGACGGTCAAGCGCTGCGAGGTCCAGACGCCGGCGCCCACACCCGCGCCGACGCCTGCACCGACCCCTGCGCCGACGCCGGCGCCGGCCCCGGCGCCTGGGACGACGGCGTGCGACACGGCCACGGGGCGCGTGCTGCTGGTGGGCCCTGGCAAGACCTACGCGGTGCCCAGCGCGGCCGCAGCGGTGGCGCAGACGGGTGACGTCATCAAGATCACGGCCGGCGACTACAGCGGGGACGTGGCCACCTGGTCGGCTAGCAGCCTGACGATCTGCGGCACGGGCGGACGCGCACGGCTGTTCGCCGCGGGCAGGAACGCGCAGGGCAAGGGCATCTGGGTGATCGGGGGCAGCAACGTCACGGTCGACAGCGTGGAGTTCCACGACGCGAAGGTGCCCGACGAGAACGGGGCGGGCATCCGCGCCGAGGGGCCTAACCTGACGGTGAAGAACTCGGGCTTCTTCGACAACGAGAACGGCATCCTGGGCGGGGACACGGGCACGATCACGATCGAGCGCAGCGAGTTTGCGCGCAACGGTTTCGGCGACGGCTACACGCACAACCTGTACATCGGGCCGGTGGAGCGGCTGACGGTCAGCGCGAGCTACTTCCACGAGGCCAAGATCGGGCACAACCTGAAGAGCCGGGCCAAGCAGACGACGATCGAGAACAGCTACTTCATGGACGGGCCCACGGGCACGTCGAGCTACCTGGCGGACTTTCCCAACGGCGGGGTGGTGGTGCTGCGCGGCAACCTGTTCCACAAGGGGCCGAACGCGGACAACTCGATCGCCATCGCGTACGGGCAGGAGGGGCTGAACAAGCCGGTGAACACGCTGGAGATGTCGCACAACACGGTGGTGATGACACGCTCGGGCGGCACGTTCATCGCGGCGCCCGGGGGCACGCAGTCGGTCAAGCTGACGGCCAACCTGTTCGCGGGCACGGGCAGCCCGCAGCTGCTGGCCGGCGGCTTCGCCAGCGGCAACGCGGTGCAGCAGGGCAACGTCACGTCGGTGGCAAGCAACTTCAGCGGTGCCGACAACGTGAGCACGCCCAACTTCTGGCCCAACGCGACCCTGCAGGCGCAGATCGGCCTGGCCAGTGTGCTCGACTCCGCCTACACCAAGGACGCGCCCAAGCCGATCACGCTGCGGTCCTTCTCGTCGGCACTCAAGGCCGGCGCGCTGCAGGCGGCGCCGTAACACGCGAGCGCTGCGCGCCGCCCCGCGGCGCGCAGATGGCCAGTGCATTCCTTCCCGAACCGCTCGGGCAAGGGATGGCTGGCCTGCCCGAGTCCCCCTAGACTTGCCGGTTCCACAGGGGGAGGCCAGGCTTGTACTCGGAAAACCGCGCCAAGGACGTCGTGCTGTTCGCGAAAGCGGTGCTGTCGAACCAGCTCGCGCGGTTCGCGCCGGCGCTGTACATGAAGCTCACCCACGAGACGGGGCGCGGCGAGCAGGAGCAGACGGCGGCGCAGATCGCCGAGTACTTCATTGCCTGCTTCCACGACTACCGCCGGCAGCTCGACCTGAGCGACGAGCAGTTCGCCGCCTTTCTGCAGGGCAAGCGCGTGCTCGAGTACGGACCGGGCGACATCCTCGGCGTGGCGCTGCTGCTGTACGCCCACGGCGCCGGGTCGGTCCACTGCTTCGACCGCTTTCCGCTGCACACCGCCTCCGAGAAGAACCTGCGCGTTTACGAGCAGCTGCTCGCCTCGCTGGGGCCGCGTGAGCGCGAGCGCGCGAACGCCGCCTTCGTCGAATCCGGAAAGCCTGCCAGCGGCTTCAATCCCGAGGCGATCGGCTATTTCGTCTCGCGCGACGGCCTCTCGGGCGCCTCTCGCCGGTACGACCTGGTGATCTCCCGCGCGGTGCTCGAGCATGTCGACAACCTGGCCGGCACCGCCCGCGACGTTGCCCAGGCGCTCAAGCCCGACGGGTTGTCCATCCATGAGGTCGACCTGCGCAGCCACGGTCTCGACCGTTACCAGGCGTTCGATTTCCTGACCTGGCCGCAGCCCGTGTACCGGCTGATGTTCAGCCAGAAGGGCTTTCCGAATCGCTGGCGC